>CAYVVG010000015.1:0-45610 GCA_964455285.1 uncultured Prolixibacteraceae bacterium
CCGTTTTCATTTCCGACAGTTTGCCGGGACCGGCCATGCACAACCGGCTGGCGATCGATCATCATGACATGGTTTATTGTTTCTGGTACAGGGGGAATATAGTGTACCGAACTCTGGAAAATGGTTCATGGGGTAATTATTGCCAGCCCTATTCTTCAAATCAGCATGTGATCAGCGTCAATCGTACGGTAGTGAATTCAGGTAATGACCTTTACTGTGTCGGCTATCATCATTATCAGGGGCAAACGGCCTATGATGAAAGGGCAGTTGCCTTTGCATTGAAAAACGGGCAATGGAGTTCGTTGCAGGAACTCAGCGATACGCTGACCTGGGAAAACTGCGACATAGGACTAATTGGCGACAATCTGCCTGTGTATACCTGGGGACAAATTGGCAAAGGGAATGCCGCTCATCAAACAGTGAATTTTTTCCGCGAAACAACCCCCTCCGGGATGACGCCACCCACGTTGTTGTCGAATGATGCCAACGCTGCCGCGGTGACAACGGATATCAACGGACATATACATATCGTTGACACAGAAAAGAAATCCGATAGTCTGAATCAACTGTCCTATTATTCTTCTGAACAGGTTCCATGGAGCACCTCGGTGATTGCGACAGGAAACCTGGTTTACATGGAAAACCTGCTGAAATCGGTCGATTCCTCACTTTATCTCATTACCCTGAGAATGGAAAAATACAATGCGGAAACACGCAGTATCGTCTTCTTCCGGCGCTCCATCAGGCCGACCGGAAGCGAAGAAGTAAAACCCATTGACTGTTCGGTTTTTCCGAACCCGTTCTCCGCAAAGTTGTCCGTCAGGCTGAATGTGAATCGTGCCCGGGATCTGACGATAAGTTTGCAGGATCACCTTGGCCGGCCGGCCGGGATGATATTTAACGGAAAGTCTTCCATCGGAACCGTTACCTATTCTGCCGATATCCGCGAATGGAATCTGAGGCCGGGGATCTATCTGGTTCAGATCCGGCATGGAGGGATAGTATCCTGCCTGAAAGCAATCTTTCTGCCTGAAGGAGCCGAACACAATGAATAATAGGTCAATGATCAGCAGGAGAATGATCGTAATGAGTGCGGGTTCTGCCTGCAAGTTTAAAAGTCGGCTGCCCATCCCCGTCTTCCGCGCTGGATCGATGAGCAAAAGATCGGGATGCAGGATTCATGTTCATGTATGGATTTGTCAATGAGTAAGGCATAGGAAATACTACTGTTTTCGAATGAATAAGGAACTCATTTAAAGAACGTGGTAAAAGAAAGATATAAAAAAATTAGGTAAATCGAAAATAATATATTATATTCGGCCCCTGTTTTTCGGAAAAAGGTAATACACAGACATAAGCCCCTATTCATTTTTTATAACAGGAAATCCGGAAAAGAAGTCACCACCACATGAAACAAGCGGGAAGATCCGCGATCAGGGCAACGTTTCATTTCCCGGAATGCGGTTGATCATAGTACAGTTGTTTTTGTTCCTGGCCATCATTTCCGGGCAATCGCAGGAGTGGTCAGGTCCGAAAGTTATCTCGACGGGGGGGTATAACTATAAACCCGATTTTACTGTCGACGGATCACACGTGATCCATTGCGTCTGGTCACACCAACTGGGAGAGAATTACTTTAAAATATACTATTCCCGGTCGGCCGACAAGGGCAATACCTGGTCAGCGCCCCGCGACATTTCCCTGAACACCATCCGGTGGATGGCGAATCCGCATATCGTCTCCGATAACCTCAATCACCTGCACGTCACTTACGATTTCAATACCGGCGATTACACGGCTACCAAAATCGCCTATATTCATTATAACGGGAGCACATGGAGCGCTCCCGTTTTTATTTCCGACAGTTTGCCGGGACCGGCCATGCACAACCGGCTGGCGATTGACTCTAATAACAAGATATTTTGCTTCTGGTACCGGGGGAATATTGTGTACCGAACTCAGGAAAATGGCATATGGAGCGGTTACTGCCAGCCATACCCTTACGACCATGACATGCATTTCTTACACAGGCTGGTTATCGGAGAACAGAATGAATTGCACTGTATCGGGCTCCATCACGGAAAGGGGCAGTATAATGCGGATAACCGGGTGGTTGCATTTTCCATGAACAACGGGGTGTGGAGCGGGTTAGTGGAGCTCAGCGATACCTTGGGAGGAGAAAGCAGCGATGTATGCCTGGTCGTTGACACTCTTCCTGCTTATGCCTGGGGACAACTCAGGAAGGATACTTCCAGTTACCAGGAGGCCATTTACTTTGCCGAAACCACCCCTTCACAGTTGACGCCCCCCCAAATGATCTCGTGGGATGCCACAGACGTTGCAATGACAACTGATTTTAACGGGGATGTGCAGATTGTCAATACGGAAAGGAAAAACGACAGCCTGTATCAGCTGGTGGCTTACTCTTCGGGTCAGTTTCCCCTGAAGAAAACGGTGATCGTGACAGGGAGCCTGGTTTATGACCGGAATCTGCTGAAATCCGTTGATACTTCTCTCTATCTCGTTACATTGAGAATGGAGAAATACAATGATAATACCAGGAGCGTGGTGTTTTTTAAGAAAGATATCCTGCCTGCCGGATCAGAGGAAACCCCATCCATACATTTTTCCATTTTTCCGAACCCGTTCTCCGCAAAGTTGTCTGTCAGGCTGAATGTGAATCGTGCCCGGGAGATGACGATAAGTTTGCTCGATTACCTCGGCCGGCCGGCCGGGATGATATTCAACGGAACGTCTTCCATCGGAACCGTTACTTATTCTGCCGATATCCGCGAATGGAATCTGAGACCGGGAATCTATCTGGTTCAGATCCGGCATGGCGGGAAAGTATCCTGCCTGAAAGCAATCTTCCTCCCGGAAGGATTCGAAAACCGGGAATAATCCTGTTTTAAACCGTGCAATGATCCTCTCCCGGTTAACAATTGGCTATTTTAATTGTAAAAGATATGAATAAAATGAAACAAATCGTTGTAACGATCCTTCTGCTATGTAATTATTTGGCCTACGGTCAAACAAAGTACGCGGTCCTGATCACCGGGAACCCGAACCCTGCCGGAGATGAATTAGTGGTTCCGCAGGAGCATCAATGGAATGGGGGAGGAGAGAGCAATGAATTCTGGAATGACACATATTTATTGCACGAGATTCTTCTGAAATTCAACTATCAGGAAGAAAATATTCACGTGCTTTATGCAGGAGGGGATCCATTTCAATATCCAAACTATCCGCCCAGGTACACTCAGAACAATACATTTCCAATGGGATCGGCGGAGTTTAATCACGTTGTCAGTGTTTTTCAACCGTTACAGCAGACCATGAACGAACATGATTTCTTGTTCGTTTGGGTTTTCAGTCACGGATGGCTGGCCAATGGGGAGGGTTTTTTCTACCTGAATGACGGAATTATGACGGCGACCCAGTTTGCCGAATTGATCAACCCGATCCCGGCAGCAAAAAAAGTCATCTGGATGCAGCCCTGTTCCGGGGGATCTTTCTGGGAAAAATTTGCTGGCCAGGAGAATGTGATCTTCAGTTCGGGTGCAGGTGTGAGCTATACAGCCAACCGGGCCGACGATAAAAACCAGTTTGGGACCTATATTACCTGGGGATATGAGGAAAATGACATCTGGGACAATATTCCATGTTGCCACGGCGAATTCAATCTTCATATGTACAGTTCAACCAATGGTCAGACACCACAGTTTCGAACCTTTTATAATGACCCAAACCAGCCATTTCCATTAACAGATGCGGATATAAACGATGACAATGTTATTTCCGTTAAAGAGGCCAGTTTATGGGAAGCTGAGTTCTTGTCGCAAAACGAAAATCCCTTGTACGGCGAGGGGATTGAGGGGCTGGGGATGAAAACCTCGCTGAATTATCCCAACCTGGTTTCCTCGATCGACGACCTGTTGCTCAATGAACCGAACGTCGGCATTTACGGAATAACAGCCAGTTTGACTATTCCCGGCAACAACGCGCTCATCTTTGGTCCAGAGTCGAAGGTGTACCTGCTGAACGATGCGGGGATAATGGTCCAGGACGGTGCAACGCTGAATCTTCAGGATAGTGTCGAACTCTACGGAAGCAGTCAGAACAGCGTTACGATCGCCGACGGAGCGCTCGAACTCGGCCAGAATGTCGTGTTTTCAAGCATGGACCCTCAACAACCTTTCGACGGCCTTCATTTCTCGGTGAATGCCCCTCCAACGACCATTGATCATGCGATTTTCAAGAGCGCCGTCATCTGGAATGAATGCCCGTCACTGACGATCAGCAATACCACCTTCGATCACTTCGAAAACCAATGGTACTGTGCTGTAATGTCGGAGGGCGGCAATGTTACGATCTCACAATCTGCCTTTCAAGGTGCCACGGTGAACCTGGTTAACCCCAATCCAAAAGCCCACCCGGAGTGGCTGGCCTATGTGCACCATTGCAACTTTACCAATGATACGCTGGCGGTTGGCGGACGTCTCCTGGTGAACGGGTACAAGAACTACAAGATCGAATACAACACGTTTGACAATTTGTTCCTGAGCGCTATCGATATCAGTTATGCGGGGAGTGAATATTCAAACTATCACAGCATTTCGCAAAACCACATTAAAAACTGCCGCGAAGGAATTCATTTGTGCAGCACGATTGCCCATCTTTCCAGCAATAACATTCATAACGACCAGTGGGGAGTTGTCATGGGAAACTGTACCAATGCCAGCCTGTTTGGCAGTGACGGCATGGCCCAGAACATCAGCGACTGCGACTGGGAGGAGATCTATATCTACCCGGGTTCCTTCCCGGTGGCCTGTTATTACAACAAGATCATTGACGAGGACAATGCCGGAGGGAACATCGATCCGCTGATCCGGTACATCAACAATCCTCCGAATCCCGTTGCATTCAACATTTCGTATAACTGCTGGGGCAATCAGTTCAACCCGGTTCAGGATCTGTACGGAACGAATGTGACCTACAACTGGACCCCCGCCTGGTGTCCCGGCAACCCGGGCCCGGTTGATCCGCCCATCGACCTCTACTCGCTGGCCATCAGCCAGTGTGATTCGGGAGAGTACTTTTCGGCTGTTTCTACTTTCAGGTCCATCGTCGAACTCTATCCACATTCCGTTCAGGCCCAGGCATCCCTCAAGGAACTTTTCGCCGTGGAGGAGCTTGCGGGCAACGATTACCTTTCGCTGCAGCAATACTATCTGACCGGTGACTCCATCCTTGCCGACAGCAATTTGACCCGGATCGGCAGTTATCTGGCGGTCAGATGCAATGAACAGGTTGAAAACTGGCCGGAAGAGATCGCCTGGCTGGAGGACAAAATCCTGAATCCCGATTCGGAAGCGGACAGCATTTACGCGATCCTGGACCTGGCCCATGTGTATCTCCTGATGGAAAATAATCCCGTCAAATCGGGTTATACCGGCGCATTGCCCCAATTCAAACGGACATCATGGAAACAATACCTGCCTTACCACGATTCGCTCGTTGCGTTGTTACCGGGAAAACCCGCTGATAAAACGCTGTTAAGCCGGCTGCAGAACCTGAAGGCCGGGGAATTGCTGCAGAACATTCCGAACCCGGTCATAAACAGCACCGACATCTACTATAAACTGAACGCACCCGGGGATGTCATGCTGGAAATAACCGATGTTTTCAACCATACGCTGATCAGGATTCCCCAACAGAATGCTTCGGAGGGAATTCACAAAGTTACTGTTTCGCTTTCCGGTCTTTTACCGGGAATGTATTATTATTCCCTGATCATAAGCGGAAAGATAGTGGATACGAAAAAAATGATCCGGATTTAACCGTCAAACAGAACTCAGCAATTCTCTCCCCCGAAACAGATCCCCATCTTCCGGGCCTTTTCGATGAGGGAGTGGTCTTTCGGGACAAGCCGCAGTTTCCCGCCGACCTCGGCCAGGGGTACCGAAGTGACGGTGTCGCCTTTGAGCGATACCATTTCGCCGAACTTCCTCTTGGCGATGAGTTCCACGGCATAGGCGCCGTAGCGGGTGGCCAGCACGCGGTCCATCGGCGAGGGGCTGCCCCCGCGCTGGATGTAGCCCAGGATCGTCTCGCGGGTTTCGAGGCCGGTGAGTTCCTTGATGCTGTTGGCGATGTAGCTGCCGGCCGATTCGCCCTTGGGGGTAACGATCCCTTCAGCCACCACCACGATGGAATAGGGCTTTTTGTTGATGGCTCGTTTCTTCAGGCACCGGGCGACCACATTGACATCAAATTCGATCTCGGGCAGCAGGATCACGTCGCCGCCGCTCGCCATGCCCGAATAGAGCGCCAGCCAGCCGGCGTGGTGGCCCATCACTTCGATGACCATGATGCGCTTGTGGCTGTTGGCGGTGGTATGCAGCCGGTCGATGGCTTCGGTGGCGATCCACAGGGCGGAATCGAAACCGAAGGTGATGTCGGTGCCCCACACGTCGTTGTCGATGGTCTTCGGGATCCCGATCACGTTCAGCCCGACCTCCGAAAGCTGTGCGGCCGTTCGCTGGGTGCCGTTGCCGCCGATGCACACCAGGGCGTCGAGCCCCAGCTCGTGGTAGTGCTTTTTGATCAGCTTCGGCTTGTCGATGGCGTTGAAGGTGCTCCCTTTCTTGAAAGGATTTTCGCGGGAGGTGCCCAGGATGGTGCCGCCCAGGGTAAGGATGCCGGAGAGGACATTCTCATCGAGTTTGACATACTCCTCGTTGATCAGTCCCAGAAAACCGGAGGAGATGCCGATCACCTCCATGCCGTGTTCGAGGATGGCCGTCTTGCCCACCCCCCGGATGGCCGCATTGATGCCCGGGCAATCGCCGCCGGCCGTTAAAATGCCTATACGCATTGGGTCGCTGTTATCGCAGTTCGAACGAACCGGTGCCGATCTCCCTGTCGTCGGTAAACACCGTCACCATGTACTTTCCCTTCATCGCCGGCTTGTCGGCCGATTTCTTGTCCCACGCCACGCAAATCTTGGCGGCCTTTCCCGTATAGTCGACATCTTCGCGCAGGGAGTAAGGGATCGTCTGCCCGTTGAAGGTGAAGGTGTCGTACTTGCTCTTGATCACCACCACGTTGTCGGGACGGGTGATCCGAATATACACCATCCGTTTCCCGGCCGTCACCAGCGGGTTTTCGCCGAGGGTGAAGCAGATCCGGATGCGGTCGGTGCGGTTCGCCTTGTCGGTCACGACCTCCTTCGCCCCGCCCGACTTCAGTTTGTAGGCCGTGGCGGTCACATTATAGGCTGTGATGTAGGCTGCCTGGTTCATCTTCTCTTTCAGCTCCTCCTTGTCCTTCATGAGCGTCTGGTTGCGGTTCTGCTCGGTCTTCACCACCTGGCGGATGCGCTCGTTCTCGGCGGTGAGCTCACGGTTGACGGTGTAGAGCGAATCCATCTGCCGCACGTAGCCCTGGGCCACCTTCTGCAGCCGCTCGAACTTCTTGCGGATGATGTTGTATTCCCATTGGGTGTCGAGCAGTTTTCTGATCTCCATCGCATTGGCCTGGATGAGGCTGTCTTTGGCCCGGAGGGAATCGGAAAGGGCGCCATAGGTGGTCTTGATCTGGTTATGCTCCGCCATCAGCGAGTCGAGGTTGTGCTGCATCTCGAGCTTTTCCGCCTCTTTTTCCTTCACCAGTTTCATCAGCTGCGAACGCTGGATAAAGAGCCAGAACAGGAGCGCCAGCAACAGAAGTCCCGCGGCGGCCAGGTAGATCCTGTACTTGCGGGAGGAGGAGGGTTGTTCTTCCATGTCGGGGTGTTTTCTAATGAGATGAATGACCGATCTGTTTGATGGTTTCGCCGTGATCCTTCACGATCTCCTTCAGCCACCATTCCGGGTAACCGGGCTGCGACGGCATCACGGGCATGTTGTAGGGACTGCGTTCGAACTTCCCGTCTTTTTCTTTTTTAACATTCCCGTCCATGTATTTCACGAAGAGGTACTGGAACAGTTCCTGCCAGCGTTTCACCGTGGCCTGTCCGTTCTTGACCGAGTAATCGGTGACCATCCGGAGTGCGCCGGCCTTGTCGGTCTTGAACAGTTCGGCCGCCTTTTTGTCGATCTCGTTCACCTCCGTCACAAACTTCTTTTCCATTCCCTGCTGCACGGGCACGATGTCCTTCATCATATAATCGTACTTGGTGTACGCCCAGTTGGAGACCAGGTTGAAGATCCAGAAGGCCGAGTTGGGAGAGAAGACGAGCATGTCGCCGTTGCCGACTTTGTAGGCTTCGGGCACTTTCGTCATGCTGCTGTACATGGGGGCGAATACGGTTGTGTAAGTGTCGTCGACTCCGAACCAGTGGATGCCGCCGATGATGTCGGGCAGCCAGTTGCGCGATTGCGACACGAACACGAACCCGGTTTGCTGCGTCGATGTAGCGCGTTCATGCACGTAGGCGTTGCCGTCGATCTTGAACGACATGGGGCGCCAGCGGTAGGGACAGGTGAAAGGTCCCGCGCCGAGATCCTTGTTCATGTCCATTTTCGTGCCTTCGTAGTGGTCGCGCATCAGGTTCATCACGTCGTTCACGCTCTGTTTCTTATCCGGTTTTACCCAAAGGGGCATGCGGTTGGTGCAGTATCCCCATTTTCCGTAGGTAAGGTTGCCCATCGCATAATCCTGGTATTTTCCCATGTCGGAGTTGATGCGGTTGAACATGGCCCACACGCGGGCTTCGCAGGCGCGGGCGCCGCTGAAGTCGAGGGGCGCATAAGTGTCGGAGAAGCTGAATTCGGAATCGGCGCCGTCGAACCATCCCTTGGCCCGGGCGAAGGTGATCACGTCGGCAGCATAGAGGCAGTTTTCGGGGTCGTTCATCGGGAACTGGGTGATGCGCGGGTGGTTGGCATGGCCGCTCACATACCCGTCGGGGATGCGCATGGCCACCCAAACGGCTCCCTTCTCTCCCTTGCCTTTGCCGATCATTTCGAGGATCCAGGCCTCGTTGGCGTCGGAGATGGAGAACGATTCGCCGCTGCTGGCATAGCCGTATTCATGGGTTAACTGGCCGAAGATCTGAATGGCTTCCCTCGCGGTTTTGGCCCGCTGAAGGGTGATGTAGATCAGGCTGCCGTAGTCGACAATGGCTCCCGGCTGTTCACCCAGCTCTTCGCGGCCGCCGAAGGTGGTCTCGCCGATGGAGACCTGGTGTTCGTTCATGTTGCCGATCACGTTGAAGGTATGCTTTATCTGGGGGATCTTTCCCAGCGGTTTCCCGGTATCCCATTCGGTGACGTCGAGCATCGATCCGGCAGGCCAGTCGCGGGCAGGCCAGTGGTACAGTTCGCCGTACAGGGTGTGCGAATCGGCCGAGTAGGTGATCATGACCGAGCCATCGGTCGTCGCTCCCCGGGTGAACAGGAAGTTGGTGCACGCCCCGGCATGATAACCGAAGAACATGAGGAGAAAGAGACTGAGAAGGATTTTTTTCATACAGGCTGATTTTTAAGTGGTCAAGTGGTCAAGTGGTCAGGTGATCCATGGGGACAAAGGTAAAAATTTTCCCGGAACCCTCAGCCCGGATGCAACTTCGCACCGGCACCAACTTTCTTCCATCAGAACAGTGATGAATATCCGTACATTTGTGAACCGAAACGCTTTGTGTATGAAAAATACTCTGACGATCCTTTTCCTGCTGGCCTGGGGAGTGATGGGATTTGCCCAGACCGGCGATCCCCCCTCGGAGAAAGAGAAGGGCGGGAACAAACTGATCGAGTTCTCTGCCGGCTATTCCATCCCGGTGGGGTCGTTCGCTTCAACCGACGCGGTGAATTTTAAAAAAGCAGGCTTTGCCACCGGCGGGTTCCTTGCACAGGGGACCTTTACCTGGATGGGACAGCGTTTCGGAATGGGGATCCGCTATGCCTATCAGCGCAATCCGATGGAGCATGCCGCCACCCTCGCCTTTCCCCGGGGCGGAGCGGAAGCGGTATCCGGTTCATGGAACAACCACTCCCTGATGGGAGGTCCGGTGTACCGGACCGAATTCAACCGGTGGGTGGTCGATGCCGCGGCGATGGGGGGTTTTCATTTTTCATCCAGCCGCGCTTTCGACACGCCGGATCCCACCGACACGACCGGCTATTCCATCCATTCGAACATTGGGACGGGTTTTGCCCTGCAGTTGTCGGCCGGTGCGGGATACAAAGTGACTCCCGCGCTGACGCTGAAATTCAGCGTGAACCTGACCATGGGATGGCCTTCGAAAACCCGCGAGTACGGAGCCCAGCTGATCGGCTACTTCGACTATGTGGATCCGGAAACCGGGCTGACATACAAAAAACCGGTCTATTCCGCCCCCATCCAGTATGAGATCAGGAAGACCGTCACCACTGTGACCCCCGCGTTCGGGATCGTCTACCAATTTTAAATCCACCTTCGATGTTACGCTTCCAGATTGCCGCCCTTTTCCTGGTCTTGTCACTTCCGTTTGAACAAACCTGCGCACAGGTCAACATCAGCGATTCCTCCATCCTCACCCCCCTGATCCATGCCGTGTACGGATACCAGATCCCGGGCGGTGACCTGGCGAAGCAGTTCGGAGGCAATTCCAGCATCGGCGGGGGATTTACGTTGAAAACCAAGGATAACTGGCTGATCGGGGTGGAGGGAAATTTCATGTTCGGGCAGTCGGTCAGGAACAGCGATTCGCTGCTGAAGGGAATCGCCACCAAAGACGGTTTTATCATCGATGCGAACGGTTTTTATGCCGACATTGTCTATTATGAACGCGGGTACAATTTCCTGCTGAAATTCGGAAAGGTAATCCCGCTGCTTTCTCCCAACCCCAATTGCGGTTTTACGCTGACAACCGGGGGAGGGTATATCCAGGACAAGATCCGAATCCATGTGCCGGGCAACACGGCGCCCCAGTTGCTCGACGATTACAAAAAAGGGTACGACCGGCTGAACGGTGGCTGGGCATTGACCGGCTCTGTTGGGTATATGTACCTGAGCAATAAGCGTTTGTTGAACTTTTCGGCCGCGTTCGAATTCATGCAGGCCTGGACCACCCCATACCGAGACAGGGACTTCAGCACCGGGAAGAAGGACACGCGGAAGCTGAGCAGCCAGTTCTACACGATCCGGGTAAGCTGGATCCTGCCGCTTTACCGGAGGGCGCCGAAGGAGTTCTATCTTTATTAGGTGGCGAGGTAGCGAAATAGCGAAATGGCGAAATAGCGAAATGGCGAAATGAGGGGGATTTACTCGTTGTTCATCCGGATATACGGCGTTCTCCTGTGGATGGCGGCCCCCTGTCATTCAAAGGCCCGCCGCTGGGTCGAAGGACGCAGGCAATGGTCCGCAAAGCTGAACGAAGCGCTGAAAACCCCGGATCGCGATGGGTCTCCGCTTGTCTGGTTCCATGTATCATCGCTGGGGGAGTTCGAACAGGGAAGGCCCCTCATCGAGGCCATCCGGCAGCGGTGGCCGGAACGGAGGATCCTGCTCACCTTCTTTTCCCCCTCGGGATACGAGATCCGGAAAGACTACGACCAGGCCGACATCGTTTGCTACCTTCCGGCCGACACCCCGCGAAATGCAGCACGTTTCCTCGATATTGCCCGGCCGGCGATGGTCTTTTTCGTCAAGTACGATTTCTGGTTCAACTATATCCATGAGATCCACCGGCGGGAGATCCCGCTTTATTTCCTGTCGGCCCTGTTCCGGCCCGGCCAGCACTTCTTCCGCTGGTACGGCGGGTGGTTCCGCCGGCACCTGCGGATGGTCGATCACTTTTTCGTCCAGAATGCCGAATCGGCCGAACTGCTGACAGCGGCAGGGGCCGGCCGGTGTACCGTGACGGGCGACACCCGTTTCGACCGGGTCTTTGCCATCGCCGCCCACCCGAAAGACCTTCCGCCGGTTGCCCGTTTCTGCGACGGGAAACCTGTGCTGGTGCTGGGCAGCAGTTGGGAACCTGACGAAGAGGCCTGTTTGCCGCTCATCCGCCGGGCGGGTCCCGGCCTGAAGGTGATCGTGGCCCCGCACGACACCTCCCCCCTGCGAATCCGGTCGGTGAAGGAAAAGTTGACCGGGATCCCTTTCGTGCTTCTTTCGGAACTGACCGCCGGGAAGGGAGCCGGCGCCGCGGTGCTGGTCGTCGATTCGGTGGGACTGCTGGCGCACCTCTACCAGTTCGCCACCCTGGCTTTTATCGGCGGAGGGTTTGGCGCCGGGATCCATAACATCCAGGAGCCGGTCACCTTCGGCGTACCGGTCCTTTTCGGCCCCCGCTATGCAAAATTCCGTGAAGCCCGCGAACTGGTCGCCCTCGGCGGCGCCCTCCCGGTGACCACGCCGGGAGAGGCCGATGAAGCCGGGATGCGGCTGCTCGGTGATCCCGGGGCCCGGGCCCTGGCATCGGCGGTTTGCCGGAAATACGTAGAAGAGAACCGCGGCGCCACGGAGAAGATCATCCGGTACCTCGGGAACGCCGGTAAAACAATACAGTCATGATCCGCAAGTTATGGAACGACCTCTGCCGGCGGGATCATGCTCCGAGGTTCGGCGGACTGGATATCCTGAAATTTATCGGACCCGGGTTGCTGGTCACGGTGGGGTTCATCGATCCCGGCAACTGGGCATCGAACATTGCCGCCGGATCGGAGTACGGCTACGAATTGCTCTGGATGGTGACCCTTTCGACCGTCATGCTGATCATCCTTCAGCACAACGTGGCCCATCTCGGTATCGCGACCGGTCTTTGCCTGGCGGAAGCGGCGCGTAAATACACCCCGCGGTGGGTCTCCGTGCCCGTGTTGGTGTCGGCCATGGGAGCCTCCGTCTCCACTTCGCTGGCCGAGATCCTGGGGGCGGCCATCGCCCTCGACATGCTTTTCGGGATCCCCATCCCGGCGGGAGCCCTCCTGGCCTACCTCTTTGTGATGATCATGCTTTTCACCAACTCCTACCGGAAGATCGAAAAGTTCATCATCGCCTTTGTGTCGATCATCGGACTCTCCTTCCTGTATGAACTGACCCTGGTGGATATCGACTGGCCCAGTGCCGTGACCGGGTGGATCAGGCCATCTTTTCCCGAAGGGTCCATGATCATTATCATGAGCGTGCTCGGGGCCGTGGTGATGCCGCACAACCTCTTTCTCCATTCGGAAGTGATCCAGAGCCGGCAATGGAATCTCCAGGACGAAAAGGTGATCAAGCGGCAACTGGACTACGAATTGTTCGACACGCTGCTTTCGATGATCGTGGGATGGGCGATCAACAGCGCCATCATATTGCTTGCTGCCACCGCTTTTTTTTCCAACGGGGTGAAGGTAAGCGAGTTGAGCGGAGCCGCCGGGATCCTGGGTCCGCTGCTGGGAAACCAGGCAGTCGTCATTTTCGCCGTAGCCCTCCTGTTTGCCGGCATTGCTTCCACGATCACCTCGGGGATGGCCGGGGGGAGCATCTTTGCCGGCTTCTTCGCCGAGCCTTACGACATCCACGACAACCACTCCCGGCTCGGGGTGCTGACCTCGCTGACGCTGGCCCTGGTGATCCTGTTTCTCATCACCGATCCCTACCGCGGTCTCATCCTGTCGCAGATGGTGCTGAGCATCCAGCTTCCCCTGACCATCTTCCTGCAGATATACCTCACCTCTTCGAAAAAGGTGATGGGAAAATATGCCAACAAATCGTATACCCGGTTCATCCTGCTCCTGATCGGGGCGGTGGTGGTGTTCCTGAACATCCGGCTCCTGTTCAGTTTGTTTTGATATTTTTGCAAATGGTTACCCGCTCCCTGTACAGAGACCGGGTGAGGGTATCATCAGCACATCAGCACATCAGCACATCAGCACATTGAATAATCCATGACCTCCCGCAAAACAAACATCACCCTCACGGTCCTTCTCATCCTGTCGGCAGTTTCGAGGGGGTGGATCGCCGGGCTGATCGAACTGGGTAACGACGAGGTTTACTACCTAACCTATGCGAAGTACCCGGCGCTGAGCCATTTCGACCATCCTGCGATGGTAGGGTGGGTGATCCAGTTTTTCACCGGGAACCTGCACTTCACCGATGAGTTTTTTATCCGCCTTGGAGCGGTGGTGCTGGGTACTTTCAGCACGCTGCTGATGTTCCTGATCGGGCGTCGCATCAAAGGCCCCGCCACAGGGCTCTATGCGGCCTTCCTTTTCACCGCCTCGTTCTATGGATTTGTTCTCAGCGGCACCTTCATTCTTCCCGACGCCCCGCAGGTGTTCTTCTGGCTGCTTACGACCTGGCTGCTCCTCGAGGCGTTGATGCCGGACCGGGAGAACGGAAGGACGGATCGTTCCTGGCTGCTTCTGCCGGCAGGAGTTGCGGCCGGGCTGGCTTTCCTGTCGAAATACCATGGGGCCTTTCTGCCGGCAGGATTGTTTTTCTACCTGTTGTTCCATGACCGCCGGGGATTCCGCAAGGCATCCGCATGGGGAGGAATGGCCATGTTCCTCCTGCTCTGCCTGCCGGTTTTCATCTGGAATCGCGAGAACGGATTTGCCAGCTTTGCTTTTCATGAAAGCCGGGTCAATCTGACCGGCGGGGGCATCCGTCCCCAGTATCTGTTGACGGAGCTGGCGGGCCAGTTCTTCTACAACAATCCCGTGAACGTGGGGATCATCCTTCTTTCGCTGGTTGCGCTGATCCGTGGAAAGAAATTCATGCATGGAAAGGCGGCGGCAATCATCCTGTGGACCAGCGTCCCTCTCCTGGTGGTCTTCACCTCGTTTTCCCTTTTTCGAAGCACGTTACCGCACTGGACAGGGCCCTCTTACCTTGGGATGATCCTGATCGCGGCGGCCTGGCTCGACCGGCCACGGTCCGGGGGCAGGTCTCCGCGGGTCATTCCCTGGCCGGCAGGAGTGGCCCTGGCACTGATGATCGCGGTGGTGGTGCTGGCTGTCGGACAGATCCGCACCGGCTGGATCCCAACAGGAAGTTACAGCAGGCAGGATGTAACGAAGGATCTGGCCGGATGGAGGCAGCTGGGGCAGAAGTTTGCAGCGGTGTCGGACCGGGAGGCCCGGATGGGTTCCATGCCCCCGGGAGCCCCGATCCTCACCTTCAGGTGGTTTCCTGCCGCCAACTTCGATTATTATGTGGCCCGGCCGGTGCACAAATATGTGTATGCCCTGGGAAGTTTGGAGCGGATCCACAAGTTTCAATGGATCAACAAGGAACGGGGCGACCTTAGGGAGGGCAGCCCGGCCTGGTACATTGCCCTCAGCGATGATTATGAAGATCCCCGGGTTTTATACGGTCCGATGTTCGATTCCATTGCAGCGGCCGACACGCTCTACATCACCAGGGGACGCGATACGATCCGCAATGCTTACCTGTTCCGCCTCAAGGGATTAAAGAAGGACATCCGTTTCTGATCATTTGGGTCCC
This sequence comes from uncultured Prolixibacteraceae bacterium, assembly GCA_964455285.1. Taxonomy (GTDB): domain Bacteria; phylum Bacteroidota; class Bacteroidia; order Bacteroidales; family FEN-979; genus CAIVAT01. The sequence goes on from CAYVVG010000015.1 coordinate 15,418, forward strand.
GTCATTTTCGACGGATCGACGATCCGGGTGAACTCTTCATCGGTGAGCAATCCCAGTTCCAGCGTGGCTTCGCGAAGGGTTTTATGCTCCTTGTGCGCCTTCTTGGCGATCTTCGCCGCATTGTCGTACCCGATGTGGGGGTTGAGTGCGGTGACGAGCATCAGCGAGTTCTCCAGGTTTCTCCGGATGGCCTCCGGGTTGGGTTCGATGCCGGCGGCGCAGTTGTCGTTGAACGACACGCAGGCGTCGCCCAGCAGCCGGGCCGAGGTCAGCAGGTTGGAGATCATCAGGGGTTTGAAGACGTTGAGCTGGAAATGGCCGCTGATCCCTCCGATGTTGATGGCCACGTCGTTGCCCAGCACCTGGGCGCACACCATGGTCATGGCTTCGGGTTGGGTGGGGTTGACCTTGCCGGGCATGATGCTCGAACCGGGTTCGTTCTCCGGCAGCATCAGTTCGCCGATGCCGCAGCGAGGACCGGAAGCGAGAAGCCGGATGTTGGATGCGATATGCATCAGGCTGACGGCCACTGTTTTGAGTGCACCGTGGGTCTCCACTACGGCATCATGTGCCGAGAGGGATTCGAATTTATTCCCGGCGGTGACAAAGGGAAGTCCGGTGAGTTCGGCGATCTTGTTGGCCACCAGCACATCATAGCCTTTGGGTGCGTTGAGCCCGGTTCCCACGGCGGTGCCGCCCAGTGCCAGTTCGGCGAGGTGGGGGAGGGTGTTGCGAAGGGCTTTCAGGCCATGATCCAGCTGTGAAACATATCCCGAGAATTCCTGCCCCAGTGTAAGGGGGGTGGCATCCATGAGGTGGGTGCGTCCGGTTTTAACGATGGCAGAGAACTCTTCCGACTTTTTTGCAAGGGTTGCACGCAGCCGTTCGATGCCGGGGAGGGTGGTGCCGGTGACCATTTTATAGGCCGCGATGCTCATGGCGGCGGGGAACGTGTCGTTCGACGATTGCGATTTGTTGACGTCGTCGTTGGGGTGGATAAAGGTCTTCTCCTCTCCGCCGAGCACACCTCCGTGAAGAACGTGCGCCCGGTTGGCGATCACCTCGTTGAGGTTCATGTTGGTCTGCGTGCCCGAGCCGGTTTGCCAGATCACCAGCGGGAACTGGTCGTCGAGTTTCCCTGCAAGGATCTCGTCGCATGCCTGCACGATCAGCTCTTTTTTCCCGGCGTTCAGCACGCCGAGGTCGGCATTGACCATGGCGGCGGCCTTTTTCAGGACGGCCATGGCCATGATCATCTCTTTGGGCATGGAAGCGGGTTCCCCGATTTTAAAGTTGGTAAGCGACCGTTGTGTCTGGGCTCCCCAGTACTTGTCCATGGCCACCTCGATAGGGCCCATGGTGTCTTTTTCGATGCGGGTTTTCATGGCGGTAGATGTTGGTTAATCCGGTTATCACTGGCGGAGGAGTGGCCCGATATTCCCGACCGGGTCGCCGATAACGGCTTTGTATCCGCCCTCGATGATGGGGCGTTGCAGCAGTTTCGGCTGGCTGACGATGATCTTCACCAGTTCATGGTCTTCAAATTTTTTTCCCTTCAGATGTTGTTTGTAATAAGCTTCCTGGGTTCGCAGAACCTCGGCGGGTTTCAGGTTCAGTTTGACCAGCAATTTCTCGAGTTGCCGGTCGGTGAGCGGGTTCTTCAGGTATTCCACGACGGTAAAGGGGTGGCCTGATTCCTTCAGGTACTGGAGACCGGCGCGGGATTTTTTGCACGATGGGTTGTGATAGATCGTCAGCATGATGGCAAAGCTAACATCTAATGCGGAGAAATCCAAAACCAAATGGCAAAATGGAAAGATCGTCAATCGTTACGCATTGCCATACTCCATCAGGTAGGCTTTGATGAACTTGTCGAGGTCGCCGTCGAGCACCGCCTGGGTGTCGGAGGTCTCGTACCCGGTGCGGAGGTCTTTAACCATTTTATATGGATGGAGGACATAGCTGCGGATCTGGCTTCCCCATTCGATCTTTTTCTTTCCGCTCTCGATCTCGGTGATCTTTTCGCGTTTCTTCCGCAGTTCGATCTCGTACAGCTGCGATTTAAGCAGTTTCAGCGCTTTCTCGCGGTTCTGTCCCTGCGAACGGGTTTCCTGGCATTCGATCACGATCCCCGAGGGCTCGTGCTTGAGACGGACGGCGGTTTCGACCTTGTTGACGTTCTGACCCCCGGGTCCGCTGCTGCGGAAGGTGTCCCAGCTGATATCGGAAGGGTTGATCTCGATCACGATGTCGTCGTTGATGATCGGGTAGGCGTAAACCGAGGCGAAGGAGGTATGGCGCTTATGGTTCGAGTCGAAGGGGGAGAGGCGGACCAGCCGGTGCACCCCGTTTTCGCCTTTAAGGTATCCGTATGCATACTCGCCGTCGAATTCGAGGGTGACCGATTTGATGCCGGCCACGTCGCCCGGCTGGAAGTCCACCTCGGTGATCCTGAACCCGCTCCGTTCAGCGTACCGGATATACATGCGCATCAGCATCTCCGCCCAGTCCTGCGATTCGGTCCCGCCAGCGCCCGAGTTGATCTGCACGATCACGCCGAGCCGGTCCTCTTCTCCGCTGAGCATATTGCGGAATTCGAGATCTTCGACAAAGCGGAGGGTGGCGTTGTAGTGATCTTCCAGTTCCTGTTCGGAACTTTCGCCCTGCAGGTAGAACTCCCACATTACCTGGAGGTCTTCGCGGCTGCGCACCGCCTGCCCGTAAGCATCGGTCCAGATCTTTTTATCGCGGATGGCCCTCAGGGCCTGTTCCGCGGCTTTCGGGTTGTTCCAGAAATCGGTAGCGTGCGACAACTCCTCCTCTTGCGCGATCAGGGCTAATTTCTTGTCGATGTCAAAGATACCTCCTCAAGACGTCGAGTCTTGCCTGAAGGTCTTTCAGCTGGTCGGGTGAAACCATGTCAGATGTTAAGTTCAGAAAGTACTGTAGTGACCAGGTAAAGTTCAAAGCCTTTACCGGTCACAAAATTGATAATTTTTTCCCGGATGTTCGGTGTTTCTGATGAATTTATTTCCGACATCTTCCGCAGGATGAGTTCGCGGATCGTTTGCTGGTAGTCTTCCTCTCCGATCTCATCCAGCGATTTGGCGATGATGGCCTCGGGTATGGAACGGTTCCGGAGTTCGTACCGGATCTTCAGCTTTCCCCATTTGTTCACGTGAAATTTTCCCCGGACGAACAGCCTGGCGAACCTGTCTTCGTCGATAAAACCCTCCTCCTGCAACAAACGGATGATCTTTTTATGCTGGTCGGGGGCGATCTTCCATTGCATCAGTTTCAGGTCAACTTCGCGCACGCACCGCTCCTGGTAGGCGCAATAATGCCGTATCCGTTCGAGAACGGTATCCGGATCGCGCCTCATGCCCCGCGACAACCTCCTTGTTTTCATCCGGGTCTTGTTTCCGCTTCCCTCTCCCTTCAAGGCGCTTTCCTGCTTCAGGTCTGTTCCGGTTGTCTTCCTTTTTCTATCTTCGTGGTCGGCCAACTTCCTCCTTTCCGGGTCGAATAACTATGTAAAGGTAAGGATAAATTGGTGAAAAATCGGATCGAAATGAGAAATATTCCCTTCTTTTTAACACTTTTTATCATAGGGACGGGTTACGCCGGAGAGCCGGTCCTGATCACGGGTACCTGTCGCGAACCGCTTTCCGCTTATGTCATCGCGACCGGGAAAGAGGCAGGGCCTGCCGCACACCGGGCTGCCGGGCAGCTTCAGTACTATCTCAGGGAGGCAACGGGGATAACGCTGCCCGTGATTACCGCCGAACCCGACACGGCGGTCCGGCAGATCTTCATCGGTCCGGCTGTCTGCTTCCCGTCGCGGGACAGTTCGGTGCAAACCGGGGCCGACGGGTTCCGCCTGCGCGTCGTCCCGGGTCATGTATTCATCGGGGGCGGCGAGGGCAAAGGCACCCTGTACGGAGTGTACGACCTGCTGGAAAAGTTCGCCGGATGCCGTTTCTGGGCGCCGGATGCCGAAACTGTGCCCCGCAGCGAAGAGATACATATTCCATTGATGGATACGGTCGTGCGACCGGCCTTTGCCTTCAGGGAAGTATATTATGCCGGGATGGACGACACGGTCTTTCTCGACAAAATGCGCTGCCACCGGCATTCGGGAACCGGACCTTCGGCCTGGGGCATGTGGGTTCACACGATGTTCAGCCTGGTGCCTCCGGAAAAATGGTTCGAAACCCACCCCGGGTATTTTGCGCTCATGGGCGGAACGCGGGCCCGGACCCAGCTATGCCTGACCCATCCCGATGTGCTGAAGCTCACCATCGAAGCGTTGCGCGACAGGATGGAAACAGATCCCCTGGCCAGGTACTGGTCGGTTTCTCAAATGGATACCTACGGCAATTGCGAATGCGATGCCTGCCGGGCCATCGATGAAAGGGAAGGAGGTCCCTCCGGAACCATGATCGCCTTCGTGAACCAGGTCGCGGAGGCTTTTCCCGACAAAGTGATCTCCACATTAGCCTATCAGTACACCCGGAAAGCCCCGCGGCATATCCGCCCTGCGTCCAATGTGAACATCATGCTCTGTACCATCGAATGCGATCGCAGCCGGCCAATAGAAAGCGATACGCTGCCGGGATCGTTCCTCCATGATCTCCGCGACTGGTCGGCGATTGCGGGAGACATCCTGGTTTGGGATTATGTGATCCAGTTTACCAACATGATCGCGCCTTTCCCGAACTGGGATGTGCTTGCTCCCAACATCAGGCTGTTCCGGGAATATGGCGTGGAAGGGGTTTTTGAGCAGGGATGCCGCACAACATACAGTGAGTTCCAGGAACTGAGGCAGTACGTGCTGGGAACGCTGATGTGGAACCCGGAATTGAATGCGGATTCCCTGATCAACCGGTTTCTGAACGGGTATTATGGCCCTGCAGCACCCTTTGTTGGACAATACCTCCGGGGCATGGGAGACTCGCTCCACCGCTCGGGTCAATCACTATGGATTTACGGCAGTCCCGCACAGGAAACATCCTCGTTCCTGAGCCCGGCAGCCATAGCGAATTACAATGTCCTTTTCAACCTGGCTGAAATGTCAGTTGCCCGTGATTCCGTATTCCATGCACGTGTTGAAAAAGCGAGACTTCCCCTGCGCTATGCCATGATCGAACTTTCAAAAAAATCGATCACCGGCCCGGACGGTTTCATGGAGAAAAACAATGAACGATGGATCGTCAGGCCGGAAATGGTTGACAGGGTAAGTGATTTTGTCAGAATGGCGAATACGTATGGTGTAAAAACAGTGCATGAACGATCACTGCCGCCGGATCTTTATGGACAGCAGACGCTTGATTTTTATGACAAGGGCTTTACCGTTCACCTGGCCATGGGCAAATCCTGTCAGCTTACCACCGCACCATCACCGAAATACAGCGCAGAAGGAATGGGTTCACTCACCGATGGGAAAAGGGGAACGGGTAATTACTTTGTGCTGTGGCAGGGGTTTGAAGCGGAGGACTTGTCGGCAGTAGTTGACCTGGGCGCTCCGGAGACCATTAATTATGTGGGTGCGGAATTTCTGCAGGACATTGCCTCGTGGATCTTCTACCCGGAGAAGCTGACAATCAGTGTTTCAGAGGATGGAAAAAGTTTCACCACGGTCGCGGAATTTGACGGACTCTCTTTCCGCGATGAGAAACTGATCCGGGAGACCGGGAAAACCATCAAACCGGTTCGTACGCGGTATATAAAATTCACGGCCCGGAACAAAGGAACCTGTCCCGACTGGCATATCGGCCATGGAGGCAAGGCGTGGCTTTTCGCGGATGAACTGATCGTTGACCGCAGATAATAAGGTTGACGACCTCCTTTAAAATAATGCTTGTAACTAATCAGTGGGTAAAAAATCGGGTTTGTTAACAGGATTTTGCTGGAATGAACAGGGTGATTTTGTGTTGAATTTTCGTTCGTTTAAAATCTCTGACATACTAACAGATATTATTTTACAAGTTGATAAATAAGCGGTTACGTTCTTTGACATAATGGATTTCAGGATTAGTTTTGCAGGAGAAATTATGCAGACTCCTGAGCAAATACTTATCGGTGAATTGATGCGTCTTGTTGAGATGCAGGCTGCGGAAATAAAGATGCTGAAGGCCCGCATTGTTGAACTTGAGCGAAAGCTTGAACGGTACACGATCCGCAAGGACAGCCGCAACAGTTCGATTCCGCCCTCCAAAGACGAGAACCGCCCAAATCGCACCAATAGTTTGCGTGAGCAGTCTGATAAAAAAGTGGGAGGTCAGCCGGGACACGAAGGAAAAACGCTTGAAATGACGGCCAGACCGGACGAGATCATCGAGCACCGTTGCTGTTTTTGTCCGCGTTGTGGCAACGATGTGCGCGAGATGCCGGTTGAGGTATCGGATAGCCGGCAGGTAATCGATATACCGATCATCAGGCAGATCGTGACGGAACACCGGGTTTATCGTCACCATTGCACCTGCGGACATGTGTTCGAGAGTGATTTTCCTGATGGCGTTGATTGGCCTGTGAGCTATGGCAGAAACATTGAAAGCCTGGTTGGCTATCTTAATGTTCGTCAGTATGTGCCGTTCAAGCGTTTGCAGGAAACGATGCGGGATGTTTTTGGGGTATCGATCAGCGAAGGCGGGTTGCACTGTTTGCTCAACCGGCTTTCCTGGAAAGGGGCTGCTGCCTACCAGATTATCCGCCAAACCGTGCTGAACAGTCCGGTGATCGGCACCGACGAAACTGGGATGAAAATCAATGGGAAGAAGCACTGGTTCTGGACCTGGCAAAGCAAACTGGCTACCTTCATTGCCGCGTCGGCTAACCGGGGTGTCAATACCATTGAAGACCGGGTACACGGAATATCCGAAAACGCTGTTTTGGTCCATGACTGCTGGAGAGCTCATTTTAAAACACCGGTCGGAAGACATCAAATCTGTACAGTGCACCTGATCCGGGAACTCAAGTATCTGGAAGAACTTTACAAAGTTGCATGGCCGGTGAGGTTCCGCATCATGTTGATGGAAGCCGACAGACTTAAAAAACGCATGTCTGCGGCCGATTATCTGCTTGTGGCTCATGACCGAAGTTGGTTGGAAAAATGCCTCCTTGACTTGCTCAATGAACCGATTGATCCCCGGTACAAGGAACTTCTCTCGTTTCAAAAACGTATGGTGAAATATAAACGCCATCTCTTTACCTTCCTTGATGATCCCGCCGTCCCTTCGCATAATAATGACTCAGAGCAGGCGATCCGAAATGTCAAAGTCAAACAGAAAGTCTCTGGCCAATTCAAAACCATGTTTGCTGCTGAAAACTTTGCTATCCTGAGATCCATTATCGAAACAGCCATCAAAAATGACCAGGATGTGCTGCCCGCCTTGAATGTTATCGCCCATCGTCAAAGGGACTGATTAGTTACTAATGCTTTATTATACAACATATTAATAATAAATATGTTGATAATAATTAAGGGTCAATGGTATAGCCAGGTTAAAAAGAATTTGCATATGGCTGTACAATTTAACAGAAAAAGAATTATTTTTACTGGCCTTGACAAATTACATATAAAAATCCTTACATATTTAACAGGTTTGAATGACCAGAAAGGGATATTCTGTTGTGGAATGCCATGAACATTATTCCATATATAATCCAATCTCTTATAGTCTAACACTCAAAACTACGACAGTATGTACAAAACAGTTTACAAAAGAATGAAAAGGTGCATGTTAGTACTGGTATTTTTATCTGGCATTTCTTATTTTCCCTCCGTGGTCGGACAAATTACCAATGATTTTGATTTTGGCGACGCCCCGGAAGAATATGTCGCCTATCCCGGCTTGCCGCCTGTGATCGGCTGGTTTCCAACCTGTATCAATGTGGGTGCCCCAGGAACTTACATCAGTCATGGCACTTGCGTTTGTGTCTCAGGTGGCTATTTTGGAATGCTCAAGGACTTTGAAACCGACGGAAACGCGGGGAGTTGTCCCGCCGTTCCGCCTAATACCATGGCACCCAACATGGATGAATGCTTCAACGATATGGATGCCGGACTGACCAAACCCGGCGCCTACAACATTACTGACTATGGTGGTCAAGGGGTCGTCAGTACCTGCCCGTTGTCTTCGGGCGGCAAGCTTGGGAATGTTTGCGAAACAGCCATGTGGGGAACCGATATCGACATCAGGATTATCGGCTTTACTCCTCAGCCGGGATATCCTATTCCGCCAGCTCTTTACCTGAATGTGCTGGCCGACTGGAACCAGGACGGACAGTGGACCACGTTTACACCCTGCAACGGAACAAGTCAGATTGATGAACGGGTCGTGAAGAACGTTCTGGTCCCTACTATGTACAATGGTCTGGCATCCGGGCTCAGCGGGCTCATCAATTCAGGTTTTCAGATCGGACCCAACAGGGGTTATGTGTGGTTCAGGTTTACCCTTACGGCAGACCCGCTACCGGAATATTGGACCGGCGCCGGGGTATATGACCTTGGTGAAACCGAGGATTACCTGCTGTTTGTGACCGGCACCGATTTCGGGGATGCACCGTCACCTTATCCCACTTTATTGGCCAACGGCGGCGCACGTCATGACATCGGCAAAATAAAAATGAGCGTTAATCCCCTTGCGTGGCCGGATCATGAAGCCGACGGACAACCTGACCTGAATGCTGAGGGTGACGACCTGAACGGGATTGACGACGAGGATGGCGTGTTGCTGCCGTCCGTCTTTGAACCTGGCCAGACCGCCCAGATCACCGTTTTTGTAAATGGAGAATATACCGGCTACCCGGTTTCAGGTAAGCTGAGCGCCTGGATTGACTGGAACCAGAACGGTACCTGGGAAAACAACCCCATAGAGCTTATTATCAACAATCAGACGGTATTTGAAGGAGCGAACAACTTTACGATCAACGTACCCGGCGGACCAACCGGTTATACCTATGCCAGGTTCCGTATCAGCTCTCAGGGTGTCACCTCCCCCAACGGGCCGGCTCCCAACGGAGAGGTGGAAGATTACCGGGTCCTGGTTGAAATCCCGGAGGTTTACGACTTCGGCGATGCACCCGAAGGCGCCCCGGCCTATCCCGCCCTGGGAGTGACCGGCCAGTTCCCGACCTGTCTGGCTGCCGGTCCATCCGGATTTGTCCGCACTACCGTCGGTAGCGCTTTCTTCGGGTACTCAAAAGATGATGAAGCAGACGGCAATGGAGGCAACTGCCCGGTTTTCACGCCGGGGCTATACAACATGGATGAATGTCAGAATGACGGCGATGCAGGGTTAACCATTCCCGGCGCCTATACCATATTCGGCAACCCGGGTTCGGAATATGTGACGAACTGCCTGTATTCATCCGGAGAGCCGCTGGGCAGCGTTTGCACTCCTGCGATCTGGGGTCAGCATATTGATATCCTCGTTCAGAACACAACGCAAAACACGGTTTATGTGAATGTCCTGTTCGACTGGAATCACGACGGGGTTTGGTCAGGTTCTGCACAGTGTCCGTTCGGCCCGCTGGTGCCGGAACATGCCCTGGTTAACCATCCGGTTCCTGCCGGATATACCGGACCCTTGTCACTCAGCGGTCAAATTCCCCCTCCCTTATTCATCGGGCCTCTCAAAGACTATGTCTGGGCGAGGTTTACGATCAGCGAAACTGCTGTCCTGCAGAATTGGGATGGAAGCGGGATCCTGGGAGTCGGCGAAACCGAAGACTACCTGCTGAAAGTCAACAGGGCACAAAACCTTAACCTGCAGAACATCACCATCCCGACCGGACAATCGTATTGCTTCGAAGCCACGCAGACTATTACGCTGGCAGGAGAAGGAAACACTTTTATCGTCGAAAACAATGCATTCGCCGACTTCGTTGCCGGGCAGAACATCCTCATGAAAGAGGGAACTCATTTCAAGAACGGCTCAACGGTACATGCCTGGATCGACATAACAGGTCAATTCTGTCCCGCTCCAGTCACGAAAGCGACACCGGAGACGGATAATGAGGTTGTGATTCCTGAAAAGGATGGGTTCTTCCGCATATATCCGAACCCGACACCGGGGCGGTTTACTTTGGAAATGACAGAGACTGATAGTGGCGGCAGCATCCGGGTGGAGATCTTCAGCCTGATGGGGGAACGCATCCTGCAGTCCGAGCTTCCGCTGATGAAACAGTACCAGCTTGACCTTTCCAACAGGCAACCCGGTCTTTACCTGATTAAAGTCATGAAAGGCAATGAGGTTGGTTATTTCAAGCTGATCAGGCTCTAAGTCGTACATTCCCACGTATTTTTGAAAATTCAGCCGGCCAGGTCCTTAACAGGATACCTGGCCGGCCGATTTCAACCATGAAGTCCGGTCATTGGTCAAAGGCTTAGCATTGTTCATTCAAATCCCCTGGCTGGCAAGTTCGTCCCGGTTCCATGTTTTTCGGTTATTTGTTTGGTGCGAAAATGAATAGTTGTTAGTTCACTGTTCACTGTTCACTGTTCACTATTCACCGACAAAGTACATATCCACCTCCCCCTTGTTCTTCGCGGTGATTTTGCCCCGGTGGGTGCAGGTGAACCTGTCTTTCACCAGTTCATGCGTGCTTCCGCTGATATTTACCTGGCCGGGGTCGCAGCCTTGTTCCATCCGGGCGGCCAGGTTCACCGTGTCGCCCCAGATGTCGTAAGAGAATTTTTTAATGCCGACAATGCCGGCTACGACGGGTCCTGTGTGAATACCGATGCGCATTTCAAAGGCTATTTCTCCTTTGCCCTCTTTTTCTTTTTTTCGGGCGAGGATAAAATTTTTCATTTCCAGCGCTGCAGTCACCACATCAATAGCATGTGTGTAATTGAGGGAGGGCAATCCGCTAGCACACATATATGCATCCCCGACAGTTTTGATTTTTTCAATTTTATGCCGTAGCAAAATCTCATCGAAGTTGCTGAAGCAATGGTTCAGTTCGCCCACCAGCAACTCGGCGCTAACCTTTTCGCTCACCCGGGTGAAATCCTTGAAATCGGCAAACATCACGGTGACCATGCTGAAGGTTTTTGCCTGGCAGTGCCCGGTCTGTTTTAATTCTGCGGCCACTTCGGCCGGCAGGATGTTGAGCAGCAATTCTTCCGATCGCTTTTTTTCAATCGAAGTCCTTCTGAAGCCGATAAAAATAGCGCCGGCCAGCAGCAAAAACAAACCGCTTCCGCCAATAAAACCATTACGCACCAGCTTTTGTTTCTGAAGCTCTTTTTGAGCCAGCGCATCTTTTTTCTCCTGCTCCGATTTTGCCAGCAATTCTTTTTTATCAAACTCCAACTGACTCAACTGATGCGTAAGTTTATTCGTGTTTTCTGTGCTATAGAGGCTGTCGCGGATATGGACGAAAAGTTTGTAATGCACATAGGCCTTTTTAAAGTCACCCCTGGCGCTGTCGAGACGTGCCAGAAGTTCATAACTGTTTTTGTGAACGTTGTAAATGCCGATTTCCTTTGAGAGGAATAGCCCTTTTTTAATGCAGACTTCAGCATCAGGATATTTATTCTGATGAATATAAATTGCTCCGATACTGTTGTATAATTGGGCAATGGTTAATTTTTCCCCGATTTCTTCAAATGTCTTTAATGCGGTCAGGTAATTTTTCAGTGATTCATCAAATTTATTTTGCCTGAAATAGATGTCTCCAATGTCAAGGTAACAACCGGCAATAGAACTTTTAGATTCACTTTTTTCAGCGATTTTCAGGGCCGTGAAACAATTATTCAATGCATCCGAATACCTTTCTTGCGCAAAATACACCCCGGCGATGCTGCGGTAACCGCCAGCCTCCCTTGCCTGATCTCCGCTTTCTTTATGGAGTTTTACTGCCGACCCGTAGTATTTTAAAGCTTCAGCATAGTTTTTTTGAACCAGATAAATGTTTCCGATATTAATATAAGAGGTAGCGATGCCGTTTTTAAACCCGATTTCCTGCCGTATCTTCAATGCTTCCAGGTTATTTTTCAGGGCTTCCGCATAATTACACTGCGCAAAACAAACCATTCCGCGGTTGTGATAGGTGCCGGCCAGGCCTCTTTTATCACCAATTTCAGCCCTTATTTTCAAAGACTTGCTATAATATTCCAGGGCCTGATCATAGTCTGACTTGGTCAGGAAACTGTTCCCTATCGCATTATAGGCATTTCCGATTCCCTTCTGATAATTGATTTGTTCGGACAATTCCAGGATCTGCTGGGCATAATCCAGCGCCTTGTCAGGATCATTTCCCCAATATTCCCGGCATATATCGTACAGGATGTCGACCGCCAGCGAGTCATTCCTGGGTGCACCCTGCCCGGGTTCAAGGTTGGAAACCCTTAGCTGGTTTAACTCGTTCAGCAGAGAATCAATATACCGTTGATTCTGCGGGAAGGAGGTTATCTGAATCGCGAACAACAATGGAATCAAAATCGGGATTTTTTTCATGGCCGGTGAATGACGATGGTTGCAGTAAAAGTCAAAGTTAAGGAAAAATAAGGTTCATTGTTAAAATGGTAACAATTTGGTTTATCTTTATCATTGCCATGCTTAGCGACTTTGCGGGAAAAAATAATCGTTCAGAAATTATCGACAATAATTCAAGTCCGGACAATATGAAAAAATTCCTCCTTCTTCTTCTTGCCGTCATTGCCTGCATGGCAAAGCAGTCCTTTGCCCAGGACCAGCGCGTGGTTGATTCCCTGCAAACCCTTTTAAAAACCGTAAAGCAAGATACCAGCAAAGCAAATGTTTTATATGAACTCTCCAAAGTTTATTGGCACAATTATTCTGACAAGGCAATGGATTATGCCAAACAGACCCTTGTACTGTCAGAGAAAATAGGTTTTAAAAAAGGACTCGGGAATGCATTTAACAGTATGGGTCAAGTTTATTTGAATAAGGGAGATTATTTATCCGCTTTGGCGTATTTTAAAAAATCTTTGAAGATCATGGAAGTAATCGGCGATAAAAAAGGAATCGCCGGCTCATACAACAACATTGGAATTGTTTATGATAATCTAGGCAATTATCCCGATGCTTTGCAGTATTATTTCGCTGCATTAAAACTCAGAGAAGAGATCGGCGATAAAAAAGGCATTGCATCTTCTTACAACAACATCGGAGGTGTTTATTTTGATCATGGCAATTATCCCGCAGCCTTGAAAAATTATTTCGCTTCTTTAAAAATCCATGACGAACTAGGGTATACCTTGGGGATCGTTACTAATTACAACAACATCGGGCTTGTTTATTCGGCCCAGGGCAATTATCCTGAAGCTTTGAAGATCCATTTCGTGTCTTTAAAAATGAAGGAAGAAATCAGGGATAAAGCAGGCATCGCTCTTTCTTACCACAACATCGGAATAATTTATAGAAAACAAGGCAATTATCCCGCAGCATTGAAGAATTTATTCGCCGCCTTAAAGATCTATGAAGAACTCGGGGATAAATGGGGCATTGCATTATCTCAAAGCAACATTGGAGCTGTTTATACCAGACAAAAAAAATACTATGAGGCTTCAAAATATCTGAATAATTCATTGTCGCTTTCAAAAGAGATTGGAAGTTTGATGCGTATCCAATATTGTTATACCTGGTTGGCAAGATTGGATAGTATACAAGGCAACTTTAAACAGGCGTTGGAGCAATACAAAATGTCTGTAATTACCCGCGACAGCATGTTCAACATGGAGAAAACAAAAAAAATTATGCAAATGGAGGTTGATAAGAAAATAGAGCTGGCAAACGCAGAACAGGAAAAGAAAGATGCACTGGCACAGAAAGAACTGCAGCGGCAAAAATTAGTTCGCAACGGGTTTATAGGAGGATTTGCCATTGTATTGGTTTTTGCAGTTGTGTTTCTCTGGCAACGAAAGAAAATAAGCAAAGAGAAACAAATTAGCGAGGATGAAAGAAAGAAAAGCGATGCAGAAAAGAACCGAAGCGAAGAACTTCTTTTAAATATTCTTCCCGCCGAAGTAGCCGAAGAGCTGAAATCCACCGGCGCAGCCAAGGCAAAGACCTTCAGCCTGGTGTCGGTGATGTTCACCGATTTCAAGGATTTTACCAGCGTGAGCGAAAAGGTCAGCGCGGAACTGCTGGTGGATGAGATCCATCACTGTTTCAGCGCCTTTGATGCCATTCTGCAGAAATACAAGATAGAGAAAATCAAGACCATCGGCGATGCTTACATGTGCGCCAGCGGGTTGCCGGTGCTGAATTACACGCACGCAGAAGACATTGTCAATGCCGCTTTCGAGATCCGTGATTTTATGGCTGCCCGTAAAAAGGAGAAAGAATCGAGGAGAGAGATCCCGTTTGAACTGAGGATAGGCATTCACACAGGACCGGTGGTGGCCGGGATCGTAGGGGTAAAGAAATTCCAGTATGACATCTGGGGCGACACGGTCAACCTCGCAGCCCGGATGGAAAGCAGCGGGGAAGCAGGGAAGGTGAATATCTCAGGCAGTACTTACCGGCTGGTAAAGGACCAGTTCGCCTGCACCTACCGGGGGAAGATTCAGGCGAAGCATAAGGGGGAGATAGATATGTATTTTGTGGAGGCGGTGTGAAAACATTTATTTCTGTTTTTCAAACACATCCACCTCCCTGAAGTAGAAAGGTCCGTGTGGAGTATCCTCGCTCACCCACAGGAGGTACCGGCAAGTTGCATGCTGTCCGGGCAGCGGCACCACCGTGTAAAGGGCTTTGCTGTCGCCCCAGATATCTTCGGGAGGGGCCAGGGCCACGAATTTCCAGCCCGCTTTTAAAGGGTCGCCCTTCACCTCCGGTCGCCTGTCGCCGGAAGCCGCCCAGATCGAAAAGGATTGTCCCCCGCGGTGTACGCTCTGTCCGGTGAACAGGTGAAGACTGTCGAGTTCGATCTCCTTCTGCAGGTCCATCACGATCCGGCCTTCGCCTGTTTCCGACCAGCGGTCGTTCAGCGAGTCGGATGGGAGGAGGTCGTACATCCCGTCGTTGAGGGCGGATACCGCCATCCCGTCGGTACCCGACCCCGACGGGGCCCCCCCACCCTGACGGGGTCCCCCCACCCTGACGGGGTCCCCCCACCCCGACAGGGTGTCGGAAAAATAAAGTACCGTCACCCCGTTGGGCTGGTGGATGTCGGCATAATCTTTCATGGTGAGACGGCCCGGCAGCCTGGCCGGGTTGCGGTCGCTGGCCGCCACGATCTTCATCAAGGCTTCCATGCTCTCACCCACATAGCTTTTTGCCACACCCACCTCCATGGCCGGCCGCCCGGAAAAATCGTCGTAAAGGGGGAAGGCCGGGCTGACCTGACCCGGTGCCTCCCCGGCTGCCGAAATGGCGAAAATACGAATACCCTGGTTTTCCGGTAGCTGCAGGGCCTCATCCGCCGCCGTTGCTTCGAGGTCGTACTTGTATAGATACCCGTACCGGTAAGCAAGGTTCGCGGTGTCGTGGTGGAGGTGGGGGGCGAACCAGGCCACTTCATCCCTCCGGATATATCCCTTATCGAGGCCGGTCATCCGGCCCCGCTTGTCCCATTTCCGGTTGTCGAATTGGCCGATATTTCCATTGAATGACTGCACCCGGACAGTCGTTTTTCCCCCTCCGACCCTGAATATGCCGGAGGTGTCAGTTAGGGCAGCGGCCAGGATGGAGATCCGGTGATAATTGCCCGTTTTTGGCAGGGTGATTCGTTGCCCTTTGCAGATGACCATGTTGTTCTTCCCGTCGGCACGGGACCCCAGGCTGAAAGAGATGCCGTCAACCGTGACCGATTCAGGGAAGAGTTCGGCGGGAAAAGTGACCGGGCCGTCCATGGTACCATCCTTCCGGTTGCCGTCGCCCGAAACTCCGTCGCTTTCGTAAACCAACGGAAGGGGGAAGGATACCGGTTCGGTAAACTTTTCCACGGGTGCCTCCAGTTGCACCGCAAAACTGCGGATGGCGTATGGGTCCATGCTGGCCAAGAGTTTCCCGTTCTTCACGGTCGCCTCGCCGGCTAGCCGTTCCTGCCCGTCGATCTCCCAGGCCTTCACGATCTTCGAACCCATCGTGACCTCGGCATCCCTGACCTCTTTCCCGAGAAGTTCCTGCAGGCGGATCACGATGTCCTTCCCGTTCTCACCCTTCTTGATGGCACGGATGTCGATTTGAGGGGTCGATATCCGGGCGAAGGAGAAGCTTTTTCCGAGTGGGCCGGGGTGCTGTGAAACGGTGAAAACACGCAGGGGCTGGTTCAGGATCCGTCCCTGCCATTCGGTAAGTCCGGCCCTCCAGTCTCCCTTGTGGGAGTAAAGACCATAGGTCATCTCATGGATACCCCAGTCCTGGGTGGCCTGGTCGTGATAGAAATTGGTGGCGGGCGTGTACAGAAGTGTCAGGCGAAGGGTCCTGTCGTCGGGCTTGTCGGATCCGAATTTGCAGTCCTCGAGCACGCTGACGCCGAAGTTGCCCGACTCATCGGTGAGATCGAACCATTCGCGCGACGGTACTTCGAATTTCTTTTCGGTGTTATTGGCACGTTCGGTGGTGCCCAATCCGAGGTTGTACGTCGCCTTTCCATTGGCAGCGGCCAGTGGGAATGAGGCCTTGAGGCTGACCCCTTTCGATTGCCAGCGGATGGTGTTGCGGACCATCAGGGGCTCACGGCCGGCCGAGAGTTCCACCTGCTGGATAAAGACAGAGTTGCGGGCGGCACGTTCGATCCTGAGGGCTACGCGCACCGGGCCGCGCTCTGTGACGGTGATGGTGGCCGGACCCTTCACATAGCCCGCGGGAGGCTTGTTGCGGTCGTTCCAGTCCATGTTCCAGGCGGGCCAGTAGGCGGGGTGTTCCCTGCGGAACTCCAGGCGCATCGGGGCCGAGAGCAGCTCTTTCATCTGTTTCTTGTCAAACACCGATGAGATGTCGCCGTCGGAGTTGACGGTCACCTTCAGGAATTCGTTCTCGAGGCCCTTTGCCGAAACAGAGAGGACCGGTTTGGGCTGGCCTGCGGCATTGCCCGGCTGAATGTCGAAGCATGCAAATCCGCAGGGGGGCACGTTGCACGGGAAGAGGATCCTGAGCGTGTTGCCCGTTCTTTCGAGGATCTGCACCGGCAGTTCGATACCCGCAGGATCGGTCACTTTTACGGTGGAGGGAACCTCCTTCGGGTAGCTGATGCTGGCCTCCACGGGTTCCCTGCGCTGAATGGCCAACGGGTTGTACACCACCAGGGCAGCTCCCTTTCCGCGGGTGTCCATGGCCCGGATGACGGCCTGCGCCGAACTTTCCAGCGCCGAAGCAAAGCGGTTCATCGCCAGCACCTCGTCGTTCCAGGCGTATTCATAGGCTTTCGGGATGCAGGTCCCGGGCAGGATGTCGTGCATCTGGCTGCCCAGTACCAGCCACCATGCTTCGTTGAGTTGTTTTTGCGGATACCGCAGCGTGCCGAGCCAGTCGGCCATCACCGCCGCAGGTTCGGCAGCCAGCGCCAGCTGTTCGTTCTTGCGGTTCCAGCGCTTCATATACGACTGGGAGGTGAGCGAACCCGCCGAGTGTTCGGTGAGGAGCAGGTCGCCCGAATAGGCGGGCAGTTTTCCTTTCTGTTCCTGCGTCAGATCGCGGAAAAGCTGGTCGGAAGAGGCCAGGTAAACGGAAAAGAGGCTGCCGTCCTGTGCGAGGCTGCCCATGGCGTTCTTCACATCCTCTTCACGCGGAGCGCCGCCCTCGTCGCCGACTCCGTAATAGCGGTAATCGGCAAATATCCCGTATTTGTTCCCGTTCTCCGTGATCCGTTTCGACCAGTAGGTGGAGGTGTCGAGACGCGGTTTGATCCCGCCCCCGTAGCTCGTGGCGTTGAGCGCGGCGATGATCCCCTTGCCGTCGGGGCCTGTCCAGTTGCCGATCGCGAAGGGGATCCCGTTGGCCGATCCCCAGGAGAGCTTCTGCGTCGAAAATCCCTTCAGACCGGCATGGGCCAGGGCCGAGGGCAGGTGCGCCTGGAACCCGAAGCAGTCGGGCAACAGGAAATCGACGCTCTCTTTCCCGTATTCCGCGCGGAAGTAGCCGTTACCATACAGTACCTGCCGGATCACCGATTCGGGGGAGGGGATGTTGGCATCGCATTCATCCACCGAAGAGCCGCCCACATTCCAGCGACCCTGTGCAATGTACTTCTTCAGCCGTTCGTACCGGTCGGGATAGTACTCCTTCATCATGCGATAGCGGCGGGCGCCCGAAAAGGTGAAAACATAGGGCTTGTATTTCTCGAAACGGCTGAAATTCTCGTCGAGGGTGTTTTTCAGGTATTCGTTGATGGTAGTCTCATAATCCCATCGCCACTCAGTGTCGAGGTGGGCATATCCCACCGTGTAGAGGACAGGGTCTTTCGAGAGGTCGTACCGGGCAGCCTCCGGCTGGGCATTTGCGGACAGTCCGGCGAGCAGGAGCAGCCAGCCCGCTGCGCGCATGGTCAATCGTGTCATGAGGGTCGGTTTTCCCGGTAAAAGTAGGGATTTATTTTGTTTCAGGAAAAGCCGTACTTTTGTGCCCGTTACACACTTATACAGGAGATCATCCCATGAAAAAAACCGCATTATTCCTGCTCATTGTTACGATCCTCATGGCCTGTACCGGCCGCAAGGGGGAATATGTCATCTCGGGTCATGTGAACGGGGTGGACACAGGCCTTGTCTTCCTCCAGAAATTAGAGGCCGACAAATGGATCAACGCCGATTCGGCCCGGCTGGAAAAGGGGGCCTTTACATTCAAGGGCAAGGTGGACCTCCCCGAACTTATGCACATTGCCGTTCCGGCCACCGAGGTGATCCTTCCCTTTTTCGTCGAAAATGCAGGGATGGAGATCGAAGTTTATCCCGACAGCGTCGAAAAATCGGTCATCAAGGGGTCGCCCACCCAGGATATTTACCAGAAATACCTGACGATGAATGATGCCATCAATGCCAGGATGGATCAGGTTTACAGCGACTGGAAAAAAGCGAAAGAGGAGAAGGATACACTGGCGATGAAGCGGAACGACTCCCTCTCCACGGTCCTTGATGGTGAGATGAAGAAACAGCTGGTCGATTTTGCAAAGGCGAACAATAAGACGGTGGTTTCACCCTACCTGATCATGCGAAACAGCTGGCAGTTTGAACTGCCCGAGCTGGAAGAGATCGTGGGAGTGATGGATACTGCCATGAACGCATCCCGTTACCTCAAGGCGCTACAGGAGCGGATCACCATCCTGAAAAGCGTGGAAGTGGGTCAGCCTGCGCCCGATTTCGAGATGAATGACAGCACAGGAACACCGGTCATGCTCTCCTCCCTGAAGGGTAAGATCCTGCTGGTTGACTTCTGGGCTTCGTGGTGCAGTCCCTGCCGTGCCGAGAACCCGAACGTGGTAAAGGCCTGGCAGGCGTACAACAAAAAAGGATTTGACGTGCTGGGCTGCTCCTTCGACCAGAACCGAGAGAAGTGGATGAAGGCCGTTAAGGACGACAAGCTGACCTGGACCCATGTCTCCGACCTGAAGGGCTGGGGCAACGCGGCAGGCAAGCGTTACGGGGTCAACTCGATACCGGCCAACGTACTGCTTGATAAAGACCAGAAGATCGTGGCCCGCAACCTTCGCGGCGAAGATCTGATGAAGAAGCTTGAAGAGCTGCTTGGACCCGCGGGGAGAAGGTAAATGAAGGCATTATTTGCATTGTTTGCATTCCTTTTCCTGTTCCCCTTCGCCACCCGGAGTCAGAACACGATCGAGGGCACCATCCGTGACCTGGATGGGAAAAAGGTTCAGTTGATGAGCATTTACGGCGAGCGGACCAAAGCCATCGACTCGACCCTGGCCGACGCCTCGGGAAAATTCCGGTTCCGGCTCGTGAACCGGCTGCCGGGCATGTACCGGGTTTCGTGGGGGAAGGATGGGTTTGTCGACCTGGTGTGGAACCAGGAGGATGTGGTTTTCGCGACCACCTCCGCGGAGCCCGGCGACAGCCTGAAGATCGTCGCCTCGGAAGAGAACCGGATCAACATAGCCTGTCTCCGGATCGATCGCATGACGCAGGATAAACTGCAATTGCTGATGCCGGTGGTGGATTACTATCCCGAAAAGGATGCATTTTACCACCGGGCTGCTGCCGAACTGGAAGGGCTGCAGCGTGCGCAGCAGAGGTTCCTCGATTCGCTGGTGAAAAAGCATCCCGATGCGTATGCCGTCAGGATCGCCAAAGCCTACCGGACCCCCTTCATCCCGGCTTCCCTCACCAAAGAGGAACGGGTCAGCCTGCTGAAACAGCACTATTTCGACCACGTCGATTTCAACGACACCGCCCTGCTGCGAAGCATGGTGTTCGTGAACAAGGCGATCGCCTACCTCTCTATTTACAGCAACAACCGGCTGACCCAAAAGCAGCTGGAATCGGAATTCATCAAGGCGGTCACCGTGATGCTCGGGGCGGCCTCCGTAAATCCCACCCTCTACAAGTTCTGGCTCGACTACCTCGTGGGGGGATTCGACAAGTACCACTTCGACGAGGTGATCACTTACATCGCCGACAACTTCCAGGATCCCTCCTCCTGCGAGGACCAGGAGCGGAAATCGGCCTTGCAGAAGAAACTCGACACCTTCAAGAAGCTCGCCACCGGCAAGATCGCCCCCGACCTCGAGGTGCCCGATTCTGCCGGGAAGCCGGTAAAACTGGCAGCGATCGGATCGGAGTTTACGCTGCTGGTCTATTACGCCACCACCTGTCCGCACTGCATGACGATGATGCCCCGGCTGAAGGAGATCTATGAAAAACAGCAGCCGAAGCGGTTCGAAGTGATGGCCGTTTCGATCGACACGAGCCGGGCCGAGTGGACCCGTTTCATCCGGGAGCATAAGACCGGGTGGATCGATGTTTCCGACCTCAGGGGGTTTGGCGGCAAATCAGCCGACGATTACAACATCTACGCCACCCCGACCATGTTCCTTCTTGACCGGGCAAAGGCGATCCTGGCAAAACCGATCTCCCTGATGGAACTGGAGCAGGTTCTTCGCGACCATAACCTGATGCGGTGAACGGCCGGTTTGTTTCCCCCCGGTGCACCGATGATTTTGGTATTCCCGCCTTTTTTTTACCTTTGCACTTTTCCGGGAAACCGGAAGATCGATAAGCCTGCAAGGAACCGATGTACGAGTATTTACAGGGAAGACTGGTCGAGAAGAATCCCGCCTGTGCCGTGGTCGATGTGAACGGCGTCGGGTATCTGCTGAATATCTCCCTGCATACATACAGCCAGCTTCAGGAGGACGAGAAGTGCATCCTGTACACGCACCTTGTGGTGCGCGAGGATGATATGCTTCTTTACGGTTTTGCCGACACCGGCGAACGGGAACTGTTCAGGCAGCTGATCAGCGTATCGGGCGTAGGGGTGAACACCGCACGGGTCATCCTCTCGTCGCACACGCCGGCCGAGGTGATCCGCGCCATCGCCGAAGGCGACGCCCCGGCGTTGCAGCGGATCAAGGGCATCGGGGCCAAGACCGCCCAGCGCATCATCGTGGATCTGAAAGACAAGGTTCCCCGGGAGCTGGTACCTTATGAAAAATCAGGCGTTTTACACAATACCAAAAAGGAAGAAGCGTTATCAGGATTGATCATCCTGGGCTTTCCGAAAATGGTGGCCGACAAGGCGCTGAACAAAATCATCGAATCGGAAGGAACGGGACTGACAGTGGAACAACTGATCAAGCATGCGCTCAAAATACTTTAGCGCGGGCTTCCTTTTTTAATGCACGTTACTGCACTGAGTGAAGAAATACGACGTAAACCTCCTTCTTTGCCTGGTTCTCCTGCTGGTCCCGGGATTCTTTCTCACCCCCGGTGAAGCCTCCGGCAGGACCGGGATCCCGTGCGTGTTGCTCACTCCGCCCGATACCACCTACCGGGGCGACACCACCCTTCGCTACCCGTTCGGCGACGAGACCGTTCTTCCCGGATCGGGACAGGAGAACCCGATGTACCTGAAAAACCCATCGAATATCAAGTCGGTCATCGAATACGACCCCGTGACCCGGCAGTATTACAACACCTACCGCATCGGGGACAACGTGTACAGGATCCCCACTACCCTGTCGTTCGAAGAGTACCAGAACCAGGACATGCAGACAATGATCGGCGAATACTGGAAGGACCGGTCGGAGGCTGCCACGATGGACAATGCCAAGGGGATCCTCCCCAAGATCCGTATCCCGGGAAAGGTCTTCGAGACCATCTTCGGGAACAATACGGTCGATATCCGTCCCCAGGGCTCGGCCGAGATCAATTTCGGGATCGTATCGAACCGCCGCGACGACCCCATGCTCAGCACCCGGCAACGCAGGCAGACGAACTTCGATTTCGACGAAAAGATCCAGATGAACGTGATCGCCAAGATCGGCGACAAGATCGAATTTAAGATCAACTACAACACCGAGGCCACATTCGATTTTGAGAACAAGTTGAAACTCAAGTACGAAGGCAAGGAGGATGACATCATCCAGCTCATCGAGGCGGGCGATGTAAACATGCCGCTCACCTCTTCGCTCATCCGGGGTACCGAGAGCCTGTTCGGCATCAAGACCAAGCTTCGTTTCGGCCGCGTAACGGTCACGGGCATCTACTCTCAGCAAAAGAGCGAAACCAAGAACATCACGGTGCAGGGCAATGCCCAGACCACCAAATTCCGCATCAGCGCCGATGATTATGAAGAGAACAAACACTTCTTCATCGGCCAGTATTTCCGCGAAAACTATCACAAAGCGGCCCGGGAACTGCCCATCGTCAACTCCAACGTCAACATCCTCAAGATCGAGGTCTGGGTTACCAACATCGGCGCGGCCGTTACGGAGAACCGCAACATCGTGGCATTCATGGACCTCGGCGAGAACAATCCCTACAACACCCGGGTCTTTTCGGGGAATCCGAACCTTCCGTATACCACCAACAAGGCCAATAACCTCTTTGGGGTGCTGATGTCGAACGCTGCCGACTCGGCCAAAATACGCAGCAACAACAGTGTGACCAATTACCTGAAGGGATCTCCGCACTTCCTGGTTTCGGGCGAGGATTTTGAGAAGGTGGAGAGCGCTCGCAAGTTGCTCCCGACCGAATACACGTTCAATCCCCGGCTCGGATTCATCTCGATCAACAGCGCCCTCAACTCCGACCAGACCCTGGCAGTGGCTTACCAGTACCAGGTGGTCGGCGATACCACCGTGTACCAGGTGGGGGAATTCTCCGACCAGGGGATCACGACGCCCAACTGCCTGGTGGTGAAGCTGCTGAAGAGCACTTCGCTGAACACCCGGATCCCGCTCTGGAAACTGATGATGAAAAATGTTTACGCCCTGGGTGCTTACCAGTTGCAGCCGGCCGATTTCACGATGAACATCCTCTATTCGGGCAATGCCAACGGGGTTCCCACCGCCTACCTCACCGAAGGTCGCATCAAGGGGGTAGCCCTGTTGCGGATCCTCAGCCTCGACCGGGTGAACCAGCAGATGAATCCCCCCGGCGACGGGATGTTCGACTTCATCGACAATGCCACCACCGGCGGGGGGACCATCCAGTCGGCGAACGGGAGGATCTTCTTCCCCGTGCTGGAACCTTTCGGCAAGGACCTGCGCGATTCGATCTATGACCCCGCCGACCCGAAGGGATCCACCGCCCTGGCCGACCGGTACTGCTTCGACTCGCTCTACACCATGACCAAGTCGAATGCCCGGCAGTATCCCGACAAGAACAAGTTCGTGCTCGACGGCTTTTACAAATCCTCGGCCGGCTCCGAGATCTCGCTCAACGCCCTCAACGTGCCCCAGGGATCGGTGAAAGTGACCGCCGGGGGGGTGCAACTGCAGGAAAATGTTCACTATACGGTCGATTACACCCTGGGCCGGGTCAGGATCATCAACGACGGGATCCTGGCTTCGGGAACACCCATCAACATTTCGCTCGAAAGCAACGAGATGTTCAACGTGCAGACCAAGCGGCTCATGGGAGCCCATGTCGATTACAAGATCAACAAGGACTTCGTGGTGGGGGCCACGATCCTGAACCTGAACGAACGGCCGCTGACACAGAAGGTGAATTACGGCGACGAGCCGATGTCGAACACCATCTGGGGCATGAACCTGTCGTACCGCAACCAGTCGAGGCTCATCACCCGGTTCATCGACGCACTCCCGCTGATCACCACCAAGGCGCCCTCGTCGGTGGCCATGGATCTTGAATTCGCGCACTTCATCCCGGGGCACTCCAAGGCCATCGGGAAGGCCGGCACCACCTACATCGACGACTTCGAGGGAGCCAAATCGACCATCGACCTGAAGAACATCGGCACCTGGTTCCTGGCCAGTACGCCGCAGGGGCAGGCCACCTCGCGGATGTTTCCCGAGGCGGCGACAGGCACCGGTCTGGCTTACGGGTACAACCGGTCGAAGCTCGCCTGGTACCGCATCGATCCGCTCTTCTACGACAAGAACACCAACCTGTTGCCTCCCAACGTCACCAACCAGGATCTTTCCAACCACTATGCCCGCCAGATCTGGGAGACGGAGATCTTCCCCAACAAACAGCCGCTCAACGGCGTGCCGGTGAACCTCGAAGTGCTCAACCTGGCCTATTATCCTTCGGAACGCGGTCCCTACAATTTCGATGTCACCCCCACACCGGTTTCTTTCGGACTTAATGCCGACGGAACCCTTGCCAACCCGGAAACGCGGTGGGGCGGGATCATGCGAAAGATCGAGACGACCGATTTCGACGCCACCAACATCCAGTACATCGAATTCTGGATGATGGACCCGTTCATCTATGATTCGACCAACAGCGGACAACTATACTTCAACCTGGGCGATGTTTCCGAGGATATTCTCCGCGATGGCCGCAAAGCCTATGAGAACGGGATGCCCACCTCCGCCCTGGTGAAAGAGGTCGATACGACCATCTGGGGGCGGGTTCCCCGCCTGCAGGCCCTGGTGGATGCCTTCGACAACAACCCCGCATCGCGGCTTTACCAGGACATCGGGTACGACGGGCTGAGCGACGTCGATGAGATCTCGTTTTTCGATTCCACCTATGTGACCCGCGTGCGAAATGCCTTCGGGGCCGCCTCCGGGGCTTACAAAAATGCCTCGACCGACCCGTCGGCCGACGATTACCACTATTTCAGGGGAACCGATTACGACAACAATCCTTCCTTCGCGAGCATCCTCAGCCGCTATAAGAAATTCAACGGGCCGGAAGGAAACAGCCCGACCTCGGAGCAATCGCCGGAAAGCTACACCACGGTGGCCACCACCAACCCCAACATCGAAGATATCAACAAAGACAACACCCTGAGCGAAGCCGAACGCTACTACCAGTACGTGGTCGATCTGCGCCGCGAAAAGATGGTGGCGGGGAACAATTACATCACCAACGTGTATCATGCCACCGACATACCCCTGGCCGACGGAACGCGCGGAAACGTCAACTGGTACCAGTTCAAGATCCCCATCCGGACCCCCGACCAGACCATCGGCAACATCAACGACTTCACCTCGATCCGGTTCATGAGGATGTTCTTCAAGAACTTCGCCCGCCCGGTGGTGTGCCGCTTCGCCACCATGGAACTCACCCGGGGAGAATGGCGCAAATACAACTACAGCCTGCTGGCTCCCGGCGAATATATTCCCGGAGCGACCCAGAATCAGACGCAGTTCGACATCGCCACCGTGAGCCTCGAAGAGAACGGCAGCAAGCAGCCCATCCCGTATGTCATGCCTCCGGGCATCGAAAGGGAGACCAACTGGGGATCGACCAACCAGCAGAAGCTCAACGAACAGTCGATGTCGTTCAAGGTGTGCGAACTTGTGGACGGAGATGCCCGTGCAGCCTATAAGACCACCGAATTTGATTTCCGGCAGTTCAAACGGCTGAAGATGTTCGTCCATGCCGAACGTTCGATCCGCAACCAGAACCTGAAGCCGGGCGACCTGACGATCCTGATGCGCATCGGTTCCGACTTCACCAACAACTACTACGAATATGAAATTCCGCTGAATTTCACCGAGTGGGGGACCCGTGCCGACAATCCCGATGCCATCTGGCCCACCAGCAACGAATTCGACATCGACCTGGAGCGGCTGGTCGAAGTGAAGTCGAACCGGCTGAAGGCCATGCGCGACCGGGGCATCAGCGCCAGCGAATCGGATCCCTATTCGGAATATGACGGGAGGAACCGCATCACGGTGGTGGGATCGCCTACCATCAGCGACGTGCGGGCCATCATGGTCGGGGTGCGAAACCCCAAGAAAAGCGCCACGGCTTCCAACGACGACGGCCAGCCGAAATGTGCCGAGATCTGGGTGGATGAGCTCCGGCTGAGCGATTTCAACAAATACGGCGGATGGGCTGCCACGGCGCGTGTCGCCGCCGAACTGGCCGACCTGGGACGCGTTCAGCTGACCGGGACTTACACCAGCGCCGGGTTCGGCACCCTGGAGCAGAAGCAGACCCAGCGGAAGATGGAATCGACCTTCACCTTCGGTTTCGACACCGACCTTGAACTCGGAAAACTCTTCCCGGCCAAGGCGGGGATCCGCCTCCCGCTCCATTTCGACTACTCGATGATCCGGACCAGTCCGAAATATGACCCGCTGAACCCCGACCTCGAGTTGAGCAATGTACTCGACCTGTTCGATACCAGGGAGGAAAAAGACTCGATCCGGCAAATCACCCAGGGTTATTCTCAAACCAAGAACTTCAACCTGATGAATGTCAGGAAGGAGCGTACCGGCATGAAGAAACCGAAGATCTACGACATTGAGAACTTCAACGCCAGTTACTCCTATTCCGAGACTTTCAAGCGCGATGTGGATGTGGCGTACGACCTCAAGAAAAAATACACCGGGGCCCTGGGATATACCTACGCCTCGCAGCCGAAGAACATCCTGCCCTTCCAGCGGGTGAAATTCCTGCAGTCGAAGGCGCTGGCGCTGATCAAGGACTTTAACTTCTACTATCTTCCCAAGTCGTTCTCTTTCCGCACCGACATGATCCGCGAGTTCAACCAGAAGCAGTTCCGCAACAAGAGCGAAGCGATCGTGCCGATGGAGACCTTCTTCATCAAGAAGTGGGACTGGAACCGGACCTACGACCTGAAGTTCGACCTTACCCGGTCGGTGCGCATCTCGCTCACGGCCAACACCCAAACATACGTAAATGAGCCTGCCGGAAAGATCGACCGTTCGAACCGCGACCAGGTCTGGAACGAGATCTTCTCGTTCGGAACGCGGAGCAACTACAACCAGGCGTTGAACGTGACTTACGACGTGCCCGTTAACAAGATCCCGTTGCTCGATTTTATCAATGCCCAGGTGGGATACACGGCCAATTACCGGTGGACCGGAGCGGCTGTTTCCGTGCAGCAGAAGTTCGGGAACAACATCGAAAATTCGACCACGAAGTCGTTGAACGGCGGACTCAACCTGGTCACCCTGTACAATAAAATTCCGTACCTGAAGAAGATCAACCAGGCTTCGACCACGCAGCGGGGCAACCGGCCGGAACCGCCGAAGAAGAAGGATCCCAAGGCCGACAGTCTGCAAACCCAGAAGCCGAAGGTCAATATCGCCAAGGTGCTGGTCGACGGCACCCTGCGGCTGCTCATGGGGATACGGACCGCCAAATTCACCTATACTCTCGGCGAAGGCATCGCCCTGCCCGGATTCAAGCCCAAGCCGGTGGCGCTGGGCAACGACTGGGACAACAATGCGCCGGGTCTTGGTTTTATCTTCGGCAGCCAGCAGGATATCCGGAAGAAATTCTCCGACAACGGATGGATATCGGTCGACACCATGCTCAACAACCCATACCTCACCAAGTATTCGGAAAACCTGACCGTGAACGTGAGCGTCGAGCCGTTCAAGGACATGCGCATCGAGGTGATCGCCAACCGGCAGTATTCCAACTCGCACCAGGAGTATTACAAGGCGAACGCCGCCGGCGAATTCAAAGCCTATTCCCCGGTTGACCAGGGAAGTTTTACCATGTCGTACATGATGATCGGGACCTCGTTCCAGGGCGACGACGGATCGGGAATATCGCCTGTGTTTGAACGGATGAAGGAGTACCGGCGCCAGATCGCCGGGCGGTATGCCGCGATCAATCCCAACTCGAGAACGATCATCGACTCGACCGGTTTCCCGCAGGGGTACGGACCCACCAACCAGGAGGTGCTGACCGTCGCCTTCCTGGCCGCATACTCGGGCCGGGACCCGTCGAAGATCAGGCTGACCCAGTTCCCCTCCATTCCCATCCCCAACTGGCGGCTGACCTATGACGGATTATCGAGGCTCAAGATCTTCAAGAGCTGGCTGCGCACCTTCACCCTTTCGCATGCCTATCTTTCGACTTACAGCGTAAGTTCCTTCACCTCGAACATCCGCTTCGGCGAAGTGAACGGCATGCCGTCGGTGATGGACGACGCCGGGAACTTCATCCCGCATGCGCAGGCGCAGACTGTCTCGATCACCGAGCAGTTCAACCCCCTGCTGAAGATCGACCTGGGCTTCGTGAACAGCCTCCTAGCCAACGCCGAGTACAAGCGTTCGCGCAACCTCTCGATGAGCTTCGTCAACAACCAGCTCACCGAGATCACCAGCAACGAATTCGTCATCGGGCTCGGATACCGCATCAAAGGGATCCGGTTCAACATCTCAGGTGCCCTGGCCGGCGGGAAGAAGACCAAGACCAACAGCGACCTGAACCTCAAGTGCGACTTCTCGATCCGCCGGAACAAGACCGTGTTGCGCCGGGTGGATGAAGATATCAACCAGATCTCGGTGGGGCAGCAGGTGATGTCGCTCAACTTCTCGGCCGACTACAACCTGAGCGCCCGATTCAATGTCCGTTTCTATTTCGACAAGACGATCAACAAACCTTACGTATCCAACCAGTACCGAACCTCGAACACCAAAGGCGGCTTTGCCCTGCGTTTCAACCTTGCGCAATAGCCACCCGGAACATACAAACCTTTAACAAGTACTATTATGAACGTTCCTTCCAACCTGAAGTACACCAAGGATCATGAATGGCTGAAGATGGACGGCGATACCGCCTATGTGGGCATCACCGACCATGCGCAGCACGAACTGGGCGACATCGTGTTCATCGAAGTGGAGACCGTTGGCGAAACCCTGGGCCGCCATGAATCGTTCGGCACCATCGAGGCCGTAAAGACCGTGTCGGACATGTTCATGCCGGTCGGCGGCGAGGTGCTCGAATTCAACGAAGCCCTGACCACCAACCCCGAGATCATCAACCAGGACCCGTATGAAAAGGGCTGGGTGATCAGGATCCGGATGACCGACCCCGCCGAAGCCGGCGACCTGCTCGACGCAGCCGGGTACTCTGCCCTGATCGGGTAATGCCCTACCCCGGAACCCGTTCCCCGTGCGGTCGTTCCTTTATTGCAACCGGTGGGCCCTCCTGGCGGGGACTGCCATCCTTATTCTGACCCTGGTGCCGGGCGACAGCTATGCCGAATTTCCCGGGTTCTTCAAACGGTACCACCTCGACAAGGTATTGCACCTGCTTATGTTCGGGAGCTATGCCGGGCTTCAGGCCAGGGCTTTGCGGGTTCAGACGGTATATACAGCCCTTCAGCGGCATGCCGGTCTTATCGCACTGATCATCAGTTTCATTCTGGGTGTCGGGACCGAAGCGCTCCAGCAGTTCTGCATTCCCTTCCGTACCGGTTCCCTGGTCGACCTGGCGGCGAATGTCGCGGGGATCCTGGGGGGATTATGGATCGTTAAGAACCCGTTGAAAACCGGATAAAATAACCGCAGAAATTGTGGACCTCAATGGTACATCCGATATGCCCGTCAAATCTGAGTTTTCCATTCTTTTCCGTGTCTTCCGTGCTTTTTTCCGTGAATTCCGTGATCCCCTTTCAGGACATTCTGAGATTCGGATCGTTGCTTAATCGGACGGAATCCGGAAAGGTGATATGTGAGTTGATAACTTATTGTTTGACAGGTGATGATGGGGGTTGTTGAGACGGTGGGGGGAGTAAAGTGATTTCACGGAAGACACGGAATGTAACACGGAAGGCACGGAATGTATCACGGAAAGCACGGAAGGATGTAGTATATTCGAAAGAATACTTATAATACCAGGCGTTTTAAA
>CAYVVG010000015.1:45710-63646 GCA_964455285.1 uncultured Prolixibacteraceae bacterium
GGGTTGTTGAGACGGTGGGGGGAGTAAAGTGATTTCACGGAAGACACGGAATGTAACACGGAAGGTAACACGGAAGGCACGGAATGATGGGAACAAACCGGATGTCAAAGGATTTTTCCTATCGAAGGACCATCCAAAGAAATTTAATGGAGGATTCTATGGCCTTCCATTAATAAATATGATATTTCACCCCTCCGGGTGAAAATGCCGGTACACCACACTCCCCTTCGCCCTGCCGATCGTCTCCTGCAACTCTTCGATTGAAGCCAGTTTGATGTTTTTCACCGACCGGAACCTGCGCAGCAGCTTCTGGTTGATGGAGTCGCCGATCCCCTCTATTTCGGTGAGCTGGGGAGAAAGCATCGCCTTTTCGCGGCGCCGCCGGTGATGCGTGATGCCGAAGCGGTGCGCCTCGTCGCGCATCTGCTGGATGATCTTCAGCGTTTCGGAGCGCTTGTCGAGGTACATCGGCAATGAATCGTTGGGGTAGTAGATCTCCTCCAGCTTTTTGGCGATGCCGATCACCGTCATTTTCCCGTTCAACCCGAGCTTTTCCAGGCTGGCCATCGCCGCACTGAGCTGGCCTTTCCCGCCATCGACCACGATGAGCTGAGGCAGGGGTTTCTCCTCCTCCATCAGCCGTTTGTAACGCCGGTAGATGATCTCCTCCATCGATGCGAAATCGTCGGGCCCTTCCACCGTGCGGATGTTGAAATGGCGGTATTCACCCTTGTCGGGTTTCGCGTTGCGGAAGCACACCATCGCCGCCACCGGGTGGTCGCCCTGGATGTTGGAGTTGTCGAAGCATTCGATATGCGCCGGAGGCTCGGTCATCCGCAGGTCCTTCATCATCGTCTCGAGGATGCGCCGCGACTTGTGCTCGGGATCGACAAGCTCCTTCTGCTTCTCCCGTTCGAGCTGGTAATATTTCACGTTCCGTTCCGAGAGTTCAAGCAATTTTTTCTTATCTCCGATCTTCGGTACGGTAAAGGTAACCCCGGGCAGGGTGTATTCGGGCAGGAATGGGACGAGGATCTCGGGCGAGACGCTCTCGAATCGCTGCCGGATCTCGGTCATGGCCACCTCGAGCAGTTCGGAATCGGTTTCGTCGAGTTTCTTCACGATCTCGACGGTATGGACCTGGATGATGGCGCCGTTCATCACCTTCATGAAGTTGACATAGGCGTTGAGCGCGGTGGTGATGATGGAGAAGACATCCACGTTGTTGATGGCAGGGTTGACCACCGTCGATTTGCTCTGGTACTTGTCGAGCAGCACCAGCCTCTCCTTCACCAGGTGTGCCTTTTCGAACTCCTCCTGTGCCGCGTATGCCATCATCAGCTCGCGGAGCTGTTTCGACACGGTGGTGATGTTGCCCTTGATGATCTCCTTGATGAAGGCGATGGAGCGGTCGTAATCCTCCGCATCCTGGTGCCCTTCGCAGGGGCCTTTGCAGTTGCCGATGTGGTATTCGAGGCACACCCGGAATTTCTTTGCTTTGATGTTCTTTTCGGTCAGCGCCAATGAGCAGTTGCGCAGCGGGTAGAGCTGGCGGGCGAGTTCGAGCAGGGTATGCATGAGACGGCCGTTGGCGTATGGTCCATAATACACCGAACCGTCGCGGATCACATGGCGGGTGGGGAAGACCCGCGGGAAAGGCTCGTTCTTGATGCAGATCCAGGGGTAGGTCTTGTCGTCCTTGAGGGCGACGTTGTAATGCGGCTGGTATTTCTTGATGAGGTTGTTCTCGAGCAGCAGCGCGTCCTGTTCGGTCTCCACCACGATGTAGCGGATGTCGGCGATGCGGCGCACCAGCATCTGCACCTTGCCGCTCACCGAGTTGATCTTGACGAAGTAGGAGCTCACCCGCTTTTTCAGGTCCTTCGCCTTTCCGACGTAGATGATCTTATTCTTGTCGTCGAAATACTGGTACACCCCCGGCTTGTGGGGCAGGTTCTTCACGATCGCCTCGAGGTGGGAGAAGTATTTGTTGAGCGCGCCGGCCAAAGCGGGAATGATTTCCGGCAAAGGTACGGGAAATGACGGGCAGTCTCAAGTCACAAGTTTTAAGTATTAAGTTTCCCGCCTGCGGCGGGGCGTAGGGGCCGGGGGTATTGGAACAATCGATTACTCGATTACCGACATGTGATTTCAGATCAAAATTACTTCGAAAATCAAAAATCGTTAATCGATTATTCGAGTATTCATGATGTGTGCCTGACGACACGATTTCTTTGTAAACCCAAAGAGGTGATGGAAAAATGCACCGGCCTTTTTTGTTATTCCCAACTCTGTCACTCTGTCACTCTGTCACTCTGTTACTCTGTTACTTTGTCACTCTGTCACTCTGTTACTCTGTTACTTTGTTACTCTGTCACTCTGTTACTCTGTTACTCTGTTACTCTGTTACTCTGTTACTCTGTTACTCTGTTACTCTGCCAGGTGCCAAGTGCCAAATAAATTACCCGTCACGCGTCACCTTTTCCTGTGGCCACTTCAGAATCAATGGTCATGCCTGGTCATTAAAGGCAATTAATACTAAAAAATCAAACTAATAATTTGAAATATTAGTTTTGTGAGTTATCTTTGTGCCATGATCCATCGCATCGCAGAAAGCAAGGTCAGGGATCTGCTCAGCGGTTTTCCCTGTGTTGCTATTATCGGTCCCCGCCAGGTAGGGAAAACAACCCTTGCCAAAGAGATCCGGAAGTATTACCCGGGGAGTATCAGCCTCGACCTTGAACTCCAAAGCGATCTTGTCAAACTGGAAGATGCCGAGACCTATCTCGGGCAATTCAGCGACCGGTTGATCATTATCGATGAAGTGCAACGGAAAACTGAACTTTTCCCGGTTATGAGGGCACTGATCGACAGGAACCGGGTGCCGGGCAGATTCCTGTTGCTCGGATCGGCCGCGCCCGAACTCCTCAGGAACAGTTCCGAATCGCTGGCCGGCAGGATCGCTTATTACCCGTTGAATCCATTTCTGATCCCCGAAGTCGTCCCGCCGTATGACATCACGGACCTATGGCTGTATGGAGGCTTCCCGGATCCCTTTTTGCACCGGAAATACTGGTTGCCTTGGATGAATAATTTTGTTAAAACATATGTTGAACGGGACCTGCCGAACCTGGGATTTCCGGCCGACCGAAGAACCGGCGAGAGGATCTGGATGATGCTGGCCTATTATCACGGCGCGGTCATCAATTATGCCGATATCGGTAAAAGCCTGGACCTGAGCCAGCCGACGGTGAAAAAGTACATTGGATTCCTGGAAAGCACTTTCCTGGTCCGGCTGATAAAGCCCTTTCATGCCAATGCCGGTAAACGATTGGTCAGGTCGCCTAAGGTCTACCTGACCGATTCCGGGATATTCCACTTTTTCCTTGGAATTGAGACGATTGAACAGCTCTTCAGCCATCCCAAAATGGGCGTATCCTGGGAGGGATTTGCTATCGATCAGATCATCGCGGCCTTGCCGGACAATTGCCGGTATTATTTTTACCGGACTCACGATGGAGCGGAGCTGGACCTGGTGATCACCCGAGGGGACGTGCCGGTTGCCGGACTAGAGGTCAAATTCGGATCGGATGTGAGGGTCTCGCGGGGAAACACCGAAGCGGTGCGTTCGATGAATACCCCAAAAAACTTCGTCGTGATCAGAAAGGAGGAGGATTACCTGTTATCCAACGGATTCAGGGTTTGCGGTCTTGCCGTATTCCTTTCAAAACACCTCTCAACGATCTGAAAATCAGTCGACAGTCATCAGTCCACAGTCCGCGGTAGTTTTAAGTCGCAAGTTTTAAGTTTCCCGCCCAGGGGCGGGGCGCTGGGGCGTCATCTCCCCTCCATGCCGTTGTCGAACTCGAACTTCGCCTCCTTCTGCTTTTTGCCGTTGGTGCCGAAGTTGAACACCACGCCGCCGTAGATCACCCGGGCGTCGCGCCGGCGGGTCGACTCCTGCACCAGGGTGGCGGTGTTGATGCTGTGCTTCCAGGCCTGGGTATTGAAGAGGTCGGAGACGGTGGCGATCAGCGAGATTTTCTTCTTCCACAGATCCTGGCGGAAACCGAGGTTGACGACCCAGTTGGCTTTGCGCTTACCCTGCGCGGTGAGGGCTTCCGAACGGTACTGGCCGTTCACCTGGAGGAGCGTGGTTTTGGTGAGGTTGATGGAGGCGTTCAGCTTGGCGTTCCACGCAAAGGTGGAGGTGGAGGCGCTGTACCCGATGCCCGACGCGTCGATCTCGCTGTAGAAACCCGAGGCGCTGAAGTTCATCCGCACGGCTTTTCCGATCCGCAGGGTGCCGCTGAGGTCCACGCCTGCCGACTGGTCGCGGTCGAGGTTCTCCATGGTAGATGCCAGCACCGTGTCGTTGAGGCTGCGGGTGACCCAGGTGAAGCCGTTGACCTTGTACCGGTAGAAGAGGGTGGGGACCAGGTTCATTTTATCGAGGCTGAGCGCATATCCCAACTCGACCGAGTGGATCTCCTCCGGCTTCAGGTTGGGGTTGCCCATGAAAACATTCCGCGGGTCGCGGTACTCGGGTACCGGGTTCATGTCCTCCCCGTCGGGACGGTTCACCCGCTTGCTGTAGTTGAGCTGCCACTCGCCTTTGCCGGCTTCCAGGCCCAGGTGCAGGGTGGGGTAGAGGGCGAAGTAGTCGGTGTTCAGCGAGCTGCCGAGGGTCCGGAATTCGAGGTCGAGGATCGCCTCTTCGGCACGGAGACCGGCCATGGCCCTGAACTTCTTCCACGAGCCGCTGAGGGTGGCATAGAGGGCGTGTACCGTCTGGTTGGAATGGAACCGGCTTCCTTCGGAGGTGTCGACGGCCCAGACCTTCGTCGCGGGGTCCATGGCGCTGACCGACTGGTCGATGGTGATGAGTTCGATATTGCATTCGTAACCCGTCTCCAGTTGAAGGACCTTCCAGAGCGGGGTGGAGCCGTCGAGGGTGAAGCTGATGTCGTGACCGCTGTTGTTCCCCTGTGCGCGGTCGGCTTTGTCGGGAATTGCAGGCAGGGTATAGAGGTTCGTATAGTAGTCGTCCTCCGATTCCTTATCCTGCTGGTAATCGAAGGCGGCTTTGACCATGCTTTCCTTTTCCCGGTCGAAGGTGTGCTCGTAAAAGGCCGTGATCCCCAGGCTGTTCTCCGATTCGATCCCGTCGTGGTTCCGGAGATAGGTCTCGGAAGGAAGGAATTCATGATCGAAATACCGGTTGCCGGTGGTATCGTGGCGGTCCACCTTCCGGTAATTGTAGATGCCTGAAACGCCCGCGGCGTCCTTTTTACTGATTGCCCAGTCGAACCCGGCCCGGGCGATATGCGATTTCGGGCGCGCCCATCCCTGCGTGTTCTGCCAGTACCGGGTCGATTCCGACGATGCAGTGTCGATGGTCTGCGACCGGACTTCGCTGCTGCGCCGGCGGTAATCCTGGCGGTAGCCGTAACTGCCGAAGAGGTTCATCTTTCCCAGGTTATAGTTGAGCTGCACATTGCCGTTGAAGCGGTCGTGGTTGCCGGCGTTGAGGCCCACGGTGCCGTTGAAGCCGGCCTTTCTTTCCTTTTTCAGGATGATGTTGATGATGCCGGCGGTGCCGTCGGGTTTGAAGCGTGCCGACGGGTTGGTGATCACTTCGATCCGCTCGACCAGCGAAGCCTGCATCTGTTCCAGGTTGGCCACGCCGCTCATCACCGAGGGACGGCCGTTGATCAGGATCGTGACGTTGCCCGACCCGCGCAGGCTGATGTTGCCGTCCATATCGACCGAGATCGACGGGATGTTCTGCAGCAGGTCGGTGACGGTACCCGTCTGCGCCTGGATATCTTTCTGGACATTGAACACCTTGCGGTCGATCTTGTTGATCATCATGGTCTTTTCGGAGGTGATGGTCACTTCGTTCATCGTAACCGTCGAGGAGGTCAGCGCCAGCGTCCCTGCATCGGCTCTCGGGTGTTTGGCGTCAAGTGTTTGTATGCTGGTACGCATCTTTTCATAACCGATGAAACTGTATTCCAGGATGTAACTTCCAAAGGGAACCTCTTTCAGCCGGAAGAAGCCGGCGCTGTCGGTCACCGTCCCGGTGACCATCGAATCGGTTTTCGCGGCACGGAGAACGATGTTCGCGTACTCCACAGGGGTTTTCGCCTGGCTGTCGATGACTTTGCCGGAGATCATGCCGGTGCGGCGGACCTGGGCGGGGAGTTGGGAAAGGGGAACGAGGAAGAGGAGAAGGACCACGAAAATCCGGGAGGAGAAAGACATAGAACCGTGTGTAGGAATTTAAAGGGGTGCAAAGGTACGAAGAAATGAGGTCAGGCCTTGTCTCAGAACAGCCGCGAAAAACCTGTATAGGGCCGGAGTTCCGTCACCTCGAACCGGATGTATCCGCCTTTGACCAGCGGAAGCTGACCCAGGATCTCCTGCGCTTCTCCGGCGGAGTCCGCCTCGAGGATCAGCACCGCTTCTCCCTGGCCGGTGAAGTAGAATTCACGCACGTGGTCGTCGAGGTACAGTTGGTGCAGCAGGGCGGCTTCGTCGCACAGGACCTCTTCGAGCGAGTCCCAGACGACCGGCGGGATCTCTTTTGACAGGGCAAGGATCTTCATATTTTCTGATCAATGAGATTGCAAAGGTAGCAAGATCGGGCACAGATTCCGGGTTGCGGGAAAACGTCGAATGTTTTGAAAGATTTATGAAGTTTTAAAAAGGGAGAAGCCCGCAGACGCTGTAGTTAAGCGATTCAGCCTCCTTTTTTAAATTTCATAAATCTTATGTTATCAGTAGTACTTTCTTTTTCATTCGTGTCAAGTGTTTCAAGCGTTATTGTACTATTATTTTCCTGTTGCAAATATGTTTCTGTTCGTCTGTTGCCTGCACAAAGTAAATACCTGTTTTCATTTCTGCTTTGTCAAGTACAAGTTGTTTGCCTGTAAAATTTATTGTTTTTATTTCTTGTCCAAGAATGCTAGTTATTTTAATTATAGTGTTCTTTTGTTCTACTGCAAAACTAACTGTTGTTCGTGATGTGAAGGGGTTGGGGGCAATGGTACAAAATGATTCATTTGAGATTTCTTCTATTCCTAACATTTCAGATAATGGGCGACTCCAAACCCCATCATTACCAGAACCAGTTAATATATTTGTTCCATTAATTACTAATGACATAATTTCAAGATTTTTCAATCCTGTGTTTACTGCGCTCCAATTACTTCCATTATCTGTAGATAAAAAAACACCATCACTTGCTGTTCCTGCAAAAATATTTATTCCGCTCACAGCAAATGAAGTAACATTAGCATATAATGGAAACCCTGTATTTACAGCAGTCCAGCTAATTCCGTAATTTGTGGATAAAAACAAACCTGAAGTACCATCGACTGCGAATATGTTTGTTCCATTTGAAAAAACTAAAGAAACATAAGTGTTTGTTAATCCCGGATTCATGGCAGACCAACTAGTACCGTAATTTGTAGATAAAAATACACCGCCTCCATTTGTACCTGCGAATATATTTTCTCCGCTTATAGCTATTGATTGAACATTGGTGGTTGTTAACCCAGTATTTACTGCGGCCCAACTGCTCCCATTATTTGTTGATAAAAAAATTCCATTAGAAGTTGCAGCAAAAATATATGTTCCGCTCACGGCTAATGAATTTACAGTAGTGTTTGTCAGACCTGTAGTAACAGATGACCAACTGGTTCCATTATTTGTGGATAAGAATACCCCACCACTATTTGTAGTTCCTACAAAAATATTTGTTCCTATAATCGCAATTGATGAAACATAAAGTATATTTATTTCCGGAGTCACAGAAAACCAACTGTTTCCACCATTGGCTGATAGATATACACCGTCATAAACAGTGCCTGCAATAATGTTTGTTCCACTTAAGATTAACGAAGAAACCATGGTTCTATCCATCCCTGTATTTACTTCTGTCCAATTGCTACTATTATTCGCGGATAAAAAAATACCACCTCCATTTGTACCTGCAAAAATATTTTCTCCACTGATGCCAATTGAAGAAACGTAAAGGTTTGCCAATCCCGTATTCATTGCCGCCCAGCCGCTCCCATTGCTTGTAGATAAAAATACACCGCCTCCATTTGTACCTGCGAATATATTTTCTCCGCTTATAGCTATTGATTGAACATTGGTGGTTGTTAACCCAGTATTTACTGCGGCCCAACTGCTTCCATTATCTGTTGATAAAAAAATTCCATTAGAAGTCGCAGCAAAAATATTTGTTCCGCTCACGACTAATGAATTTACAGTAGGGTTTGTCAAACCTGCATTAACAGATGACCAACTGGTTCCAGTATTTGTAGATAAAAACACACCATTGTCTGTTCCTGCAAGAATATTTAGGCCGTTTATAACTATTGAATTAACTTTAGAATTTGGGATCAAGCCAGTATTTATTGGGGACCAAAAACCAGCATTAGTATGTAAATATATCCCATCGCCATTAGTACCGGCAAATATATTGGTTCCACTTATGGCTAATGACTTAATAGCTGAAGAGCTCCCAGTATTAATTCCATTCCAACTTGTTCCATTATCTGTTGATATATACACGCCACCACCATCAGTTCCTGCATATATACTTGTTCCGTCAATAACTAATGAAAATACATTAGTATTCCATAACCCTGTATTAACAGCAGTCCAATTAGCGCCATTATTAGTGGTTAGAAATATTCCATAACCATTGGTTCCAATAAATGTGTTAGTCCCATCTGATACAATACAATTAATTATTGAATGATACGGACCATTTGTTGGAACCCATTGCGCATTAATAAAAGTTGTGTGGAATACTAATATTGTAAGCAAAATTAT
The DNA here is from genome assembly GCA_964455285.1 of uncultured Prolixibacteraceae bacterium. Taxonomy (GTDB): domain Bacteria; phylum Bacteroidota; class Bacteroidia; order Bacteroidales; family FEN-979; genus CAIVAT01. The sequence goes on from CAYVVG010000015.1 coordinate 54,561, forward strand.
TTTCTTCATTTGTCTTTTAGTTCGTCTGATTCAAGTTACCACGTCCCCAATCATTACTGATAACGTCTCAGTAGCTGTAAGATTGTTGATATATCTGCTACAAAGCTTGAATGCCCATTGAAACCCTTATTACTGGTACAGTTTGTCAGCCATTGTTTTTATTCCTTCTCGGGCGAAATCATTTTATAAACAAATCCAGCCAAGATTGCTCCTGCAATTGGCGCGATAATAAAAAGCCAAAGTTGTTCAATTGCCCAACCTTGTGCAAACAGTGCCTGACTGATACTTCTCGCAGGATTTACTGAAGTGTTGGTTACAGGAATACTTATTAAGTGAATAAGCGTCAATCCAAGTCCGATTGTCAGTCCTGCAAATCCTTTGGCTGCTTTTGAATGAGTTGCTCCTAAAATAATAATTAAGAACATAAAGGTCATCACAGTTTCTGTTACCAAAGCTGCAAGCAGACTATATCCACCTGGTGAGTGTTCTCCATATCCATTTGCGGCAAATCCACCAATTTCAAACGCTGTCTTTCCACTTGCAATAATGTAAAGGATGCCAGCTCCGGCAATTCCTCCCAATACCTGAGCCAAAATATAGGGGAGAAGCTCCTTCTTGTCAAATCGGCCACCAATCCAAAGTCCAATAGAAACAGCGGGGTTAAGGTGGCAACCTGAAATGTGTCCGATAGCGTATGCCATGGTCACTACAGTTAAGCCAAAAGCTATTGCAACTCCTACAAATCCAATTCCTAATTCAGGATATGCTGCGGCTAAAACAGCACTTCCACATCCTCCCAGTACTAACCAAAAGGTTCCGATAAATTCTGCTGCTAATTTTTTCATTTTCTCTCCGTTTTTATGTTATTATTTTAAATTGTCAGTTTTGCTAAAATAATGGCTAACGCTTTGCCGGCAAACACAGTGCGGTACTCTAGGAATGACTTGTCATTCCTGGGTGCGGAAGCATTGTGCGTGCTGGCCTGTTAGTGGCCGTTTAAGTTAAAGTTTCCTTAAATTATTGGATATCCAATTGTTTATCCGTTCAAAATTCAACTGTCCTTGCGCGATTTTGATGACAAATTCGAATTTTTCAGGTTGGGAAGCGCTAATATCAAATCCATTTTTGAAAGAAAATATCTCATCATGACATAACCAATTCTTTTATTGCCATCAAGGAATGGGTGATTTGATATAAGACTTTCAATAAGTGCTGCTGCTTTTTCAGTTTGGGTGGGATAAAGTTCTTTTTGGTCGAAAGTCATGAATGGCCTGTTAATAGCCGACTCCAGGGCATTATGATCTCTGATCCCATGACTGCCGCCAAACCTATCGATTAGAATGTCATGAATATTAATGACTTCTTCAATCTGAATCATTTTGCGAGCTTTTCAAGAAGTTCCTGATCTTCTTTAAATATCTGTTTGAGATACCTTAACGAGTCATAATCATTCTTTGACTTATTTTCGACTTCTTTTAAATATGCCAGGATATCATCAAGAAAATCATCAGGTACTTTCTGAATAACCCGGTTGATCTCTTTTCTTAAATCTTTGGTGGTCATAGACTATGTGTTTATACAAAGATACAAAAGATTTTTTCACACCTCAATGGCTTGTTTCAAATGGCCCTAACGTGCCGCCGGCAGCCGCAGTGCGGGTTTTACTTGTTTTATGTTTGCTTTTCCTTTATCGTTTATAGGTTTGGTGAATGCCACCCTCCGGAAACCTCCCGCATTGCTCGGCTGACGGCATGTTGGCGGTCGTTGTTTTATTATTGCCGCTTTTCATCAACTATTTTCCTCGTAGTAATATGAGTAATCAATCCCTTTCATAAACATTTCTCGGTCGTTAATTTTTGATGTTAGTACCTTTTCTAAAAGTGATTTAAGCACCTTACTTTTTGTTGGGCTCAACATCATTGCATTCATATAATCTTGTTTGCTTATCTTACTCCAATCGACGCATTTTTTGATGCGTTTTTTAAGTATCAAATCCAACCATATTCTAGCGCTTCTACCATTTCCTTCCATAAAAGGGTGAGCAATATTCATTTCTACATATTTGTTTATGATTTCATCAAATGTAGTTTCGGGCATTGCTTCTATTTGTTTTAATGTATCGCCCAAAAAATGTGAAACGGCAAATTGAAAACCGCCTTTTGAAATATTTTTTTGTCTAATTTGCCCAGCAAAATCATACAATCCGCCAAATAAATATGCATGTATTTGTTGCAACCCTTTAGTTGTGCCCACTTCAATACTGTTAATAAAGGAACTTTCAAACAATGCATATGCCTTTGTTTTACTTTTTCCGTCTATGCTTTCCGCACTGAATGTGAACCATTCTATAAAACGGTTTGCCTTTTTGCCAGGAAACACTTTACCCAATGCAATGATACCTTCGTAATCCAACATATCAGCTAAACGACTTTTACCATCCGGTGCAAGTATTTTCAACTGGGTAGTGGCACTAACCACTTGACTGCATTCCTTCTTTAGCTTAGCTTTCAGGTATTTCCAATAATTACGAGTTTTGGAATAATCCTTTTGGTCGGTAAGGACTGCAACAATATCCAATACAGAAAACCACCATTTGGCATTTTCATCGTCCCAAATAGCTCGCACTTCGCGGTCTTCAAAAAAACGTATAGAAATTTTTGTTGTACTCATATTTAAAATCCTGACTATTTTGACTCTTTACATACCAGATCCCGAAGTTATGATATTTTTTAGTTGTTATGTTTACACTATCCCGCTACAATGACCGCCAACGTCTCAGTAGCTGTAAGATTGTTGATATATCTGCTATATCGTTTTCAGGGGTCATGTTGTATCTGGCAGATAAACAATGACATCGTGATGTTCTTGCCGATTTTCCTTTTCCCGGATAGTTTGTCCCGATCGGAACTCAAATTTAGATATTTTTGGGCAAATGTCAAGGTATTGTTAGAACGTATCCCGTCTGACGGATTTTTAAAATCGATGGGTTCCCGGACAATGCCAGCTACTCCAAAGGCTTACGGCACCATCCGCAAGGCATGAAGGGCTTCTTCGACAACCTGTCGCCGGGCCACGGTAAAATCATCGGGTAACTTTCCATCTTTCGGCTGAACCAGGGTGGCCAGGTAGATTACGTGGTCGCCCGATTCAACCCACCCCGCGAACCAACCGTAATTGTTGCCTTTGCGGATGGCCCAACCGGTTTTACCGTAGAGCCGGTATCCCGGGATCCCCTCCTGGCGCATGACCGATTTCACCGATCGCATGACGGCAGGGGAAAGGGGCAGTTTTTCCTCGTTCAGGTTGCGCAGGAACCCGACCTGCTGCCGGGGCGTGATGCGCGAGTTGCCCTCCAGCCAGAAAAGATCGATGTTTCCGGCGTGAACGTCCATGCCGGGGTAGCCGATCTTTTCCAGCGACCGTTTCATACGTTCCGGGCCGACCTTCCGGGCCACCTCCTGGTAGCAGGGCACGCACGACACCCGGAAGGCTTCCTTCAGGGTGAGGTTCTGCTCCCATTGCGGAAGACGCCGTTTTTCGCCGTTCCATCTGAAAATATAATTCGTGTCGATCACTCCCGTCTCCAGACCGATCAGCGAGTTGGGGATCTTGAAGGTGGAAGCGGGAGAATACCCGCTGTCCCACAACGCCGGAGCATATCCGAAGTACTTCTCTTTCGAGGGATCGAAGAATACGATCGTGCCGGTGAGGCCGTGCCGGCTGAAGATCTGTTCCAAGATAAAGGCAGTATCGGAGGCGGCTTTCAGGGTGGTCACCTGCTTCATGTTCCCGTTGGGGATGGCGGCCGATAGCACGTACTCCGCAATTTTCCACGACCCATCCTGTTTTACGACAGCGCCGGAACCGCGGCAGATCCCCATCTGGGTGGAAAGCAGCTCGTCGAACCAGCCCGAATTCCGGTCACCGGAAAGATAGATGTGGCGGTTGAAGGGGCGGAAATCCCAGGTTTTCTTTCGGTCAAAATGGGGTTTGCACCAGGTCCTGAACTCCGGCACAGTCCAGTATTCCGAGGCATCCGTGCCGATGAAAACCCCGTCGGGCGTCATGGCCCCGAAATAGGCGTCGAAGTTGGCTCCGGCCGCATCGCGGTGCCATTGATCGATCATCCGGCCGATCCCCTCTCCGGCTGGTTCTGCCTGATCTTGCGCTGAAGTCAGCAAGGTCCCGAACAGGAAAAGGAAAGAAAAGATGACCTTGGAATTTTTTTTTATCATTGTGGTCAGCGTCTTGGCGCCTTAGCGGTGAATAAACTGAAAGATGGCAGGGTCAACCCTTGATCTCTGTTTTCAAAGGTACTTATTTCCCGATTTTTCGGACCTTTGATCCGGGAAAGGATGAGGGGAAGGGGAAAATTAACAGCGAAGGCGCTAAGACGCAAAAAAATGACAGACTTAAGAAGCGATACCGTGACCCGGCCCTCGAAGGAGATGCTGGAATACATGATGCAGGCGCCGGTGGGCGACGATGTGTTCGGCGACGACACCACGGTGAATGCGCTGGAAGAGAAAGCGGCCGCGATGTTCGGGAAGGAGGCGGCGATCTTCTGCCCCTCGGGCACCATGACCAACCAGGTGGCCATCAACGTCCATACGCGCCCGGGCGACGAGGTGATCTGCCATAAGTTCTCGCACATCTATTATTACGAGGGGGGCGCCATCATGCGCAACTCGGGGGCGTCGGTATGCCTCCTCGAGGGTCCGCGAGGACTGATCACGGCCGGGGAGGTGGAGCGCCACATCAACCCCGACGACATCCACCGGCCTGTGACCCGGCTGGTGGAGGCGGAAAACTCGATGAATAAAGGCGGAGGCGCCATCTACCGTTATGATGACCTGGCTGCCGTCGCACAGGTTTGCCGCGATCACGGGCTGAAATTCCACCTCGACGGGGCACGGCTGTTCAACGCCCTGGCCGAAACGGGAGAGGAGCCCCGGAAATATGCGGACCTCGTCGACTCGCTGTCCATCTGCCTTTCCAAGGGTCTGGGGGCGCCCATCGGATCGCTGCTGCTGGGAGAAAAGGCTTTCATCAAACAGGCCCGGAGGGTTCGCAAAGCCTTCGGCGGGGCGATGCGGCAGGCGGGATACCTGGCCGCGGCGGGCATTTACGCGCTGGATCATAACGTTCAACGGCTGAAGACCGACAACGACCGGGCGAAATTGCTGGGAAAGATCCTGTCGGAAATGCCTTATGTGGAGGAGGTGTTCCCCGTCGACACCAACATCGTGATCTTCCGGCTTCATAACCCGGGCGGCGCAAAAGAGTTCCTTCACCTGCTCAGGGAGCACGACATCCACGCCCTCCCGATGGATCCTACTACCGTGAGGTTCGTCACCCACCTCGATTTCACGGAGGGGATGTTGGAGCAGGTGGTAAAGGTCCTGTCATCGTTAAAATAAAATAACCGCAGAGGCGCAGAGACGCAGAGATCGCCCCTCCCTGTTTGGGGAGGGGCAGGCCGCAGGCCGGGGTGGGGTATCACCCCTCCCTGTTTGGGGAGGGGTAGGCCGCAGGCGGGGGTGGGGTGTTACGGGTCATCCCGTCCCATCCCTGTGCAGTGACCGGGATCGATTTCCCGTCGGGGGTGATCATCACCTTCCCTTCCGTGGGGACGGTCATATGGCCTATGATGGAGATGCCGCCGAGATCGCGGATCTTCTCATAGTCCTCCTGTTTCACGGTGAAAAGCAACTCATAATCCTCCCCCCCGCTGAGGGCCGCCACACTGGGGATGATGCCGAACTCCTTGGCCAGCTCTGTGGTCTGGCCGTCGATGGGGATCTTCTCCTCGAACAGCCTGCATCCCACACCCGATCGCTTGCAGATGTGGAGGAGATCGGAAGCCAGGCCGTCGGAGATATCGATCATCGAGGTGGGCGTTACTCCCGCCCCCAGCAGCAGGTTCCGGATGTCGGTGCGGGCTTCGGGCTTCAGCTGCCGCCCGACGGGGTAGTCGAGCCCTTCCAGTTTGGGTTGCATGGCGGGATTGGCCTTGAACTCGGCTTTCTCCCGCTCCAGGATGAGCAGCCCGATGTAGGCGCTGCCCAGGTCGCCGGTCACGCACAGCAGGTCGCCCGGACGGGCGCCGTGGCGGTATACCACTTCGTCGGCCTTTGCTTCTCCGACGATGGTTCCCGAGATCGTCAGCCCCCGGACGTTGGAGGTGGTGTCTCCTCCGACCAGATCCACCCGGTAGTGGTCGCAGGCGGCCCTGACGCCGGCATAAAGCTCGTCGAGGGCTTCGGCAGGGAACCGGCTGGATACGGCCAGGGAGAGGGTGAGTTGCTTCGGTATCCCGTTCATGGCGGCGATGTCGGAAATGTTCACCACGGCCGATTTATAGCCGAGATGACGGAAAGGCACGTAGGTGAGGTCGAAGTGGATCCCTTCGACCAGCAGATCGGTGGACAGGAGCATGACCTTTTCGCCAGCCGCGATCACCGCGGCATCGTCGCCGATCCCTCTCAACGTTTCAGGGTGGTAGATGCGGAAATCTTTCGTCAGCCGGTCGATCAGGCCGAACTCGCCAAGTTCCGACAGTGCAGTCAGCCGCGGGTGGCCGGCCGCGGCAGCTCCTTTGTCTTTCTTTTCAAACATGGGGTAACTTTTTGACACACCCTTTCAGGGCAGACTGCCTGCCGGAAGAGTGATGCAAAAATACAACGAATCGGGGTACGGACCCGCTACCGGGCCACCACCAGCTTTCTCACCGCCACTTTGCGGTCCGTTTCGGCCCTGATCAGATATACCCCCTCCGGCAATTCCAGGGAACCGACGTTCAGCGTATAGACCGGACCGTGCGCATGATCGTCGGTGAAGACCACATTTCCCATCGCGCCGGTCACCGTAAGGGAAACCGGTCCGCCCATCGCCACATCCGCAAGGTCGATAATGGCTGTTCCCCGGCAGGGATTCGGCCCGATCCTGATCGAGGCCATGGTTTTTTCCCGGTCGTTGATTCCGAACACATTGGAATTCAGGAATATCCAGTTCTGCCGCACCGTGGTGGAATCCAGCACATAGTTGTAGAGGTTGACCATGGCGGCGGCGCCCGGACTGGCTTCATTGGGCACTACCAGGTCGTCGTAAAAGAAGTTCAGCACATGGTCGGCATCCGGGATCCCCTCTCCGGTCACGTCGTTGAATTCGACCTGGACCCCGCCGTCGGTGTAGATCTTCAGGGTGCCCGTAGCGCCGTCGCGGGTGACTACGTAATAGGTATATTCGCCGGCCACCACCGGGGCGGCTCCGCTGGTGACAAAGTTGTAAAAATTCAGTTTGCCGTTGTATACATAAGCGCCGTTGTCGGTCTTCCGGTTCTTCCAATCAACCACCCGTTTCCAGCTGTTGAGGTAATCGAATTCAAAATAGATCTCGAGGGTATAGGAGCTTCCCAGGAAATTGCCGGCGGCCGCATTGTCGAACTGAAACCCCGAATTCTGCTCAAACCGGTATACCGTCTTCGTCTTTCCGCTGATCTCGTTCAGGGTGTCGAGCACAAAGGTCCCCGGAGTGCCCAACACGGTGAGAGCGGGGCCCGCGCCGTTGGTCTCCTGGAGAGTTCCGTTGAAGTTGTACCGTAACACGCTCTGACCCTGGATCATCAGGGCCGAAAAGAGGAGGAAGGAAGCAAGAGTAATTGTTTTCATGTGTCTGATTTTTTTTACAAAAATAATATAAAAGTAGGTAAATACTTAAATTGGCAACTGATTCGGTTTTCTCTTACCTTTGACCTTTCATCATGGGTCCGGACCCGATGCGAAACCTCCTGCCGATATTGCTGCTCCTGTTTCCCATGGCATGGGAAGCGCCGGGGCAAACCGTCAGCGACGCCGACGGGAACGTTTACCCGGTCGTCACCGTCGGAACCCAGGTATGGATGGCGGAAAACCTCAAGACCACGCGTTTTTCCGATTCTGCCGGGATCCTCATGGTGGAGGATACGACGGCCTGGGGGTTCCTGTCGTCGCCGGCCCGGTGCTGGTACGCAAACTCCTCCACTTACAAGGACATTATCGGCGCTTTGTATAACGGGTTGGCAGTGGCGTCGGGGAAACTGTGCCCGCCGGGTTGGCATGTGCCCGATACCTCCGACTGGGACCGGCTGGTCCGTTTCCTGGGGGGAAAAGAGGTAGCCGGGGGAAAACTGAAATCGAAGGGCAGCCTGGAGACGGGAACCAGTTACTGGTTCACGCCGAATACTAGCGCAACCAACGAAAGCGGATTTTCGGGCCTGCCGGGAGGGGCCCGTGAGATGGACGGGAATTTTCATTATCTCTTCAGCCATGGTTATTTCTGGACTTCGACCCCGGATGGCGGGAACTTTCTTTGCTACCGGATGCTCAGCTATAACTATCCCGACGTGCTGGGCGGCAGCCTGCACATCCGTACCGGGTTGTCGGTGCGCTGCATCCGCAATGCCACGGCCGGCACCGGAGAGGCAGGTGATTCCGCCCGGAACCCGTTCCGCCTGGAAGTCCGGGGCGACCGGTTGCGGGTAAGCTGCCAGGGGATGCGGCAGGTCGGGGGTTACCTTTCCGATCTGTCGGGACGGACTGTGATGCAGGCGGAACCAGGGGAAGGATCTCTCGGGGTTGATGTCGGCCACCTGCAACCCGGACTCTATTTTTTCATCGTTTGCACCCGCGACAGCCGGGTAACGTTTAAATTTATTAAGAACTGAAAGGATACCGGCATGCCAGGACCCGGAAAGATCCTCCGACCCCTTTTCCTGTTATTCCTGACCGGGGTCGCAGCCTGCGATAAGAAGGCCGGCTACATACCCATTCAGCAGCATCCCTCCTTTTTCGATGTGATCCTGGTGATCGGGCAGTCGAACACCCACCAGGGATTCGGGTTCGATGCGGACGTCGACGGACCCGTGGCGGGCATATGGCAGCTGGGAAGGTTCGGAGGAGATGATCACCGGATCATACCCGCAGTCGAACCGCTCCAGCACCTGACACCGGTTCCCGGCTGCATCGGTTTTGCGTTACCGTTTGCCAAAACATACAAGCAGTTGCTCCTCAGGCCCGGGCATGGCGTGCTGATCCTTCCCTGCGGAA
>CAYVVG010000016.1:0-61836 GCA_964455285.1 uncultured Prolixibacteraceae bacterium
GTCGTGCCTGGTGCACACCGGCGATGATGCCTCATCCCCTGCACCCCTTTTCCCCGGGGAGAAGGGGCCGGGGGTTGAGGGCTCACGTATAAAAATTCATCTCCTGCACATACTTCCACACGTTCTCCGGCAGAAAGTGACGCATGTTCTTCCCCTCGTTGATTCCCTGCCGGATAAAGGAAGAGGAGAGGGTGATCAGGGGGGCATCGACATGCTTTACCGAGGGATGGTTGTCGAAAGGAGTGGGGGGGACACCGGGCCGCGGGTAAAGATAGATGCTGTACTGACGGAGGATCTCCTCGTAATTCTTCCATTTGTGGAAGGTGGCCAGGCTGTCGCTTCCAGCGATGAGGGAGAATTCCCTGCCGGGATGTTTTTCCGAAAGCCAGGTCAGGGTGTCGATGGTGTAGGAGGGGCGGGGCATTTTGAATTCGATGTTCGAAGAACGGAAGCGCGGGTCATCCTCGATGGCCAGGTTTACCAGGGAAAGGCGGTGATGGTCGGCCAGGAGGGTGGACTTGTCCTTCAACGGGTTCTGCGGGGAGACCACGAACCAAACCTGTTCCAGGCCGGTGAATTCAACCATGTAAGAGGCGATCATCAGGTGCCCGTTATGGACCGGGTTGAAGGAGCCGAAGAAGAGACCGGTTTTCAATTTACGATTTTCGATTTACGATTTCAGATTTCGGATTTGAATGATTTAATTTGACATTTGGTTCTGATGGTTGCGGGAGTTCAATCCCGGTCAGACTGGCCGATCCGGACGGCTTTTCCGGTCAGGATCCGTGAACCCGCCCTGATCCTGATGATCCAGATCCCGGGTGCAAGATCTCCTGCGTTGAGAAGATCGGCATTGTCCCCCTGTTTTTTTATACCCAGATCCTTTGAAAATTGCCTGATCCCCCGGATGTCATATAATTCCAGTGTTGCATGGGCTGGCCCATCCAGGCGGTAATGCAGCGTGGTTTCCGTGCGGAAAGGATTCGGAATTGCTACGCAGGCACTCTCGTCAATCAGGTTTCCTTCAGGTTTCTCCGGAACGGAAACCACCCCGCCCGACTTTGTGCTGAGCAGCATTCCTCCGACACCGGTGATAAATCCGTTCAGTTCACTGGTAAAGAAGATGCTCTGCTGCGGCTGGTGGGTCCCGATGAACTGGTCGGCCCAGGTGAGCCCGGCATCGGTGCTCCGGAGAGAATACCCATCGCTCCCGCTGATCCATAGAATGTTGTTCGTAACGAATTGTACGTGAGTGTATTCTCTGAAAGCACCCACCTGGGATACGGTCCAGGTTTCACCATAATCGGTTGACCGGTAAATTTTACTGTGTCCGGAAACCGCGATGCCCACTCCGTTCGTATTGAAAGCAATGTCGGATAAGTTCTCCCCCGCTTCCGAATGTTTTTCTGTCCATGTCGATCCGCTATCGGTCGATTTCAGGATCTTTCCCCAGCTTGTAACGGCAACGAGCATCGATTCGTTCAAGGCGGCGGCACCCATGAAATGGTAGGTTCCCGGACAGGGGATCGTGGTCCAGGAATTTCCCTGGTCGGTCGATCTGGCTAAAAATCCGTATGCCCCGAAAATATAACCGGTGTTGGCTGTCGGGAAGAGGATCCGCATCAGGTTCGAGGTCGTTCCCAGGTTGATTGGCGCCCAATCCGCTCCGCCGTTGGTCGTTTTAAAGGCAGTTCCATACCCTCCCACCTCAAGGATGGATCCGGGAGAAAAATAGTGGGCCGAGTAGATGACCATGGTATTGTCCGGGATCGTGTTGTTACTCCAGGTCTCTCCTCCGTTGGTGGTCATGAAATATTTTCCCCAGTCGCCCCCGACAAAGCCATGCTGCGTATCAAGGAATTGGATCGAATAGTAATCTTCGCAGGAATCATCGCTGATATAATTCCAGTGAACCCCGCCGTCGGTGGTTTTCATCAGCCTTCCGAAGTTGCCGCACATCCATCCGTTCGATGCATCGGCAAAACATATACCGGTTAACACACCGAAGGAAAGTTCACCGGGTATAAAGCTCCAGCCCTGGCCACCGTTGACGGTTTTAATATAGGTCTCCTCAGAACCGCAGGCGTAGCCGGTATTGGCATTGGTGAACCGGATGGAATAAAGATTCGAATTTGTGACTTTATCCTGGACACTCCAGGTGGCGCCTCCGTTGGTGGTTTTTAGCACGGTGCCCGAATAGCCGCATATATACCCTGTCTGGTCGTCAGGGAAATGGATCGACCGGAGCATTTTGTTGACGCCGGATCCCTGCTGGGTCCATGAAGCGCCGCCATTGACGGTCTTTATGATGATGCCGTTGTCACCGGCTGCCCACCCGGTCTGATCGTCGGTAAAAAAGATGCTGAAGAGATTCTGCGTAGTGCCGGAGTTCAGGATACTCCATGTTTCGCCGCCATCGGTCGATTTCAGGATGACCCCGCCCGTTCCACAGGCATAGGCAACACCAGCCGAACAGTAATGAACGCATTCCAGGGGATTTGTCACCGGGCATGACTTGACGGACCAGGTAGATCCGGCATCGGTCGTCTTCAGGATGGTGCCCGGATCCCCGACCGCAATGCCGTTGGCAGTACCTGAGAAACTGACACTCAGCAGAAAGGAGGCGGTTTGGGGAGGGAGAATCACCCATGTCAATCCCATGTCGGTAGTCTTGAGTACGGTTCCGTATGCGCCAACAGCAACGTAGGTATACGAATCCAGGGCGCATCCTCCGAACAACCCGTTGCCTTGCGGGCGGGGATTCTGCCAGGTCCAGGGTAACTGGCCACAAGCTGCATCAGACCATAATGATAAAGCAATCAGGGCCATGACAACGCTCCATCGCGTTGCGTTGATCACGACACGGGACTTGAATTCCGCAAAGAAATGTGGAACCGGAATTTGAAAAACGCTGCTCATAACACGGTTGTTTAAGGAATTTGATCTTTTTCAAGAAATCCTTTAACCAACTCTACGATTTCCTGGCACTTTACTTCCAGGTTATCGTTGATGATGATCCGGTCGAAGCGATCGGCAAAAGTCAGCTCGTAGGCCGCCTTGTCGACTCTTTTTTTCAGCGATTCGGGTGATTCGGTGCCCCTTTTCCGCAGCCGGTTTTCCAGTTCTTCGATAGACGGCGGGTGGATGAATATACCAAGGCCTACGTCTCCGAAATATTTTTTCAGGTTCAGTGCCCCCACCACATCCACGTCGAAGATCGGCGTCCGGCCAAGCGCCCATATGCGCTCCATCTCCGACTTCAGGGTGCCGTAATAACTTCCGGGATAAACCTCCTGCCATTCAATGAATTCGTTGCGCAGGATCCGTCCCTGGAAGTCCTCCGCCGAGATGAAGTAATAGTCTTTTCCATCGGTTTCCTCCTCCCTCCGGGTGCGGCTGCATGCCGACACCGAGAATTCCAGCTCCGGCAAGGTTCGCAGGAGATGCTTCACGATCGTGGTCTTGCCGGCCCCCGACGGCGCCGAAACGATGATGGCCCTTCCCATTTACGATTTTTCAGGCATTAGGCAATAGTAACAGGCAATAGGCAATAGGCAATAGGCAATAGGCAATAGGCATTAGGCATTAGGCATTAGGCAATAGGCATTAGGCAATAGGTAATAGGCATTAGGCAATAGACATTATTTAATATCAATCATCAGCACATCAGCACATCAGCACATCAGCACATCAGCACATTAAAGAATATTCCCCAACTGCTCCCGGATCTTCTCCAGTTCATCCTTCATCTGCACCACCCGTTTCTGAATTCCCGCTTCGGCGGCTTTCGATCCGATGGTGTTGATCTCTCGGCCCATCTCCTGGACCAGGAATCCGAGTTTCTTGCCTTGCGAAACCGGTTCCGCAAGGGTTTCCAGGAAATAGTCGCAATGCTTTTTCAGCCTTACCTTTTCCTCCGTGATATCCAGCTTCTCGATATAAAAGATCAGTTCATGCTCGAACCGGTCGGGATCGGGCGACTTCACCGTCAGGTCGGCGGCCATCCGGCCGAAATCGGCACGGATGCGTTCCCGGAGACTGGCCGTCCTGCCCGATTCAAGCGGGGTGACCTCATCGAGATAGGCCAGGATAAATTGCACGCGCGCAGCGATGTCCTTCTCCAGGATGGCTCCTTCCCCCCGGCGGAATTCGTCGGCCCGCGCGATCGCCTCCCGGATGGCCGTGAATACCGCCGGCCAGTCGTCGTCGAGGATCTCATCGCGGCCCGACTGAAGCACATCCGGCATTCGAAGGACCTGGGCAAAAAGTTCGGCGCCGGCGGATTCGCCCAATTCGGCCGCCAGGCTTTTCAATTCGGCATGATAGGACCGGGCCAGGAGTCGGTTGATCGAAATGCCGGCTGCTTCGCTGTTCGCCTCCACCCCGATATAGCATTCTACTTTGCCCCGCTCCAGCTGTTGGGTCAGCAACTGCCGGATCTCCCACTCCTTCTCCCGCAGCGACCCGGGGATCTTCAGGATCAGGTCAAGCTGCTTGCTGTTCAGGGTCTTTACCTCGATGGTCAGTGTCCGGCCGGTAATTTCGGCCGAGGCCTTCCCGAACCCGGTCATGGATTTGATCATTCCGCCTTTTTTAGCAAACTTACGGAAAAATTCTCCAACCCCTCCCTTCGGCTGTTGATGGATTTACCATTTTAGTACTTTTGGGGAGAGAAGGCCGAACGGCATGCAGTACAGGATCATTGACGATACGCTGAAATACTATACGCTGATGCTCAACGATATAGAGCAGGCGAAAGAGTATATTTTCCTGGAAACCTACAAATTCTCCAACGATCACATGGGGATCCGCTTCCGCGATGCGCTGACCCGCCGGGCCCGCGAAGGGGTGAAGGTCAAGATCCTGATCGACTCGTGGGGCAAGGGACCCGTTTCGGAGACATTTTTTGCCGACCTGACCGCGCATGGCGGAGAGGTTCGTTTTTTCGAGAAGATCACGATCAATACCGACGTATTCACACGCGGCCACCGGCGCGACCACCGCAAGATCGTCGTAATCGACGACGGGGTCAGTTACATCGGTTCGGCCAACATCACCGGTTACAACCTGAACTGGAGAGAACTTTGCCTGCGGATGGAAGGTGAGATCGCCGTTGCCTTCAAGAAGGTCTTTCTGGAAAACTACAACGCGTACAACCCGTTCCTCATCACGAAAAAAGCGGCCTATACCCGGAAGATCCGCTTCGGCGATTTCGAGATCATCCGCGACGTTCCCTCCATCCAGTTCCAGCGCCTGCGGAAAAGGTACACCCAGCTCATCCGCCAGGCTGCCCGGTCGGTGGTCATTGAAACCCCGTACTTCCTTCCCGGGTTCCAGTTGCGCAAATCGCTGATGGAGGCGAGCGGCCGGGGTGTCGAGGTGCAGGTGATCATGCCCAAACATTCCGACGTCAGGATGATCGACATCCTGCGGAACAAGTACCTGGGTTTGCTTCACAATGCCGGAGTCAATCTCCTGTTCTACCTGCCGCATAACCTTCATGCCAAGCTGCTGGTCATCGACGATGAGATCTTCTCGGTTTCCAGTGCCAATTTCGATTACCGCAGCTTCCGTTACCAGTACGAGATCGCACTCATCGGGACTGATGCGGGGATACTCTCCCAGCTCCGGACGCATATCGCCGAGACGGTCAGGAATTCGCAGGGCCTCGATTACCTCGAATGGAAACGCCGGCCGCTGATCGAAAAGATATTCGAGTGGATTTTATTGCCCTTCCGCCACTTTTTCTGAAGCAGTTTCCTTGCGGTTGGCCAGGTTGACCACGTACACACCGGCGAAAATAAGCAGGGCCGCCAGGATCCGGGCCGGGGTGATCGCCGCCTGCCCCGCGGTGACCGACATCACGGCGGCAATGAAGGGTTGGAGATAGCTGTAATAGCTCACCACGCTGAGCGAAACGTGCTTTACGGCAAAGTTGATGAGAAGGTAGGCGACAACCGTGCACAGGACAACGATGAAGGCAAGTGCCGACCAGCTGGCCGGGGTGACCGATGCAAGGTCGATCTCCAGGGCCGGTTTCAGCGAAAACGGGAGAATAAAAACAAATCCGAACAGGGAGACCCATTTCAGGATGGTGGAGGTGTGGTATTTCCGGGTCATGGGCTTGATCAGCACCAGGTAGAGCGCGTAGAAGACCATGTTGGAAAACACCAGGAAATTGCCCAGCATGTGCCGGCTGTCGAACCGGATGCTGTTCCCATACACGATCAGGATGATGGCTCCGGTGGCGCCGAGCGCGATCCCGCCCGATTTCAGCCATGTCACCTTTTCTCCCAGCACAAGGCTGGCCATGATGACTACCAGGACCGGGTTCAGCACGTGGATCAGGGAGGCGTCGACCGGGTTGGTCAGGTTCAATCCTTCATAGAACAGCGTCTGGTTCAGGGCGAAACCAAAGAGCCCGCACAGGGCGAGCTTGATCAGGTCGCGGCGTTCGACCTTTTCCGGAACGAAGAGCCGCTGGAACAGGTAGAAAATGACGCTTCCGCCGAGCAGCCGCAGGAATATGAGCTGCATCGGCGAAAAGGCGCCCGGCATCAGGCTCTTGGCAATGGAATAATGCATGCCGAAAATGAGCGTGGTGCCGATCAGCGCCAGGTGCGCCCGGGGAAGGTATCGCATCCCCTCAGGAGATCTTGATCTCCTTCTTCATCTCCACTTTTGCCTCCTCTTTCTTCGGAAGTTCGACAGTCAGGATGCCGTTCATATAATCGGCCTTGATCTTCTCCAGGTCGATGGTCTTGGGCAGGGTGAACGACCGGCTGAACGAACCGTAGTAAAACTCCTTGCGTGAATAGTTCTTCCCCTCTTCCCGGTTCTCGTCATTCACCTCGGCACAGATGGTGAGGATGTTGTTCTCCAGGTTGATCTTGAAATCCTCCTTCTGCATGCCCGGAGCGGCGATCTCCAGGTGGAACGAATCGTTTTTTTCAATAATGTTGGCGGCCGGATCGGTGAAACGCTTGCCAAAAAAATCGCCAAGGTCGTTGTCGAAAATGTTGCTTACCATATCGGCCAGCGGATTCCTGTGTTGCCATTTGATCATTGTCATGGTAGGGTCCTCCTATGTTTTGTTTTTTGATGGGTTTGTTGCCCCCTGCAGATCAAACGATATACCACGCCGGCACATAACGAAACAATCGGCCAAAATGACAGCATTGATCGAATTGCACGTGCCAATATGGCACTTCAACGGTTTGCTCACAGGTGTCGTTCATGACCCTGACGGGTAAGTTCCTTCAGGGTGAGATCATGCACGCGGGTGGCGAGTTCCTTTGCATCCATCCTGTCCATCTGCTCCGGAGGAATGGGGTCGAGCACAGTCACCGATATTTGGTGGTTCCTATGGATCAGGAAACCCCCTTTGCGGATGGCCCGGAAAGTGCCCCCGACCACCACCGGCAGCACGGAGGTCTTCGTTTCCAGCGCCAGCCGGAATGCGCCGGTCTTGTAAGGCTGCAGGTGACCGTCGCGGGTTCGGGTTCCTTCGGGGAACAGCATGACGGGGTTGCCTGACCGGATCGCGGCCGCCGCCCGGTCCATCATCTGCAGTTTGCTCCTTCCCCGTGCCCGCTCGATCGGGATATAGCCGTTCAGCGCCATGTTCCAACCGATGAAGGGAATCCGGAAAAGATCGCGTTTCGCCACCCACTTGAAATGACGGTGCAACCGGAACAGAACCAGGATGTCGACCCCCGACGAATGGTTGGATACCATCACATACAATTGCCGGGGATCGATCTTTTCCCTTCCCCGGATATGCACGGTCCAGTAAGGATTGATCCCCAGGATCAGGTCCGACCACAGGCAGGTGAACTGGTGCAGCATGTATCTCCGCGGGTCGAAGGGCAGGGTGACCAGCCAGATCAGCAGGGCAACCGGGAACAGGATCCCTGAAAACAGGAACAGGGTGAACCAGAAATAGCAGGAAACCAACACCTGCCCCGGGTTACCGCCCTCCGCCCGGTCAGTGTTCTCCACGGTCTCCATATTTCCTCCACTTTTCAATGACCGCAGCCAGGTCGGCAGGGTAGTCCGAATCGAAATACACGTATTGGCCTGTGGCGGGATGGATAAATCCCAGCGATTTGGCGTGCAGCGCCTGGCGCGGAAGAATGTCGAAGCAGTTATCGATGAACTGCCTGTATTTGCTGAAGGTGGTTCCTTTCAGGATCCGGGATCCACCGTAACTTTCATCATTGAAGAGAGGGTGGCCCACCGATTGGAAATGGACCCGGATCTGGTGGGTCCTGCCGGTCTCCAAACGGCATTCCACCAGGGTGACATAACCAAGCCGTTCGAGCACGCGGTAGTGGGTCACCGCACGCCGTCCCTTGTCGGGGTCTTCATACACGGCCTGCACCAACCGGTTCCGGATATCGCGACCGATGTTGGCATCAATCGTGTCTTCATCCTTTTCCATGTTCCCCCATACAAGCGCCACGTAGGTGCGGTCGATGGTATGGTCGAAGAACTGCCTGGCCAGTTTCGACTGCACCAGTTCGTTCTTGGCTACCAGCAGGATCCCGCTGGTATCCTTGTCGATGCGGTGGACCAGATATGGCCGTGCCTCCGGCTCTCCGGGCCGGTGGTGGAGGAGATGATACAGCAGGGCGTTCTGCAAGGTTCCGTGGAAATTACCATGCCCCGGATGGACCACCATGCCCGGCGCCTTGTTCACCACCAGGATATCGGTGTCCTCATAAACAACCGAGATGGGGATATTTTCGGGATAGATCTCGGTATCGCGGGGTGGATAAGCCAGCACGATGGTGATCACATCGAGCGGTTTGATGCGGGCATTGGGCTTCACCACGCGGTCGTTGACGAGGATGTTCCCGGCCCTGGCCGAATTCTGGATCCTGTTTCGCGAGGCATTCCCGATCTTATGGGTCAGGTACTTGTCAATGCGCAGGGGTTCCTGGCCCCGGTCAACCACGAAGCGGAAATGCTCGTAGAGTTCTCCCCCTTCCTCGCCAACGCCGTCGGCCCCGGTTTCGGGAATGTCGTCGGAATTGCGCAACTCTTCCGTCATGAGGGTGGCGGTTGTGAGAAAGTTACCGGGCAATAATGAGCCGTGAAGTGCCGGCCGGCGCCCCGGTACGGTCGGAGACCGACAGAATGTACAGACCCGCCGGCAGCGACTGAACGTTCACCACCGTCCGGAACGCCTGCTGCAGGCAAATGCGTCCTGCAACATCGGTCACCGTTACCATTGCATCGTCCACCTGAATGCGGTTTGCCACGTATTCCGGCAGCATCAGGGAGACCGAGTTCCCGGTAACCGGGTTCGGGAGAATGCGGATGCGGGTATCCCGCCCTGCCGGTTCAGGGGTGCCGAGGGGTATCGGTTTTCCGATCACCGGCCGGATCATCAGCGATCCGCTGAGGGCCGATTCCTGCCAGGTCCCTGAAACGTTGTACAGGATCTCGGTACGGCTGTCGTTATACCGGTCAAACCCGATGTTCAGGTTGTCGCTGGTAGTCTGTACACATCCCACGTAAAATGTCCCGGCAACCGCAAGGGGGGGGTCGAGGTGATAGGTCACATAATGGTTGAGGCTGTCGGCATACTTGGGCCAGACAAATTTAGTGTAGATCTCTTCGCCCGGTTTGCCGGCATTGTCGTTCCATACGGTGAGCCAGAATTGCTGCACGCTGGCGTTGCTGAGCGTACGGTTGAAGTAGATGTTGATGGCCCGGAGTGTATCGGGCGATTTGCTCAGCTGGAACCGGTAAGCCAGTTGAGCACCCGCCGGAGTAAGGCCGAACCCGGCCTCGGGAGTGCCGTCGTCATAGGCAAAATAGTTGTAAAACCTCTGGTACCCTGTGATGGTGTCGCCGCGAATGCTGCCGGCTGCCAACGGCACAAGGGTGTGCGTAACGCGGAACCGGGCGCTGTCGGCCTGGCTGATGGGGAGCATATAAGGGAACGGGGGATGTGCGAAGGGCGGGTTGGTAACATAAGGTTCGGATGCGAACGGGAGCATTTCGTAATCGCCTCCGTCATAGGAGCGGGTGAAGGATCCTCCGACGGCAGTCACGGTATATCCGTAAGTAGCCTCGTGGGCGACGTTGTCACGGTTGGTCATCACCATGTCGAGGGTGTCGGCGATCTCATTGGTGGGATCGTTGCAGTACTGCGGGTAAGGCATCGACTGGTACCGTCGCAGCAGGGAAGGGGGACGGTAAACGAAGCGCAGTTCCGGAAAGATGGTATCGGACCGGCTGCGGCCGGCATTGAGATAGACCTGGTCGAGGTTCCATTGCCCGGTGTTGCTTTGCCAGCTTGGTTCGGAAGAACTCGCCAGGCTGGAATAGTTGTAGAAACGGAACCGGAAGGTATTCCTGAAAAAGAGGGGATCGGTAACCGGGATCATGACATAGTCGAACCACGCCTGCTTTCGCAGGTAAAAGGTATCGAGCGACATGCCGTTTGAGTTCCACACCGGCTGCCATTTGTCGGGGACCCGAATGGTATCGTCGGGCAGTATGCTGTCGTGCGCCGGTACCAGCAGGAATTCGAGGATCAGCGAATCGTTTTTCTGCGGAGCCAGTCCCCGGCCCTGCGGCTGGTAGTAAAAACTGAAATAGACCGAGTCGGCCGGCGCAAGCTTTTTTGCAACGGGTGCGAACACCGAATCCAGCCGGATGTAACGCGACGTCAGGTAATCGGCGATGAAGTTCATAGGACCGGGCACCGCGTTCGGATACATGCTTCCGGTATCGTTGATGGCATCGAGTGTCGCCACCCCGCGATTTACCGGAAATACAGGGAAGTCATCGTTTTCAAATGCAAAGCGATCGGTCCACCGGGCAGTGGAAGGAAACACTCCCTGGGTCGAAAAATCGTCGAGAAACGGGAGGAGTACCGCGATCGTGTCATCCCCCGCCAGGGAACGGTCCGGAAAGGCGGCCATTTGTGCGCCGGCCTTTACCAGCGGATTTACCTGCAGTGAGGTAAGGTATTCCTGGGCTCCCGAGTATGTCCCGGTGATCAGTGGCAACAGAAATGCAATTAAAACCCTCTTCATTCGGCTGTTTGGTTATTTTTTTTCATTCGTAAACACTGCCTCTTAAGATTTCCGGCCGTTCATTCCAGGCTGTCTGCCTGCAACGAGTCCGCCCCGGCTTCGTACGCTTTCGCACCCATCCCGACGGAAAGATCGATGGCCGAACCCTTGTCAACCGGCACTCCCGCCCGGATCACCCTGCCTTTGAAGAACTGGTTCTGCACGGCGTCCTCGTCAAAGGAACGCACGTAGGAGAGCCTTCCCAGGCGCAGGCCCGCCGATTCAAGCATCGATTGCGCCTGCCGCAGTGTGAGATCACGCAACTCGGGCATTGTGGTCTTTTCCGGAAGGGTCGAAGTGATCGTCAGGTAAACCATCCGGTCCCGTTTGACCCGTGCCCCCGGAAAGGGATCCTGCGTGAGGATCGAACCCTTTTCCTGCGCGGGATCAAAAACAGAGTCTATCACAAGGAACCGGTAATTCCGGTGGGCCGGGTCATTCTGTACCCCGGTAAAGGAGAGGCCCCGGAGATCGGGCACGATGATGTAATCGTTGTGCTTGGTATACCACGAAAGCGACTGTAATACGATCCACATCAGCACCAGCGTGATGCCGATGGCCATGAGAAAATGCTTGAGGAACCTTTTCGTGAAAAGAAAACGTAGAAATTCCATCCCCCGGTTTTTCAGATAACCCGAAATGGGCTGTTTTATTGTGTTTTAGCAATGAAACGACAAAGATACAAATTTGAATTTTCCCCCCGGCACATTATTTTTATGCTACATTTGTGCCGCTAAAAAGGCAGTTATGCTGAACATCGCCATCGTAGCCGGAGGCGACTCCGGCGAATACGGTATCTCGATCCGGAGCGGAATGCAGGTCGAACTGAACATGGACAGGGAACAGTTCAGACCCTGGCTGATCATCATCCGGGGGAAACAATGGTTTTACCGGGCCGGGTTAAAGAGATTTCCCGTCAACAGGCACGATTTCACCCTCACGATCGGACGGCGCAGGATCCGGTTCGACGCAGTCTTCATGGCCATCCACGGAACGCCGGGAGAGAACGGCAGGCTGCAGGGATATTTCGACCTGCTCGGGATCCCTTATACCTCCTGCGACGTCACAACCTCCGCACTTACTTTCAACAAGAGTTACTGCAAAAGCGTGGTCGCCGCTTCTGGAGTGGCCGTTGCGAAGTCGCTTCACCTGTTCCGGCAGGACCGCCATCCGCGCGAAAGGATCCTGGAGTCGCTCAGTCTTCCGCTTTTCATCAAACCCAATAACGGCGGATCCAGTGTGGGCATGTCGAAAGTGACATTGAAAAAAGAGCTGGCATCTGCCCTGGAAAGGGCGTTCCATGAAGATAACGAGATACTGGCCGAAGAGTTCATCGCCGGCCGCGAGCTGACCTGCGGCGTGCTTCGGACCGGGGGTGAAGTGGTTGCGCTTCCAGTCACTGAGATCATTCCCCGCAAAGAGTATTTTGATTTCGAGGCGAAATACAAGGCCGGAATGGCCGACGAAGTCGTACCGGCTGAAATTTCGCCGGAACAATCGGAACAATGCAGGGAGATCTCCCGGAATCTTTACGGGCTTCTGAACTGCAAAGGGGTCGTTCGCTTCGATTATATTTTCACGGGCAAAGACTTCTACTTTCTTGAGGTCAATACCGTGCCGGGACTTTCTGCAGCCAGCATCGTACCCAAGATGGCCCGCGCACACGGATGGTCATTTACCGAACTCATCACCCGACTGATCAACGAAGTCATCGATGAAAGAGCTGCTCTTCGCCACCAATAACCGCCACAAACTTCGCGAAGTCAGGGAGATGGCGGGGCAATCGATCCGGATCGCCGGCCTGGAAGAGGCCGGTCTGGAAGGTGATATTCCCGAAACCCAGGATACCATCGAGGGGAATGCCATACAAAAAGCCCGGTTCGTGTTTGAACGGTCCGGCAGGGATTGCTTTGCCGACGACACCGGGCTGGAGATCGAAGCCCTGGAGGGGCGCCCGGGCGTGATGTCGGCCCGGTATGCGGGCGAAGGATGCAGTTTCGATGACAACATCGACAAGATCCTCGCTGAGATGCAGGGGCTCGAAAACCGGAAGGCTTGTTTCCGGTGTGTGATCTGCCTGATCGCTGACGGGGAGGAACACCTGTTTGAAGGCCGTGTCAACGGCTCGATCATCCGTGAGAGAAGAGGTCCGGGAGGATTTGGATACGATCCGGTATTCCTTCCCGACGGGCATGATCAGACCTTCGCCGAAATGCCGCCTTACCTGAAAAACGGGATCAGCCACAGGGGCAGGGCCATCGAAAAAATGGTGAAATGGCGAGGTAGCGAAATGGCGAAATAGCGAAAGGAATTTATTTCGCCATTTCGCCATTTCGCTACCTTCCTTTTACGGAAAGATCACTCCCGGGTAGTTCGTGATATTCACCTGGGGAACGGTGCTGCCGTACTTCACGTTGATCGCGTCGATGAAATAGTTGGCGGCTACTGCGCATCCCCTCGGATTGAGGTGGATGCCGTCGAGCGAGAAAAGGCCTCCCGTCACGAATTTCGTGTTCATCTTCACGCCGTCCCACACGATGCCTTTCTCCATCTGTTTCATTTTTGCGCTCATATCGACAAAGCCGGTGTTGAAATTAGCGGCAAGCCCGTACAGGATGGCGTTGTATGCCGCTGTGGCGGTTTTGATCGCGGTGACTTCGTTGGCCGTGAGCACATACTGGTTCGGGATGGGATAGGGCATGAAGGTGAGCCGGTTGACGATACCCATTCCCATGCACTTCAGCGAATCCTGGGGAACCGACATCAGCACCAGTTCTCCCGGGCGCATCTGGCGGACCTTGAACATCGGGTGAGGGGAGGTGGGATCGGCCACCAGGAAGGGGTTCGGACCGGCTTTGTAGTCCTTGATGCGCGTAGTGTCGGTAAGCTGGTAAACCAGCCTCATGGCCATGTTGACCGAGTCGGCCTGGTTCTGGGTCAGCACCAGCGCGTTATACGGGATCGTGGTGAAATAGGGGATGGCGGTAATGTCGCCCAGGTTGGCCACCACTCCCTTTGCTCCGTTGGCGGTAAGGTAAGTGAGCACGCCTCCCATGGCCTGCTGGAAAAACGCCGGGCTGGTGATGGAATCGGCGGCACCGCCGGCCAGCGCATAACTGAGTACGTCGTTGTCGCCCAGCCACAATGTAAAAAAGGTGGGATTGAGCCCGGCGATCTCGTTTACGACCATGTTGCCCGCTGCCGAAGCAAACCGGGCATAATAGGGATTGTAGGCTGCATATCCCGGGAACAGGAGATGAAAGGATTTTGCTCCGGGAATGGCCAGGTTGTTGACCCGGTACCCGACCGGCTGAAGAGGTTCAAGCGCCCCTTGCGCGCGAACCGGACCCAGGGAGGTCTCGCCGGTGCAGGGCGATGTGGAAGACCCGAGAACCAGCTTGGGTTCTGATCCGGGATACTGCACGCCGAATTCGCTGTTGACCACCGGCTGAACGAACGGACCCGATCCGGCCATTTGCAGTTGCCCTGCGATCAGGTTGGGGATAGAGTACTGTTGAGCGGTATGGTACAGGGCGCCATCGGCATAACCGGCCATCAGGGAGTGGCCGACCGATACATACGTGGTGAAGTTGGCCGACCCTGCGCCGACCTGGAACTCATCGATCTTGCGCTCACAGGCGGTGAACAGGGCAAGGGATAATATGATGAACAGGAGTTTTTTCATTGTACTCGTCTATTTAGGGTTAGAAACTATAGGATAGGCCGATTCCGGGACTGTAAACCGCATTGCTGTATGTTCCGGCGAAATTGTCGGGGCTGAAGGTCCCGCTCCGTTCCGATCCCCTTATATACAGGAAAGCGGCATCGATGCTCAGACCTTTGACCGGAGTTACCGACAGTCCGCAGGTCATGCCGATCTGGTTCGTGCTCGGGGTTTGGGGATTCAGGTAATCGTTCTTCACCGGCGACGGATCGTAATAGGCCCCGATGCGGGCCGTTACAATGTCGTTCACCTTGTATTGCGCCCCAAGCCTGACGATCATCTGATCAAAATAGAGGGCAGGGCTGCCGATCTTAGTCACCGCCTGTTTCTCAGAAACCTTTTCGAAACTGAAGTTCAGGGAGTCATAGGTGCCCCAGAACACATAACAGAGGTTCATTCCGATCATCCACTGATCCCTCTTCCCGAATTCGTAGGAAGCCCCGAAATCGAGGTTGGCGGGCAACGGAAGCATCACATCCACGTTTGTCTGGGGAAAAGTGGCGCTCATCGATTGCGGGACGGAAAAAGTGGCACTGGCGCCCTTCACCGACATTTCAATCTTGGAACGGTAGGAGAGGCCCAGGCTCCATCCCTTTTCGGGACGGACCAGGATACCGGCGTTGAAGCCGAAGTTGCTCGTACTGCCGTTGATATTCAGACTGCCGTCGCCATCGGCCCCGTCAAGCGGGAGAGCCTTGTTCATATCGACGGTCCCGTAAGCGTAAACAAGACCGGCACCGATGCCGACAATGTCTTTGTACTTATACGAAATCGTAGGCTGAAAAGTAAAGGCCCGGAATGCGAGATCCTGGATCAGGTAGCGCCCTTTCCATTCCTTGCCCCACGACAACCCGTTCCCGTAAGGAGTGTTGACGGCAAGACCGATGCTCAGGTTCTTCGTGGGTTTGTACGCTGCATAAAAATATAACGGATTATTGATCTTGTGTTCAAAATGATACTGTTCTTTGACGTTCAGCGGCTGGAAGGTTGTCCGGGCCATAAGAAAACTGACGCCACCAGAAAAACTCCATTTGTCGTTGACAAACGAGGCACCGCCGGGATTGTAGAACAGGCTGCTGGCGTCATAGGTCAGCGAGGTCCCGATCAAACCCATGCCGATGTTGCGCATGCTGTGCAAACCAACCTGGTACCCGCCTCCGAACGATGTGAATGCTGCCAGGAAGAAGAACAGCAGCAAGATTGAAATTTTCCTCATGATGTGTGGTTTTTGGTGAATACTGGGCGCAAGTTACTATAAAAAAATAACATTTGCCGTTTTACATATGTGAAGAAGATGATAATGTGCTGGAAAATAAGAGATGGGGAACTGCCGGCAGGGGAGGGTAACCCCACCGTCGCCGGGAATGGGATAAAAAGCCCGCCGATTTGGCGTACTTTTGCACCCGAAACTTAACCTTCTCTTGCCCCATGTCTGTTTTTCAACCCGGCGACAAAGTGAAATTCCTGAACACCTCCGGAGGAGGGGTTGTGATCAAAATAATCGACAGCCGGACGGTGAGCGTGATGATCGACGAAGGATTCGAGATCCCGACGCTGACCAGCGACCTGATCAGCGTCAACTCAAAGGAGCCGGCGGCCAGGTTCTTCGAGGAGAAGACGGGGGTCAGTGTCCCGGCAGGAATCCCGCAGGATGACGCGGAGAAGGATGACGGGGAGGAGAGCATTCCGGCGCACCTGGTGCGCAGCCGGAAGTCGGAAACCCTCTCGATCGCTTTCGTTCCGCACGACCAGAAGTGGTTCATCACCGGCCCGCTCGATGTCATCCTGGTCAACAGCAGCCGGTACGACGTTCTCTATAGCATCTTCAGCAAGACCGCAACCGGCCACTTCAGGGGGCTTGATTACGGGAATATTTTTCCCGACTCAAAACGGCTGATCACCACCATCAACCGCGAACAACTGACCCACTGGACCGAGGGCAGCATGCAGTTCCTTTTTCATGCCGAACAGCTGAATGTGGTGCCTCCTCCCTTCAACTCGGAATTCCGCATGGAAGGGAAGAGGTTTTTCAAGGAGGGGAATTACCGGGATTATCCGGTGGTAAAGGCCCGGGCAGTGGTGATGCCGGTGCTGGTCCTGTCCGACTATTTCCGCCCGGAGTGCGACCCAGTGAAAAAAGAGAGCCCGGCCGACACCGGCTCCGTGATCCGGCGGCACCGGACGCAGCCCGGTGAGGCGGTGATCGACCTGCACATACACGAACTGGTGGAGGATCCGTCGAACCTGGAAGGGTCGGATATTCTTGATTTTCAAAAGAAATACTTTCTGAAATGCCTCGATGCCGCCTTCCTTGAGAATTACCGGCGCCTGGTCTTCATCCACGGCATCGGCAACGGCATTCTCCGCACACACCTCACCGACCTGCTGAAAAAGCAGGAGGGCATCGAGTTCTTCGATGCCCCCCTGTCGGAATACGGCGCCGGCGCGATCGAAGTGCAGATCCACCGGGGCCGGGATTAGCTTACCTTACGACGGAGATCTTCCGGGAGATAACTTCTGTCCCTGAAGTCAGTTGCAGAACGTAGATGCCGGGCTTCAGATCTTTTCCGTCGAGGAGGAACTGGTGCTCGCCCGCTTCCTGGTAGCCTTGCGGCAGGGATCTGACTTTCTGCCCAAAGGCCGTATAGAGTTCGACGGCGACCATTCCCGGGAGGTTTAACGCATATGAAACACGGGCGGAACCGTCAAACGGGTTGGGAGATATCCCCAGTGACCCGGAACGGGCGTTATCGGCGACACCCACGGCAGCTTCCTTCCAGAATTCAGCCAGTTCGGAAGCACCGAACGATCCTCCCTGCTTGATGACGACCCCGTTGGAAGAGACTTCATAGCCCCCGTTCCCGTTGCTGCAGCAAATGCCGTTGTTCCCCGAATCATAGATGGTGAAGGTGTAACAGTCGGCTGCTGTGATCGGAACCGTCACCTGGGTGAGTTTATTGGGTTGGGTATACGGACCTCCGCTGGCGATCACGGTGTTGAGCGAACTCCGGATATCCCAGGTGGTTTCCTGTGGGGCGTTGTCGGTCCTGACTGCAACCTTGACCGTCGAGGAGGCAACCGGTGCCTGGGCGAAATTGTAGGTAAGGGTGTCGTTCTTCGGGTACTCGTCGGTGATGTTGTTGGGATCGGAGGTGTATACGGTGAGTGTGTTTTGAGGAAGCATCTCATAGAGATAGCCGGGCAGTTGCACCAAAGCCTTCTGCATGCTGGCGACCGATCCGTTCCAGGTATGGCTGGCCCAGTCACCGCCGTTCACCTTGTAGTGAACCGTCATGCTGGTGACGGCATTGTTTCCGTTGTTGCGGATGATGATTGCGGGACTGACCACGTTGTGGCAGGTCTTGGCGGGAACATTGCCGACCTCGAGTACCTGGAGATCGGTATTGTACGGGAGAACCAGGGGGGACGCCGAACTGTTGGCGGTCTGGTAGATCTCCTTGCTGTTGCGGTCCTGCACAAATCCTATGGAGGCTATCTGGGTGAAATCGTACACGGTTCCCGCCTTCCAGGCCCCTTCGATCAGGGCGTAGTCGCCGGCCTGCATGGTGATGGGCAGGAAGGTGCCCGACGAACCCGGGAGCATTTTTTTCATGACGTTGTAAAAGTCACGTTCGCCGTTTGAACTGGCGCACGGGGCTGAATTGTAGTGGATCCACTTCTCGATGATCACGTTGTGCACGGTCATGCTGGCCGAAATATCCTGGGTGCATTTCACCAGGATGGTGGAGAACACGGTGTCCTGGGCCGTGTTGACCTTGTGCTGCAACTGAATTTCAAAAGGCGAGGGAACCGCGTAACGGTTGTTGATCGTGGTCATGTTCCACCCCCCGGCGCTGCCGTTGTAAAAGTTCCCGTCAAGCACCGAATAGGGCACGTACTTGTTGGTCGGGCTCATGTAATAATTGACACGGACATCGACTTCGCCGGGATTGGCCAGGTTCATGGGGTCGCCGGCAACCGGCCAGTTGACATGGTAATAGATGGAGGTGAACTTGTCGGGATACTGGGTCTGCCAGGTGTGGAACTGCGTGTTCTTGCTGACACAGGGTCCGCAGGTGGCAGAGGTGAACTCTTCCAGCATCACCAGGCGCTGCGACTGGCTGAATGCAACCGTCAGGACAAGGGAAAAAAGAAGAAAAAAGACAATTTTTTTCATGGGGTTGGAATTTGTTGAGTACCATTACAAAAATACCAAAAATTAAGCTCTTTAACCCTCCCGGACGAAAAAAAATGTAATTTTGCTAGGTCAACCAGAAAATTCCCAGCCATGAAAAAATTAATATTGCCCTTCGTTCTGTTGCTCGCGACTGCAGCCGGCTTCGCCCAAAGCCTCTCGCTGTCGAACATCCACGGTCCGATCACGGCCAATTCGATCATGATCCAGCCCGGCACCCCCGACAGCGTGGAACTGATCACCTATCTGTATGTTACCAACAACAGCAGCGCTTCCAAGGACATTCTCTGCAAGAAGACCGAGCTGAGCCTTCTGGGCAATGTGGAGGTGACCATGTGCTGGGCCGGGGGTTGCTATTCCTCCACCACCTTCGTCTCGCCCAATGCCCAAGCCATTGCTCCGGGCGAAACCGACCTGGAATTTTCCGGGCATTACACCCAGATCAATTTTCAACCCATCGGAACGGGAGAGTCGGTGATCCGCTGGACCTTCTTCGACCGGGTCGATCCGAACGATTCGGTGAGTGTGACCGTTAAATACACGACCTTCCCGGTTGGGCAGGAAGAGAGGACCGCGGCCCGCGTATCCCTCTCCGACCTTTCACCGAACCCTGCTTCAGGCAATGTGACCGCCGGGTATTCTTTGCCCGCAGGCTCACAGGGCACGCTGGCCGTGCGGAACATGCTCGGTACCCTGGTCATGGAACTGCCACTCTCCGGCTCCGGTAAAACGACCCTCAGCACCACCGGTCTGCGCGACGGGATCTATTTCTGCACACTTACTGCCGACGGCAAAGCGGGACAGACCCGGAAGCTGATCGTAAAACATTGATTCTATCCGCGGCTACCGGGACTCCGGCCTTACCGATTCACCCTGTACCCATCCCCGCAGAAATGCGGGGATTTTTTTTGCCTCTCCCAGGATGGAGGCCGCAGGAGCGACGGAGGGGATGATCTCGGCATAATACCAGGTTCTTCCCGCTTTATCTTTGCGGGTGGCAAGGAGTGTTCCATGAACTTTTTGCCGGTACCGGGCAATGATATTGCCGAAAGTTAAAAGGCGCGGATCGAACGGTTCGTTGAGCACCGCGGCGGAAGCCCTGACCATCAGGGTGTCGGTCGCCGACTCGAATGGTACGGGAGAAAACTTCGCGGCCGGAGGGGCTTCGGTGTTGCTGTAGTGCACGACCTGTTTGCCCCGGAGGATGCGCAGATCGGCACCCTCGCCGGCAACCTTGTATTCGCGGGTGTACCAGAGCGGTTCGCTGCGCGATCCGAGGTCGGCGGTCACGATCGATTGCAACCGCCCGTCCCGAACCCGGAATTCCGAAATATACTGGTAATCCTCGAAGATGAGTTCGAACCGCCTGTCCACGGCCACCCACATCCTGACCAGGGTGCCCCCGGTTCCGGAAGGTCCCTGGAAGATCATGTCGGGTCGGCCGTCACCGTTGATCTCGACGGGGTAAAGGTATTTTTTCAACCCGGGGGAGGGCAGAGGAGCAACGGTATCGGTCAGGGAATCGGCCGATGAAGGCAGGATATCCGCGTGCTTTTCCAGGAACGCATCGGTCAGGGCCGACCTGGGCCTGAGGGAGACCCTGCCCGGGTTGAACCGGCGTGGCTCCGCAATGCGGATGTACCTTTTCCAGTAGAAAGTATCGGTGGCCGACGTGTATTGACGCAACTTGATCTGGGCCCCGGCCGGAATGACCAGTCCCCACAGCCAGAGGCAGAGTATCAGCCGCAGGGCTTTCACGTCAGAGCCCGAACTCTTTCTTCAGCCGGTCGGTATAATCCAGCTTTTCCCAGGCAAAGAAGTCCACTTTTTTCTTGTAAACTTCCTTTCCGTTCCCGTTGATCTTCAGTGGCTTCTGTCCTTTCACGGGGTAGTATACCTCAACTTCGCGGGAATAGGGATCGCGGCCAAAGTGACCATAGGAGGCGGTACGCTGGTAGATGGGGTTCTTCAGGCCGAAACGTTCGACAATGGCGTACGGGCGAAGGTCGAAGATCTTGTGGATCCGTTCGGCGATCATCCCGTCGGTCATGACTTTCCCTTTTTTATCTTTCACCCGGGCCGTGCCGAAGGTGTTGACATAAAGTCCCACCGGCTGGGCGACCCCGATGGCATACGCCACCTGGATGAGCACCTGGTCGGCGACACCGGCAGCCACCATATTCTTGGCGATGTGGCGGGCGGCATAGGCCGCCGAACGGTCAACCTTCGAGGGATCCTTCCCGGAAAAGGCACCGCCGCCATGGGCTCCGTGGCCGCCATAAGTATCCACGATGATCTTTCGACCGGTGAGGCCGGTGTCGCCGTGGGGACCGCCGATCACAAATTTACCGGTCGGGTTTACAAAAAGCTTGTAGTCGCCCGTGAAGAGCTTTCTGATTTTGGCGGGCTGAGCTTTAATAACCCTGGGGATCAGTACCTTCTGGACATCTTCCCGGATCGTTTTCTGCATTTTCAAGTCGGCTGCCAGTTCGGCTTTGGCTCCCTTGCCGGAGGGCTGAACGAAGTCGTCGTGCTGTGTGCTGATGACAATGGCATCGATGCGCACCGGTTTCCCGTTGTCGTCGTACTCGATGGTGACCTGCGATTTGCTGTCGGGGCGCAGGTACTTCATGTGTTTGCCTTCGCGGCGGATGGCGGCCAGCTCCTGGAGGAATATGTGGGCCAGTTCGATCGACATCGGCATGTAGTTCTCCATCTCGTTGCAGGCATAGCCGAACATCATGCCCTGATCGCCGGCGCCCTGGTCCTCTTTCTTTTCGCGAACCACCCCCTGGTTGATGTCGGAGGATTGCTCGTGAATGGTGGAGATCACCCCGCAGGAGTCGCAGTCAAAGCGGTATTCGGCCTTGGTGTACCCGATCTCGCGGATGACCCGCCGGGCAGTCTCCTGCACGTCGACCCAACCGTTGGTGCGAACTTCTCCGCCGCATACGACAAGGCCGGTGGTTACGAATGTTTCACATGCCACCTTCGATTCAGGATCCCATTTCATGAACTCGTCAAGCAGGGCGTCCGATATCTGGTCGGCTACTTTGTCAGGATGTCCTTCCGATACGGACTCCGAGGTGAATAAATATCCCATTTTGATTTACGATTTACGATTTACGATTGAGGGTTAGCAAGCCGTTTGTCACACGTTACAGGTCACGTGTCACGAACCAAAAGGGAAGACGGGAGAGATTGAATCGGGGAAAAATTGGTTTAGCATTTTTTCCAGTGGTTGCAATCAATCAAATCTGTCCACTTTTTCGCGACAAAGGTAGAAAAATATTTTATACCTGCTCCCATTCAGGGAGAATTTCAGGTAACCCCAGTCCGTAATTAGGGAATAAGGTTACAGGATATCCGGGTGACATTGGAACATCCTCAATGCATGTCAGCACCGGATGGCGGAAATGGTGAAGGGAGCAGCATCAGAGACCTTCCGGGTTTTCGAAACCCGGAAAGTATTCTCTCGCCCTATCCCCGCGTCAGCTCCTGGAAGACCTCTTCCAGCTTCTGCTCTTCTCGGTGGAGGGAAAGGACCATGAGGTCGTGTTCAACAGCAAATTGAAAGACAGCAGGACGGATATCGATGTCGGGCGCTGACGTCAGATTCCAGCTGAGGGCTCCTTCGCGGTCGGCTTTCCCGGCATCGGAAGTGCCGGGTTGGGCCAGCGGTTGTGCGGCTGTCACCCCGGCAATGGACCGGATCAACCCGGTCGTGACGGGCTTGCTGAACTCCACACGGAGGTCGCCTTTCGGAGCGATGAGGTGATGGAGGTTCGCCGTGGCGTCGTCGGCGATGATCTTTCCTTTGTGGATGATGATCGCCCGGTCGCAGAGGGCTTCCACCTCCTGCATGATGTGGGTCGACATCATGACTGTCTTGGTCTTGCCCACTTCCGTGATCAGGTTCCGGATCTCCAGGATCTGGTTCGGATCAAGGCCCGACGTGGGCTCGTCGAGGATCAGCACGGCGGGATCGTGGATCAGCGCGTGGGCCAGTCCGACCCGTTGCCGGTACCCTTTCGACAGGGCGCCGATCTTCTTGTGCTGTTCCCGCTGCAGCCCGGTCATCTCGATCATTTCATCCACCCGGGCCCGGATGTTCCCCCGGAGTTTCCGGGTGCCGGCAACAAAGTGGAGAAATTCCCTGACGTACAGATCGGTGTAGAGGGGGTTGTTTTCGGGCAGGTATCCCACACGTTCCCTGACTTCGATCGAATTTTCCCTGACATCGTATCCGCAAACAGACGCAGAACCGGAAGTGGGGGGCTGGTAGCATGCCAGGATCTTCATCAGGGTGGTCTTGCCGGCACCGTTGGGCCCGAGAAGACCGGTTATTCCGCCCGGGTTGATTTCGAGAGAAACATTATCCAGTGCTTTCTGCGTGCCATAGGTTTTGGTGATGCCGGAAACCAGGATCGACATGGAGTGTGAGTTTAATTTGGAGGGGCAAAGGTAGGAAAATTTAGCGGACGAGCGGACAAGCGGAGAGGGGGCCGGGGGGTGAGGTATAAAGCGGACGAGCGGACGAGCGGACAAGCGGAGAGGGGGCCGGGGGGTGAGGTATTTATAATCTCCGGGTTCTCCGCCAATATGCGGCAAGGCACACAACGAACAGCAGCTCACCGCAGGCAAACAGCCACCAGTTGAACGAGCCGGGTATGTAATCGACAAGGGCCTGACCCGGATCCCACATTCTTCCGGTCGCCAGGATGTGCCGGGCCGGATCCAGCATATAGGTCAGAAGGGTGATCAGCGATCCGGTGATCAGCAAGGCCCATTCCCGAAGCAACAACGCGGGTTTCCCCTTCCGGAAGTCGGCCTGCACGATCACCAGGGTCAGCAGGATCATGGTCGCTGAGTTGATCACCGGCGCCAGCACGGGACCGGTCCACGCCACGGGAATGAGGAACAGCAGGTCCCACTCCAGCAGGGAGGATGGCCAGCCGAGCAGGAGGTAGAGGAATACATAATAAAAGATGTCCCACACGGCAAAGGCAAAGAGAAAGATGGCAAAGCGCAGGGTGCCTTTTCTCGCTGCGATCCATCCGATGGCTGCGAGCATCACCATCGTGGCGGCTTCGCGGAAAAGTTCAGTCACTGCCAGTGGCAGAGCCATCGGTTTCAACGGGAAAGCGAAACCCATGGGATAGAGGATCTCCCTCATATACACGACGACGGCGCTCTCCATGTATCCCATGGCGATGGCAAAAATACCGGCAACCACAAGGATCTTTCCCGGCTGGGTGATCCTTCCTGATTTTCCGGATTTCTGGGTGGGTGACATGTTGGTTCGTTTTCTCAAAATTACGCGCTTTCCGGATTGCCAGCGCTTACCGGCCGTATTTATTTTTTTTCGTATTTTCGCTTATCGTTCGCGATATCCCGGATGGGAGCATGTAACTTGTCTGACTGACATAACTAATCATCTCTAAATCAAATACTCATGAAAAATGTTTCCATTTTCCTGCTGCTTTTTTCTTTTGCTGTCGCAGGAGCGGCGCAGGTCGGCATCAGTTCCGACGGCAGCACTCCCGATCCCTCGGCCATGCTGGAGATCAAATCCAACAACAAAGGCCTTCTCCTGCCCAGGATGACCCATGCGGAGATCAATGCCATCAGCAGCCCGGTCAACGGGTTGATGGTATTTTGCACCGATTGCGGGCCGGAGGGTTCCGGCGTTTTTTTCGTTTACATGAACGGAACCTGGAGTTCGCTTGTCACCTGCACGCCGCCCGCCACACCCGATATGGGACCCCTGACAGTTACTGCTTCGTCGATCGCCTGGAACTGGAGCCCGGTTCAGGGGGCTTCGGGTTATAAAACGGCGACTACGCCCGATTATTCCACCGCCGGGGACATCGGCACCAATGTTAATTATATCGACTCCGGCCTGCTGTGCAACACCTCCTACACCCGGTACGTATGGGCATACAACGCCTGCGGCGTTTCCGCCCCGCTCGTTCAGACCGCAACCACGCTGCTGTGCGGCAGCGGCCCCTGTCCCGGGATGCCCACCGTCGAATGGGGAGGATTGACCTATCACACCATACTGATCGGAACCCAGTGCTGGATGAAAGAGAACCTGAACCTGGGTACCATGATCCCGGGGACCGCGG
Source organism: uncultured Prolixibacteraceae bacterium (assembly GCA_964455285.1). Taxonomy (GTDB): domain Bacteria; phylum Bacteroidota; class Bacteroidia; order Bacteroidales; family FEN-979; genus CAIVAT01. The sequence continues at coordinate 25,141 of CAYVVG010000016.1, forward strand.
AACAGACCAGCGACACGATCATCCAGAAATACTGTTACAACGACCTGGAATCGAATTGCGATGTTTACGGCGCTCTTTACCAGTGGGGTGAGGCGATGGATTACAGCAACATGTACGGGGCCCAGGGCATCTGTCCGCCGGGATGGTTCATCCCGACCGACATCGACTGGACCTTCCTGTCGGATTACCTCGGTGGTGACAATGTGGCCGGAGGAAAAATGAAGGAGTCGGGATTCCTGCACTGGAGCAGTCCGAACACCGATGCCACCAATGCGAGCGGGTTCACGGCCCTGGGGACCGGCCATCGGGAACCCGACGGCAGTTTCAATTCCCAGCTGGAATATATGAACCTGTGGTCATCCACCGTGGCCAGTTTGGGATATCCCTGGACCCGGGCGATCGGGTACAATTTTCCCAACCTGTTCCGCGATTCCTGGATCCAGAACGAGAAGGGTCTTTCGGTGCGTTGCCTGAAGCGGCAGGAATAGAAGGATTTTATCGGTTGACGGCTACCGGTTCACATATTTCATAAACCCTTCCAGGTGTTCGCGGATCCTGCCGGCCAGGAAATAGGGCAGGCTGAGTAAGAAATACCGCGTGCCGTGCAGCGTACGAGCCTCCCTCACTCCCAGGGGGCCTGCGTGCAGGCGCACAGCGTAGGGATGGGGTGCGGCGTCGATGAACTGGTGCAGGGCCCGCAGGCGGCCCGGTTCTCCTGATCTGACCACGATGGGGATCAGCAGGTCGTGGTGGGGAAGGACGAAATCCACACCGGCCGTCGACTGGGCCTTCCGCCTGACCCAGAAACCGGGTGCGGGCAGACCCGGGGGCATTCTCCCGGCAGATGCGCCGGTGGAAAAAGTCGTTGCCGCCAGGGCGGCGAGTTCCTGTCCAACGGCCTGCCTGGCGATCTGTCCCCCGAACAGGGCGTTCATGTCCTGTGCCCCGAAGAGCGGTTTCTGAATGCCCGAGAAATAGTTGACCATACCCGTGTCGAGCAGGTGCAGCCGGGGTGCCAGCCTCTCATCGGCCGGCGAATCGAAGTTTGTGGCGGTGCAGGGCGGAACAAGCCGGCAGAAAAGAAGTTGTTCGAGGGAACGAAAGGCCCGCCCGATCTCGCGGGAGCCTTTTCCGAGGTTTCCGAAACCCCGGAAAGCGATCCGGGTCGCAGCATAGGGATAGGAATTGCGTTGCACTTCGGCGGCCAGCCCGCGGGTCTTGGCCCCGGGCAGGAGCAGAGGCAGATGCTGCAGCAACCGTTCTTCGGTCTTCTCATAGGCCGCCGAGAGGTCGGTCAACCGGCCTGAACCCGCCCAGGCATTTACCACCGCCGGCATCCCCCCGACCAGGCTGTAATGATGAAAATGGCGGAGGAGTTTATTATGGGCATAGGCCGGTGCGGGCACTTCGCGGAACATCTCAAGGGAGGGGCCGTCGCCGGTGGCCGTCAGGTACTCTTCAAACGAAAAAGGTGAAAGGAACAGAGGGCGGAAGTAGCCATCCGACGGATCCGTAAGGCGGACGATGTCGGGTGTTATCACCGAAGAGGTGGCTGCCATGAAGGGGCGGCTGACCGGGTCGATTCTCACCCGGCCGGCTGCTGTGGGAGCGGTCCCGCTGGCTTGCCCGGCAATCCAGCGGACCGTTTCGGGACAGTGCCCGATCTCATCCAGGATCAGCAGCGTACCGGTGCCGCGGATCTCCCGGCTTTTCAGGAAACTGACCGCTTTCAACCATTCCTCCAGCGTTGTCCGGGGAGCTGCAACTGCCCGGTCTTCGGCCGTTTCCAGGTCAAGACGAATGAAATTACTGAACAGGGAGGCATACTCTTTCAGAAAGGAGGTCTTGCCGGTTCCGGCCGCACCCAGCAGGCAGAACGGCTTTTCCCGCGTAACGTGGGCTGTGAGCAACCGGGGTATAAGAGACATGGGCTAATCTATTAAAGTTGCAAAATAAAGGATAATTGAATAAAAAAATGTTTCATAGTAAATGATAAAGCAAAAATATTGCATATTTGGTTTTGAAACACAGCGTCGGTCAAAAATTTAGACATATCTTTGCACCCCTTTTCAAAACGTAAAGGATCAATATTTAAAAAAATCCGGAAGAAGCATGAATACGTTAAGTTACAAAACCATCAGCGCCAACGCGGCCACAGTGACCAAGGAATGGGTCCTGATCGACGCCGAGGGACAGGTGCTCGGGCGCCTGGCTGCCAAGGTGGCGATGCTGCTGAGAGGCAAGACCAAGACCAATTTCACCCCGCATGTCGATTGCGGCGACAATGTGATCATCATCAATGCCGAGAAGATTAAGCTGACCGGCGACAAGATGACCGACAAGGTTTACCTGTCCCATTCGGGTTATCCCGGTGGCCAGAAGGAAACCACGCCGGCCAAGCTGATGGCTAAAAAGCCGACAGCCGTCGTCGAAAAAGCCATCAAGGGCATGCTCCCGAAGAACCGTCTGGGCAGGGACCTGTTCCGCAACCTGTATGTCTATGCCGGCCCCGATCACCCGCACCAGGCCCAGCAACCGAAACCCGTGAAATTAACCTCAATCAAGTAATATGGAAGTGATCAATACCATCGGCAGGCGCAAAACTGCCGTTGCCCGGATCTATCTGAAAGAAGGACAGGGCGATATTACCGTGAACGGCCGTGAGTTCAAGAATTATTTTCCCACGCCGGTCCTCCAGTTCAAGGTGAACGAACCATTTGAAGTGACCGGGAACCAGGGCAAATACGATGTGAAGGTGAACCTCTACGGAGGCGGTATCCGCGGACAGGCCGAAGCGCTCGCCCTGGCGATCGCCCGCGCCCTCTGCAAGATCAACGAGGAGTTCCGCCCCCCCCTCAAGGCCAAAGGCCTCATGATGCGCGACCCCCGCATGGTCGAACGTAAGAAATTCGGCCAGAAAAAGGCGCGTAAAAGATTCCAGTTCAGTAAACGTTAGTATTCAGATATTTAGATCAATTATATGTCACGAGTTACATTTGATGCATTACTGGATGCCGGTGTCCATTTCGGCCACCTGCGCCGCAAATGGAATCCCGCCATGGCTCCTTTTATCTTCATGGAACGCAACGGGATCCACATCATCGACCTGTACAAGACACAGGCGAAGATCGACGAATCCGCCGCCGCCCTGAAACAGATCGCCAAGGCCGGCAAAAAGGTGCTCTTTGTCGCCACGAAAAAGCAGGCCAAAGACCTCGTTGCCGAACAGGTGAAACGGATCAACATGCCCTATGTCACCGAGCGCTGGCCCGGCGGCATGCTCACCAACTTCGCCACCATCCGGAAAGCGGTGCGGAAGATGGTCTCCATCGATAAACTGATGAGTTCGCCCTCCTATTCCAACCTTTCGAAGAAAGAGCGTCTGACCATCACCCGCGAACGCGCCAAACTCGAGAAAAACCTGGGTTCCATCGCCGACCTGAACCGGCTGCCCTCGGCCATCTTCATCGTCGATATCCTGAAAGAGCATATCGCCCTGGCCGAAGCCCGCAAGCTGAACATCCCCACCTTTGCCATTGTGGACACCAATTCCGATCCGAGGCTGGTCGATTTCCCGATCCCGGCAAACGACGATGCGTCGAAATCCATCGCCCTCATCGTGGAGACCATGGTCAACGCCATGGAAGAGGGACTGGTCGAACGCAAACTCGACCGCGACAAGCGGGAAGCCGGCGAAGAGCGCGGAGAAGGTGATGAATTCGACACCCGCGCGGAAGGGGCCCTGGCGGACGGCGACGACGAGGAGGTCGACGAAGACGGCATCAAGATCGTCAAAAAAGATTTCGTCGATACCAAAGTGGCCAAGCTGAAGGTGACCGAACCCGGATCCGAGGAGATGGGCAAAGCCCCGCGTAAAAGGATCAGCAAACCGGCCGGGAGAAGCACCAAAAAGTAGTGAAGAGTGAAGAGTGAAGAGTGAAGAGTGAAGGTGAGCCGGGGCAGGATTGCCTCCCGCTCGCCGGACTGTTCAAGTAATCATTTAACGAGAAAATAGGATTTACCATGAATATTACCGCTGCAGATGTGAACAAATTGCGCCAGATGACCGGCGCCGGAATGATGGATTGCAAGAAGGCCCTGCAGGAGAGCGACGGCGATTTCGAAAAGGCCATCGACAACCTGCGCAAAAAGGGACAGAAAGTGGCCGGCAAACGAGCCGACCGGGATGCCAACCAGGGTTATGTGGTCGCCAAGACCAATGAAGATCAGACATTTGGCGCCGTGATCATGGTCAACTGCGAAACCGATTTCGTCGGAAAAACCGAGGAATTCGCCAACTTCGCCAAAGACCTGGTCGCCCTGGGTATTTCCAGAAAAGTGCGTTCCGCCGAAGCGCTGATGCCCCTGTCGCTCGGCAACATCACCGTCGAAGAGAAGTTGAACGAACTCCTGGGAAAGACAGGTGAGAAGATCCAGATCGCCCACTTCCACGCGATCGAAGCCCCGGTGGTGTTTGCTTACAACCACTTCGGCAACCGCCTGGCCACCATCGTGGGACTCAACAAAAAAGAGGCAAAGAACGTGATGGAGATCGGCCATGAACTGGCCATGCAGATCGCCGCGATGAGCCCTGTGGCCGTGGATAAGGAATTCGTTTCACAGGAGGTGATCGACCGCGAACTGGAGATCGGGAAAGACCAGGCCCGGCAGGAAGGCAAACCGGAAGAGATGGTGGAAAAGATCGCCCAGGGTAAACTCCAGAAGTTCTTTAAAGAGATGACCCTGCTGAACCAGGACTTTGTCAAGGATACCAAAAAGACCGTCCGCCAGTACATGGCAGAGAATGACAAGGAACTGACGGTGACCGGGTTCAGCCGCCTCCAGCTCGGCGTCTGATCCCTAAGCTTAAGGAAAAGGGATTGCCTGTTCTGTCGGGTGATCCCTTTTTTTTTCAATGCAGGAACTGGTCCCTCAATCCCTCAATCCCTCAATCTCTCAATCCCTCAATCTCTAAATCCCTCAATCTCTCATGGTTTCCCCCGATAAAGAAATGGTCCGCGGTATGTTCGATGCGATTTCGCCGAACTACGATTTCCTGAACCATTTCCTGTCGTTCGGCATCGATCGTCTCTGGCGGAGCAAGCTGGTCCGGATCCTGAAGCGGGGGAGACATGAGGATGTGCTGGATGTCGCCACCGGCACCGCCGACCTGGCCATTGCCATGGCCCGGGGCGGATCTCCCAGGATCGTCGGGATCGACATTGCAGAGCGGATGCTCGAAATCGGCCGGAAAAAGGTCGATCGAAAGGGCCTTGGCGGAATGATACGGCTTCAACCGGGCGACGCCGAAAGGATCCCCTTCCCCGAGGCTTCTTTTGACGCGGTCACGGTGGCGTTCGGCGTACGGAATTTCGGCGACCTGACGGGGGGATTGTCGGAGATGAAACGGGTGCTCCGGCCCGGGGGGCGCATGCTGATCCTTGAATTCTCCCACCCCGGTTCATTCCCCCTGAAGCAACTCTACGCCATCTATTCGCGTTTTTTTATCCCGGCCGCCGGCAGGATCGTGTCGGGAAGTTCGACCGCCTATACCTACCTGCCCGAATCGGTGGCCGCCTTCCCCTCCGGTCAAGCTTTTCTTGAGGTGCTTTCTGATTTGGAAATGAGATCGTTACAACAATACAGGCTGAGCGGTGGCATTGCCACTCTCTACATCGCCGAAAAATAAATCCCGCGTTCCTTCGTTTACCCTGTCAGCAAATCTACGAAGATCCTTGAAGACCGCCCGAATCACGCTTGCCCTCCTGCTGGTTTTCCTCCTCCTGCACCCCGGAGCCGGAAATGCCCAGCGGCAGGTGGTGCTGAACATGCCGAACTACGACCAGGAGAGCCTGTTCCACTTCGGATTCGTGCTCGGCGTCAACCAGAGCCTGGTCACGATTCGGCCGATCGATAATCTCCGTTCCAGGGTGTTCGATTCAACCTACATTCCCGACATCCTTCCGATGCCCGATTCGGCGCGCGTGCTTTCCATCAACTCGACGCCGGTGCCCGGTTTCGTCGTCAGCATTGTGGCGAATATGCAACTGGGTAAGCATTTTGAACTGCAATTCGTGCCCTCCCTCTCCTTTGGCGACCGTACCATCGACTATGTTGTCGAGACCTACCGGTACCGGCCCGGAGCTACGGAACCCGTGATGCAGTTGACATTTAACAAAAAGATCCCTTCGACCTACATTAACTTTCCGCTCGAGATCAAGTACAAGTCGGTCAGGTACAACAATTTTCGGCCCTATCTCCTCGGCGGGGTGCAATATTCGCTCGACCTGGCTTCACAGGCCAAAAAACGGGAGCAGCGGAACCGGAATGAGAAAATCGTGAAATTCAACCAGAACGACATCTACCTGGAAGCCGGGGTGGGTTTCGACTTTTATAATGAATGGTTCAAATTCGGCCTGGAACTGAAGATGATGTACGGATTGTTCGACGTACTGAAGCGGGAACATAACATCTACACCAATTCCATCGACAAGCTGAACGCGAAAATTTTCCAGGTCTCCTTCACCTTTGAATGACCTCCGTTTCCCGCCTTTTTTCTTATCTTTGCGAGTTCAACCGGAGGAAAGATGCAACGAATTGCCGTATTTCCGGGATCTTTCGATCCCGTCACCCGCGGACATGAATCGATCGTACGACGGGCACTGCCCCTGTTCGACCGGCTGATCATCGCCATCGGGGAGAATGCTGAAAAGCGGTCGTTCTTCCCGCTTGAAAAGCGCATGCAGTGGCTGACATTCCTTTTCGGCAGGGATCCGCGCATCCGCGTGGCCACCTATTCCGGTCTTACCGTCGATTTCTGCCTGCGAGAAGGCGCCGGCTTCATCGTCCGTGGCTTGAGAACCTCCTCCGATTTTGAATTCGAGCGCGGGATCGGCCAGATGAACCGGATGATGGTGCCGGGCGTGGAAACCATCTTCCTGTTGAGCGAACCGGAATATTCCGCCCTCAGTTCCTCCATCGTCCGGGATATCCTCCGGCACGGCGGCGATGCGGGGCTGTTCATCCCGGAGGGAATCGTTGTATAATTTTCGAAATTTGACCTGCCCGATGCTGACCCAGAAATCCGACCTGCGAACTGCCCTGATAGCGGCCCTGCTGATCCTCTTCCCCTGTCTTGCCCCGGCGCAAAAGACCGTGATCAACGGGGTGGCGCCGGGAGCAGAACGCAAAATGATCCACCTCTCCGTTTACGGCGACCTGATCACCCTGCAGGAACGGGTGCTGGCCTCCGCCCGCATCGATTCTTCCGGACACTTCACCCTGTCGGCCGATATCGCTCAAACCACCGGCGCGATCCTCTCCATCGATTTTCACCAGGCGGAGATGCTGCTGGAACCGGCGAAGAGTTACGAGATCAGCATCGCCCCGATGAATTATGACGAATACAAGGAGATCAACCCCTTTATCCAGTCACAGAACCTTACCCTCGAGATGCCCGCCGCCGAGGCGTGGGAGCTGAATGCCGTAACCGGGCAGTTCAATGCGATGTACAGCGGTTTCCTGACCGAAAATTTCTCGACCCTATACCGCGACCGCAACAAAGCCCTGCTCGACACATTCAGGCTGAGGATCAACAGACATTTTGGTTCGGTGAAAAATCCTTTTTTTCTCGACTTTGCCGCTTACAAGACGGCCGCGCTGGAGCAGCTCACCCAATATTACAACCGCGCCCAGCTGGCCAGAAAGTATTTCACGGGCAAGCCGATCCTCTACAGGAACCCGGAATACATGGATTTCTTCAACAGCTTCTTCGCCCGGGCGCTGACCGCCACTTCCGGCCCGCTCCGCAAACTGGACCTTTCCTCCCTGCTCGGAGGTGCAGATCCTTACACCGCACTGATGAAAGGAATGGCGGCCGATTCTTCACTGAAAGAGGAACCGCTGCGTGAACTGGTGTTGCTGAAAGCGATGATGGAGCTGTATAACACTGCCGATTACTCCCAGGACAGGGTCCTTTCGGTGATCACGGCCATCCGCGACCGTTCGAAGTTTCCGGACAACCGCGAAATCGCAGCCAACATGATCGCCATGCTCACCCGGCTGAAACCGGGCACCCCCGCTCCGGACTTTACCCTTCCCGACAGGAATAACAAGGATCTGACACTCAGCAGCCTCCGCGGGAAACCGGTGGTGTTGGGTTTCTGGACAACCTACTGCGAGGGCTGCCTGAGCGAGATGGACCGTTTGCGGCAACTCTTCGACAGGTTCGGCGACCGGGTCCGCTTTGTCAGTGTTTCGGCCGACAAGTATCACACGACCATGCTCTATTTCATCAACCTCAAAAAGGAATATACCTGGACCTTTGTCAATATCGGCGAGCATTCCGGGGTGCTCAGGGATTACGATGTGCGCAGCTACCCGCTTTTTGTGCTCATCGACGGGGAAGGAAGGATCCGGAAGTACCCGGCCGGGTTGCCCACCGCCGGGTTGGAAGAGGATATTCAAAATTTACTGGAAAACTGACCATGTTTGATTTTATCAAAAAGATGCTGGGAAACAAGTCCCAGCGGGATATCAAAACCATCACCCCTCAGGTCGAAAAGGCCCTGGAGGCGTGGAATGAGATCAGGAACGCATCCAACGACGAACTGCGGGCCTATACCGGCCGGTTCAGGGAACGCATTCGCGACCATATCGCTGCCAAGGAGCAGGAGATTGCCGAATTACGCGAGCAGCTGAACTCGGACGAGATCGACATCGAGGAGAAGGAAAAGCTCTATGGCGTGCTCGACCGGCTGGACAAGGAATCGTACGACCTCAGCCAGGAGATGCTGATGGAGATCCTTCCCGAGGCTTATGCGGTGATGAAGGATACCGCCCGCCGGTTTGCCGAAAGTGAATATGTGGAGGTGACTGCCACCGCATTTGACCGTGACCTGGCAGCCAGGAAGGCCAATGTGGAGATCGAAGGGGATAAAGCGAGATACAGAAACAGCTGGGTGGCCGGCGGGAACATGATCAAGTGGGACATGGTGCATTACGACTGCCAGCTGATCGGTGGGGTGGTGCTTCACGAAGGCAAGATCGCCGAGATGGCTACCGGGGAAGGTAAGACACTGGTCGCCACGCTTCCCATGTATCTCAATGCCCTTCCCGGCAAGGGGGTCCATATTGTCACCGTGAACGATTACCTCGCCCGGCGCGACTCGGAGTGGATGGGACCGCTGTTCGAGTTCCACGGACTGAAGGTGGATTGCGTCGACCGCCACGAACCCAATTCGCAGGCCCGGCGCGATGCCTACCTCGCCGACATCACCTACGGAACGAACAATGAGTTCGGTTTCGATTACCTGCGCGACAACATGACCGGCAATCCGGAGGAATTGGTCCAGCGACCGCACAACTATGCCATCGTCGACGAGGTCGACTCGGTGCTGATCGACGATGCCCGGACTCCCCTCATCATTTCCGGGCCAACCCCGAAGGGCGAGAACCAGTTGTTCGACGACCTGAAACCCAATGTGGCAAAGCTGTATAACGCGCAGAGGAATCTCGTGACCAAGCTTTTAGCCGAGGCAAAGTCACTCGCCGAGGACCCCTCGAACGACGAAAACATGAAAAAGGCCGGCGAACAGCTTCTGCGCGCTCATCACGGCCTGCCCAAGAACAAGGCGCTTATCAAGTTCCTTTCCGAGCCCGGCATGAAAGCTTTGCTGCAAAAGACCGAGAATTTCTATATGGCCGAGCAGATGAAGAACATGCACATCATCGACGATGAACTTTATTTCGTGATCGACGAAAAGAACAATACCGTCGAACTGCGCGACATGGGCATCGACCTGCTCACCCAATCCTATGAAGACCCGAATTTCTATATCCTGCCCGACATCGGGCTGTTTATCGCTGAACTCGAGAAGCAGAACCTGAGCGATACGGAGAAGCTGGAGAAGAAAGATACCGTCATGCGGGATTATTCGATCAAGACCGAACGCGTGCATACGGTAAACCAGCTGATCAAAGCTTACTCCCTGTTCGAAAAGGATGTCGAATACGTGGTGATGGACAATAAGGTGAAGATCGTGGACGAGCAGACCGGGCGTATCCTGGAAGGACGACGGTATTCCGACGGCCTTCACCAGGCCATCGAAGCCAAGGAGAATGTCAAGATCGAAGCGGCCACACAGACTTATGCCACCATCACCCTGCAGAATTATTTCCGCATGTACCGGAAACTGGCGGGGATGACAGGGACTGCCGAGACCGAAGCCGGTGAATTGTGGGACATCTACAAACTCGATGTCGTGGTGATCCCGACCAACCGGCCGGTCATCCGCGACGACCGGGAGGACTTGGTGTACAAGACCAAGCGCGAGAAGTTCAATGCCGTGATCGAGGAGATCGAGAAGCTGGTCAGCGAAGGCCGTCCCAGCCTGGTGGGGACCACCTCGGTGGAGACCTCCGAACTGCTCAGCCGCATGCTCAAGCGCCAGAACATCCCACATAATGTGCTGAATGCCAAGTTGCATGCCCGTGAGGCGGATATTGTCGCAGAGGCGGGGAGGGCCGGCACGGTAACCATTGCCACCAACATGGCCGGCCGTGGTACCGACATCAAACTGGGACCCGGCGTAAAGGAGGCCGGCGGTTTGGCGATCATCGGCACCGAACGCCATGAATCGCGGCGGGTCGACCGTCAGTTGCGCGGGCGTGCCGGTCGCCAGGGCGACCCGGGAAGTTCCCAGTTCTTCGTCTCCCTGGAGGATGACCTGATGCGCATGTTCGGATCGGAGCGTATTGCAAAGATCATGGACCGCATGGGGCTGAAGGAGGGGGAGGTGATCCAGCATTCGATGATCACCAATTCGATCGAGCGGGCGCAGAAAAAGGTGGAGGAGAACAACTTCGGGATCCGGAAAAGACTGCTGGAATACGATGACGTGATGAACATCCAGCGCGAAGCTATCTACAAACGGCGCCACCATGCCCTTTTCGGCGATCGCCTCGCGGTCGATATCTCCAACATGATCTACGATGTGTGTGAAACCATCGTGCTCGATGCGCAGGAGAAACGGGATTACCAGGAATTCAACTTTGAGTTGCTCAAGGAATTTGCAGCGGATTCGCCGATCTCCGAGTCTGAATTTTCCGGACTCGGCAACAGCGAGATCGCCGACCGGCTCTACGGATACATATACAAGCGCTACCGGCAGAAATGCGACATGATCGCGCAAAAGACCTTCCCCGTCATCCGCGATGTGTTTGAGAATGAGACCCGGTATGAAAATATTGCCATTCCGGTCACCGACGGGCTCAAGACCATGCAGGTGGTGGCCAACCTCAAGCGGGCCTATGAGGATAAAGGCAAGGAGGTGGTGCTCAGCATCGAGAAAGGGATCGTGCTTGGCATGATCGACAACGCCTGGAAAGAACACCTGAGGGAGATGGACGATCTGAAGCAGTCGGTGCAAAACGCCGCCTATGAACAGAAAGATCCCTTGCTCATATACAAGTTCGAATCGTTCGAACTTTTCAAGAGCATGGTCCAACGCACCAATAAAGAGATCACCTCATTCCTGATCAAGGCCGATGTGCCGATCCAGGTCGACAACGTCAAGGAGGCCCAGGCGCCCAGGAAACTGGACCGCGCCCGCATGAAGGAGGAACGATCGGACCTGTTGTCGCAGGCCAACTCGCGAACGCAGGAGAAGACGGTTGCACAGCCGGTGAAGGTGGAGAAAAAGGTGGGAAGGAATGATCCCTGTCCCTGCGGTTCGGGCAAGAAATATAAGAACTGTCACGGGATTGTATAGGAACCCAAAATTGAAAACTCGAAGATCAAAACTTAAATTTTGACAAATGGGATATAAGAGGATTCTGTTGAAGCTTTCCGGGGAGTCGCTGGGCGACAGCAACGGCCAGGGGATCGATCCGGAACGGCTGGACCTGTATGCGGGCGAGATCCGGCAGGCTGCCGCGGCCGGGGTGGAGGTGGCCGTGGTGATCGGGGGAGGGAATATTTTCCGCGGACTGCAGGGGACGAACGAGGGCATGGACCGGGTCCAGGGTGACTACATGGGGATGCTGGCAACGATCATCAACAGCCTGGCCCTTCAGGCAGCCCTCGAAAAGCGGGGACTCAAGGCCGTCGTTCTCTCGGCCCACCCGATCGGACCTGTTTGCGAGGCGATGAGCAGGAGGAAAGCCTTGACACACCTGTCATGCGGCGAGGTCGTGATCATCGGGGGAGGGACCGGGAATCCCTATTTTACCACGGATACTGCTGCGGCCCTGCGGGCGATCGAGATCGGCGCCGATGCCCTGCTGAAAGGCACCCGGGTCAACGGAGTTTATTCCGCCGATCCGGAGAAAGATCCCGCTGCTGTCAGATATGACCGGATCACCTTCGCGGAAGCTTACGACAAGGGTTTGAAAATCATGGACCTGACCGCGTTCACACTGTGCAGGGAAAACCATATGCCGGTTGTGGTGTTCGACATGAACCGTCCCGGCAACCTGGCCCGCGTGCTGCAGGGAGAAGAGGTGGGAACGCTGGTGTATTGAATCCGGGAATTGGAGAGAGGGGGCGATTGATTGTTTTTTCATTTATAATTTTGATCTTTGTTTTTTTGATCTTGATATCCGATTCAAATAACCGACATCCGCATGAACGAAGAGATAGAATTCACCCTGGCAGAAACGGCTGAGAGCATGCAACTGGCTTTACAGCACCTGGAGAAAGAGCTCCAGAAACTGCGGGCCGGGAAAGCAAGCGCCCAGATGCTCGACGGGGTAAAGATCGATTACTATGGCGTTTTAACCCCGATTGACCAGACCGCCAACATCAGCACGCCCGACGGGCGGCAGATCATAGTACAGCCCTGGGACAGGACGGTCATCGGGTTGATTGACAAGGCGATACAGGCGGCGAACCTGGGCTTTAATCCCAAGAACGAAGGCGAGATCCTGCGAATCCAGGTCCCGCCTCTGACCGAGGAGCGGCGCCGCGACCTGGTGAAGAAAGCCAAAGCCGAAGCGGAAAATGCCCGGATCAGCATACGGAACATTCGCCGCATCGCGAATGAAACGGCAAAGAAGCTGAAAAAGGAGGGTGTACCCGAAGACGAAGTGGACAAGCTGGAGGCCGACATCCAGAAAGTGACCGACGACCACATCGCCAGGATCGACAAGATCGTGGAGATCAAGGAGCGTGACATCATGACGGTATGAGCACGGGCGCCCGCCGGTGAGATCCCCCGGGGACTGGGGTCGGGCAGGATGACGAGGCAACTTTTTACGGTTCCCGGATGTCTGTTAAGAAACTAACCTGCTGACTTTTAATATCGTTCCCCATGAAAAAGATCTTCCTCTTTCTTTTAAGCGTGCTGCCGGGCCCTGGTCTGCAGGCGCAGAGCGATCCGAACTGCGATTTCACCGTGGCTCAGTAGGTATGTGTTCAGCAGACTGTGCTGGTTAATTATACGGGAGGAACCCCGGCAACGGCCTCCTTTGTCTGGAATTTCGATGGTGCCGTCATTCTTCAGGGGTCTGGCCCGGGTCCCTACCATGTCTTGTGGGAGAGTGCCGGGGAGAAGCACGTGACCCTCACGATCGAGGACAACGGGCAAAACTGCACGGCATCCAAACCCACCCTGGTGGTGGAACCACCGGCGGCATTTCATATGACGGGGGGCGGGGCCATCATCCAGGGAGCCGGGGTGGAGGTCGGGCTCAGCGGATCCCAGGCCTCGGTCATTTATAAACTCCGCCGGGAAGGGCAATACACCGGGGTGGCGGTGATTGGCACCGGGCAGGCGATCTCCTTCGGGCCGCAAACCGTACCCGGAAACTATACGGCCGTGGCAAGGGTTGACGGGTCCGATTGTCTCCTGGAAATGGAAGGAGTCGCCGTGGTGACGCAGAACCTGCCCCCGGTGACGCCGTTGATCTGCATGGTGACATTCGATACGGCCATGAATAAAAACAAGGTGATCTGGAACAAGATAACCGGGGAGCACCTCTCACACTACAATATTTACCGGGAAACATACCAGGGCAACCATTTCACCAAGGTGGGGGAGGTTCCGGCAAGCAGTTTCAGCGTCTTCCCGGATCCCGTGGCCGATCCCCTGGTAAAATCGGACCGTTACCGCATCTCGCTCAGTGACACTGCCGGGAGCGAAAGCGAGAAAAGCCCGGTCCACAAAACGATCCACCTCAACATCAATGCCGGGATATCCGGTTTCAACCTGATATGGAATCACTACGAAGGATTTGAATTCCTGACCTACCGGATCCACCGCAAACACGCCGGAGGGGCCTGGGAGCCCATCGATTCGGTCGCTTCCAATGTGGATTCCTATACCGACTTTTACACCACGTCCGGTATTACCACCTACTATATCGAAGTTGTCAGGCCGGAACCGTGCAATCCTTCCGACGACGCCGGCGGATATGCTGGTGTCATCTCCAACACAGCATCAGCCGCTCCACTGGGAATGGTCGAGGATCCTGCCACCGGCGTGCTTTTCTATCCCAATCCCGTAAAGGAAAAACTGAGCGTGGTGATGTCCGGCCGGGCAGCGTTCAACGTGGATATAGTCCGGCTTGACGGGGTTATCCTCCGGAGCATCCGCACCAGTGGTCCGCGGGCGGTGATCGATGTTTCCGGACTGGTGAAAGGAATGTACATCCTGAAGGTATATGCCGATGGATCGGTAACAGTCAGGAAAGTAGTGAAGAACTAAAAGACGACAATCTCATCGCAGAACAGCCAGCAGGGTTCCCCCGCACCATCATGCCAGTCGGGACACCGTCCGAGGCTCTTCGCCCGGATTTTGACAAACCGTGCCTGGGTGCCCGCCATGAACTGGAAATTGAAGGGTTGGATGAACGCCTGTTCCTCCCTGGGTGAGATCTTGTGAAGCACTTCATTGACGGAGTGATACGATTTCCCGTCGGAAGAGAGGGAATACTCCACAACCACCGGCAGGAATATCCAGCTTTTCTGATTCTGGAGAAAATTCATCTGCACCGAATTCACCGGCATCACTGTGCCCAGGTCGACGACCGTTTCGAAATCCCGGCCCAGAAATCCCTGCCATAACCCGTCGCGGTGGTTGACGGATCCTCGCAGGCCGTCGGTCAGGGCCCCTTCGCCCGAAGCCGGGTATCTTCCTGAATACAGGGCCGAATACCGGACGGGCGCACCCAGTCCCAGGTGGAACAGGAAGGGCATTTCTGTGATCTTCTCTTTCAGTCGTCCCTCCTCAAACAACCCGGCGCGGATCACGCTGTTTTTCCGGAGTTCCACCGGCGATGTGTAAACCGGTGAGGAAGCGGTGACATCATCCCCGTTGAGGGTGTAATGGATGGGAATGTCCTTTTGTTCGGAGGTGAGCACAAGAAGGGATGCACCTTTCTTTTTATCAAAGCGGGTCGTCACCTCCGCGCGGAAAGATCCCCGGCTGAAATTGTACCCGGCCGACGCGAGCCACGCGTACTGTCGATCCATCCTCCTCCGGAAATCATCCCAGTTACGAAATACTTTCGGGGACCATCCGACCTCGGCGATGGCAATCATCCGGGGCAGCGCCATGTATTCGGCATGACCGGGCGTGGAGATCCATTCGGTCCAGAGATTGCCCTGGACGCCCAGGATATGCCGTGCCTCCCGGGGAGTCAACTCTTCGGGTACCGGTTCGTAGGTGTACACTTTTTTCAGGGTGACAAAGCCGCCGATCGACCTGGGTTCGAAGGCCGGATCCGCCTGGTAATAATCGAGGTAACAATAGGATGTGGGCGTCATGATGGCATCATGCCCCTGCCTGGCTGCGGCGATCCCCCCTTCCACTCCGCGCCACGACATCACGGTCGCCTCCGGGGCCAGTCCCCCTTCCAGTATCTCGTCCCACCCGATGATCTTCCGGCCGCGCTCCACGATGAATTTTTCGATGCGGCGGATAAAATAGCTCTGAAGCTCCTTTTCATCCTGCATCCCTTCGGCGGCGATCCGCGCCTGGCATTTCGCACACTTCTTCCAGTTGGTCTTGTCGGCTTCGTCACCGCCGATATGGATGTACCCGGACGGGAACAGTTCCATGACTTCCGTCAGCACATCCTGAAGGAAAGTGAAGACCGAATCGTTCCCGGCGCAGTAGATATCGTTGTTGGGCCAGTAGCTTCCGGTTGGAACGGCAAATGGCCCCCCTGTGCAGGAGAGCCGGGGATAGGCGGCCAACACCTCCACGGCGTGTGCGGGCATCTCGATCTCGGGGATGATGACGATATACCGGTCGGCGGCGTATTTCACCACCTCCCTGATCTCTTCCTGGGTATAAAAACCGCCATAGGTGGCCTTTTCCCCGGGCTTGGCGGCGGGCCGTTCCGTCCAGGGCTTGTCCTCATGATCCGCACGCCACGCGGAAACGCTTGTCAGTTCAGGATATTTCCTGATCTCGATCCTCCACCCGTTATCATCGGTGAGGTGCCAGTGAAAGGTGTTCATGCGGTATCGTGCGATGAGATCGATGTAGCGGAGCACAAATTCCTTTGGGAAAAAGTGGCGCGAAACGTCGAGGTGCATCCCCCGGTAAGGGAACCGGGGATAGTCGCGGATCTGCACGGCAGGGATCTCCATGGCGGCGTCGCTCACCTGACCCGGCAGCCCGGGCAGCATCTGGATGAGTGTTTGTACCCCCCGGAAAAGGCCTGCCGGTTGTTTTGCCCGGAGTGTAATGCGTGACGGGATGACCCGCAAGTCATACCCCTCGTCGGGGATCTTGGCTTTCGGGTCAATCTTGAGCAGGATGGCGGATCCCCCTGCGGATGCAGGCACTCCTTTACCGACCGTCAGATCGGGCCCTCCCTGCGACCGCACAGCGTCGGTCAGGAAGCGGGCGATCTTTTCCGCCTCCTCCGACCTGCCGGCAATCCGCAGGGTGGTGGAGGAGCTGATCACAAAGAAACCCTTCCCCGGTTTGACGCTGGCGGGGCGGGGTACAACATTCAATTCATCGCCGGCAGGGCTGGCGGAAAGTGCAAAGGAGAGGAAGAGGAACAGGAATAGCGTGACACAGGACCGCATGGCGGAAGGTTTTATGAATATACTGCAAAATAAACGATAAAATCGATCGGTCTTACCCGATCCGGGCGATGATCTCCCGCATGGCCTGATCGTTTTCTTCCATGCTTACCACCAAACGGAACTGGGCCTTTGCCCGTTGCAGGTTATGCCCGGGGAAGGCGGTCTTGTAATAACGGTCCCCGTCGAGGTGATCGGTAAGGAAACGCAGTCCGATGATAAAGGTCATGACCTGCGCGGAAAATGCCAGGTTTTCTCTTTCGACCGGGGTCAGAAAACGGCCGGCTACCCCCAGGTAACCCTGTGCGTAAGATTCGAAGAGTGACAGGTCGATGTGCATGCGCGACAGGTCTGCTTCGTCTTCCGGGGCCGAGGCGGCGCCCGTGCGGATAGCATCGCCGAAGTCGAACAGGATCGTGCCGGGCATGACGGTGTCGAGATCCACCACGGCGAAGGCGTGATCGGTGTCGTCGAACAACACGTTGTTGATCTTGGTGTCGTTGTGGGTGACCCTCACCGGAAGGAGTCCCTGTTCGATCAGATGCTGCAGATGCAGCATCGCATCGGCCTGCTGCCGGACAAAGGCAATTTCCGGTCCGGTCCCGCCGACGCGCCGGACAGGGTCGCGGGCGATCGTGTCGCGGAAACTGCCGAGGCGTTTCCGGAGGTCGTGGAATCCTGGCAGGATCTCGGTGAGAATGCCCGGACCGATGTCGGAAGCCAGGTACTGAAAGGTGGCAAAAGCCTGGCCCGCTTCCCGGGCCATTTCCCGGGAGGCGATCCGGTCGAAGCTCCTTCCCCCGGGGATAAAACTCATCAGGCGCCAGAACCCGCCATCCCTGTCGCGAACGAAATATCCGCCCTGCCTGGCCTCGATCAGCTCCGGGAGGGTAAAGCTTCCCTGGTCCCCGCGGGTTAATCTCTTCCTGACATGAGTGGTTATTGCAAGCATGTTCTGCATGAGCGCCGGCACATCGGTAAATATCCGGTGATTGATGCGTTGAAGCACATACCCTTCGCTTCCTCCGGCGAGCGGTGTCGCCCGGTAGGAATCGTTGATGTGTCCCGATCCGAACGGGACGACGGAATGGGTCTCGCCGGTTGTAAGAAACCGGTCAACCAACGTTTTCAGATCTTCCATGACCGGTTCAAAAGTACAGGAATTTTGCTAATTTAGCTGCCCGCGACACACCGGCCATGACTGAGAAAACCGCACCCCGTACGCTGAGATCCTTCCCTGGTAATTTCTGGACAGCCATCCTGATGGAGTTTTTTGAGAGAGGTTCCTACTATGGCGTCATGTCGGTGCTGTCGGTGTACCTGGTTCTGACACCCGGCGACGGGGGACTTGGTTTTTCGAAGGAAAGCGTGGGGGTGATCAAAAGCACGATAACCCCGCTGCTCTACTTTCTGCCCATCCTCTCGGGGGCGATCGGCGACCGGTTCGGTTACCGGAAAGTCCTGTTTTTTGCCTTTGCCACCATGAGTGCAGGGTACTGGTTGTGCGGCTTTTCCAACACATACCCGACGGTGTTCGGGAGTCTTTTGCTGGTCGCCCTGGGTGCCGGATTTTTCAAACCCATGATCTCGGGCACGCTGGCGCGTGTGACCGACGAATCGAACGCATCCCTGGGCTTCGGGATCTTTTACTGGTCGATCAACCTGGGGGCCTTTCTTTTCCCCCTCGTTTTTGTCCCGTATCTCAAGACCCTGTCGTACAATTATATTTTTTTCATGGCGGCGATCGGCACCGGGTGGCTCCTTCTGCTGAATTATTTCGTGTACCGTGAGCCGGCCCGGCTGCAGGCGGCGAAGCCGCTCCGGCAGGTATTCGCCGAAATGATCACGGTCCTCCGCGATTACCGGTTCATCCTGATGATCGTGATCTACTCCGGATTCTGGATCATGTATTTCCAGGTGTACGACTCGGTGCTCTGGTACCTGAAGGAACGGGTGGACATGTCGGGATTCAACCGGCTCGTGAACCACCTGCTCTCGTTCTTCACTGAAAATCCTGCCTGGCGGTTCGACGCCGAGCACGTAACCGTCATGAATGCAGGGGCCATCATCCTGTTACAGCTGGTTGTTTCAGGCCTTGTAAAAAAATACCGGGCGCTGCCCACCATGATCTTCGGAATCGCACTCGGATCGGTGGGCATGGGATTGCTCGCCGTTTCCCCAAGCGGATGGATCTTTCTGTCGGCCATGTTCATCTTCACCCTCGGAGAAATGATCGCACACCCCAAGTTCATTGCCTATGTAGGACTGATCGCCCCGGAAGACAAGAAAGCGCTTTACCAGGGATGGTCGTTCTTATACGGGGTGATCGGCAGCTTCGTGGGAGGTATTCTGGGAGCCGCCCTTTACGTCTACTTTGTCGAGGGGCTGGGCCGCCCTTCCCTGTTATGGATCACCTTCAGCCTGATCGGTGTCGTCACCATATGCGGATTGCTGCTTTACAACCGCTTCCTGGTGAAAAAGGGCTGACCATCCTCCCTTCCTGCTCCGGTACCGTTGTCATCCCACCCTGTTAGGTTGCCGGGATGACGTTTTACCAAAAACCACGGAGGCAGGGTGCCGTGCAGGCATTTAGGTTTATTTATTTGATAATAAGAGCATTGCTCGTTTCTTTCCCGGCCAGATTCCGTATTTCCGCAGTCTTTTTTTTGCGGAATCACCCCATTGACCGCCAATTTCATCCATTCTACCTTTATCCCCATTAATCGGGGGTCGTTTTTTGATGGAATGGACCTGGTGGGCTGCTTGCCTGCCGTCGGAAATTGTTCCGGGTGAATGAATGCCCTTAAGCACGGAAAGATCGCCGCACCGCAGAAATCCTGATGCGCGGTAATCAAGCGCACCTGATGTAACCCTTTCGGGATCATCACGTAGAAATGCCTTAAGGGCATGTTGAAAGGATCCAGGTACGAAGCGTGATCACTGAATACCCTCGTTTAACAGGCAAGATATGCTCTTAAGGTATTGTTTAACAAAAACTCCATTCAAATGAAAAAGCTGGTAATACAATCAGGTTTGACGCTTTTATTCGGCATGTTCGGGTTGGGATTGTTCGCACAAGTGGGGATCAATGCCGACGGAAGTCAACCCGATCCTTCCGCCATGTTGGATGTTAAATCGCCTGTCAGGGGATTTTTACCCCCCAGGATCGCCCTGGTTTCGGCCGACACACCCGACCCTGTCGCATCACCGGTCGCCATGGGCCTTCTCGTGTTCAACACGGCAGCCAGCGGGCAGGTGCCAAACAAGGTGGTTCCCGGCTATTATTTCTGGAACGGAACCCGGTGGATGCCGGTGGCAGCCCCGACCGGAAACAATCCCGGAGAAATGCTTTTCTGGGACGGCAGTGCATGGATCACCATCCCGGCAGGCAACCATGGGCAGCAGCTTTTTTTCTGTAATGGACGGCCCACATGGGGTGGGTGCTTCGCCCTGATATCGACCGATTCCATCTCCATGATCACCCAGCGCAGCGCGGTGAGCGGGGGAAATATCCTCAACGAAGGAGGAAGCCCGGTGATCCAGCGTGGTGTATGCTGGGGAACAGGCCCGAACCCGACATTGGAGGACAGTAAAACCATCGACGGCAGCGGACCCGGTCAGTTCGTCAGCAATTTGAGCGGATTATCGCCGATGACGACCTATTACCTGCGGGCCTATGCTTCCAACGGGGCCGGCACCTCTTATGGGAATGAACGCGTTTTCACCACCGGCGAATTCACCGGAGCCCCGGTTACCTCGCTGCCTCTCCTTCAAGCCTGTGCCGACGGCGCCGTTGCTATCCCGGTTACAGTATCCGGATTCAACTTCATCGGTTCCTTTCAACTGACCCTCCTGTACAACGCCACGACCCTGGTGTTCCAGGGTGCGGAAAACACTGCAGGATTCCCGGGATTTCAAGCGACGGAAACGGTCGCGGGGCAGATCGTCATCACCGGCACTTCGCCGACCGGCATTTCCCTGCCCGCCAATTCGGAACTGTTCAGGCTCCATTTCAGTTACGGAGGTGGCCAGGCCAACCTGGGCTGGTACGATAATGGCATCTCCTGCGAGTATAAAGACGGAACCCAGTTCCCGCTGGAGGACATGCCTTTCTCCATGTATTACAACAATGGAGAGGTGAACGAGATCCCTACCGTCGAACCCCCGGTGTTTGCCGCGGGCCCCGAATCATTTCATTGCCAGGGCGTTCCTTCGGTGACATACACGGCCACGGCAGCCCACTCTGTCAGTCTCTCCTATGACCTCGATGCGGCCAGCATGGCTGCCGGGATTACCCTAGATACGGCAACCGGGACCGTCAGTTTTCCTTCGGCCTGGTACGGAACTTCGGTGATCACAGCCAAGGCGACCGGTTGTGGCGGACCCAAGACTGCCCAGCACACGGTCACGGTGGGAGAGGGGCATGAGGTCGGTATTACCATCAATGCCTCGGGCAATTCTGTATGCCAGGGCACGGTCCTCACCTTCACCTCCACGATCAGCAACGGCGGTGCGAATCCGGCCTATCAATGGAAAGTGAACGGAACAGACGTGACGGGAGCCACCGGCCAGGAATACACCTATACGCCCGGGCAGGGCGATGCCGTTACCTGCCAGCTCACATCCGATATATCCTGCCCCGTTGGAAACCCGGCTCTCTCCAACGTTGTCGATATGATCATCCACCCCATCCTTCCGGTCAGTGTGGCCATCAGTGCTTCCGAAAATCCGGTGTGTGCAGGGAGCCTGTTAACTTTCACGGCTCAACCGGAGAATGGCGGGGAGACTCCTGCTTACCAGTGGTTCTCCAACGGCCTTCTTGTGCCAGGAGCCACCAATGCCACTTTCACCACTCTGCCTGCCGACCAGGATCCCTATTATTGTGTGCTGGTTTCGAGCGAGACCTGTACTTCCGGGAATCCCGATACCTCGAACGCAGTGGTTGTCACGGTGAATGAATTGTTGCCGGTATCGGTGAGCATCACCGCCTCCGACGACACCGTGTGTGCCGGAACCCAGGTGACGTTCACCGCAACGGCTTTGAACGGGGGAACGAACCCGGTGTATGAATGGCTGGTGAACGGGAGCATGGCCGGGACGAACAGCCCTGCATTCAGTTACCTGCCTGCCGGCCCGGACATTGTAACCTGCCGCCTGATCCCTGGCATTGCCTGTGCAGCGAATGATACGGCAATGTCGAACGAGGTGGTCATAGAGGTGATCGCCGGGTTGTCGGCGGGCACACTGGGATCGGATCAGATGATCTTTGCCGGCAGTGCGCCGGCGGAGCTGACTGCCCAGCCACCCTCCAACGGGACCTCTCCGGTGTACCAGATGCAGGTGTCGGACGACGGTGTGCAGTTCACCGATATCCCCGGTGCCACCTCCCTTAACTACCAGCCGGACACCCTGTACCATACCACCTACTACCGGCAGATGCAGAATGCGGAAGGTGTTTGCGGCGGACCGCTGGCTACCAACGTGGTCGTGGTTACAGTGAACCAGCTCCTCATGGCCGGTGTGAGCATCAGTGCAAACCCCACCGAAGCCCAGTGCGAAGGAACGGAGGTGACCTTCACCGCTGTGCCGGAAAACGGAGGCACGACACCATCCTATCAATGGAAAGTCAACGGAACCAACGCGGGCGCTGATTCCCCGGTATTTACATTTACGCCCGCTGACGGTGATACCGTGGTCTGCGTGATGACCTCCGATCAGCCTTATGTACAAAACAATCCCGCCACATCCGAACCGCTGGTTATGCTGGTAATCCCCACCCCTTCGGGACCCGAAGTGGAAATCAGTATCGCGCCCACCGGTGCGGTGTGTGCCGGTACAGAGGTGGTTTTGACAGCTTCCGCATCGAACGGGGGAAATTCTCCCTTCTTCCAATGGAAGGTGAACGGCACGGATGCAGGGACCAACAGCAGCCAGTTCACCTATGTGCCGCAGGACGGCGATCAGGTGGTTTGCATGCTTACCTCGAGCATCCCCTGCGCCACTGAAATACCCGATACCTCCAACGCGATCGTTGTGACCGTCAACCCGGTTGAAACTGCTGCGGTCACCCTCTCGGCCTCGGCGAATCCCTCCTGCGGGGGTTCCCCGGTCACCTATACGGCAAATCCCGTCAATGGCGGAACAACACCGTCATTCCAGTGGAAAGTCAATGACATCCCGGCAGGTACCGACAGTGTCGCCTTCGTATACACTCCCGCCAATGGAGATGTCATCGTAGCTGTCATGACTTCGCATGCCAACTGTGTAACCGGCAGCCCTGCCACCTCGAACAGCCATACGGCCACCGTCAATGCCGGGAACCCGGTAAGTGTTGCCATCAGCGCCAATCCTTCGGAATCGGTATGCTCAGGTACCAACGTGACTTACACGGCTACACCGGTCAACGGCGGTTCGGCCCCCGTTTACCAGTGGAAAGTGAACGGAGCCCTTGTCGGGACCAACAGTCCTACATACACCTACCCACCCGTGAACGGTGATCTGGTGACCTGTGAGCTGACATCCGACATGCCCTGTGCTACCGGGAATCCTGCCCCTTCAAACAGTATCGCGGCCACAGTGGATCCGGTGCAGGCCGTCGGAGTGACCATCGTTGCCTCGGCGAACCCGGTTGTCCCCTCCACTTCGGTGACCTTTACGGCCACCCCGGTGAACGGCGGTTCGAGCCCGACCTACCAGTGGAAAGTGAACGGAACCAACGTGGGGACCAACAGCCCTGCATATACCTATACTCCGGTGAACAACGATAACATCGTTTGCGTGCTTACATCCAGTCTCACCGCCTGTGTCACCGGGAACCCGGCCAC
This sequence comes from uncultured Prolixibacteraceae bacterium, assembly GCA_964455285.1. Lineage (GTDB taxonomy): Bacteria > Bacteroidota > Bacteroidia > Bacteroidales > FEN-979 > CAIVAT01. Next base: position 49,006 of record CAYVVG010000016.1, read on the forward strand.
CTCCAGCACCATCGTCATGTCGGTGGCGTACGGGATCCCCTGCCCGGGCACCCCGACGGTTACTTACGGCAATAAGACCTATAATACCGTGCAGGTCGGGACTCAGTGCTGGCTGAAGGAGAACCTGAATATCGGGACCATGATAGCCGGCACGACCGAGCAGACCAACAACAGCGTCATCGAAAAGTACTGCTACAACAACGACACAGCCAGTTGCAACGTGTATGGCGGCCTGTACGAGTGGGCCGAAGTGGTGCAGTACCTCAACAACGCCACCAACACCACCACCTGGAATCCGGTTCCGACCGGATTGGTCCAGGGGATCTGCCCGTCGGGTTGGCATCTTCCAACCAATGCCGAATGGGGAGCCCTGATGACCTACCTGGGTGGGCAGTCGGTTGCAGGCGGTAAACTCAAAGAAGCAGGTTTCACGCATTTTGCCTCCCCCAACACGGGGGCCACCAACCTTAGCGGCTTTACGGGCCTGCCGGGGGGGCAGCGCTGGAGCACCGGCGAATTCAAGTACCAGACCAATTCGGGCCAGTTCTGGACCTGCACCACAGGCGCCAGCCCGGCCACCGATGTGTACTATGGAGGTGTGAGTTATTCCACGGCGTTGGCTACCAACGGACAATTTTACAAAGTCACCGGGATCTCGGTGAGGTGCATCAAGAACCCGTAGGCAGTCGCCGACGACGGTTCGCGGGACACCCGTGTATCTGAAAAAGCAGGGGGCCATCCGGGTTGGATGAGCCTCCTGTATTTTTTTTATTTTCCCTTGCAAAATATCCGGTGTGTTCAATAATTAAAATAATTTAGCAGAATAATATTAGGTTTATTGGTCATCCTATTTTATATTTGTACCGAGGATACGTGATTTTTCCCGAAATTGTAAGGTCAGAATCTTGGCTGTAGAATATTGAAATAATCTATAAATCAATCTATTATGAAAAGGAGACTACTTTTTCCCATCTTGGCTCTACTGGTAATGACAAACGTCTGGGCTGGCACCATCACGGTCGGTCCGGTAGGTTGCGACTATACCACGATTCAGGCGGCAATAACAGCCGCTAACCCGGGGGATGTGATCAAGGTCGCTGCCGGAACCTACAATGAATCGAACATTCTTGTGGATAAAAGTGTCACCATCATGGGGATCGCTGCCTCGCGCGACCAGGTGATCATCGTGCCGGCTGCTGAAGACGGCAATGCCGACAACGCTTTCGGGAACAGCGCCCAGAACGGTTTTATCATTGCCGCCCATGCCGTGACGATCCGGAACCTGACGATCGACGGACAGGGAAACACGGGGCTGACACCGGGGAAATATAACTTCCGCGCGGGGATCGTCACCCTCGACATGAGCCAGCCCGGCGGAGGCGTCTGGAATAATCTCCACGTCGATAACGTGGATGTCAAAAATTGCTGGCGCCGGGGTATTTCGATCTGGCCCCGGACCGTTTCCGGTACCGTGATCGAAAATTCAACGGTTCAGAATATCTTTTACAACCAGGGAATGTACCTGGCCGGCCACAGCCTCGTGCTGAACAACACCGTCAGGCATTGCTTCCAGGGGATCGTTCAGAATCCCGATCCGACCACACCCACCGGTCTGTTCAAGATGAACGGCAACCTGGTGACCGAGATCGGGAATTATCCCGGCTGTTACAACTATCCCAACGGCCAGCCCAGGGCCATCCAGTTCGATGCGGTCGATTCCACGTTCCGCACCGTGGAGATCCGGAACAACACGATCAATGACAACGGTTATTCCGGACCGGTCGGCACGGTAGGGATCTACACCCGCCGCGCCAATGCAGCCTCGCTCGTTGAAAACAATACGATCACCCTCGGGTCGGGTACTACGTTCTCAACCGGCACACAGGCGGTCGGGCTGCTCCTCGGCTGGTCGTACGGCAGGGCTTTCACCGCCCGGCTGAACCACATCACGAACAGCGGTTACGGGATCGGCATCATGCTGGTGGATGCCGGCGCCGCCAATGCCAAACCGATGATCCTCGAACAGAACGTGCTCAACAGCTCCGGCAGCCTCCATGCCGACCGGGGCGACGGAACCGGGATCTTCATTTCCAACGAATACCTCTTCAACGTCATCGACAAGTCGGAATGTTTTGTTAAAATTCAGAATCACAATACCATTAGCGGGTATGCCAGGGGCATCGAGGTAGAGAAGGTACTGACCTCCCCGCTTCCGGTCACTGGTTTTGCTCATCACAACGTGATCTCAGGCAACGCAACAGGGTTTGTTGCCACAGGTCTTACCGACCCCTTCGATGCCACCAGCAATTTCTGGGGCGATTGTTCGGGGCCGAACCACCCCATGAATCCTGCCGGCCTCGGCAACCCCGTGGTCGGGAATGTTCAGTTCACTCCCTGGTGGTGCGATGGTGCCATGACGATTCCTGCCCCGGCCCTGGCACCCGGCATGGCGATCCTCAATGCCACCACGGGTGTTCAGTTCCCGGCCGGACTCCTCCAGGTTGCCTTGAATACGGCATCCAACAACGATTGGCTCTATGTGGCACCCGGAGTGAATCCGGGCATCATCAATTTCAACAACCCGGGCAGTACCATTCACCTGGTCGGATCGGGGATCCCCGGTCAATCTGTTATCGACGGAACCTTCTTTATCCAGGACGGGTCGCTGGTCTGTCAGAACGGGTTGAAATTCCAGACACCCGAAGACCAGCCGACTGTGGTCGTGCTTGGAGGAAGCCTGAAATTGCGGGATTGTATCCTGGTCGAAACTTTAGCCGGCTACGATGCTTGTTTACATTCTGCCTTCGGATCCGTGGATGCCGGAACTGTGGAAGATCCGGGTGGAAATACCTTTATTGGCAACGGTGCCGGGCTGTCCATATTCATGCAATCCACACTCCCTTTATCCGCGGTTGGCAATGACTGGGGAAGTCCGTCGGGACCCTTCGTTGCTACTTCCAACCCCGGAGGCACAGGCTGGGGTATCAATGGTCCCGGCATGGATGAAGTGGAATATGCCCCCTTCACCACCGGTCCTGTTTTCACCGTTCACTCAGTAACTGCCTGTTACGGAGTCACCTCCGTGGATATCCCGGTATCCGTGACCGGCTTTTCCAACGTGGGTAAATTATCCCTGACCTTCGGATTCACCCCCGCACAGCTTACCAACCCCACGCTCGTTGATGTTAATACCGCCTTTGCGGGCTGGGGTGCCTTTACCGTTACTACCGATCCCCAACTGCTGGCAGCGGGTGTTTTCAAAGTATCGGGTTTCGGCGCATTGCCGACCGACGGTGTGACCCTCCCGAGTGGCCACCTTTTCACCCTGCGGTTCGACATCATCCCCAACCAGGGAACCAACAGCACGGCGGCTGTTTTCATGAACGAGAACGTGGCCGGAACAGCCTGCGAAGCGGGCGGGGTCGCTCCCTCTTACCATCCTTTCACCGATATCCCCACATCTTCCTTCTATCTCAACGGAGGCGTGACACTGAACCAGCACCGCAAGATCAAGGGGGTGTTCACGTATTATAATAATGCCAATACTCCGCTGACTGAAGGTGATATTTCCGTTCAGCTTTACAGATCCAGCGACCTGACCCATTCCACCCTGCTGGCTTCGGCGGTGACCAATGGAACGGGATATTACGAACTCGACGACCTGTGCCCGGAAGACACCTACGATATCGTCGCTACTTCAACCCATGAAACGGATGGGAGTGTCAACACCACCGATGCCGGCCAGGTGAATTATTGGCCGCTGTCACCGTACATCGTTGAGAAAGTGAGGTTTTATGCCGGCGATGTCGGAACCCTGGTTCCCTATGTCCTTCCTGACTGGAACCTCAACGCCACCGACGCTCAGCGGATCCAGCAAAACTTTGTCAATAACAAAGCGTTCGACCGTCCCTGGACCTTCTGGAGGACCAACCAGTTCATCGGCGCCAACCCGGCCAGCGAATCCTGGCCCACTGTTGCCCTGGCGACCAGCGGAGATGCCACGGTCAACATGTACGGGCTCTGCACCGGCGACTTCAACCGCAGCTTCAACCCGGCCCTGAAAAAAGCAGCCAGCACATCGCTGACATTGACCTACGGCAAATCATTGACCGTAACCCGGGACCAGGAATTCGACCTGCCCGTCCGGATCGTAAATGCCACCATGGTCGGCGCCGTATCCCTGATCCTGGAATTCCCGGCCAACCTGGTCGATGTGACGGGAGTGACGATGAACAACACCTCGGGAAAACTTGACTGGGCGGTGACCGGCAACCAGCTGCGCATCGGCTGGCATTCGGGAACTCCGGCCACGCTGTATGCCATGGATAACCTGCTCACCCTGAGAATGAAGACCCGGGAGTCCTTCGCCAGCAACTCGGGCATCCTGCTGACCCTGGCCCAGGACCCCCTGAACGAGCTGGCCAACGGCAAGTTCGAAGTCATTGAAAATGCCGTTCTCCAGGTCGACATCGCCGAAGGTTCCGCCTACGGAATCGATGATCCCGCGCTGGGTGCCTCAATGAATTTCCGCAACTACCCCAACCCCTTCAAGGGAACCACTACCTTTGAATTCACCCTGCCTTACGGCGGAGATGTCACGATTGATATCCGGAACAGTTTTGGCGTGACGGTTCGCACCGTCTCCGCCGAAGGACTGAGCGCCGGCGATCATTCACTCAAACTGGATGCGTACGCATTGCCGGCGGGTCTCTATACGGCAGCCATTGCTCTCGAAAACCGTTCAAACAGGATCAGCAGCGTCATCAAGGTAATGGTCGGCAAATAATTTCTCCTGAAAGAGAAATTGCCTGTTCGAGATTTAATTTTTAAGAACGGATAGATTCCGAGTAGAGACGCAAAATGTTGCGTCTCTACTTTTATCAGCCCGTATGATGCACCGGTCCCGATTGTCAGTGATCCCGTCCTCCTGGCCGTTCTTGAATGGAATCCGGCGCTTTTTTCCCCTGATCGCCCTGGCTGTATTTTTCGTTGTACCGGTTGGCCTTCATGCCGACAATGCCCCGGTCACCCGGGCAGGCAATGTGACCAATGCCACTCCCGGCACACAGATAACTGTCCCCATATCCGTCGCCGGTTTTACGTCGATCGGCCGTTTCTTCCTGACCCTGACCTTTGACACGACACAGGTGCGGTTTGTTTCGGCCACCACCCACCCTTCCCTGGTTGGAATGACGGTGACCTATTCCGTGACCCCTTCGACCACGCAGGGGAAGCTGGTGTTTTCCTGGACCGGAACCGCCAATACTTCGCTCCCCGACAGTGCTGTACTGTCTGGCCTGACGATGACCTATGTGACCAGCACCGGCATCCTGCACTGGACCGACAGCTACGGGTACGTATGTGAGTATAAAAGGTATGTCGCGGGGGTGCCGGTGGTGCTGTCCGATACCCCGCAATACCTGTTTTATAAGGACGGAGGGATATCGAACCGGGGCGCCCCGGTTACCACCGCGCCATCGATCCAGGTCATCGCCACGGGGAATGTTGCCGTTCCCATAACCGTATCGTCTTTTACCACGATCGGCGCCCTTACCCTCAATCTCGAATATGATCCCGCCGTCATGACCTATGTGAGTTTCAGCAAGAACCCTGCCTTCGGATCGACCTTCCAGGTAGCCAGCGTCGCCGGATCGGGAGGGAAGAAGCAGATGCTGATCCAATGGTTCGGATCCGCCGTCACACTGGCATCGGGATCCCTGCTTTGCAACCTTACCTTCAATTATACGGCTGCCGCAAGCAACGGAACCCTCCTGCGCTGGATCGACACGGGATCGAGTTGTGAATATGCCGACGGATCTTCGGCCGTACTGATCGATCAGCCCCAGGATCAATATTATATGGATGGAATGGTCGTCCCGCCGATGGCGGGAATCACCATCTCGCCCTCCATGAACCCTGTGTGTGCCGGCATTCCTGTCGTGTTTTCATCGGTCATCCAGAACGGAGGTGCCTCTCCCTCTTACCAGTGGAGAGTGAACGGAGCCACAGTGGGCTCCTCCTCTTCCCTGGCGTATATTCCGGGTAACAACGACCAGGTGACCTGTATTCTGACCTCGGATCTCCCGGTGGTCGGAAACAACCCCGATACGTCGGAAGCTGTCCTAATGTCGGTGTACACGGTTCCGCCTGTGATGGCGGGCTTTACCGCCGACACACTGACACCGTTGCGAACCGATACCGTTCATTTTCAGGATTTCACCACAGGGTCGCCCGATCACTGGGAGTGGAGTTTTGAACCGCCGGATGTGGTTTTCTTCGACGGGACAACGGTATTCTCGCAGCATCCAGTCGTGGGTTTTCCGGGAGGCGGACCTTACACGGTGACCCTGGTGGCATATAATGATTGCGCGGGAGATACCTTGTCGAAAGTCGCCTACATCCTTTCGGGGATTCCCGGACGATGGCTCGGGACCCTTTCGGAGAGCTGGAATACAGCCGGGAACTGGGACGACCGCCGGATCCCCGGAAATACCACGGATGTGGTCATTCCTCCCGCTGCGATCCACTGGCCGGTTTTCGACGGGGACCTTATCCTCGGAGGAAGTTGCCGTACGCTGTTCCTGAATGGGGCAACCAGTGTGTTGACCATAACGGGCGACCTGATCATTCCATAACTTAAGCCGGTATGAATCCAATTCACCATCGCATCGTTCTCGTTCTTCCCCTGGTCATGGGATGGATGCTGTTTCGTTGTGTTTCACCCCTGGAGGCGCAGAATGCCCCTGTAACCACCCTGGCGACGGTGGGTAATGCTGTTCCGGGCCCGGTTGTCGTGCCGGTCACCGTCACCGGTTTCAATAATATCGGCGCCATATCCCTGACCATCGATTACGCCTATGCAGGCCTTCATTTCGTTGGCGGAAGCCCGCATCCGCAGCTGGGCGGCTTTGCTGTCGGGGATCAGGACCTCGGGAATGGAAGGCACCGCGTGACCATGGGGTGGTTCGGATCGGGCGCATCGCTTGCAGACGGTTCGGTGATCATGTCCCTCACGTTTACCTATATCAGCGGGATAACGGCCCTCGAATTTTATGACAGCGGGCCTTCCTGCGAATATGCCGACGGCGCTTTTAACGTGCTGAACGACATTCCGCAGGGCGCTTACTATATCAACGGACTGGTTTGTGGCCAGGTTCCGGCGCCGGGACCCATCATAGGGGATGCCTCTGTTTGCATCGGTGAAACGGGTGTTGCTTATTCCATCCAGCCTGTCGTAAACGCGACAGGGTATGCATGGACCGTTCCTGCCGGGGTGGCTATTATCACCGGGAATAATACCAATGCCATTACAGTGGATTACAGCGGTTCCGCTTCCTCCGGACTGGTGACTGTCGCGGGGAGCAACGGTTGCGGCAGCGGGCCCTTTTCCACGTTACCGGTAACCGTGAACGGGCTTCCCGTTGCCAATGCCGGTCCGGACCAGTCGATCCCTTACGGGACGAACACGATGCTGGTCGCCGCCTCCGGAGGTTCCGGTGCGTTCGGTTATCACTGGTCGCCCGAAGCACTCCTGGTCAATCCGGATCTGCAGAATGCACAAACGGTCAACCTGACGGCGACCACCCTGTTCAGCCTGCAGGTGACCAACCTGGCCACCCTGTGTGTGAACACCGACGAAACGATCGTCACCATTACCGGCGGGCCGTTGACCGCCACCCCGGTGGCTGATCCGGGGATGATCTGCCGCGGTACTCCTTCCCAGTTGTATGCCAATGCCGGTGGAGGATCGGGCAACTACAGCTATTCCTGGAGCTGCACCCCGCCGGGCACACCTCCCTGGAGTTCTTTCCAGGCCAATCCGGTCGTTTTTCCCGACTCCACGAAAGTCTATCACCTGACCCTTTCCGACGGATTCAACGCTGTTCAGGCTTCCGTGCAGGTAATGGTGAATCAGTTGCCTTCCGGCCACATTGAAGGAGGAGACACCCTATGCGGGGCGGGGGGGGCAACGCCGCTCACCGTGACCCTGACAGGCACGCCGCCCTGGTCGATCTGGTACAGCAACGGGGTGACGACATGGAATGTCGAAAACCTCTTCACTACACCATATATAATAAGTGCCACCGAAGCAGGGACGTACACCCTGCTTGCCATGGCGGATTCCCACTGCACGGGGAATACGTCGGGATCGGCCGTGGTGGCGGTTTTTCCCTTCCCGCCGACACCGGTGATCACGGTGAACGGGAACGAACTCTTCTCGTCGGGATGTTGCGGGAACCAGTGGTACAAAGAGGGAGTGGCGATACCGGGGGCGACGGGTCAGGTCTACGCACCGGTGGAGACGGCCCATTATTTCGATATTGTGACGGTGAACGGATGTGCTTCCGACACGTCGAATACCATCTATTTTTTGATGGAGGGCATCGGTGAAGGCGACCATGGAGGCATATCCCTGTATCCCAACCCTGCCCGTGGATCATTCACCATCCTGACAGCAGGAAAGCAACTTTCCGTTTCCGGAATCAGGATCATGGCAATGACCGGGGAGAGAGTGGCCAAATTTACTTTTCGGCCTCATTCGTCTCTGCATGGATTAAAAGTTGATGTCTCCGGCCTCGCACCCGGTATCTTTTTACTTGAAATACTGACAGATACAGGAAGTCTTCGGAAGAAACTGGTAATCCGGTAAGACAAGTTGCCGTATCCGTTCCCCAGGAACGGCTCATTATGCAAAAACCCGGAAGGGACATTAGAAGTTATCTTCAACAAGCACAATCGTGTTGAAAATAACTGAAATCCACCCCCGGCCCCCCTAAATATGTTAGGGATATTACATGTTATATCTCCTTCGTCTCATTTTTTTATTCGAGGTTTCAGATGAACTATTTGTTAGGGTAATGAAGAGAGTGAGCGGACCGATTTCCCTGCGATCAGCAACAAAAAAACGAGCGGCAATCATGATTGAGAAAGTTGGGGTATTGTAAAAAATAAAAGATAGTAATATATTCGCTTGCCGACCTTTTTCTTTTCAGCAGTAGAACCAAATTAAAACAATTGGAAAACTGTTGGAAGGGGAGGGTAATTCCTTAATTGTTAATAAAATATCAATTATTACAATATGCAATGTTTTTCATCCGGCTTGGATGCGCGAAAAACCGTTTTTCAGTTTTTCAGTATCGAATGCGCCCAGAATATTAGGTCAATGGGTCAATTTTTTTTCAAGAATGGAAAAAAAATTACTCCACCAGCAATATTAGTCAGGACCCTAACACCTCACAATAGAGGAAATAGGTTTTCTTATGTTCCGGAAAACCGGAAGCATATTTGTTTTTATCCGATCAATCGAGTTCATAATCAATTATTAACATATTTCAATGCCGTGCAATATTCACGCCGTCAGGATTGCTGTGCGGGCTTTTCTCAGCATTAATGATCAGCACCGGTGGTGAACTTTCTGTCCTGTTTTTTAACTGTCATACTATTTCGTCTTGAACCATAAACATTAAGATCGTCAAAATGAAAAACTATTTATTCCACTATGCTCGGTTAACATTCCTGTTTTTGGTTATTGGATTTACGGGAATTTTATCTCTTGACAGCCAGGCCCAAATCATACGGTCGACTTCCTCGGAGATCTTATGGGTTGATGCCAATAAGTGCGGTGCAGAAGGACCGCAGGGGGCTTGGGTATCCTATGAGATTGTTAACAATACTGGAGTGGCCTTGACCAATGTCAAGGTGATTTTTTCGAAATTTTCAGGCACCAATGCTGCCTTGTTCGTCCGGCCCCAAGATACCCTCAGGACTTTTTACTACATCGCAGCAGGGGATTCCGTGCCGGTTTTTTATTATATTGATTATTCTGCCGTTTGTGGACAGCCCACCCTTTCCGGTCTCACGGCAAACTTTACCGTATCCGTGAATGCGACCGGCCGTACCCCTGTGTCATCGTCACGATCGTTGGTGACCAATACGCTGATTACGGCCAGTGCGGCGGGGATCGTTGAATCTTCCGTGATCAGTCAGGGCTTCTATGTCGGACAGCAACTGATACAAACCGTAGTTTATTCTTTTGGCAACAATACCAATCTTTTCTTCCAGCCGGCCGGCGAAGCTAATTTCCCCGATGGATGCATCCGGTTGGTCCAGTGTAAATGTACTGGTCAAACCGGAAATGTAACAGGTATCATAGGCGAAAAAGACAAGTTGCATTTCCCGAATGCTAATGTTCCCGGAGGAGGTGGGACGATAACCATCGAATTTGTATGGGAATCGCAGTGCATCAATCCACCCTTTACCTTTCATCCCTGGGCCGCAGCGAAGAGCGGACAGAAATATAAATATAACGGATTTTCTGGAACACAAACCATTCCCTCACCTGAATTTTCTCTTGAAATTCAAAAATCGGTAAATCCGACCTTTTTCCCAAACTCCCTCTTTGATGGAGGGTATGGCTCCGGGATTGCTTAGTGGAGTATTAAACTAAAGAACACAGCCCCGGTGGATATTCAGGTTGACAAAATCCTGGATGTAATACCCGGCAACCCATGTATGTTTATGGCCGATACGAGTTTCTTTCCCGCCAGCGATGTGCACACGGGAAATTCAATCGTATATCCAATGACGGGATCCACGGGCTCTGTCTTTTGGGAGGCTAAAGTGTTAGACAAAGAACATGTTGCGGGAATGGATAACTATGAATTGACAGCTCATGATTCTATCTATTTGGTATACAGAACCGATTTGAAGAATTGTCCGGATGGTTCTTATACAAATTATGCTACAGCGATCATTGGGACGACTCCGCCGGTGGGTCCGGTCACAGCCACAGTGCATATAGGATGCCAGGCCGTTAATTATGGTTCTTTATTGTCAGGTGATGAAACGATCTGCTATGGAGGGGATCCTTCAGAAATCTCATTCTCCAGCCTCCCATCAGGAGGCACGGGTATATTCACCTATCAGTGGTATTACCAGGATGGATTGCCATCCTGCCCTGCGGGGGCCTTAACTGCAGGATGGACGGCTATCAGCGGAGCGACGGGCACCAGTTATAATCCGCCGGTGGGATTGACAAATTCCCGTACATACGCAGTCCTGGTCATTCCGGATCCTTTGTGCGCCAAACCATCGGAGTGGGCCTCGGTGTGCCGTAAGGTGACTGTATACAGCGAAGTGAACTACGGCACCCTGACCAACGCGGATGAAACCATCTGCAACGGGGGCGACCCGGCAAACATCACATTTGCCACGGCACCGTCGGGCGGAGCGGGTACCTTTACGTATCAATGGTATTACAAGGACGGGATCAACACATGTCCGACAGGAATAGACAATACTGGCTGGACGTCCATCAGCAATGCAACCAACAGTAGCTACGATCCTCCTTCCCCGTTGACTGGGTCGAGGACCTATGCGGTCATGGTCGATATAATTGGTACACCGGACTGCGGTCCACCGACCTGGGCAACGAACTGCCGCAAGGTGACGGTATACAATGCGTTTATTTATGGCACCCTGACTAGCGGGGACGAGACGTTCTGCACCCCGGGCGATCCGGCTAATATAACGTTTTCCACTGCACCGTCGGGAGGAGCAGAGACATTCACTTACCAGTGGTATTACCAGGACGGGCTTGTTACCTGTCCGACCGGTACCAGCAATTTGGGCTGGACCGCGATCAGCAGCGCGACTAACAGCAGTTATGACCCTCCATCGGGACTGACTGCATCGAGGACCTATGCGGTCATGGTCGATGTAATTGGTACACCGGACTGCGGTCCACCGACCTGGGCGACGGGATGCAGGATGGTGACGATCCATGCCCATCCAACCTGTTCCATCACTGGAAGCGATCCTGTGTGTCCCAATACTGATTATGTATATTCAGGGCCGGCCCTGATGTCAACTTATTTATGGGATATTTCGGGAAATGGAACCATATCAGGAGGTACCAATCAGCAAAGTGTGACCGTTCACTCGGGAACGAACTGCGGCCAGACATTCACTTTAACGTTGACGATTAATGATGCCAATGGGTGTAGCAGTCAGTGCCAGAAGTTAGTCACTGTCACGGACACTCAGAAGCCCACGATCACCTGTCCGGCGGACCTGGTGATCGAATGCGGCAGCACGGACTATATCGGGCAGATCACCGCCTGGATCGCCACGGCTGCTGCGAGCGATGCCTGCGACAACAATGTATCGATCACCACCAGTTGGGACGGCACGAGTCTGCCGGCTTTGAGCTGCGATTTGAGCAGCGGCCTGAGCATCACGTTCACGGCCACGGATGACTGCGGCAACACGGATATGTGCACCAGGACGGTATACCTGGACGACACGCAGGCCCCGACGATCACCTGTCCGGAGAATCCAATTGCCCTGGGTTGCAACCCGGCAGATAATTTGCATACCTGCACTGCGGCGATTGCATCGGCATCTGCATCGGATGTATGCAGCGGAACAGTGACCCCGACCTGCTCGGCGGGCGCCATCATTGAAAACGGCTGCGACCGAAGCCAGAGCTTTACGCTCACGGCAACCGATGCCTGCAATAATTCCTCGAACTGCGTGGTGACCTACACCTGGACGGAGGTGACGGCGCCGGTGATCCTGGCCACGAGCCTGCCCACGGGCGGGGCGCTGGGATGCAACCCGGTGTTGCCGGTGTGCAGCGAGACGGTGACGGCCTCGAACGAATGCGGTGCGGTGGCAGTGACCTGCACCCCGGGCGCGATCACGGTTGAGGGTTGCAACCGCAGCCAGACCTTTACCTATACGGCCACTTCCTGCGGGCTGACGGACACCGAGACGGTGACCTACACCTGGACGGAGGTGACGGCGCCGGTGATCCTGGCCACGAGCCTG
>CAYVVG010000016.1:61936-62538 GCA_964455285.1 uncultured Prolixibacteraceae bacterium
CGGCCACTTCCTGCGGGCTGACGGACACCGAGACGGTGACCTACACCTGGACGGAATCTATTGCCTTGAGTTGCGTAGCCGAAGAAACAAAGAAGGTTACCTGCATCAATGGTAATGACGGAGAAGCTACCGTGACTCCTTCAGGCGGTTGTTCATCATCCTATACAATCGTCTGGAATACTGTACCTGTTCAAACTACAGCTATAGCCACTGGCCTTAAAGCAGGGATGTATGCAGTTACCGTAACTGATTTTGGGGGTTGCACAACCTCATGCAATGTGACCATAACTGAGCCTCCGATCGGGCTAAACTGTACCGCTGCACCAATAAATATGATATCCTGCAAGGGTGGTAATAATGGATCTGCGAATGTATTGCCTCACGGCGGTTGGAGTTCACAATATACCTATCTCTGGAGCACCACTGCCACTACCCAATCGATTTTTGAACTTACAGCGGGAACCTATACCGTGACTGTGACTGATGCAGAAGGATGTACCACTTCGTGTGAAACAATAATATCAGAACCCCCGGTGCTGACGGCACATTGCAGCCACACGGATGTGCTCTGCAACGGCGGCAGCACGGGCACGGCAACGGTC
>CAYVVG010000017.1:0-61961 GCA_964455285.1 uncultured Prolixibacteraceae bacterium
AGAAAGACACCTCCCGCGCCAACGGGATGTACATCATCTATAACCTGAACGCCGGCGCGGTGACTGCCAATACCACCGCCACAGGATATATCAGCAACTCCACCAACGCCACCATCACAGGCGGTTCGGTGACCAACCAGGACATCCTGATGGCTCCCGGCCCGAAAGTGGGCGGTATGATCACCGACGCTTCCACGGGCCTGCCAATCACCGGCGCCACCGTGACAGTTGGAACCGGAACCTCCGCCGTGACCACCTATACCATCGCCGGCGGTACCTACCTTTCCCCGCTGATGTCCATCTCGGGCAACCAGCCGGTTGTGGTAGCAAAGACAGGCTATGACAACAATACCGGATCGGTGACCCTGGTCCCGAATACCACCGCTGCCTATGATGCAGCGCTGTTGCCCACAGCGGTCCAGCCCGGCCCGTTCACGGCCACTCTCAACAACCCGACCAACCCGACGGCCGTCAACCTGAACTGGGGCGTGCCGCAGGGGATGTACCAGCTGATCTATGACGACGGCACACAGGAAAACTTCGCCATCTGGGCCAACGCCAACAACCTCAATGCCCTAAAATTCACGCCGCTGGCATGGCCGGTGCAACTGATGGGCGGTAAAGTGAACCTGGGAACTGCCGCCAACTATCCTGCCAACGCCCTCCCGCTTGCCAACTTCGTCATGCTGGCCTGCAAGGCCGACGGTGCAGGCGGTGTGCCGGGAACGATCCTCGACAGCGTGGAAGTAACTCCGACCGGTTTCGGCTGGAATGACTTCACCTTTGCCGCCCCGATCAACGTCACTTCCGGTGATTTCTACCTGGTGATGAAACAGGGCGGTATTCCTCCCCACGCTGCCGGTGTCGGCGTTGACCTGACCAACACGCAGCTGCGCAGCTACTCGAAGTTTGTCACCGGCGGTGCTCCCTGGATCCCCGCAGCCGGCAACTTCATGATGCGCGCCATCGTGCAGGGAACCGGCGGCCCGATGCTGGGCGACAACACTACGGGTGAAAAACAGCTGATCACCGCCGGCATGCCGGAAGGTCTGATCTACCAGACCCCCGTTGCCCCGGTGACCGGATATGAAGGCATTGCTAGGACTGAGCCGATCGAATGGTCGTCGCTGCAGAATACCAGCATCCCGGTGCAGGTTCCTGTTCCGGCCGCTGTGATGCAGCCCATGACCGACGAAGGCATCGGTTCGACCCTGCCGGGAAGCAATGTGGTCATCCCGACGGATGCTCCCGCCGTGACCCTTTACGACAATGGCTCGATGGTGAACAGCCCGGGCACCGGCGCCGGCGGCGCAGACGAAAGCCTGCTCCAGGCCCCGCTGACCTCCTATGGGACAAACATCAACCATGCGGTCTATTATCGCATTGCCGATGATTTCACGGTTTCTGGCAATCCCTGGACCGTTACCTCTCTCGAATTCTACGGCTACCAGACGGGCTCGACCACCACATCGACCTTCACGGCCGCTTATTGCCGGATATTGAACGGAAACCCGAGCCTTCCCGGTTCCACGGTAGTGTGGGGCGATACAACCACCAACCGGTTGTCGAGCACCTCATTCACCAACATATACCGGGTAAACGCTTCCGGAAATACCCAGCGTCCGATCATGAAGATGGTGATCAACACGACCGGACTGACCCTGCCGGCCGGCAGCTACTGGATTGAGTTTGCCGCCCTCGGATCACTCTCCTCCGGTCCGTGGTGCCCGTATGTGACGATCAACAGCACGCCGACCACCGGGAACGGTCTTCTCTACACCGGTACCAGCGGCGGATATGTGCCGATCAATGCCACCTACGGACAGGGAGTTCCCTTCAAGATCTTCGGAACACAGCCCACCACCAGCTCGATGAGCTACCAGGTGTGGCGCCTCCGCCAGGGTGAAGAGGGCAACCAGGCTGTCTGGACCTCGATCTGGACCGGTAATGTCAACAGTACGGTTGACAATGCATGGCCCACGCTTCCCAACGGTCCCTACCGCTGGGCGGTGAAGGCGATCTACTCGCCTCCGGGACAGCGTCCTTCGGCTCCGACCTTCTCCAACATCATCGGAAAAGGCTGGCTGGCCAATGTGAACGTGTGCGTATCGCTCACCTGCGCTTCGAACCCGAAAGCCGGCTCTATCGTGAAACTGACCAACGTCGATTACCCCGACACCAACTACACCAAGACCACCGATACTTCGGGTTGCGTCCACTTCACCAATGTGTGGAAAGGCAATTACAACCTGACAGTCACCCGCTTCACCTACCCGGTCTATTCACAGACCGTATCGATCATGGGCGACGCCACCTACACGATCACCCTGCTGCAGGAGACCGCTCCTCCGACCAACCTGGCCGTCAACGACCAGAGCCTGAAAGCGACCTGGAGCCCCCCGCGCTCGGTGATCTACCAGTTGAACGAAAACTTCTCCGGTGGTTTCACCCCGAACGGATGGACCGTAACGGGAGGAACCAACTGGTCGTCGTATGCATCGACCGGTAACCCGGCACCCTCGGCCCGTTTCTACTACACACCGTCGGTGACCAACTACCACCAGTACCTGACCAGCAAGTCGCTGGCCGGTCTGCACGCCCCGCAGATGAAGCTGCAGTACGATATCTTCCTCGACAACTTCTCCACCACCACCCTTGAACAATTGGCCGTGGAACTCTGGAACGGAGCCACCTGGACCGTGCTGAAGACCTATGACAACTCGAGCGGTTCGAACATTCCCTGGACCTCTGAGACCATCGACATCACTTCGCAGACCCACAACCCCGCCTTCAAGATCCGGTTCCACGCCTTTGGCGCCAACTCGACCTACATCGACGGCTGGTATATTGACAATGTGAAGGTTCTGAGCACCGATGGCACCACCGGTCCGAACCCGTGCGTAATCGGGTACAACTTCTACCTGAACAACGTGCTGAGCGCGTTCACCCCGGATACGACCTACAACATTCCGCCCAACCAGGTGGTTTACGGCCAGACTTACCAGGCCTGTGTGAAGGCCGTTTATGGCAGCGGTTACAGCCCCTCCATCTGCGTGAACTTCACCTCGCACTTCCTCTATCCCGCCCGTGACCTGGAAGCCACCGACATCGAGTGCACCGCCTACCTGACCTGGAAGAAGCCGGTCACCATGGGCGATGCTCCGGAAATTGTCAGCGTGACCCCGCGGACGATCGATCCGAATTCCGCCGTGGACATCTCCCCGGTGGAGATCATCACCAGGGCTCCGGCCAGCCAGGATAATACCGACGCTTTGTGGGATGTCCTGTTCGGCTGGAATGTAACTCCCGCTTCGGGTGCCGGCGGCGGCCAGGTCGGTGTCGAGACCAAGAACGGCTTCCTCTATACCTCGGTATGGGGCGGAACCAATGGCGGACCTCCCTGGTTTGCCAAGTACCAGATGACCACGGGCGTGCTGGTTGAGTCGTTTGACATCCCCGGCGCGACCGCGATCCGCGACCTGGCCTTCGACGGTCAGTATTTCTACGGCGGTGCCGCAAGCACGACGATCTACAAGATGGACTTCGATACGAAGACCCTGGTCGGGACGATCCCGGTGGGGGTGAGCGTGCGTCACATTGCGTACGATCCGGCAAACGCCGGTTTCTGGTGCGGTGACTGGTCGACGATGGCCCTGGTTGACAAGACCACGGGAGCCACGATCGCCACGGGTCCTGCCCAGTCGAATGCTTACGGTAGCGCATACGATCCGGATGCAGCCGGTCCGTACCTGTGGGTGCATGCCCAGACAGGATCGCCGGCCGACCAGCTGGAGCAGAACAAGATCACGGGCACGAGCCTGACCCCGACCGGAGTTATCCATAACATCGGAACGGTTCCGGGCTTCCCGAGCGGCGGTATTGCCGGCGGTCTGTGCGGCGCGGATGTGGGCACCAAGTGGGCCCTGATCTGCAACGTGCAGGGTACCCCCAACTTCATCTGCGCGCTTGAAATTCACGCGGCAGTCGGCGGCGGCGGCGGTGGAAACACTCCGGCCGGTCTGGTAGGTTACAACATCTACCGCGGCGGCAACTTCATCCACCTCAACCCGCACCCCGATTCCATCACCTATTATGACTACAACCTCGACCCGGGTACTTACAAGTATGATGTGAAGGCCAAGTATGACCTGACCAGCTACGGCTTCCCGGGCCAGTTTGGCGAGTCGCTCACCAACACGGCCGGCGAACAGTCAATCACCCTGAACTGCGGCGCTCCGCTGCCGTTCTACGAACCGTGGGATCTCGGCGTGTTCACCTACCAGAACTGGCAGCCGAACGGACACTGGAGCATGAATACCGGCGTCGGTAATCCCGCTCCGTGTGCCGACTTCACCTGGCAGCCCGTGATCGCCAACTACTCGCAGGCCCTGACGAGCGAAGTGATCGATGCTTCGGCATGGACCTGCGCCAAGATCTGGCTGGACTTCGACCTGAAGCTGATCGACAACAGCAGCTCGGGCAAGGAGAAACTCACCATCGACCTGTATTACAACAACTCGTGGCACCAGAAACTCGAGGTGACCAACGCCGGCACCACCGGATGGGTGGCCAAGCACATCGACATCAGCTCGGTGAAGGGCAAATCGTTCCGCATCCGCTTCGTGGCCAACGGCGAGAATTCGGCCGATATTCTCCACTGGTATGTGGATAACATCCACGCCTACGGTATCTGCACCCCGCCGACCAACCTGACCAAGACGCAGTCACAGTTCACGACGACCCTGACCTGGGTGGCCCCGAACTGCGGCAGCGGCAGCACAGGCACGCTGATGAACTTCATCTTCGACGATGGCTCCGCCGAATCCGGCGTCACCGACAACGGCGAAGTCGCATGGCTGGGTACCGAATTCCCGATCTCCGCCGCCTATGACGGCGTACTGAAGGAGTTCAAAATGTACTGGATGGCGAATGCTTCCGGAGCTCCGTTCAACATGACGGTCGACGTTTACAGCGCCGCCCATGTACTGCTCGGGTCCACCGGGACCTTCCAGATGCCGAACGACGACTGGGTAACCGTTACCGCCCCCGACATCCCGTTCGCCGGACCGTTCTTCGCGATGGTGAAGTTCAACAACAACCCGACGCAGACCAACTACTTCGGGTGGGACAACAACGGACCGTACATGGCACAGGATCTGGGCTGGTACAGGGATAACACCGGTGCCTGGATGAAACTGAGCTCGCTCGGACTCGGCATCGGGACCGGCTGCTTCATGATCCAGGCCAAGGCCCTCGTAGGCGCCGACCTGAAGGAGGTAATGCTGGTTCCCGGCGCTCAGCCGACTCCGGTCGCCAATGTGCCGAAGACCAACCTCGCCAAGACCGATCGCAGCGCCGACTCGCACTTCTACGGTGTGATGGGCATTGAGACCGACGCGGCCGACAGCAGCGCCCTGACCGGGTATAACGTGTACCGCACCGCCGAAACCGGCCTGCCCCCGTACAACAAGCTGACCCCCAACCCGATCACGGCCACCACCTATGTGGATACCTATCCGAACACACTGGTTCTCGGTACCTTTAAGTATTATGTCACTTCGGTGTACAAGAATTCCGAAACCAATGATTTCCTGTGCGAATCCTCCACCGAGGATACCATCACCGTTCAGTTCCCGGCAACTGGTATGAATGACCTGACCAACGGCCAGATCATGATTTACCCGAACCCGGCCAATGATATCGTCAACATCAAGAGCGATATCACGATCAGCCGCGTGGAAGTGATGAACTTCGTCGGCCAGACGGTGTACACCAACAGCGACGTGGATGCCAAATCCGCCAGGCTGAATGTGGCTACCTTCAAACCGGGTGTGTACTTTGTGAAAGTAAGCACCAGGGAAGGCATCCGCACGGTGAAGATCACGGTGACCCACTAACGCTTCCCCACGGCGGTCACCCGACCGCTGATCCTCAGAGGGCCGGCCCTGCGCCGGTCCTCTTTTTTTTTCCTTACCTGTCATCCCTCCCGCGTCACCCGTATCGCGTCACCCGTCACCATTAGTTTCATATCTTTGCACCCCGTGATCTCCGTAAACAATCTATCGATACAATTCGGCGGCGAACCCCTGTTCGACCACGTCTCTTTCATCATCAACGATAAGGACCGCATCGGGCTGGTCGGGAAGAATGGGGCGGGAAAGTCCACCCTCCTGAAGATCATCAAGGGAATCCAGAAGCCCGACGAAGGCGAGGTCATTCTCCCCGATGGATGCTCCGTGGGATACCTTCCCCAGGAAATGGATACCGTAAGCCAGCGGACCGTCATGGAAGAGGCGATGAACGCCTTCAGCGAAGTGATCCGGCTCGAAGACGACCTGGCCCGATACGAAAAGGAGATCGCGGGCCGCGACGACTATGAGTCGGAAAGCTACCACCGGCTGATCCGGGCCCATTCCGACACCCTCGACCGCTACCATCTTATCGGCGGACAGGCGATCCATGTGAATATCGAAAAGGTGCTGACCGGCCTGGGATTCGAGCGCGAGGACTTCGGCCGGAGCATGACCGAATTCAGCAGCGGCTGGCAGATGCGCGTCGAGATCGCCAAGATCCTGCTGCAGCAACACGAGGTGATCCTCCTCGACGAGCCGACCAACCACCTCGACATCGAATCGATACAGTGGCTGGAGGAGTTTCTCGAAAGCTACAAAGGATCCGTGGTTCTCGTGTCGCACGACCGCGCTTTCCTCGACAATGTTACCCGCCGGTCTATCGAGATCTCCCTCGGCAGGATATACGACTACAAGGCCAACTATTCGGGCTATGTCGAAATGCACGAGGAGAGGATGGAGAGCCAGCTGGCGACCCACAACAACCAGCAGCGGCAGATCCGGCAGATCGAACGGTTCGTCGAACGTTTCCGTTCCAAAGCCACCAAGGCCAAACAGGTGCAGTCGCGCATTAAGATGCTGGAGAAGATCGAGCTGGTCGAAGTCGATAAAACCGATGATTCCACCATCCGCTTCCGCTTCCCGCCGGCTCCCCATTCCGGCAAGATCATCCTGGAGGGGATCGGCCTGTGCAAGGACTATCCCCAGAAACGGGTGCTCAGCGACCTCTGCTTTTCGGTGATCAAAAACGACCGGATCGCCTTCGTCGGCAAGAACGGCGAAGGGAAGACCACGCTGACCAAGGTGATCACGCGGATCACCGATCATACCGGCGAACTGAAATTCGGCCACAACGTGGTGATCGGATATTATGCCCAGAACCAGGGCGATTTCCTCGACCCCGATAAAACCGTCTTCCAGACGATCGACGATGTGGCGGTGGGCGACGTCAGGCCACGCATCAAGGCCATCCTGGGGGGATTTCTCTTCAGCGGCGACGATATCGAGAAGAAGGTGAAGGTACTGTCGGGGGGTGAAAAGTCGCGGCTTTCGCTGGCCAGGCTGCTCCTCACTCCGGCCAACCTGCTGATCCTCGACGAGCCGACCAACCATCTCGACATGCGTTCGAAAGATGTACTGAAGAACGCCCTTCTGCAGTACAACGGAACCCTCATCATTGTTTCGCATGACCGGGACTTTCTGCAGGGGCTCACCAACCGGGTGTTTGAGTTCCGGAAAGGAACGATCCGGGAATACATCGGCGACATCTACGACTTTCTTGAACAACGCCGACTGCAGTCGCTCAGGGAACTGGAAGCGGCTTCGGGCAATGGTTCCGGAACCACCCCGCCGGGTGCGGTCTCGCAGAACAAGATCAACTGGGAGAAGAAAAAAGAGAACGAGAAGGAGATCCGCAAGGTGAAAACCCGCATCACCCGGAGCGAAGAGGAGATCGGCCGGCTGGAAAAAGAGATCCGGGCAAAGGAGGGGATGCTGGGGAGCCCGGAGAATTACCCCGACAGGATCCGCGACGGCAGCCTGTACCGTGAATATGAGGCGCTGAAAACCGACCTGGAACGCGAGATGAAGCGCTGGGAAGAACTGAATTACGAGCTCGAGATCCTCGAGGATTAACACCCCACCCCGGCCTAAGCAGATTTTGCTAACGTTCCCGGCCGAGCATTTCCTGCATCAGCAGGACCAGTTCGCGGGTCTGTTCCTTCCTGAAACCGAAGGATTCCAGTATCTCCATGGCCCGGTCATGGTGAAGGGCGATCGCCTGCCGGGTGATCGCATCCACTCCCAGCTCTTTATAGAGGCGGATCACCGTGGCCGTCTTCTCGTGCAGGCCGATTGCGGGATCGGAACAGGCGCGGGTCAGGGTTTCCCGGGCATCGCCCCGGGCCATTTCAAACGCTTTCAGGTAAAGGTAGGTCTTCTTGTTGGTCGCGATATCTCCGCCGATGGCCTTTCCGAAGGTCCCGGTATCGCCAAACGCATCGAGGTAATCGTCGCGCAGCTGGAAGGCCAGCCCGAGTTCGATCCCGAGGTCATAGATCTTTTCGGCAGAACGGGTATCGGTTGCGGCGACCAGGGCGCCCAGTTTCAGACTGCATGCGATCAGAACGGCCGTCTTCAGCCGGATCATGGTCATATACCCTTCGACCGTCACATCCGCTTTCGATTCGTAGTCCATGTCGAACTGCTGTCCCTCGCATACCTTGCGTGCCGTATCGTTGAACAGGTCGAGCACAGCCGGAAGCAGGGCGGGTTCGGTCTTGGCCACGTATTCGTAGGCGATCACGAACATGGTGTCGCCGGACAGGATGGCGGTGTTGATGTCCCATTTTCGGTGAACGGTGACATGACCCCGGCGAAGCGGGGCGTTGTCCATGATGTCGTCGTGCAGCAGGGTGAAGTTGTGAAAGACCTCGACCCCCAGGGCAGGGTAGATGGCTTTTTCGATATCTCCGCCGAAGAGGTCGCACGACAAAAGGACCAGGGCAGGCCGGAGCCGTTTTCCTCCCAGGTCGAGGGTATAGGTGATGGGCTGGTACAACTGGAACGGGTCCCGGTTGTAGGCGGCGGTGGCGAAGGCCTCCCCGATGCGACGATGAAGCGACCGGAGGGTATGCATCAGTCGCCCAGGGTTATCAGGTACTGCCCGTAACCGCTCTTCAGCAAAGGCTGGGCAAGGGCGTGAAGCTGTTCGCGGGTGATGAACTTCATGCGGTAGGCGATCTCCTCGATGCATCCGATCTTGAGACCCTGCCGGTTTTGCACCACCTCGACAAATTGCGAAGCCTGCAGCAGGGATTCGAACGTACCGGTGTCGAGCCAGGCAATGCCGCGGCTCAGTACCCCGACCTTCAGCAATCCCTGCTCCAGGTACCAGCGGTTCACATCGGTGATCTCGTATTCGCCGCGGGCGCTGGGTTTCATGCTTTTTGCCACATCGATCACCGAATTGTCATAGAAATAAAGACCGGGAACCGCGTAGTGCGACTTCGGCTGCTTCGGTTTCTCCTCGATCGAGAGGGCCCTGAAATGCTCATCGAATTCGACCACCCCGTACCGTTCGGGATCATGCACGTGGTAGGCAAACACCACGCCTCCGGTCGGGTCGTTGTTCTCCTGGACCAGCTGCGAAAGACCGTTCCCGAAGAAGATGTTGTCGCCGAGCACCAGCGCCACCTTGTCGCGGCCGATGAACTGTTCGCCGATCACGAAAGCCTGGGCAAGCCCGTTGGGCACCGACTGTTCGGCATAGGTGAAGGAGCATCCCAACGACTTCCCGTCGCCCAGGAGCTGCCTGAAATGGGGAAGGTCGTGCGGGGTGGATATGATGAGGATCTCATGGATCCCGGCCATCATGAGCACCGAGAGCGGGTAATAGACCATCGGCTTGTCATAAATGGGCATCAGCTGCTTGCTGACGGCAAGGGTCAGGGGATGGAGGCGCGTTCCGGCGCCGCCCGCCAGGATGATTCCTTTCATGGTTCGGTGGGTTTGGATGGTGAGGTCTCGAATTCGGCAGGGTTTTCTTCCGCCCCTTTTTCCCCGGGTGATGTTTCTTCCGGTTCCTCCGGATCCTCCTGCTCGTCGTAAAGTTCTACCAGGGGTTTCTCGAACGCCCGGGTTGTGCTCCACTTGTCGAGGGTCAACAGCATGGAGGGCAGAACGAACATGTTCAGCAACCCGGCTACGAGCAACGTGATCGAAATGAGGAAGCCCAGCGCCTGTGTCCCACCGAAGGTGGAAAGAATAAAGATGCCGAAACCAAAGAAGAGCACGGTGGACGAATAGATCATGCTGTACCCGGTCTCTCTCAGGGCCGAGATCACCGAGGCCGGGATGTCATGGCCCGTGTGTTTCAACTGCAACCGGTACCGCGAGAGGAACTGGATGGAGTTGTCAACCGAGATCCCCAGGGCAATGCTGAAGATCAGGATGGTGGAGGGTTTGATGGGGATTCCCGTGAAACCCATCAGAGCGGCGGTGATCAGCTGGGGGATCAGGTTGGGAATGAGCGAGATGAGGATCATTCTCCACGAGGTGAAGAGAAAGGCGAGGAGCAGGGCGATCACCACCACGGCCAGTGCAATGCTTTCCCAGAGATTGCGGATCAGGAAGTTGGTGCCTTTGAGAAATACCACGCTGGTGCCGGTGATCGTGACGTCGTAGCGGGCGGGGTTGAAGATCGAATCGATGACCGGCCGCAACGACCGCTGGATACTGTCGATCTTCACGGTGCCGACATTGGCCATCTGGACACTGATGCGGGTGGTGCGGTAAGACGAGTCGATGAAATTGTTGAGGATCGATCGTTTGCCTGACTTGAACGAGGGGATGTACCCGGCCATGAAGGTGAGTTCGTTGGCGTCGGGCAGTGAGTAGAACTCCGGATCGCCGGCATAGAAAGCCTGTCGGGCAGTCTTGACCACCTCGACCACCGAGAGGGGCTTGCTGAGCTCGGGATACCGCCGAAGGCTGTCCTGCAACCGGTCAATCTTCCGGAGGGTGGAGAGGTTCAGGACCCCCTTTTTCTTCTTGGTGTCGACCACGATCTCCAGCGGCATGATCCCTTTGAAATGCTTTTCAAAGAAGAGCATGTCCTTGTAGATCGGGTCGCGTTTCGAAATATCATCGACGATCGTTCCGCTGGTCTTCAGCCTGAGCGCGCCGATCACCCCCACCACCGTCAGTACTGCCATGGCGATATAGATCGGATTCCGGTAATGGGAAACCCAGTACACGGCTTTATCGATCAGCGAGCGGGCGAGGCTGGCCTCGATGTGGCGGGTGTATTTGCCATGCGGAGGAGGCAGAAAGCTGAAAATGATGGGCACCATGGTCAGGGAAAGCACGTAAATGACCATGATGCTGATGGCGGCAATGAAGCCGAATTCCACCAGCAATTTGTTGCTGGTGATGGTGA
Organism: uncultured Prolixibacteraceae bacterium; assembly: GCA_964455285.1. Taxonomy (GTDB): domain Bacteria; phylum Bacteroidota; class Bacteroidia; order Bacteroidales; family FEN-979; genus CAIVAT01. Next base: position 11,290 of record CAYVVG010000017.1, read on the forward strand.
ACGCGGCGAAACCGGTGGCAGTGGCGGCATTGGTGAGCAGGTTGGCGGCCCCGATCCGCCGGATCACCCGGGTCAGGGCTTTTGCCTGGTTTCGGTGATGCGAGTATTCGTAATGGTACTTGTTGAGGATGAAGATGCAGTTTTCCACCGCGATCACGATCACCAGCGGGGGGATGATGGAGGTGAGCATTGTGATCTTGTAGCCGAAGAGGGCCATCAGCCCCAGCGCCCACAGTACGCTGATCAGCATGATCAGCACGGGGAAGATCACCGCTTTGGTTGACCGGAAGAACAGGAACAGGAAAAAAGCGCTGACGACCAGCGCCAGCAGGATGAACTGCTTGAGTTCGTTCTGCAGTTTGGCGGCGACCAGCGTGCGGATATAGGGAAGCCCGGAATAGTGCACCTCCAGGTTCATGCGCGACGAATAGTTGTCGACCGTGGTCCGGATGTCGCGGATCAGCCGGTCACGCTCTTTCGAATCGATGACCTTTTTGTCGAGTGTAAGGGCCATCAGGTATGCCGAGGTACTCCGGTTATAAAGCAATTCGTCGTAAAACCGGAGATCGTGAACGAGACGCTTCACCGAATCGAGCTGCTTCTGGCTGACAGGCCGGTGGGGCGTGACCTGGATGAACTCGAAACGCTTGAGCGAATCGTTCTTAACCAGGTTGTAAAGGCGGGTGACCGACAGTACCTCAGCCACGCCCCGGATCTTCCGGAGCGAATCGGTCAGGTCGTACAGCGCGTTGAAATGCGGCAGAAGGAAGAAATTCTTATCGACGATCCCGATGAACATCACCGAGCCGTCCTGGCCGAACTGCCGGATGAAATTGTGGTAAATGATGTTGGTCGAATCCGAAGCCGGCAGGATGCTGGCGCTCTCATATTGCATCCTGACCCTCGAAGCCTGGTAACCCATGAAAACCGTAAGAACGGCGATGGTGACCAGAATGGTGATCCTGTTCCGTAAGATCTTCTTAACCAGAAATGTCCACACAAAAACCCGATTAGGCGGCAAAAGTACGAAATCCCCGCCGAATAATTTTGGAATCTGTGATACCTTTGCACGGCCGATGTTACATGTGCTGATCTCCGATCCCGTCCAACCCCTGATCCCGGAAGAGTTGACCCGGATGGGCTACGCATGCCATTTTTTCAGGGGAAACGGGAAAGAGGAGCTCCTGAAAGCCGTGGGCGATGCGGACGGAATCGTGGTGCGCAGCCGGACCCGGGTTGACCGGGCTTTGCTCCTGGCGGCGACCCGGCTGAAATTCATCGCACGGGTCGGGGCGGGCATGGACAACATCGATACCGGCTTTGCCGCCGAACGGGGCATCGTATGCCTGAACTCTCCCGAGGGAAACCGCGATGCAGTCGGCGAACACGCCCTGGGCATGCTTCTTTCGATGATGAACCACCTGAACCGGGCCGACCGTCAGGTGAAGAGCGGAAGCTGGATCCGGGAAGGGAACAGGGGTACCGAAATCAAAGGGAAGACGATAGGCATCATCGGCTACGGCAACATGGGCGGCGCCTTTGCCCGCAGGCTCAGGGGATTCGAAGCCCGGGTCATGGCGTTCGATAAGTATAAGAGCGGCTATTCCGATGAATACGTGCTGGAGACGACACTGGAAGAGCTTTTCACGGAGGCCGACATAGTAAGTTTACACATCCCGCTTACGGACGAAACGGCCGGAATGGTCAACGACCAATTTCTCGGCCGTTTCAGGCAAGATTTCTGGCTGGTCAACACCTCGCGGGGACCCGTCGTACGCACCGCCGACCTGGTCCGCCACCTGGCCTCCGGTCACGTCCGGGGTGCGGCCCTGGATGTGCTGGAGTATGAGGAGGCGTCGTTTGAGTCGCTGAACGGCCACCGCCCGGCAGAGCTGCAACAGCTCATGCAGCACGAAAATGTCATCCTGACCCCTCACATTGCAGGATGGACCCACGAATCGGAGATCCGGCTGGCGCAGGTGCTGGTGGAGAAGATCCGCACCCTGGGACTGCACGAAGGATGAACCGGAAAAACGTTACTTTTGCACCCCGTAAAGAATAGCAGTCCACTTATGAAATACGAACACAAGCTTTTTCAGGGCAAGACCCTGGCCATTTTATCGGGCGGTGGCGATACGCCGGCCATCAATTCGAGCATCGAAGCGATCCGCAACCGCGCTTCATTGTTGGGTTTCAGGGTGTTCGGCATCCTTCAGGGATGGAAAGGACTGCTGGGCGACGGCAATGTGGTGGACCTGACCGGTCAGCCTTACGACGGTTACTACGGCGGGACTGCCCTGCGTTCCAGCCGCACCAACCCATTCCCTTCCAAAAAGAACCCCGAGAGCCGGGTCCCACAGGTCCTGCAAAATCTCGAGCGTTACAAGATCGACGTGCTGGTTACGATCGGCGGCGACGACACCAACGGAGCTGCCAAGCGCCTGTTTGAGACGGAAGGCATCCCGGTGATCGGTTTTCCGAAGACCATCGATAACGACCTCCGGACCCGCACCATGCACCATTACAACGGGAAGGAGATCGAAGCGGTGCTCTGTCCGGGCTTTCCCTCGGCTGCCCGGTCGATCATGGAATTTACCGCCAGTCTGAAGACCACGGCCGAGTCGCACTCCCGCATCCTTGTGCTGGAGGTGATGGGCCGCGATGCCGGATGGCTTACGGGCACGGCCACCTTTGGCGGAGCCACCCTGGGCCTTGTCCCCGAATACGAGATCACGAAAGAAAGAAAAGAGGTCTTTCTTGAAACGGTGAAAGAGGCCTATATGTCCTCTAAGAAACGCTGCCTGGTGATACCGGTCTCGGAGGGCATCCGCTGGTACGACGAAAAAACCGGTAAAATTGATGTGGTCTATGCCAGTTCGGAGGTGGACGAATACGGCCATCCCCGCTTCGGCGGTGTCAGCGGCGTGGTCGCCTCGGAGATCAGCAGCAAGCTCGGGATCGAAGCCCGCGCCCAGATCTCAGGGTACTTTCCCCGGTCGGGACATTGCCGCCATTACGACCGCCGCCTTACCTCGACCCTGGCCGACAAAGTAGTCGATCTGCTCCTGCGCGAGGAGTACGGCCAGATGCCGGTCATGAAGAAGATCGTTTCCAATGTCGAACTGGAAGAGTTCAACACCACTTCGATCGATATGGGCGCCGTGGGCAACAAGCCGCTGTCGGACGATTATTATGATATCAACCGTTTCTCGTTCACCGACGCCTACCGTGACTTCCTGGCGCACATCCTCGAAAAGCCCACCTTCGATGAGTTCAGGTACGATTTTCCGGTGGTGTTACCCTAGCACTCACCCCCTGGCCGGGGACCAGGGTGCAACTTACCCTACCACCAGTTGCACCGTCGCCCGGCTGCGCAGTTCCAGCATGATCTTCTTTCCCCGGGTCACCCGGCCGATGGCCTCTTCGTTGTAATGGCGTATGGTGTATAACTCCAGCCCGTCATTGTAACGGATCTCATAGTCCTGTTTCAGGAACTCGATCAGTGGATCTACCTTGCAACGGTCTGCATCAACGCATACAGAAAAACTGATGGCCGAATTCTGCATCACGTTCACCTTGACCCGGTGATCGGCCAGGATCCGGAAAATGGAGCTGAGGTTCTCTTCGAGGATGAACGAGAAATCCCGGGGGGAGAGGGAGATCAGCATCTGGTTCTGTTTCCGTATGAAGATGGGAAACGGGATCGACCACTCCTTCAGGTCCATGACCAGTGTTCCGGGCAGTGAAGGATCGTGGAATGACCTCACCCGGAGCCGGATGCCGGCATTTTCCAGCGGCTTGATCGTTTTCGGATGGATGACGCTCGCCCCGTAGTACGCCAGTTCGATGGCTTCGCGGTAGGAGAGGGTGTCCAGCTTCACGGCATCGGACATCCACCGGGGGTCGGCATTCATCACGCCGGGAACATCCTTCCAGATGGTCATCTCTTTCGCCCGGAGACACCAGGCAACGATCGCGGCGGTGAAATCCGATCCTTCGCGGCCCAGTGTCGTGGAGTTCCCGGCTGCATCGCTGCCGATAAACCCCTGGGTAACAGCGATTGATTTTGGTTCTTTCCGGAACCAGGGGAGAATGGCATCCCGGATCCTGCCGGCCGTGACCTCCCAGTCCACCCGGGCATCGCGGTAGGTAGAATCTGTGCGGATCAGGTCGCACCCGTCGAAGTGCGCCGAAACGAACCCTTCCGACACCAGGTATTGATGGACGATGGCCGAAGAGACCCTTTCGCCGTAGCTGACCACCTGGTCATAGTCGAAGTCGAAATCGGGAAGCTCTTCCCGGTAAAGATGCCCGCGGCGGATATACCCCCGGAGTTGGTCGAACAGCGAGTCGATCTCCCCGTGCACCGGGTGACCGGGATCGGGAAAAAGATCTTTCACGATGGGAAGGTGGAACTGCAGGATCTCGTCGAACGCTTGCATTACGGCCAGCGGATCCCGGTTGCGGTAGGCCGTCAGCAGGGTTTCCAGGGCATTGGTCGTTTTACCCATCGCCGAAACCACCACAACGACCGGTCCGGCTGCGGTCTGCCTGAGGATGCCGGCCACCCGCCTGACCCCGCCGGCACTGTTCACGGCAGCGCCTCCGAACTTGAAGACATCGATGTACATGGCGCAAATGTAGCGAAAAAGGGCCCGCAATCTCACCGGAATTTCCTACTTTTGTGCCCTAAAACGCCCATCATGAAGTTCAAAACCCTCACCGAATTCATCATCGAAAAACAGTCCGAGTACCCGCAGGCTTCGGGTGAGCTGTCGCGCCTGCTGAACGACATCGGCATCGCTGCCAAGTTCGTGAACCGTGAGGTGAACCGGGCCGGACTGGGCGACGTGATGGGATATGCCGGCGAAGTGAATGTGCAGGGGGAAGACCAGAAGAAACTGGACGTATACGCCAATGACCAGTTCATTGCAGCCCTCCGTTCGGGCGGCCAGTGTTGTGCCATCGGTTCGGAAGAGAACGAAGATATCATCATCTTCGATAATGATGTGGCCAGGCACGGGAAATACGTGGTGGCCATGGATCCCCTCGACGGCTCCTCCAACATCGAATCCAACGTATCGATCGGTACCCTGTTTTCGATATACCGCCGCCGTACGGTCCGCGGATCCGCCCAGCTCGAGGACTTTCTTCAGCCGGGACGCAACCTGGTGGCCGCCGGCTATGTCATCTACGGCTCTTCCACGATGCTGGTATATACAACGGGTTACGGCGTCAACGGCTTTACCCTCGACCCGTCGGTCGGGCTCTTCATCCTGAGCCATCCCGACATGAAATACCCCGAAAACCCGGCCATTTATTCCATCAACGAGGCGAACTATTTCTCCTTCCCCGAAGGTGTGCGGCAGTATATCCATTACTGCCAGGAGGAGGACAAGGCGACCCGCCGGCCATACTCGACCCGGTACATCGGCTCGATGGTGGCCGACATCCACCGCAACATGATCCGCGGAGGGGTATTCCTCTATCCGGGTACCACGAAAAACCGCAAAGGAAAGCTTCGCCTGCTCTACGAATGCAACCCGGTCGCCTTCCTCGTCGAACAGGCCGGGGGCAAGGCTTCCGACGGCTTCCGGCGGATCCTCGATATCCAGCCGTCCGAACTGCACGAACGCTCGCCTTTTTATGCAGGCCCCACTCATATGGTGGAAAAGATCGAAGAATTGATGCACCTGCATTCCCCTGAATTCAAAATCGACTGAAAATAGCCGGGTGAACCCCGTCAGCCTCTTATCGCTGTATCAGGACCATCCGCTGGTGAAAGAGATGGTCGCCGGGATGGATTCCCGCATCCATCTTCAGGGACTTGCCGGGTCCTCCCGTTCGCTGGTTCTGGCGGCCGCATTCGGCGATACCACCCGGATCCACCTGGCCCTGATGCCCGATCGCGAAACGGCCGCTTATTTTTACAACGACCTTCAGCAGATCCTGGGCGACCGTGTCTATTTTTTCCCCTCCTCGTTCAAACGGGGATTCCAGTCGGGGGTCAAAGACAACCAGGGCCTTCTTTCCCGGACCGAGGTGCTCAACCTGCTGAGCAGCCGGATGCGTAAGATGATCCTGGTGAGCTATCCCGACGCGATCGCCGAAAAGGTGGTGAGTAAAAAGTACCTGGAAAAGAATACCCTGAAACTCCGGGCAGGCGAACAGGTGAACATGGATTTCGTGCTCGACCTGCTGGTCGAGTACGAGTTCGAACGGGCCGACTTCGTGGCCGAACCCGGGCAATTCTCGTTGCGCGGCGGACTCATCGACGTTTATTCCTTCAGCAACGACCATCCCTACCGCATCGAATTCGCCGGCGACCGGGTCGGGACCATCCGCACCTTCGACCCCTCCACCCAGCTCTCGGTCCAGAAACTCGACGAGATCACCATCGTGCCCGATATCCGGGTCGGACCCGACAAAAAGATGAGCTACGAGTCGCTCTTTGCCTTTCTCCCCGAAAAGTCGGTGTTGTGGATCGACGACACCCCCTCGATGGCGCACCGGATGGAACAAGAGCCCGATTCGCCTATGCTGGTCGGAGGCAGCGAATTCCTGAAGGCGCTCACCGCATTTCCGACCATCGAGATGGGAGGCAGGCCCTTTTTCCGGTCGGCCACCGTGCTGAACTTCAATACCTCCCCGCAACCCTCCTTCGCCAAGAATTTCGACCTCCTCTTCAGCGACATGGGCGCCAATGCGGAGAAGGGGTTCCGGAATTTCCTGCTGGCCGATAACCCGAAACAGGCGGAGCGCCTGCAGTCGATACTCGACGACCTGGGCGCGAAAGACGAAGGACGATTGCCTGCCGATGCGACAGGCGTCACCCGTCACGCGTCACCCGTCACCCTGGCCTTCTCCCTGCACGAGGGTTTCGTCGATAACGACCTGCTGATCGCCTGTTACACCGACCACCAGATCTTCGAACGGTATCACAAGTTCCATCTCCGCGAAGGCTATACGGCCCGGGAGGCGCTGACATTAAAGGAGTTGTACGACCTGCGCCCCGGCGATTTCGTGACCCATATCGACCATGGCGTCGGCCGTTTCGACGGGCTGGAAAAGATCGTCAACAACGGCCGCGAGCAGGAGGCCATCCGGCTCATTTACAAGAACGAAGACCTGCTGTACGTCAGCATCCACTCCCTCCACCGCATCTCCAAATACATCGGCAAAGAGGGTGTGGCGCCCATCCTGAACCGCCTGGGATCGGATGCGTGGAACAAACTCAAGCACAAGACCAAGAGCCGGGTCAAAGACATCGCCAAGGAGCTGATCCGGCTCTATGCCGAACGCAGGGCTTCCAACGGGCTGACCTGTGCCCCCGACACTTACCTCCAGGCGGAACTCGAGGCTTCGTTCATCTACGAAGATACCCCCGACCAGATCAAGGCCACCGTGGATGTGAAAAAAGATCTGGAGGCCGGTTTCCCGATGGACCGGCTGATATGCGGCGATGTGGGTTTTGGCAAGACCGAGATCGCGGTGCGCGCGGCTTTCAAAGTGGTGGCCGAGAGCAAGCAGGTGGCCATACTGGTGCCCACCACCATCCTGGCATTGCAGCACTTCAAGACTTTTTCGGAACGCCTGCGCGGATTTCCCTGCCGGGTCGATTACATCAGCCGGTTCAAGTCGGCACCGGCCCAGAAAAAGCTGCTGGAGGACCTGAAGGAGGGGAAGATCGACATTCTTATCGGGACCCACCGGCTGCTGAGCAAGGACATTGCTTTCAAAGACCTCGGGCTGCTGATCATCGACGAAGAGCAGAAATTCGGGGTGGGGGCGAAGGAGAAGATCAAGATGCTGAAGGTGAATGTCGATACCCTGACCCTGACGGCCACGCCGATCCCGCGAACCCTGCAGTTCTCGCTGATGGGCGCGCGCGACCTGTCGATCATCAACACCCCGCCGCCCAACCGGTATCCCGTGCAAACCGAGATCCACCCCTTCGGCGAAGAGGTGATCCGCGAAGCGATCCTCAACGAAGTGCAGCGCGGCGGGCAGGTCTTCTTTGTCACCACCCGGGTGATGAACATCATGGACATTTCCATGATGGTGCAGCGGGCCGTTCCGGGGGTGAAGGTGGCGGTGGCCCACGGGCAGATGGAAGGACACAAGCTCGAAAAAGTAATGATCGACTTCATCGAAGGAGAGTACGACGTGCTCATCGCCACCACCATCATCGAATCGGGGCTCGACATCTCCAACGTCAACACCATCATCATCAACGACGCACACCATTACGGGCTGAGCGACCTGCACCAGTTGCGGGGGCGCGTGGGGAGGTCGAACAAGAAGGCATTCTGCTACCTGCTGGCGCCCCCGATGTCGACCCTCACCGACGAAGCACGGAAAAGGCTGCGCGCGATCGAGGAATTTGCCGACCTCGGCAGCGGATTCAACATTGCCATGCGCGATCTCGACATCCGCGGGGCCGGGAACATCCTCGGGGCCGAACAAAGCGGCTTCATCTCGGAGATCGGCTTTGAAATGTACCAGAAGATCCTCGACGAAGCGCTCCAGGAGCTGAAAGAGAACGAATTCAGCGATGTCTTCCCGGAAGAGGGGCAGAGAGCCTGGGTAAGGGAATGTGTCATCGAGACCGACCTCGAGATCCTGATCCCCGATTCTTACGTCACCAGCATCACCGAGCGGCTCAACCTCTATAAAGAGCTCGATTCGATCGAGTCGGAAGAGGGGCTGATGAGTTTTACCGATAAGCTGATCGACCGGTTCGGGCCGGTACCGCCGCAAACCCAGGCGTTGATCCATACGGTCAGGCTGCGCAGGATGGGGCGCAAGGCGGGTTTCGAAAAACTGGCGCTGCGGAACCAGCGGCTCAGCGCTTACTTTGTCAATAACCCCGAATCGCCCTATTTCCAGTCCGGCCAGTTCACCGCCCTTCTGGAGCATATAAAAACCAACCCCGGCAACTGCAGGATGAAGCAGGATAACAACGACAGGCTTCTCCTTTTATTTGCGGGGGTTGGGTCGGTCGCCCAGGCCATCGAGGCCCTGGCAACCCTTCCCGGTGCGGAATAACGATCCGCTTACTTCTTTCCGGTCATTTTAAAGGTATCGACTTCCCATTTCGAAGCGGTCGACGAACCGGTACCCGACGAACGATAATGGTACCCGATATATACTTTCTGACCTGCATAGGTATCCATGCTGATCTCGCCCGAGCTGGTCCATGAAGCGCTGTTGGCGGCCGGCAGGGTGCAGTTCAGCGTGGTCCAGGTGGCCAGCGTCGGATCGCCGCTGCCGGAATAATTGGTCGAGATCAGCACCTCGAACGGGTTGGGCAGTCCGCTGTCGGTGTATTTCGTCCACATCTTGAAGGTGAGTATGATGTCGGAATATCCGGCCAGGTTGATGCCCGGGGAGACCAGGTAGCAATCGCTGGGCTCGGAACCGCCGTAACCGTTTCCGACCATGACTTTGTAGGATCCGTCGAAAGTGAAGTTATTGCCGGCGACGGCGTAGGTAATCCAATCCACCGGGTTGACATCGAAATAGTTCTCGTAGATCGTCATCTCCACCGGAGGAAGACCGGTCGTATCAAACTTGATCAGGTCGTTCAAATCACGGACATACATCTGGTATTGACCATTGTATGCGCTCAGGATGCCCCTAATAGCTCCGACTCCTTCGGGCAACGGCGAAGCCGAAAAACTTGCGTAATTGCTGGTGCGGAGGATAAGATCTTCGCCGCCGACGACGATCTGGTTGCCAAAAGCGTCCCAGATGTTGCGGTTGGTGGTGGCGTCGCCGGTGACGAAGGGCTGGCCGGCCGACTCGAACCGGACATTTTTAATGACAACCAGCTTGTTCAGGGCTTTCTGGAAGGTGGTTACGTCGGCGATATTCAACGTATCGGCAACCGGTGCTTTCCCGGGCAGGCTGTCGGCAAAAAGATGATCGTCGATCATGCTGTCGGGGATCCTGCCGATCTTTCCGTTATAGGGATAACCCAACTGGGTCACCTCCCCGTATTGGCCCAGGAAGAGATCCTTGCATTTGACAAACACCCGCTGACCGACCTTAAATGTGGTGTACATGTCAACCCGGTCGAGTGAGAGCACCAGGCCGCCGGTATTGTCCTGGATATACAAGTTCTTGTATATATTCCCCGATTCGTCGTTGGCGGCGACCACCCCCCGGATGATCATGTCGGTCTTGACGCGCATCATCCCCAGGGTGTCGGGGAGAAACGACTTGTTGAGGGAATCGATGGTGGTGTTGGCGGTGAAATTTACCTGGGGAGGCACCACGGGAGGCACATCGAACTCCTGTTTCACGCAGCCGGTGAAGGCGGCGAGAAGGAAGGCAAAAAGGCCGGTATGGAAAATGATTCCTGTTTTTTTTCTGCTTGCTGGGTTCATGGGATTCGGTTTTATATTTTTTACAATCCGTTGCGTTACATTCTGAAACTGACGTTCAGGAAAAAGGTCCGTCCGTAGTAATAGTAGAATTTGGGCGGGTACCAGTCAATTTGTTTTGTGGTAAAATCGAACCGGTTTTGCTCGTAACCGCCGGTCTGCAGGTCGGTGTTGTTCAGCAGGTTGGTCACGCTCAGGTTGATGTTGATGAAATACTTGTATTTGATGCGGATGGATTTTCCCAGCGAAGCATCGAGGGAGAATCCGCCATTCAGCCGGTGCTGTTCGCTGATCTGTTTGATGGTATTTACATCTTTCGTCGGGTCCAGGCCGGCCACGGCAAGGCTGGTCCTGCGTTCGGGGTTGAAATCGAGCCAGGCGTTGTCGTACCAGCTTGCGTCGATGTCGAGGTACCAGTACTTGTAGTTGTATTTCAAACCGCCCGAAAGTGCCGTCTGGGGAGTTGAAGGAACGTAGAAGTTCTTGATGTAGGCGGTGGAGGTGATATCAGGTTCAGAGCCGTTATCATACGAAACGTTCACCTTGGCCCGGTCGGTATAGATGTTTTCACCCACGGCGGCCACCCCGATCAGCGAAAGGCTCTTGGTTACCTTGACCTCGGCTCCGAATTCGAGTCCCTGGTGGCGGCGGTCGATATTATACAACACGTAATTGACGAAAGTTTCATAATTGTCGTGGTAAAAGCTGGTGATCTCCGAGCCGTTGAAGAACCGGGTGTAGTAATAGGTCAGCCGGGCGTTCAGCCAGGGATACCGGACGATGTAACTGGCGTCGAAACCGAAGATGTTCTCGCTCTTCAGCTCGGGGACCACATCGTTCCGGGTGCGGGGGGAGACGAATGTATTGGTGAAAAAGGGCGCCCGGGTCAGGTAGAAACCGGTGGCCTCAATAAAATGACGCCCGGTGACCTTATAGGTGGCGCCTCCTTTGATCCCGTAGTTCAGAAAATCGTGTTTCTCGGAATCCCCGAAAGAGTTGTTCGGATGACGCCCGTTCCTGTATTTCCCGGTACGCCACATTTCGGTACCCGTGAGCGATACGGCAACAAAGGCGTCCACCTTGTTGTAACGGAACACCCCCTGCGCCCATAGGTTGGCATTGCGGTTATGGGCCACGTAGTTGTAACCGAACTTGTCGCCCTCGCGGATGACCCGGTTGGGGTTGTTCAGGTCGTTCTGCATGCTGGAGGTATCGCCCGGGAAATCACGCTCGTTGAACTGGTCGATATCGACCCAGTATGTGGCTCCCAGCAGGTCGTCGAGCACCTTGTAATGCTCCCCGTCGTAAAGGCGGAAATTCAACCCCGCCGTGGTGGTGATGTGGGGGTTGACCTCGTGGTTGAACACCGTCTTGAAAAGGAACTGGCTGGTCTCTGTCACGTTCTTTTCCACGATATACCTTGCCTGCTGGCCTTGCATGGCAGCCAGCTGATTGATGAATATCAGTTTGTCCCAGTTGATCTGGCGGATGTTGACGTTATTCTTGAACCGGTTCTCCACCAGCGAAGCCACAAAATAAGCCTGCAGCGTGTCGCTGAGGGTTTTGCGCTCGTCTCTGAATTGATAGCTTGGCAGGTAGCGGTAATAATCGGGCCTCGGGTCGGGAGAGTTGTACCAGTTGAGCGAAGTATAACCCGTGGTGCCGGTTGAATAATTGAGCGAGGTGGTCAGGCTGGTCTTTTCGCTGATGTTCCATCCGTGGTTCAGGATGAAATAGGGCTCGTTGTTCGAACGAACGCGGGCATTCCGCTTCTTGCCGTCCTGGTATCCCCAGTTCGGGTTGTAGTAGTTCGATCCCGCCAGGTCATACACCTCCTGCATGGTGGCCGACGAGGCACCCCGCTTCATCGGGGCGCCGAAGACCGTAAGGGCGAGGCTGTGCTTGCCGAATTTCTTTTCCGCGGCCAGGAAATATCCCCAGGCATCATAGAAAGTGCCCTCGGCATATCCCTCCTCCGACCAGCGCCGTGATCCGCTCAGGGTGAAGGCCCAGCCGTTCTTCATCAAACCGGTGGCATAGGTCAGCATCACCCGGTTGCGGTAAGTCCGGTTCGTCAGCGAGTACGAAAGCTTGATCTGCTTGCGGTAATTCGACGCCCGGGTGTCGATGTCGGTGATGCCGCCGATGTTGCCGAAAGTAAAGGGATTGGGCGACATGTAGTTATATACCGTCTTGTTGCGCATCGCGTCGTTCAGCCCTCCCCAGTCGTTGAAGCTGACCCGCCCGTTCTCGGCATCGCTCACGTCGTTGCCGTTGATGCGGACGCCCCGGTTTTCGGAGTCGTACCCGCGGGGACGGAAGTACATGGCTCCGAAGGTGTACCCGGCGGTAGAGGTGAATACATCCTCCGAGGAGTGAAGCAATCCGGACACGTTCTGATCCTTGTTCTCATCCTCCATATCAAGCGTTATGGTGCTGAGTTCAGAGATGCCCTCCTGGGTGTCGGCTTTGTGCTTCACCATCAGATCGGGCAGGGTGACCGCGGCAGCGTTCACCTCGAGGGTGACCGGCTGACCTTCATAATCGGCATGATCCACCGTGACAGAATATTTTCCGAAAGGTACGTTCCTGATCTCGAACGTCCCGTCCGTACCGGTCACGGCATTGAGTTTCAGGGACTCGATGGCCACCGTGACATTGGGTACCGGGGTGCCGTTGTCGCTCTGAACGACTTTTCCCGACACTTTTCCCGATTGTGCCTGGACCGCCGATGCCAGGAAGATCAGCAGTCCGAGCAGGGAGAAGAATTTTTTCATTCGCGCTGGTTTAAGTGGAAAAAAGTCTGCAAACTTACTGTTTTTTTGTCAATGTCAGAAAAATGATCGTAATTTTGACGCCTGAAACCGGAATCCTGTGAAAAACCCTTTTCGCCTCATTTACTTGTTGTTACCATTCGTATTTCTCCTCCTCGTTCCGGATGCCCGGGCCCAGGAAAAGAAAGCGAAAGTCGCCTGCATCGGATTCTACAACGTCGAGAACCTGTTTGATACGATCAACGACCCGACGATCAATGATGAAGAGTTTCTTCCCGGGGGACCGAACAAGTGGAACAGGGAACGGTATGAGGCCAAGTTGAAGAACATGGCTTCGGTCATCGCCCGGGTGGGGGCCGATATTGCCAGGGAGGGGCCCGTCATCATGGGGCTCTCCGAGGTAGAGAACCGCACCGTGGTCGAAGACCTGGTGGCGACTCCCCCGCTCAAGGCAGCCGGGTACAGGGTGGTGCATTTCGATTCGCCCGACCGGCGCGGCATTGATGTTGCGCTCATTTATCAGCCTCAGTTTTTTAAGGTTACCTCATCCTCCGTCCATCCGCTCTATATGGAATCCGACACCGGTTTCCGTACCCGCGACATTCTCCAGGTCGACGGACTGCTGGAAGGTGAGCCGATCCACATCCTGGTCAACCACTGGCCTTCGCGCAGCGGGGGCGAGCAGGAAACTGCCCCGAAACGCGATGCCGCCGCCGACAACTGCCTGAAGGCGGTAAAAGCGATCTACGCCAAAGAACCCGGTGCCCGGATCATCATCATGGGCGACCTCAACGACGACCCGGTCGATAAAAGCCTGGTGAAACACCTGAAAGCCAAGGGGAAGAAAGAAGACCTCGGCAGGCAGGGCCTTTTCAACCCGATGTGGCAGATGTACCGCGACGGGATCGGATCGCTGGCCTACCGCGACAGCTGGAACCTCTTCGACCAGGTCATCGTTTCGGCCCCGCTGCTCGACAAATCGGCGGGCGGATATAGCTTCTACAAAGCCAAAGTGTTTAACCAGAGGTTCCTCACCCAAAAAGAGGGAGCCTATGCCGGCTACCCGTTCAGGACGTTCGCGGGGGGTGTTTACCAGGGTGGGTACAGCGACCACTTCCCGGTATATCTTTACCTGGTCAAAGAGATCCGTTGATCCTGCAATAAGGGAACGGGCCGAAGAGTTATAATAATCAGATTGTCTCAGTAATACGCATAGATTGTGTCAGATTGCCTGGTCATCATCCCGACATACAACGAAAAGGATAACATAGAACGGATCCTGCGAAAGGTTTTCGCGCTGCCCCTGCCCATGGATGTGCTCATTGTGGAGGACAATTCCCCCGACGGAACGGCCGACATCGTCAAAAACCTCTTGAAAGAATTCCCGGGCCGTCTTCATATCGAGGAACGCAAGGGAAAACTCGGGCTGGGTACCGCCTACATCCATGGGTTCAAATGGGCCCTGGACCGCCATTACCAGTATGTTTTCGAGATGGACGCCGATTTCTCGCACAACCCCGACGACCTGCTCCGACTGCACGAAGCCGCCGTCAACGGGGGTGACCTGGTGATCGGCTCCCGCTACATCACCGGTGTCAACGTGGTCAACTGGCCCATGGGGCGCGTGCTGATGTCGTATTATGCTTCGGTCTACGTCAGGTTCGTCACCCGGATGAAGGTGATGGATACCACCGCCGGATTCAAGTGTTACACGCGCAAGGTGCTCGATACCATCGATCTCGACAAGATCCGTTTTACGGGTTATGCCTTCCAGATCGAAATGAAATACACCACCTGGAAACTCGGCTTCCGGATCGTCGAAGTTCCCATCATCTTTACCGACCGCACCCTGGGTGAATCCAAGATGAGCAAAGGCATTTTCCGCGAAGCGGTCCTCGGCGTGATCAGCCTGCGGCGCCGGGGCATCTTCAACCAGATCAGGCCACGGAAACAATAATCTTTTCGATTTTACTTGTTTTCAATGCATCCCGCGTATTGCATCCATAACGCAGTGATCGTCAATGAAGGCCGGCGATTCAACGGTGGCCTTCTCATCCGTGACCACCGCATCGAAGCCCTGTTTCGCGACAGGCTTCCCGACCCCTCGCTGCTTCCGCAAGGAACCGTGATGATCGATGCCGGCCGGAAATTCCTGATCCCCGGGGTGATCGACGACCATGTCCACTTCCGCGAGCCCGGACTGACCGACAAAGGCGATATGCACAGCGAAAGCCGGGCGGCTGTTGCCGGAGGCATCACCTCCGTGATGGAGATGCCCAACACCCGCCCACCGGCTACCACCCTGGAACTGCTGGAAGAGAAGTTCACACTGGCTGCCGGAAAGTCGCTGGTCAACTTTTCCTTCTTTCTCGGCGCCGCCAACGACAACCTGGCCGAGATCGAAATGGCGGATCCCTCCCGCATCTGCGGGATGAAACTTTTCCTGGGCGCCTCTACGGGCAACATGCTGGTCGATGATCCCGCAACGCTCGACGGGATCTTCAGCCGGTCGCCCCTGCTGATCGTGGTCCACGCCGAAGATGAGGCGATGATGAAAAAAAACCTGGCGGACTACCAGGCCCGCTTCGGAACCGGGATCCCGCCTGCAGCCCACCCCCTCATCCGCAGCAGCGAAGCCTGCTTCCTCTCTTCGGAGAAAGCGGTGGAACTGGCCCGCCGTCACGGAGCCCGGCTGCACCTGGCCCACCTCTCCACCGCCGCCGAACTGGACCTGCTGCAGAACGACCGGCCCCTCGAAGAGAAGCGGATCACCGGCGAAGTATGCGTGCATCACCTGTGGTTCGACGACCGCGACTACGACGATCTGGGAACGCGGATCAAGTGGAACCCGGCGATCAAGTCGGCCTCCGACCGGGAGAGCCTGCTGCAGGCAGTCATCGACGGCCGCATCGACCTGGTCGCCACCGACCATGCCCCGCACCTGAAATCGGAAAAGGAACGTCCTTACACCGAATGCCCCTCCGGCGGCCCGTTGGTGCAGCATGCACTGGTCGCCATGTTCGGGTTGCATCACCTGGGAAAGATCTCCGTGGAGACCCTCGTGGAAAAGATGTGCCATGCGCCCGCCCGGCTGTACCGGATCCCCGGCCGGGGATTCATCCGCGAAGGCGCCTGGGCCGACCTTGCCCTGGTCGATCCCGACGATCCCTGGACGGTGGAGCCCGGCAATATCCTGTACAAATGCGGCTGGTCGCCTTTCGAAGGGGTCACCTTCCGCTCGAGGGTTACCCATACCTGGGTCAACGGGCACCTGGTGTACGACCGGGGCCGGTTCGACGAGTCGGTGAAGGGCAGGAGACTGGAATTTGAACGTAAATAAAAGCCTTGACAATGAACTGGAAAATTTCGCTTGCAGCACTGATGATCATCACACTGGCATCCTGCCGGTCCGAACATAAGGTGGTGGAAGAGACCTGGCCCGACGGATCCGTAAAAAAGGAATGCCTCTACAAAGGCAGGGGCGAGAACAAGGAGCTGATCCGCGAAACCACTTACTATGCCAACAAGCAGATGCAGATGGACGGGACTTACCAGGATGGCAAGCGCGAAGGTTTGTGGACCTACTGGTACGAGAACGGGAATAAATGGAGCGAAGGCACCTTTGTCCGCGGCAAATCCGAAGGCCGCAGGGTCACCTGGTTTGAGAACGGTAAAGTTCGCTACGAAGGAAACTACAAGAACGACATGCGGGTCGGCAAATGGCGTTTCTTCGATGAAACCGGCCGGCTGCTCCAGGAGGTGGACTACTCGGCCCCGGCCACACCGCAGTCTTACCTGAAGTGACGCCTGCCTGCCGGTCAGGCAGGGGTGACGGGTAACGACTCACCTCTCACGGCTCACCCCCTGACACTCGGGAATAAAAAAGGCGACCTTGCGGGCCGCCTTCTTGTTTTCATGTGCTTCCGGATCAGTCGACGACGATCACCAGGTATTTCGTGTTCGACCAGAACGACTTGTAGTCGAGGATCTGCAGCGCCTGGATCACCTTCTTGTCGCCGGTGAACTTATAGGCTCCCGACGGGTGGTTCGACAGGATCTTGGCTTTCTTGCTGAGGATCGAGATCTCGGTCACTTTCCGGATGTCGATTTTGGTGAAAAGATCCTTGTTGAAGTCCGACAACACTTCGCCGCTCTTGATGATTCCGTTCTTCTTCAGCTCCTTGGTGTTGCCAATTACGTAGTAGGCCGTGTTGAGGGCTTCGTCCTGTACGGCGATCGTCTGCGACTGGTTCGAAATGGTCGAACCCTGTTCCCTCACGGTACGCGAAAGGGTGTCGATCTTGAGGTTGGCCATCTCAAAAGAGCTGTTGAGCTTCGCCAGGCGGGCGCGGAGATCCTCGATCTGGGCGGCCTTGTTGGCGAGGTCTTTGTTCAGGCGTTCCACCATCTTCGTCAGCTCGTCCACCTTCATGTTCGACTTCTTCAGCCGGCGGGTCAGGGAGTTGATGGTCTCCTTGTTCTTCTGCATCAGGCCGTAAATGGTCTCGATGTCATTCTTGATCTGGTCCTTGGCCGAGAGCTTCAGTTCGCCGCCGCGATCGGTGGTGAGGTTGATGATGTTCTCCTTCATCTTGATGGTGTCCAGGGTGCCCTGGATGTCGTTGATGGAGCGGATGAATTCATTGATCGCCTCATCTTTCTGCATGGTCTGGCTCATGAGACTGTCAGTTTTTGACTGCAGTTCCTCGGCCCGCTTCTTGGCTTCACGTCCGCAGGAGAAAAACACCGGGATCATGAGAAGCAACAGGTACTTTTTCATCGGGATGGGTTTAAATTTTTTGCAAAAGTAAGGAAAAAACACGAATCAAATCAAATCGCGGTCCCCGACTCCCATTTTTGCACATCCGGGTGAAAATCATCCCGGTCGATTTTTTTTTGTTAATTTTATCACAAAAACCAGAGCATTGTATCACGCAGATAAATATAAATATCTATTTTTGTCCATGTAAAATTGAGTTGCCTGCTGATATCTCTTACTGATAATATCTGATTCAATGAAACGACTGTTAATTCTCGGTGCCGGGACCGGCGGGACGATCATGGCCAACAAGATGAGGAAGCTCCTCGAACGCGAAGAGTGGAGCATCACGGTGGTCGATCAGCACCGCACCCATTACTACCAGCCCGGCTTCCTCTTCATCCCTTTTGGCATGTATAACCGGCAGGATGTGGTCAAGCCGAAGATCAGTTTCATCCCGCCCGGTGTCGATGTGCTCTTCCAGGAGATCGAACGGGTGGATGGTGCCGCGTGCCAGGTCCTCCTGAAGGATGGAGTGGCACTGACGTACGATTTCCTCATCATCGCCACCGGGACCCGGGTGGTGCCGGAAGAGACGCCCGGACTGAAAGGCCCGCTGTGGCACAAGAATATCTTCGACTTCTACACCATTGAAGGCGCGCTGGCCCTGGCCGAATTCTTCAAGACCTGGCCGGGAGGCGAACTGGTGCTCAACATCGCCGACGTCCCGATCAAGTGCCCGGTAGCCCCCCTGGAATTTGTGATGTTCGCCGATGCGTTCTTCGTCGAACGGGGATTGCGCGACAAGGTGAGGATCTCCTATTCCACGCCGATGTCGGGCGCCTTCACCAAACCGCGGGCTTCTAAAGTCCTGGGCGGACTACTGGAAGAGAAGAACATCCACATCATCAACGACTTCTACCTGGAAAGGGTCGATACCGATAAAAAGGCGCTCGTGTCGTATGATGAACGCGAGATCCCCTTCGACTGCCTGGTGACTGTCCCCGTCCACAAAGGCGACCCGATGGTCGGCAGGAGCGGGCTGGGCGACGAAATGGATTTTGCCAGGGCCCATAAGCACACCCTTCAGTCGGACCACTTCCCCAACATCTTCGTCATCGGCGACGCGGGTAATTTCCCCACCTCCAAAGCGGGTTCGGTGGTTCATTTCCAGGCCGACGTCCTCACCGAGAACCTGATGTGCGCCATCGAGAACCGCCCCTTCACCGCCTCCTTCGACGGGCACTCCAATTGTTACATCGAAACCGGGTTCGGCAAGGGCGCGCTCATCGACTTCAACTACGACACCGAACCGCTGCCGGGCTCCTTCCCCTTCCCGGGCATTGGCCCCTTCGGCCTGCTCAAAGAGTCCCGGATGAACCACTACGGGAAGCTGATGTTTCGCTGGATATACTGGCATATCCTGCTGAAAGGCAAAGAGATGCCTATCGATTCGAAGATGACGATGGCTGGCAAGAAAATCTAATTCCCGGTACCTATGACAGATACTCATCTGCAGGAACAGATTGACGGGCTGAACCGGAAACTCGACCGTGTGCTCGAGAGCATGGAGGAACAGAACCGGAAACGCGAGGAGTTCGACGATTTTATGGCCGACGCAGGTATCGTGGTGAAGGACGCCTTTCACCATACGGTGGTCGCTCTCGACAAAGCCCAGGTTGACCTGGACCACAGCGGAATTCCCATACTGCTGATCAAACTGGTCCAGAACCTGGACACCTTCCGCGAACTCGTCGAAATGATGGAGAGCGCCCGCGACTTCATGCGCGACTTTTCCCCCATCATCCACCAGGCAGGCCTCGATGCCGTACACAAGATGAACGAACTGGAGCAGCAGGGGTTCTTCGACATCGTGCGGAACCTTACCAGCCCGGAAATGATCGCCGGTCTTGCCCGTACCTCCCATGCCCTGGCAACCGTGAAAATGGATGATAAAGCCGATAACCGGTCCCTCCTTGCCCTCCTGAAAGAACTCAACTCGCCCGAAGTACGCCGGTCGCTCTCGTACCTGCTCCGGATCGTAAAAGCGATGGGGGAACAAGGTAACAGGGTAACAGGGTAACAAGGTAACAAAGTAACACCCGTCCGCTCGTCCGCTTGACCACTCGATCACTTGACCACTCAAACATATCATCAACTTCAAAACCTTAAACAACCTATGGCACAAAAAGTTTATGCAGGCATCCCCGTAGATGTCAATGAAGAGGGGTACTTCACCAATCCGGCCCAGTGGACCCGGGAGATGGCCTCAGAGATCGCCGGCGAAGAGGGACTTGCCCTCACCGACAAGCATTATGCCGTGCTCGTATTCCTTCGCGAACGGTATGCAAAAGGAGAGGCCCTGACGATCCGCTCGGTGGGGAACTCGGGAATCGTCGACATCAAAGGCTTTTACGGGCTCTTTCCCGGCGCCCCGATGAAAAAGGCCGCCAGGGTGGCAGGGATTCCGAAACCGGCCTCGTGTGTATAACTGCTCACTGAAAAACCAAACGATACATGGCAAACGAAGAGTATCCTTTAAAGAAGGTGTGCATCATCTGTGCCAAGGGCACCATCGAGGATGTGTATGCCGCCCTGGTAATGGGCAACGGTGCCGTCATGGAAGGGATTGAGACCAAGTTGTTCTTTACCTTTTTCGGACTGGACGCCATCACCAAAGCCACCATGAACAGCCTGCATACCGGCGTGGTGGGAAACCCGGCCATGCGCATGCCGGGCGGACTTCCTTTCCCCACGCTGCTGGGGGTGATCCCGGGCGTGGAAGCCGGCGTTTCGGCGATGATGCGAAGCCAGATGGACAAACTCGATATTCCGCCGGTGAAGGAGTTTCTCGAGATGATCGAAGCGGGCGGGGGCGAAGTTTACGCCTGCAAACTGGCCATGGACATGTTCAAGCTGAAGAAGGAAGACCTGTGGGACGGGGTGAAGGAGGTGCTTACCGTGGGCCAGTTCTACGAAAAATGCGGCGGGCAGCAAACCCAGATCATCTTTACCTGATCCCCGTTACCCGTTCTTGCTGATCTGCCGTAGCAGCGACGGATTGGTGATTTCGATCCGGCGGCCTGTGAGCCTCAGGATCCCGTCGTCCCTGAATTTGGTCAGTGAACGTGTGGCGCTTTCCCTGGAGATGCCGATCAGGTCGGCGAATTCCTGGCGTGAAAAAGGGAGGTCGAAAGAGGGGTTCTCGTAGATGATATCGGAAAAATAGATCAGCGCGTCGGCAACCCTGCCGAACGTCTTTTTCTGCGACTGGCTCATGAAACGGTGGAAGTTGTTCAGGCTGTCGCGGCTGACCGATACCAGGATCTCGAAGGCGAAGTTGCCGTTCTCGCGCACCAGCCGGGTAAAAACACCCAGGTCGATGTAGCAGACCTCGAGATCTTCCAGCGCGGCGTAGGAATAGTGGTTGATCCGGTCTCCGAAAAGCGAAGGAAGACCGAGATAGGTGTATGGCCTGACGATCTGAAGGATCTGTTCCGAACCGGCCGCCCCTTTCCGGTACTCCTTCACGAGTCCCGATTTAAGATAGATGATATGGGAGGTCATCGAACCCTCGTGCAGGAGGATCTCCCCCTTGCGGAAGGAGGCCTCGCGGCTGTTGACATTTACCGAGTCCAGCTCCGTGGACTTCAATACCGCGGCGGCGCATGACTTGACATGGCAGTCGCGGCAGTGGGTCAGTTTTCCTGGATTCGCCGGGTACATCGTTCTGTTTTCCTGGTTACTTTGCAAAGGTCGCAAAATTCCCGGACCGGCACCGGCATCCGACCCTGATAAAATCTTCCCGGCTCCACCAAGCAACGACATAAATCGCTAATTTTGACCGGCAAAATCGGACATCAAAGGAGCATGAGCACGGAGGCATATTTCAACCGGTACCGCGAACAGATCATCGGTTACGACCAGTATTTCGACACTCACTACGGCAGGCAAAAGATGATCTATGCCGACTGGATCGCCAGCGGAAGGCTTTACGGGCCCATTGAACGGAAGATTTCGGAAGATATCGGCCCTTTCGTTGGGAACACGCATACTGAGACCAGTGAAACCGGGCGGCTGATGACCCGGGCTTACCACGAGGCTCATCGCCGGATCAAGGCGCACGTGAATGCCGGTCGGCAGGATGTGATCATCACCACGGGATTCGGCATGACCGGGGCCATCGTTAAATTCCAGCGCATTCTGGGCCTCAAGACCTGCGGTGATGTCGACGACCATCCCTGCCTGAAGGAGAGTGAGCGACCCGTCGTCTTCATCACCCACATGGAGCATCATTCCAACCATACCTCGTGGTACGAGACGGCCGCCGATGTGGTGATCGTGGAACCCGGCGAAGACCTGCTGGTGGATCCCGAAAACCTCCGCAAAGCGTTGGAGAAATACCGCGACCGTAAACTGAAGATCGGTTCTTTCACCGCCTGCTCGAACGTGACCGGCATCCGGACCCCCTACCAGGCGCTCGCCCGGATCATGCATGAGTCCGGCGGGCTCGTCTTTGTCGATTTCGCGGCTTCAGCCCCCTACGATTCCATCGACATGCACCCGGCCGACCCGATGGAAAGCCTGGATGCCATTATGTTCTCGCCGCACAAATTTCTTGGCGGACCGGGTTCCTCCGGCGTCCTGATCTTCAACTCATCCCTATACAACCGCAAGGCGCCCGACCAGCCTGGTGGCGGTACCGTCGATTGGACCAACGCCTGGGGCGAATACAAGTTCATCGACGATATCGAAATACGCGAAGACGGGGGAACACCCGGTTTCCTCCAGGCGATCCGCACAGCCCTGGCGATCGGATTGAAAGATCAAATGGGCGTAGAACAGATCCATACCCGGGAAGAAGAGCTTCTCAGGCAGGCTTTCGACGGCCTGGCAACCATCCGGGGACTTCATATCCTGGCCGACCGGGTGACCGACCGGCTGGGCATCCTCTCCTTTTATGCCGACCAGATTCATTACAACCTGTTCGTCAGGCTGTTGAGCGACCGTTTCGGGATCCAGGTGCGGGGAGGTTGCGCATGCGCCGGAACCTATGGTCATTACCTTCTCAACGTCAGCTATGAACGGTCGAAGAACATCACCGAAAAGATCAATCACGGCGATTTCTCCGACAAGCCGGGCTGGGTAAGGCTTTCGCTCCATCCGACCATGACCGGTCATGAACTCAGCTTCATCATCGAAGCCATCGAAGCCATCGTTAAAAACCACGCCGAGTGGGCCGCCGACTATATCTACGACAAGCATACCAACGAATTCAGCCACAGATCGGGCGACCGGAACGCGATATTGATTGATTCGTGGTTCGATCCGGATTGATTTTTTTCGGGTAAGCACAAGTTTTTCCGGGCACGGGTGTCTAACCGGGTATAACCCACTTAAAAATCCATCAACTATGAAAACCGCATCGAAGATTGTATTGACTTGCATTATGCTGGTGCTCTTTGCCGGCATGACTTTCGCCCAGAACAGCCAGGCAACCGCCACCCCCGTGAAAAAGGCCGGAACCACCATCGCTGCCCCGGGAAAATTCATCGATGAGAACAAGAATGGCGTCTGCGACAATCATGAGTCCAAGATCCCGGGCACTCCCGGAAAGAACTTCGTCGATAAGGACAGCGACGGGAAGTGTGACCTGTGCGGCCACACCGGTGCCTGCAAAGGTTCGGGCGACTGCAAAGGCAGCGGACCCGGTTGCGGTAAAGGATGCAGTAAAGCAGCCGGAAAAGGGAATTGCGGCCAGGGAAACCAGCACAGGAACGGTTGCTGCGCCCCGGGCACCGGCAGCAAGAAGTAAGACGGACGATAGAATCGGATCTTTGACAGGTTGGGATGACGGACTCCGAGCTGATTGAGGGCATTCGCCGGCGTGACCGCAGGGCCTTTCAGCACCTGGTGGACGAGTACCAGGAAAAGGTGATCCGGACGGCGTGGCACTTCACCGGCAACATGGAGGACGCCGAGGATATCTCGCAGGAGACATTTGTCGACGTCATCCGGTACCTTCCGAACTTCCGGGGATCCGCCTCCCTCTCAACCTGGATCTATCGCATTACGGTCAACAAATCCCTGAACATGATCCGGAAACAAAAACGGAAACTATGGATGGTACGGTTGGAGTCGCTCTTCGGCGCCGGCCACGGCGGTGAGAAATCCGGTCCGGCCGTGCCATCCGTTCCCGCCCTGGATCCGGAAAACAAGGAAAAGGGAGAGCTTCTGCAGGCGGCGCTCCGCCGGCTGCCCGAAAACCAGCGGATCGCCTTCGTTCTGCACCGGTTCGACGATCAGTCCTACCGCCAGATCGCAGGGATCATGAACATCAGCCTGCCGGCGGTGGAGTCACTGATCCACCGGGCCAGGCAAAACCTTCAGAAATACCTGCTGCCACATTTTTCAGAGTACCAAAAACCATGACCATGGATTGTTCTGCCGCCCGGTCGCACATGCTGGACCTTGTCGAAGATAATCTCCCGGAATCCTTGCACTCCTCCGTATCGGAACATGTGACAGCCTGCCAGGAATGCACCCGCATCCGGGAAGAGTTCGCCGCCCTTGAACGGGTGTTCGAAGAGAGAAAAACACATTCCCCCGATCCCTTTGCCCGCACCCGCATCCTGCAGCACATCGAGAATGCCTTCGGTCATGGATCTGCCCGCCCTTCAGGGAGATGGATATCTGCGCTCCGCCCGGCAGGGATTGTCATGGCCATGGCCTGCGGCATCCTCCTCGGAATTTACCAGGCCCGGCAACCTTCGCCCGGTGCCGCAGCGGCAGCACAGGACCGGGAAAAAATTGAGTCGCTGCGCAACGACATGTTCATTACCCATTTCGCCGACGAAGACAACCTGATGGCCTTAACCCGTTGATCCTATGAACCTGTTTTACAAAAACCGCCTGATCTTCTGGCTCCTGCTGATCCTTGCCGTGATTAATGTTTCGGCCCTGGCCACCTATTTCATTTTCCGTGAAAAACCCGCCGCTCCCGCCGAAGAATGTTGTGCCGACGGAACCCGGCCCTGCACCATCCTGAAGTCCGAACTGGGACTGACCGATGCCCAGGAGGAGACCGTGGTGGCGATCAACCGCACCTACACCGATTCGGCTGGCCCGGTGGTCGCAGCCATTAAGAACACCAGGGCTGAGATCCTCACTGCCCTGGATGAAACCGAAACCGACCCGGTGAAACTTGACCGCCTGGTGGAGCAATTGGGCGAGTTGCAGGTCAAACTACAGAAAGCCAGTATGATACAATACCGTGAGTTAAGGCGGGTTTGCACCCCCGAACAGGCTCATCGCCTCTCGGCGCTCTATCGCGACCTGTATGGCTGTCCGTTGAACAGCGACCGGGGAAACCACCGTTACCGCCACGGACAAGGCGGCAGATGCAACTAAACGGAAACTACTTCTCTTTTTTCTCTTTCTTCTCCTTTTTCTCCTTCTTCCCCCTCTTTTTCTTGTCCTTTTTACAGGTGCACCGGTCCTTACCCAGGACTTTCAGCAGTTCGACCTGCCTTTCGTGCAATTCGATGATGTGATCGAGTTTCTTTTCCAGCAGGTTGGTATCAGGAAAGAACTGTTTGTCGCAGGTGTTGGTCTCGATATCTTTTAACACCTTCAGCATCTGTTCCAGGATTATTTCGCGTTGTTCGGCCATGGCGTTTTCTTTCTCCCAAATATACGAAGTTATATGCCCCAGTCAAGCCGGCAGGCATTTTTTTTATCGCTACCTTTGCTGCCTGACAGGCTTTTATGGGGAAATCGGCAGACGGAAACCGGAAGGCAGATAAGGAGATGACCTTCTGGGAACATCTCGACGAACTTAGGGGAACCCTCTGGAGGATCATCATCGCGGTGGTGCTTACCTCCCTCGCGGCGTTCGTTTTCAAGGAGATCCTTTTCGACGATATCATCCTCGCCCCGAAATCGAAGGATTTCATTACTTACCGGGCTCTCTGCCGCCTGGGCGAATGGCTTGCCATGCCCTCCCTGTGCATCGATCCATCGCATTTCCAGCTGATCAACATCAGCCTGGCAGGGCAATTCACCTCCCACATGAACATCTCGCTCGTGGCCGGCCTGATCCTGGCGGTTCCCTATGTGCTTTGGGAACTCTGGCGGTTCATCAGGCCGGGCCTCACCGCCACCGAGATCCGTCACTCCCGGGGCGCCGTGACCGTGATCTCGGTTCTGTTCCTGACCGGGGTGTTGTTCTCCTATTTTATCGTGGCCCCTCTGATGATCAATTTCCTGGGTGGCTACATCGTCAGCTCTTCGGTCGCGAACCAGATCTCCCTGACCTCCTACGTGGGCTCGCTCACCCTGATGACATTGCTGATGGGACTGCTGTTTGAACTGCCGGTGCTGATCCTTTTCCTGACGAGGATCGGCCTGATCACCCCCGGGTTCCTGAAAAAATACCGGAAGCATACAGTGATCGTGATCCTGGTGGTGGCGGGGATCATCACTCCCAGTCCCGACATATTCAGCCAGCTCATTGTTGCAATACCCTTGTACGGACTTTTTGAGATGAGCCTGCTCATCTCGTCGAGAAACCAGCGGAGGAGACAGTTGCCGGCCGGCTGACGGGGTGTGATCAGGATGTAACCATACTGCGGGCAGCCCGTCTAACGATCGCAAATAATCCAAATACCTGATCCCATGGAAACGAAACGACTTTACCGCAGCGTCACCGACCGGAAATTCGCGGGTGTTGCGGGCGGCCTCGCCGAATATTTTGTCATGGATCCCCTCCTGATCCGGCTGCTTTTTGTCATCCTGACCTTTGCCGGGGGTGGTGGCGTCCTTGCATATATTGTGCTCTGGATCGTGATCCCGGAGAATCCCGTGCGGGTGGTCCCCGCCTCAGGACCCGCGCAGGCATACCAGGCTCCGCCGGACCCCGTCTCACAGGATAATGCCGGACAGGGCGGCTGGTCACAGGCACCGCCTCCCGGGAATGACCCCACACGGCCGAATCCCGCGCCCCCCGCCAGGGAGCGCAGCAAAGGTAGCCTTGTCGGGGGACTTGTGCTCATCACCCTGGGCGGGCTTTTTCTGGCCGATGAACTGATCCCCCATGTCAACTTCGGCGACCTGTGGCCGATCCTGCTGATCGTGATCGGCGCCGGCCTGCTCATCAATACCATTACAAAAAGGAACCGCAGTGAAAACCCGTCTTAAAAACCCTGAGTTATGAAATACCGTCATGTTTTCTGGGCCCTGATCCTGATCGCTATCGGGACCCTGTTTATGCTGAACAATTTCGGGGTGCTCGAATTCGGGTTCCGCCACCTCTGGAGCCTGTGGCCCCTGATCCTGATACTCTGGGGGATCTCGATCCTGCCTATCCGCGACGGCATCAAGATCGTCGCCCTGTGTGCCGTGCTCGGGCTGACCGTTGTTTACTACGACCGCATCGCCGAACACTCCTCCTGGTTCCGTTTCGGAAATATCCATATCAATCACCGCGACTGGGACGGCGACGAGGAGGAATCGGACACCTACAACTATCAGCCCCAGAACCTGAGCGTTCCCTTTGATTCGGTGAACATGAAAGGGATACTGAGGCTGGAGGCTGCCGCCGGTAATTTTTCGCTGCAGGGAGTGACTTCCGATTATCTTACGTTCAACAAGACCGGCGACATCGGGAATTATTCGCTGACCACCACGGATGAGGGCGGACGCAAGAAGATCAACCTGAGCCTGGAGGAATCCGGGGTGCGGCACAACATCAAAGAGAATAAGGTGGATATCCGGCTGAGCGAAAAACCGGCCTGGAATCTCGATTTCGATATCGGTGCCGCTGAAATCCTGATGGATCTTCGGGATTACCGGATCGATACATCGAGCATCGATGCAGGCGCCTCCTCCATCCATATCCAGCTCGGGAACAAGCAACCGCTGACGGTCATGACTTTCAACGCCGGTGCCTCCTCGATCACCATCGATATCCCCAAAGAATCGGGATGCCAGATCCGTTCGGAATCATTCCTGATCAGCAAGGAGTTCGACGGGTTCAGCAGGAAAGGCGACGGTATCTACCAGACCGACAACTTCACCACATCGCCGAACAAGATTTACCTGACTGTTAAGACTGCCATCTCGAAGATCGAGATCAACCGTTACTGATCGGCGGCGAGGAAGTTCCTTACCATCGCGAAGAATTCCGCAGGCGCATCTGCATGAACCCAGTGCGATGCCTGCGGAATCGTTTTTATCTCTGCCCGGGGGAATTTCTCAGAGAGTAACCGGAAATCCTCCTCCCGGATATAGTCCGACAGCCCTCCCCTGACAAAGAGCGTCGGCCCGTCGTAAACCCCGGGCACATCCACCCCTTCAAAGATCGCCAGCAGGTTTTCATGAATGGCCCGGATATCGGGACGCCAGTCGAGTGTATGGTGATCGCGCCAGTAAACATTCTTGAGCAGGAACTGACGAAGACGCACACTGCCCACCCGCGGGCGTAACTGCTCCTCCACATCGCTGCGGGAGCGGGCTGCCGTGAAATCGACGGCCATCATCGCTTCGAGGAGTTGTTGATGATCCCGGCCGGGGGGCGACCTCCGGAGCGAGATGTCGACCACCACCAGCCGTTCCGCCAGCCGGGGATGATGCAACGCAAGGTACATGGCTGTTTTACCCCCCAGCGAATGTCCGATGAGGATCGTCCGGTCCAGACCAAGCTCTTCGATGAACTCAGCAACATCGTTTTCGATCGAAGGGAAATCAAAGACGGAACTGTGCGCCGACTGGCCGTGGTTCCGGAGGTCGGGAATGAAAACGGAATGAGACTCGCCCAGCTGCTTTCCGAAACTGACCCAGTTGTCGGAAAGGCCCAGCAGGCCGTGCAGGATGACTACCGGCTGTCCGGTTCCGAAGTGACGATAGAACAACCTCATCGGGTGTGGTTTATTAACACAATTTTGTTGAAAAAAACTTGATGCGGGAAGTCAAAAATACGTAAAAAGTTGTCCTATTTGCAATCACTTTCCAAGTGTTCAGGATGCCTCGCGTTGGGAAATATAAAAACTTAATATACAAGCGATTGGATATTTATTTTTCAATCCGGGGGCATCGTTAACGTAACCAAGCTAGATCAAAAATGGCAAAAAACTTATCGGAGAAACTGGTTAACATGCCGGCCGATATATCCGACGAAGAAGAACCCCCGGGTCAGTCCACTTTCATTGACGAAGCCACCCTGCTCGATGAGTACCTCAAATCGCGCACTGAGCGGGATAAAGGTACCATCACCGAGCGATCCCTTGCATTTCTGCAGACTTTTTTCCCAGAAGCCACCATCAAGGACTGGAACAGCTGGCATTGGCAGGTACGTAACAGTGCCCGTTCCATCGAAGACCTTGCCCGGTTCATCCATCTTTCGGAGAACGAAGTGAAGCCCGACGGCATCAACAGCCAGTCGCTGCCACTGCGGATCACGCCGTACTACATCAGTTTGCTCGACCGTAATAACCCCGACCAGGCGCTGAGAAAAAGCGTGGTGCCGGTGTTCGACGAATTCCTGGTCCATCCGGGAGAGGCTTCCGACCCCCTGTCGGAAGAACACGACAGCCCGGTTCCCAACATCGTGCACAGGTACCCCGACCGGGTGTTGTTCCTGGTGACCGGGTTTTGCTCCACCTATTGCCGGTACTGCACCCGCACCCGCATGGTGGCCAAAGACAAGTGCCACACCGGGGTAAAATCATGGGAAGCAGGGCTGAACTACATCGAGCAGCACAAGGAGGTCCGCGATGTCCTGATCTCCGGAGGTGATCCCCTCACCATGCCCGACCTGCATGTCGAATACCTCCTGTCGAGGCTCCGGAGCATCCCACACGTGGAGATCATCCGGATCGGGACCAAGGTGCCGGCGGTGTTGCCGCAACGCATCACCCGACCGCTCGTAGCCATGCTTAAAAAATACCACCCGCTTTATCTCAGCATCCACTTCACCCATGCCGACGAAGTGACCACCGAAGTGCGCGAAGCCTGTGAAAAGCTGGCCAACGCCGGGATCCCGCTGGGCAGCCAGACGGTGCTGCTGAAAGGGATCAACGACGAGGTGCCGGTGATGAAAGAATTGATGCATGCCCTGCTGAAAGTGAGGGTCCGGCCCTATTACCTCTACCAGTGCGACCCGGTGGTGGGATCGGGCCACTTCCGGACCACCATTGAGAAAGGGCTGGAGATCATCCGGGGACTGAGGGGACACACTTCGGGTTATGCCGTACCAACCTATGTGGTAGATGCACCGGGCGGCGGCGGCAAGATCCCCCTGTTGCCCGAATACGTGGCGGGCCGCGAAGAAAATTATATGCTGCTGCGGAATTACCAGGACCGCATTTTCCGCTACCCCGACTTTTCCTCCTGAACCATGCGCATCGGACTGACGTACGATCTGAAGTCGGCTTACCTGCAGGAGGGTTACAGTGAGGAGGAAGCGGCTGAGTTCGATCGCGAGAGCACGGTCGACCGGATCGAACAATCCCTGCAATCGTGTGGTTACTGCACCGACCGCATCGGCCATGTGCGGCAACTGATCGGCCGGCTGGCACAGGGTGACCGGTGGGACATGGTGTTCAATATCTGCGAGGGCATGAACGGGATCGGGCGTGAGGCCCAGGTCCCTGCATTGCTCGATGTGTACCGGATCCCCTATACCTTCTCCGATCCCATGGTGCTGGCGCTGACCCTGCACAAGGGCATGACCAAGCGCGTGATCCGCGACGCCGGAATACCCACGCCGGCATTCCGGGTGGTTGAGCATCCGGACGACCTGGAACACCCGGACCTGGCTTATCCCTTGTTCGTCAAGCCCAACGCCGAAGGGACCGGTAAGGGGATCGATGCCGCCTCCAGGGTGGAAGATCCGGCTTCGCTCCTTCGGATTTGCTGGGATTTGCTCCCCAGGTATCCTTCCGGACTGCTGGTGGAGGAGTACCTCCCGGGCCGGGAATTCACCGTGGGCATCCTGGGAACCGGCCGCGATGCATACGCCACCGGCCTGATGGAGGTGATCTACACCGCAGCGGATACGATGAATATTTACTCCTACCATACGAAATCCAACTACCGGGGCAGGGTGGAATACCGGGTCCCGGAACCGGAGATCGCAGGACCCTGCCTCGACCTGGCCCTGAAGGCCTGGAGGGTGCTGGGTTGCCGCGACGGAGGAAGGGTGGATATCCGCGTCGACCGTCACGGGATCCCCAACTTCATCGAAGTGAATCCGCTGGCCGGCCTTGACTGGGAACACTCCGACCTGCCCCTGCTCTCTTACATGCATGGATACGATTTCGACCGGATCGTCCGGGAGATCATGAACTCTGCCAGAAAAAGAACCGGCCTATGACCAGGAAAACCGCCCTGCCGCCCGTCAAACGACCTCCGCAGAAGGGGAAAACGGTACTGATCCTCTATAACAAGTTGTCGAACGATGCCAAAGACGATGAGTCCGACGTGCTGGAGCAGGTGGAACTTGTTACCGGGGCATTGAAAAACCTGGGCTACCGGGTGACATACCTGGAAATGGACCTGAACCTGGAAGCAGCCATCGATGAGATCCGGAGGATCAATCCTTTCATCATCTTCAACCTCGCCGAAACCCTGGGAAACAAGGGAGAGTTCGCCTTTCTGGCCACCTCGGTGCTGAACCATCTCAGGATCCCCTATACGGGCTCACCGCTCATTCCCATGTTCCTCTGCTCGAACAAATACCTGGCTAAAAAGGAGCTGAACCGCCTGGGAATAAAAACCCCCGGGGGATGGACCCTGCATGAGCTGGACCAGCTGCTTCCCGACCGGAAATACCTGATCAAACCGATCTGGGAGGAGGGATCGCTGGAACTCGACGAAGATTGCGTTTTTATGGGTTCCGACCGGGCGTTCATCCGGAAAATCCGGGAAAAGAGTCCCGATCATTACTTCATCGAGGAATTCATCGATGGCCGCGAGTTCAATATTTCCATTCTTTACAACCCCGATGGCCCTGAAGTGCTCCCGCTGGCCGAGATGACCTTCCACGAATACCCGGAAGGAAAACCGAGGATGATGGGCTACAAATCGAAGTGGGATGATTATTCGTGGGAATATACACATACACGGAGGTCTTTCCGTGCGAGGAAAGGCGACGGACCGTTGCGGAAGGAACTGGAGGAGATATGCAGGCAATGCTGGACCGGCTTTGGCCTGAAAGGATACGTTCGCGTTGACTTCCGGGTAACGGAGGATTCGGTCCCGCTCGTCATCGATATCAACCTGAATCCCTGCCTCTCGGAATCGGGCGGATTCATGGCGGCCTCAAAGAAAAGAGGATTGATCTTTGAAGAGGTGATCGCCCGTGTGCTGGATGACGCGCTTCGGCGATAATAGTCAACCGTTTAAAACGACCAAATGATCACATTTCGCAGGGAGGTTCGCCCGGAGGACCTGGAGGCAGTCAGGGAAATCATCGTTTCCACCGGTTTTTTTTACGACATCGAGGTGCCGGTTGCGCTGGAGCTGGTTCAGGACGGGCTCGATGAGGGTGATCGCAGCGATTACCTTTTCGTCTTCGCCGACCTTGACGGCAAGACCGTTTCGTACAGCTGTTTCGGGCCGGTTGCCGGAACCGAAGGCAGTTACGACCTCTATTGGATCGCCACGCACAACGATTACCGCGGCAAGGGGATCGGCAACCGGGTGATCGATGAGACCCACCGGATCATTCGCGAAAGAGGAGGAAGGCTGGTGATCGCCGAAACCTCCACGCTGGACAAATATGCCCCGACCCGCCACTTTTACGACCGGACCGGCTATACGCTGGAAGCCCGTATTGATGATTTTTACCGGGTAGGGGATGGAAAAGTCTTTTTCGTGAAAAGGTTTTGATAAACTGCAGACCCTGATTACCGGTTATACCGCTGCAGCGACCCGTCGCGGGTGTTGTACCGGGCCACCCTTTTCCAGGTATATCCGCCCGAATCGCATTTCACTGCCAGGAAATCGTACCATCCCGATGCCCGGTCGCCGTTATCGTTGAGCCGCGTGTTCCCCGTGATCCCGGAATACCGTGCGGATTCGGAGATCAGGACTTTTTGCAGGGTCTCGATCCGCTGATCGGAAGCGGTGCGCAGGGTCAGAGCGGCAAGCCACACCGCATCATAGGCCGTATAGGCGGTAACCGATGGTTCCCTCCCGGTGAGTGTGACCAGCCGGTCGCGTACCGGTTCCAGCACGGGCAGCGCCTCCTCGTCCGTTGCGGGTACCGGGCAGGGCAAACCGTGGGTGTAGGTGAACAGGGCAGCCAGGGTGTCGTGAAGTACTTCAGGATTTCCGGAAAAGCCGGAACCCCCATACCAATATACATTGTTGAGTGAGGGATAGGATTTCGCAGAGGCAAGGATACCAGCGCCTTCAGGCCCCGCGATGAGGTACACGGCTACTTCGTTGGGATTGTGATGCAGGAGTTCGGTGCCGACATTGGCGTCGAGTTGGGCAAGGACTTCGCCGAAACCGGTGGAAAAGGGGGAGTAAACTACGGGAATATGCACGCTGCCGCCTTCACCGACAAACGAAGCAGAGGTGGCGGCAAAGAGATCGTGTGCCCGGATATCGTCATAAACCAGCGGCACGATCACACGGATCTTGTCCTCGGCAAGAAGCAGGGAAATGGCGTCTCCCTCCGTGGCATCGGGCAAAATAAAGCGGAAAAGGTTGTCGTCGGGCAATGCCAGCGATCCCTCGGTCGCGCAGGGTGAGATCACGAGCATCCCTGACAGCTTCGCGTGATACCGGAGGGATTTCAGCTCGGCAACGCCACCTGTTGAAACGACGATCCGGATCCCGGCGGCGTAAAAGGACTCCATCGCCCGAATGGCCCCGGCAGTGTCGCCCCCGGTCACTGTCATGTCGCATACCAGCCGGGCGGGGATACCAGCGTCGGACAGGTATTGGTTGAAGTCGTCCCGGGCAAGACCGATGGCCCCGGCATAGGCCGAACCTTCATGGGTTCCCGTGCCGGAGGAAAGTAGGACCCCGATCCGGATCTCTCCGCCGGCCATAGCCCGGTATTCCGGACCTTCCGAACGGGAACAGCCCGTTCCCAGAAGGAGGATGGCCAGCAACAGCCACGGTATCCGGTGTGTGATCATCGCCGCGGAAAGTGTTTTATGCTACCAAAGATAATGAAAATTCGCAGACGAGGCGCTTCCGTCAGCACAGGCTGTTCCGTCTGATCACATCGAGCTCAACATCCGAAAAGGTCCCGGCCTTCCGGAGCCGAAGCATCTGTTCGGAAATCCCGGCGCCGAAGATCAGCGCATCATCGGTATTGATGGTCACTTTTACGCCGTGATCAAAGAGGACCCGGATGGGATGAGCGCCATACGAACGGGCCCTCTTCAGCCGGATATTGCTGGCGGGACAGACGTTCAGCGGGATTTGGTGGTCGGCCAGCCATCGCATCACGGCGGGAGAGGTTGCCGCAGCAATGCCGTGCTGAACGGCATCCAGCTCCAGGGTCTCAACCGTTTCCCTCACCGACTCGGCATTGCCGAACTCACCGGCATGCGCCTTGCATTTCATGCCCAGGCTCCTTGCAAGGCGGTAAATCTCTGCAAAGCGACCGGCAGGCCGGGCCAGTTCGTCATCATACAGGTCGATCGACCGGAAATACCCGGTGGCAAGAAAAGGCTGCATGGCTTCCAGGAGCGTCCGGGGGTCGACGGAACGGGCCATCCCGAGTTCCGGGAGAAAGTCGATGCCGGGAGCCACGGTCTGATGAAAATATCGCAGGTGTTCGACAATGGTTTCCGGGGAGATATGGAATAAAGCCGGCATCAATACATCCATGCTCATCTCCAGCCGTGTCACCCCGTCGTGGCGGGCCTGCACGAAAGCGGCCTCGATCCCTTTGGCAACGCCTCCCGGGAGTTGGTAAACATCCCGGATCTCCCTCCCGATCCATTCATTCAGTCCCCCGATCCCCCGGCTGCCTTTGAACGGGGAAAATTTCCTGCCGGTGAACTTTTCCAGCACCCGTCGGTTTCCGCCGAGGAGGCAGTGGTTGTGCAGGTCGCCCTTCGGCAGCCTGCGGAATCGGGCGACCTCCGCGATGGGTCTGGTATTTCCGGGTTTCGCCATCTATCCGTTGCAGTCGCAGTGCCTTTTGTACCTTTCGGCCACCCGTGCGGTCTTTTTCATCACCCGGAAGAGGTTCCCGCCCCAGATCTTTTTTATGGCCCGCACGGAATATCCGCGCCGGACCAGTTCCAGGGTGATATTGCCCATGCCACTGGCGTCGTAGCACCCGTCAACGCCTCCTCCGCCGTCGAAATCAGTGCCGATCCCAACATGATCGATGCCGGCCACTTTGACGATATGGTCGATGTGATCCACGACATCGGATACGGTTGCCAGCTTTTGCGGAAAGCGTTCGTCGATGGCATACCACTCCTGCCTGACGGCGGCTTTTTCCTCTTCGCTCATGGTCTCGTACCGGGCAAAGCGCTTGCGCAGCAGGGCCCGGGCCGAATCCCGGCGGGGATTGGGTTCGGGAGTCTTCACGTATTCGCTCAGGATGCACATCTGAACGACGCCCCCGTTGCGCGCCACTGCCTTCAGGAGATCATCGCTCAGGTTGCGCGGGTTGTCACAAAGGGCCCGTGCGCAGGAGTGGGAGGCGACCACCGGGGCTTCGGTCATGGCCAGCACATCGCGCAGGGCCTGATCGGAAATGTGCGAAACATCGACCATCACGCCCACATGGTTCATCTCCCTGACCACCTCTTTCCCGAACTCACTGAGGCCGTTGTGTTCCGTTGTATCGGTGGAGGAGTCACAGATGTCGTTGTTTTTGGTATGGCACAGGGTGATATAGCGGGTGCCGCGGAGGTAAAAGGTGCTGATCAGCGAGAGATCCCGGCCGATCGCATACCCGTTTTCGATTCCCAGGAAGATGGCCTGCTTCCCTTCCTTTTCCAGCCGCCTGGCATCTTCAGGAGTGGTGGCAATACCGGCAAGATGGAGGTTCCTCGCCACAACTGCCCCGATGGTGTCGAAGATCATCACCGCCTTGCTCTTCACCTTCTCATTTCCTTCCGGGGTGCGTGCCCCCTGAGAGACGAATACGGCGAAGAAAGCGGCGTCAAGTCCGCCCTCTTTCATCCGGGGAAAGTCGATCCGCGAATAATCGGTCCGGGGATCGTGCCGGATACTCATGTCGAATCCGTTCCGGGTCATCTGGAGCGGGGTGTCGGTGTGCGAATCCACCGTCAGGGCTTCACGGTGGATTCGGGCGGCCCTGCTCTCCGGGTTCCCGGGCTTTTTGCCGACGGCTGCCACCGACAGCAGGAGGCAGAAGACCGACAGGAACAGGGTCCTGGTCAACATAACAGGTTCTTTCATATCAGGCCAGTTGTCGAAGGTACAGCCGGATCGTGTTCTCAAGCCCGTAATAAAGGGCATCGCAGATCAGGGCATGCCCGATCGACACTTCGAGCAACCCGGGGACTTGCCGGGAAAACCAGGCGAGGTTTTCCAGGTTGAGATCATGTCCGGCGTTCAGGCCGAGACCGGCCTCCAGGGCTGCTTTTCCTGACTCCACGAAGGGGGCGACAGCAGCTTCGCGCCCTTCGGAATACCGACGGGCATACGACTCGGTGTATAGTTCGACCCGGTCGGTGCCTGTTTTCGCCGCCTGCCGGATCAGGACCGGGTCGGCTTCGATAAAGACCGAGGTGCGGATCCCGTGGCGGTGAAACTCCCGGATCACCTCCTTTAGGAAAGCTTCTTGGGCGAAAGTGTCCCATCCGGCGTTGGAGGTCAGCACCCCCGGGGGGTCGGGGACCAGGGTCACCTGGTCGGGGCGAACCTTCAACACCAGGTCGATGAAGGAGGGTGAGGGGTATCCTTCTATGTTGAATTCGGTGGTCAGAAGAGGCTTCAGATCGGTCACATCCCGGTACCGGATATGGCGCTCATCGGGCCGGGGATGGACGGTGATGCCCTGTGCGCCGAAGCGCTCGCAATCGAGGGCGGCCTTCACCACGTCGGGCAGGTTCCCGCCCCTGGCGTTACGGAGCGTGGCTATTTTATTGATATTGACACTCAGCCGGGTCATTCAGAATGGGGTTTGATGCAAAGCTACGAGAAAACTCAAAACTGAAAACGCCGAACGTAAAACTCGCCGCCACAAATCCCGGCACCCCCGTGCAGCCGAACCTTCCGCCCGGAGGAGATAACTTTCTATCAGGGCATGCCAGGTATCAGGAAGAATATTACTTTTGAGATGCGAACCCATGCACGACCGGGTGATATCTTTGGGTCTTTGCGTCTTCGCGGTACTATTCCGATGAGAACTGTCATTCAACGGGTTTCGGAAGCTTCCGTCACCATTGGCGGGGAAACGGCCGGCACCATCGGCCCGGGAATGCTCATCCTTCTGGGCATCGAGGAGTGTGATGAAATGGCCGATGTGGAGTGGCTTTGCCCGAAGATCATCCACATGCGGATCTTCCCCGATGGCGCGGGTGTGATGAACGAATCAATCCTTCAGGCAGGAGGCGATATCCTGGTGGTGAGCCAGTTCACGTTGCATGCCGGCACGAAAAAGGGCAACCGGCCCTCCTATATCCGGGCCGCCAGGCCCGAAAAGGCAATACCCCTCTACGAGGCCTTTATCAGCAGGGTGGAGGAGGGCTTGGGGAGAAAAGTGCAGACCGGGAAATTCGGGGCCATGATGAACGTCAGGCTGGTCAACGACGGACCCGTCACCATCCTGGTCGATTCCCGGAACAGGGAATAGGCGTTCGGGGGACTAACAAAAAAATAACAATGGGATGTTGAATGCATGGATAATTTTTGTAATTTTGTTCCGTTCTAAATAACGAAACGACAAACCAAACACAGATACCATGAAAAAAGTAATTGTAACATTTTCCGCGGTCATCCTCATTGCAGGACTGA
Organism: uncultured Prolixibacteraceae bacterium; assembly: GCA_964455285.1. GTDB lineage: Bacteria > Bacteroidota > Bacteroidia > Bacteroidales > FEN-979 > CAIVAT01. The sequence goes on from CAYVVG010000017.1 coordinate 49,176, forward strand.
CCTTTGCCCAGACCCCGCAGTCGAAGGACAAGGCTGCATCCAAACCTGCCGAAAAGAAGGAAATGGTGAAGGATCATAAAGCAGGTTGCGATGAAAAGACCAAAGCTGCCTGTGGCGAAGCCAAGAAATCGGGCTGTTGTTCCCACGGCGCCAAGAAGCCGGCCCCTGCAACGACCCCTGAGAAGAAGTAAATCACATACCTGACCACAATTCGGATGATCCGGGCCTGATCCGGTCATCGGGGCAGAGACGCAAAATATTGCGTCTCTGCTTTTTTTTCCCCTGCCGGTTCATTTTCCGAAAGTGACGAATTTTCCCGGGATCTTGAAGACGATGGGCATCCGCACCATGACCCGGACCGCCTTGCCGTCGCGTTTCCCCGGCTCCCAGCGAGGCATCTGGCGTGTCACACGGATGGCCTCCTCGTCGCAACCGCCGCCGATCCGGTTGGGAACATCCACATGGGTCAGCGAGCCGTCCAGCTCTACTACGAATACGACCATGACCACCCCCTGGATCCGGGAATTCAGCGCGGTTTCGGGGTACCGCACCTGCCGGCGAAGATAATTCAGCCGGGCCTCGTCGCCGCCGGGATAGCGCGGGTACACATCGACCGCGGCCGCGATCCCGGTGTCATCGCCGGCGCCGGTTCCCATGCCCGATCCTCCCGGTGTGGCGGCGGTGTCGGTGTGGGCGGGTTCTTCCTCCTTCTCCCGGGGAGGCTCCTCCGGCAGCGCTTGTTTCTCCGGCACCACCGAATCGCTGACCACCGGCATCTTCTCCGTTTCAGGCACAGGCCTGGCGAAGGCCTGCGCCAATTCTGACGGATCGTTCTCGGGAGGTGCGCTCATCGCAAAATACTCCACCTCAACCATGGGCAATCCTTCGACCAGGGGGGAGGACGGTGTCATGAAGTAATACGACCAGGCACCCAGCACGGCAAGCAGGATCAACGAACATCCGGTAATGACCCCCACCAGCAGGTACCGGGGATACCTCTTCCGAAGCTGGTAGGCACCGTAGGACTGGTTCCGTCCCTGGAATGCAAGTTCGTCGAGGCCCGGGATACGGTCTTTCGTCATTCGCCGAGGTATCTTTTCAGGTATTCGATCTCACGGCGATCCCTTTTCGTCGGACGGCCCGTACCGGGATTCCTGAATCCAAAACCGGCTTCGGGCCCCTGCCTGAGCTTCTGATATTCCGATTCCGGGGTCAGGTCTTCCATCCGTTCCGGCACAAGTTTGGCGCCGACACGGTTGCAGGCCGTGTCAATCACCCGTACCGTGCGTGTCACCGGTCCCTGCGAAACCGTGATCACCTCCCCGGTACGGGTTTCGTGCGAAGGTTTTACCGGTTGTCCCAGCACCTTCACCCGGCCGGAGCGACAGGCATCGGTCGACAGGCTGCGGGTCTTGAACAGCCGCACGGCCCAAAGCCATTTGTCGATACGCACGCCGCCTTCCATACCATCACTTTTGCCGGAAATAGATCTCGATGGGAACCCCTGTGAGATCGAACTTCTCCCGCAGTTTATTTTCAACAAAACGTTTATAGGGCTCTTTTAAGTATTGAGGATGGTTGCAAAAAAAAGCAAACGACGGGAAGCCGGTCGGCAGCTGCATCGCATATTTGATCCGCACGTGCTTGCCTTTATTGACGGGCGGCGGGAACTCCTGAATGAGGGGAAGGATGTAATCGTTCAGTTCGGAGGTGCCGATCTTCCTGGAACGGTTCCGGAACACCTCGATGGCAGTCTCTACCGTCTTATAGATCCTCTGTTTCGTCAGAACGGAGGTGAAAATGACCGGTACGTCGGTGAAGGGTTTGATCTGCTCCCGGATAGCCTCTTCAAAGTATTTGTGGGTGTTGTTCTCTTTTTCGACCAGGTCCCATTTATTCACCACCACCACCACTCCTTTATGGTTTTTCTCGATCAGTGAAAAGATATTCAGGTCCTGAGATTCAAAACCGCGGGTGGCATCGACCATCAGGATACAAACATCGCTGCCTTCGATCGACCGGATGGCGCGCATCACCGAATAGAACTCGATGTCTTCGGTCACCTTTGTCTTTTTCCGGATACCCGCCGTATCGATGAGCGTGAAATCCAGTCCGAAGAAGTTGTAATGGCTGTGGATGGCGTCGCGGGTAGTGCCCGGGATCGGGGTGACGATGTTGCGTTCGTTCCCCAGCAACATGTTGACCAGCGATGACTTTCCGGCGTTGGGTCGCCCCACGACGGCGATTTTTGGGAGCGATGGCGGCGCATCCGGGCGTTCGGCAGGCGGTTCCGCGAAATCCCGCACCACCTCATCCATCAGGTCGCCGGTGCCGCTGCCGTCGATGGCTGCAATGGAATATATTTCGCCCAGGCCGAGGCGGTGGAAGTCGTGCACCAGGTCCACGTTCTTATAACTGTCAACCTTGTTGGCAACCAGGATCACCCTGCGTTTCGAACGGCGAAGCATATCCGCCACATCCTCATCCATCGGCGTCAGCCCCTCCTTGGCGTCGACCATAAAAAGGATCACATCCGACTCCCCGATGGCCAGCCGGACCTGTTTCTTGATCTCGTCCTCGAACACATCGCCCGACTGGTGGACATAACCCCCGGTATCGATTACCGAGTACTCTTTCCCGTTCCAGTCGCCATGGCCGTAATGGCGGTCGCGGGTTACCCCGCTGGTGGGATCGACAATGGCGTCGCGTCCTCCGCACAGGCGGTTGAATAAAGTCGATTTTCCCACATTGGGACGACCTACGATGGCGATGATGTTTGACATGGGATGATGTGTGATGTGCTGATGTGCTGATGTGCTGATGTGCTGATGCGCTGATGCGCTGATGGATCAAGTGACCAGGCGGACAAGCGGACAGGCGGACAAGTGAACAAATCATTCAATGTTACTCTGTCGCCCTGTTACTCTGTCACCCTGTTACTTTGTTACTCTGTCACCCTGTTACTTTGTTACTCTGTCACGCGTCACTCGATCCTGTACCCGAACCGCTTCAGTGCCCGGTCGTCTTCGCGCCAGTCTTTTGCGACTTTTACCCTCAGTTCGAGGAAGATGTGTTCGCCAAGGAACGATTCGATATCTTTTCTTGCATCGGTTCCCATTTTTTTAATAGCCGACCCCTGGTGCCCGAGCAGGATCCCTTTCTGGCTGTCGCGGGCTACGTGTATCGTGGCCGTGATCCGGGTGAGGTGTTTCTCTTCGGTGAAGGAGTCGATGGTCACTTCGGTCGAGTAGGGAACCTCCTGAGAATAATTCAGCAGGATCTTTTCACGGATGATCTCGGAAATGAAGAACCGCTGCGAACGGTCGCTCAGTTCGTCTTTGGGGTAGAAGGGGGGTGACTCTGGGGAGAGGCGGATGATCGCTTTTAATACCTGGTCGAGGTTCATTTTGAGAAGCGCGGAGACCGGCAGCACGGTGGCATCCGGCATGGCTTTCATCCATCGCGTGGCCTCCTGTTCCAGGGTCTCCATGTTCCCCAGGTCAATTTTATTGATGACAACGATCACGGGGCTGCCGGTTTCACGGATCTTTCGAAGGATCTCTTCGTGCCTGAACTCATTTCCCGGTTCGGTGACCAGCAGGATCACGTCGGCATCTTCGAGGGAGGAGAATACCGCCGACATCATGGCCTCCTGGAGCTTGTAATGGGGCGACATGACCCCGGGGGTGTCGGAGAACACGATCTGGTAGTCATCGCTGCTGAGGATTCCCATGATCCGGTGCCGTGTGGTCTGCACCTTGGGAGTGATGATGGAAAGCCGTTCACCCAGCAGGGCGTTCATCAGCGTCGATTTCCCCACGTTCGGGTAACCGATGATCGAGACAAAACCAGCTTTGTGTGACATTTTTTAACCGGGTGTTGTGTAAAACTGAAACTAATCGTATCTTTGCCGCTCGAAAGCGCTGCAAAGGTAACAAAAATATACTGCGGGGTGGAGCAGTGGTAGCTCGTTGGGCTCATAACCCAAAGGCCGTAGGTTCGAATCCTGCCCCCGCTACTACAAAGCCTTGGCACAGAGTGCCAGGGCTTTTCCTTTTTGGACGAAGCCGCAAGCTTGCTTGCCAGGCTGAGGAGAAAATGGAAAAGCCTGTGAGCGAACGCAGTGAGCGCAAGGCTTTGTTGTGAATCCCTCCCCCCCGGATCACCGAAGGTAATCCTGTCCCCGCTACGAAATACCATATAAGCAAGATATTCAGTGCTTTGTGTATTTTGGCGATTGTTTCTTAGACAAATGAGACAAAAGTTTATCAAAAAGGTTCTCCTGAATTGATGTCTGGTATTATTCACACGACAACAAGGATCTACTTCAAATTAGTTGGATTTTATACATGCCTGAAAACATCATTTCAGGCTATACCCTGAAATATAATTTGGATAAATCAGGCTATAGCCTTATATTTGTAAAATAATTTCAGGCTATACCCTTATGAAAAAGCAAAAATTAATCCTGGATCAGGTGGACAAAAGGATTCAAGAGTTAATACTCCTTGACTCGCTTGTAATTCCACATGAAGGGTGGATTTATTCCATCCGGAACGCCTTGGGGATGTCTTTACGTCAACTGGGTAACAGATTAAATATAACAGCACAAAGTGCAAAAGAAATAGAAGAACGCGAGAAAAACGGTACTGTATCACTGGCAGTTCTGCGGCAGGTTGGGGTCGCTCTTGATATGAAACTGGTATATGGATATATTCCACAAGCCGGCTCATTGGAAAAGATGATCGAAAACCGGGCAAAGGAAATAGCTGAGGAGATTGTAGGAAGAACATCTGTAAGCATGGTCCTGGAAGATCAGGAGAATAACGGAAAAAGACTTCGCAAGGCCATTCAGGAGAAAACCGCAGAGTTAAAATATGAAATGCCACGGTATTTATGGGATTAAAATTGGAATATATCGAGGGGCAGACACCTATTGACGAGGATGAAAAAGAAGGTCTTAAGATCAGGACCATTTCTACAAGAGGAGAACTGGATGAGTTTGAGCAAAAAAATATAGAGCAGGCAATGGCCTGGACTATGCGAAAGAAATTTTCCATTGAAGAAATCCTGACTGAAAAATTTATTCTTGAAGTTCACAGGCAGATGTTTGGTGTCGTCTGGAAATGGGCAGGAACAGTACGTAAAACAAACAAAAATATCGGGGTTGATAAATTTCAGATTTCTGTTGAATTAAGGACTGTCCTGGATGATTGCAAATACTGGATCGAACATGAAGTCTATGTGCCGGATGAAATAGCCATCCGGTTCAAGCACAGATTGGTAAAAACTCATATCTTCCCAAACGGGAACGGTCGACATTCCAGGCTTTGCGCTGATATCCTCATAATGCATGGTTACAACGGACCTGCATTTTCGTGGGGTAAATCGAGCCTTTCAAAAAAAGGCGAAACGAGGAAAAGATACCTGAATGCCGAACCAATGTTATAAAATGGCCAGGTTAATCCCTTGCATTCCCCTAATTTTTGTCGTATATTTCGCTCACATTCTGGGTCAATGCCCCTGAAGTACTATTATGTGCGTTTCTGCACCTGTAACTGCCATTCGCCCCCACTACGGCAGTGACCTTACAAAAAAAAGGTTATGAAAACGATTTATGCATTAATGATTGCGCTGTTCATTGCGAACGGGGCAATGGCACAATGGTTCACGCAGAATTCTGGAACAACCAATGACTTACGCTCCATTTTTTTCACCGACGCAAGTGTTGGATATGTGGTGGGTAAATACGGTACAATTTTAAAAACCACGGATGGGGGTCTTAACTGGATACCTCAATATTCAGGTTCCACCACGGATTGGTACTTTTCAGTTCATTTTCCCTCACAGGATACAGGTTACGCTGTTGGCCATCCATATGTAATACTCAAAACCACCAATGGCGGTGTAGTATGGACGAATCAGAATTCTGGAACAGACCAGGATTTATATTCAGTTTATTTCATAGATGCAAATACAGGGTATGCTGTTGGTAATATCGCTGTAGGGGGTACGGGTGGAACGCTGGGGTATACTGCCTGTGTGATTCTAAAGACCATTAATGGCGGGTTGGATTGGACTGTAAATTATTCAGACTCATCATATCGCTTCCATTCTGTTCATTTTCCCAATATAAACACAGGCTATGTGGTTGGTTATGATGATGGCATTGCTGGTGGGGGTTATATTGTTAAGACCACCGACGGGGGTGCTAACTGGACAGCCCAAAATCTTGGGGGTGCTTTTTTGAATTCTGTTTTTTTCACATCTGCAGATACAGGGTATGTAGTTGGTGCCAATATTTTCAAAACAACTGACGGGGGTGTGAACTGGATAAATCAATCAAATTTAGGGGGGGATGCGGTTTATTTTCCCTCTAAAGACACAGGATATGCAGTTGGTTATAATGGCACCGTATTGAAATCCATAAATGAGGGCGCGTCGTGGACAAGTCAGACAACAGGAATTACAAACAAATTAAACTCTGTGTATTTTACTGACTCATATACTGGTTATACGGTTGGTGATAACGGTATCATCCTGAAAACCACCAACGGTGGTGGTTTTCCTGTCGGCGTAAATAACCAAAATAAAGATACCCACAATATATCAATAAGCCCCAACCCCGCATCCACCACTCTCACCATAGAAGCCACCACCAAAGGCTCCCTTGTCATTCACAACACCAGCGGTCAGCAACTACTGCTACAGCAAATCACCGAGCCGACCACCACCATTGATATCAGCGGTTGGAAGAGCGGGGTGTATTTAGTGAAGGTTGTCGATGAAAAGGGCGTCAGCGTGGGGAAGTTTATCAAACAATAGAGTAAATCTTTGAAAGCCTTTATTTGACGATGAAATGAAAAGGTTTCTCACCCTGCTGTTTACGATGTTTTTGCTTGTGGCTGCCTGCCAGCGGTCACAGTTTGCCACCACCAAAAGAATGAATAAAAACGGCAGGATAACTTATACCAACAGTTATCACCATGAACGCAGAAAGTTATCAAAAGCCACAGCAGACAAGGCCGGGATAAAGGATGTCGGAATACAATCGCCAGTTGCTTCAGACAGCAGAAGCATTTCGACTCCTGAAATGGCAGGCATTACACCTGTACCCGGGATACAACCGGGGAATCTGATTGCCTCCGCAACGGTGGAGCCGGCTTTTATCGTGGTAACGGGGGAAAAGGACCGGTTAAATGCCGGGCAGCGAAGGGTCAACAAAGAAAGTCTGCATCCGGATACCATTGTAAAAGAGAATCCAACGCAGGGAGGACGAATTGAAACGCATCCTGCCGAAAGCAGAAAAGTTGAAAAACTCGGATTGGCAGGTTTTATTCTTTCCTTGCCGGGAATGGTTCCGATAATTTGTCTGCCGTTCGCTGTTTTAGGTGTGATTTTTGGGATCATAAGTCTTCGGAAAATAAAGAAAAATCCAACCCTATATAAACGTAAGGGATTTGCCATTGCCGGCATTATCCTTGGCGCCTTAGGCATATTGGGAATTCTGCTGTTCATCGGTTAGTTTCCCGCCCCGGATTCCCAGGTTCCAATCCTTTTGATTTATTATCTTTAACCTGTTCTGATCCTGCCTGAATGAGCACTTGTTTTCCGGATAACCCCGACCCGGACAAGCGATATAGTAGGAACCCTCTAAACATAAGATGAATAAAAGTCCTGATTATTATCAACGATGCGCCTTACGGAACGGAAAAGGCATATAATGCCCTGCGTTTGGCGACACAAATCCAGAAGGATTACGAACTGGCTGAAGTCTGCATTTTCCTGATGGCTCATACCCCTGGCTTGCCATCCTTAACCAGGGCGGCCATCTGAGCTCTGTTCTCCCGTAAACTCATAACTGCTTTTACCCGCAGGGTCGCGACGATTACCTTGCCTTACAAGATGCTAGTACCAGAAGGGATACGTTGGTTTTATGCACTGCGGTGACTCTTCCTGAAAGAAGGGTACAGGTTCGGCGTCCGACCCGCTACGGAATTCCGGAAAAATGTACGGGAATTGTATATTTGCATGACCACAACGCGATTGATGATGAACCGGATGCATGGATGCATGCTCCTTGTCTTTCTTATGATACTACCGGGCTCTGCTCTTGCCGCCCTTGTACCGGATTCCGTCACCCTTTTTCATCAACAATACGCACCCGATGCAAAGGTCCGGCTCGGGGCCCTGGAAAATATCTACCTGAAGTTTTACAGAAATGATTACACCCGGGGAGTTCCTTATGCCTGGAAGGCCCTCGTCCTGGCGAACCGCCTCGGGGATGTGCCTCGTCAGATACAGGCAAGGATCTATCTCGCATCCTGGGCCTACGACCGTCACAACCTGAAGCAAGGGCTTGACCTGCTTCGCACGGCCCGGGAACAGTCTATCAACATTCGCGACAGGAAACTGGCCGCCAGGGTGAGCGCCTTCCTGGCGACGATATACCAGGAACTGGGGGACCATCTCCATGCGATAAAATATGCCCGGGAATCTATAAAGTACGATACCTCGCAGCCGGAAACGCTGGCAAGAAACTACCTCACCCTCGGGATCGTGTTTGCGGATGCCGGCAACTTTACCCAGGCGGCAGGTTTTTATCATCAAAGTTTAACAATCAAGGAAAAACTGAAAGACACCGGGGCCATCACCGTGCTCTACTGCAATTTAAGCGATATCTACACAAAGATCGGTAACGCTTCAAAAGCGCTGGATTACACGGAGATAGCTCTCAGATATGCGGAAAGGTCAGGAGACGTGACAAACCAGGCTTACTGCCTGAACGGTTTGGGTTCATATTGGTTCCTGTGCAAGGATTTCGGGAAAGCACTCGGGTGTTACCGGAAGGCGCTGCTGAAAAGGTCATCCCTGATGGATTTCCAGGGAAGCGCCTTTGTGCTGACCAACATGGGCGAAGTATATCTTCAACTGGGCCGGCTTGATTCCGCCCGATCCTGTTTCCTGCGATCGCTTCGGTGTTCCGATCGGGCCGGCGATAAAATTTCCCGCTGCTGCACTTACCTTTCTCTGAGCCGCCTCGGGATACGGCAGGGAGCCTACCAGCAGGCACAGGACTACGCCGGCAAAAGTCTTCAGATCACCGAAGAGGTCAACTACAGAACCTACCAGGAAGAGATTTACGGGGTGATGTCGGCCATCGCCGATTCCATGGGAAATTCGCGTCACGCCCTGGCATTGCTGCAGAAGCGGAACGAAATCCGGGACTCGGCATACAAGGAAAAAGCCCAGCAACTGGTCACCGACATGATGATACGGTACGAACTCGACAAGCACCAGGATGAAATAGTGGACCTGAATTTGCAAGTCACCCACAAGAACAGGAGGATAACCCTGTTCACCCTGGCCTTGTCGGGAATTCTGATCCTTGGCATTCTCATCACCATTGTAATTTACCGCGTTTACCGGAAAAAGCTGCATCCCAAAGTCGTTTCCCTGTCGTACATCCAGGAAAAGATTCTCGAAGAAGCGCGGAAGGACAGTCGCCGGATGCGGTCACTGAAAAAGATCCTCCCCCCTGAAATGGACACCACCGGGGAACCCAAAGTTGCCACCAACGGGAGGGAGGAGTCGCTGATCCAAGACCTGGAACGGCTGATGTCAGTCGATAAGCCTTACCTGCACGACGATCTTTCGCTTTCCGACGTTGCCCAGATACTTAAAACGAACACTGCATATCTTTCAAGGCTGATCAACGACACGTATCATGACAATTTTAACATCTACATTAACCGCTACCGTGTGGAATTGGCCAAACAACTGATCCGGGAGAACGAGCATGCCCGGCTGTCGTACGAAGGCATAGCCCATAGCGTGGGATTCCGGTCGAGATCGACCTTCTACCAGGCATTCAAGTCCATCACCGGTCAAACCCCAAGCGAATTCGCTGCTTCTCTCAATCCCTGAGACCTGTCCGGATTTATAAATCCTTCCTTGTATTTGTTGCAAAGAGCGTGCGGGCGCCACTAACTTCGCCGCAATCAACCCAACAGGCCCGTGATCCGTTTTCTTACGGTCCGTAATGCAACAATCTAAAACGTCGTTTATGAAAACACTATTTTTCTGCCCGGGGCTTCCATCGAAAAATGTATTGGCCCTGGTGTTGATCCTGATGATCCCCATCCCGGGTCTCAGGGCCCTGTCGCAACCCCAGATGCTTTCTGTTCTGACGGTCAACATGATCCAGACGGCTGATCTTACGCCGGCTTCTGCCGGCGACACGGTACAGTCCTCCGCATCCACGATGACGACGGTATGGTACTACGCAAAAATCATCGCCGTGCTGCTGTTCTATGTTTTTGCCATTCTTGTTATAACGATTACTCTATTGAAAAAGAAGAGGTTTGATCCGGTGACGGTGGAGGAGTTTAAAAAGCGGCGTGCGGAGCAGGGCAGGCCGGAGTCGTCGCCGGCCGATGATGAAGCGGCCCTGGAATGCCTTCAGCAAGCTTACCTGGCTTGTCCGGTGATCTCCGCGCCTGGCGAGGAAGAGGCCCGTGCCCCGACCTCAAGGAAGCAAATAACAAGAATGCATGAACTTGTGGATCAGGCCATCGCCCTGAACCCCACCCGGCCCGACATCGTGAATCGCCTGAACCAGGTCGGCGACGCCCTGAACATCCAGGAAAGAAGGAAATTTTCCGGGTCGTGGAAACTCATCGGATGTGCGCTCCTGGCCATGGTGCTGTTTTATTTTTCCTCAAAAGGCTTCTCCGACGGGATTTTCGACTTCTTCAAAATGACATTCTTTCTCTGGGGCGGGATCATCCTTTACTATTTCGCTTCGATGGCACCTGTTTTCCTGGTCGAAAAAAGGGAACGCGGTTTCCGGAAACTGAACATACATAACGTCCTGATCGGGACCGTGGTAGGGTTATTCCTTGCCGAACCGGCCACAGAGACCTGGAAGATCACGTATCAAAGCGGTAGGACCACCACGGAAGAAAGGGTCAACGGGTTGTGGCTGCTGTGGCTTGTTCTTACGCTGTTTCTGGTGCTTGTCCTTGGCACCTTCATTTTCATTTTCGCCGGTCTCAATTTTATCCGTAATTACCTGGTCTATCTTTAACATTCTGTACTATGGAAGATTATATTCAGAGGATCAACAGCGATCCGGAGTTCCGCGATGACATCCGGGAATTGAAAGAGCGCTCACGGTGGAGTGATGAATCGGAAAAGTCATTCGGGCTCCTGACGATCTTTCAGTTCTTTAAAATACGAAAGAATACGAAAGAACTGGAGAATGTTGGTAAAAGGATTGCCACCAACGCTCGGCTGAAGTACCACCTTTCGAACGAGGAGCTGAAGGCGCTTTTCAAAGACCTTTACCAGTATTGATTTTCATCTGTGTTGCTCCGGCGGGATCCGGTCATCATCCTGCAGGTGTACATAGGGTAAACCCGGGAACCTATGAAATGGATAGGATCAGTGTGGATATTGCTCTCACTTCCCCTCCTTTTGCAAGCGCAGGGCGGGCTTCCTGCCGATGGAAGGATCGGGTGTTATCCCTTCGACGGAAACGCGCGTGAGCAGAGTGGAAACCGCGACGGGAAGGCCCGCGGGGTGAAACCGGCCCCCGATCGCAACGGCAATCCGGCGAAGGCCCTGCTGCTCCAAAAGGAGGCCAGCCGTAATCTTGCAACGACCGTTAACATTCCGGTGGATGCCGGCCCGGAGAAGTTTCCCGAATTCACCCTGACCTTCTGGTTCCGATCCGATGCCGCAAACCGTGAGGCCGATGTTTTCAGCATCTCCGACAATCCGGCAGGCCACCCGAAACGGTCGCGCGGCCTGTTCCTCGAGAAGAGCGGTGAACTTTGCAGGCTGGCCCTGTGCTGCGGAAAAGACGGCACCCTTTCCGGGCCCGACGTGGTCGCCGGACGGTGGTATTTCATTGCGGCAGTGTATGACCAGCCAAACCAGGCCGCCCGCCTTGTCGTCGATGATGAGGTCTTTGCCGGCCGGGCCCTGATGTCGAACGGGGGCAAGATCCGCTTCGGGCCCTTCAGCGGGGGGCTTGATGAATGTTGCCTCTATTCCCGCGTGCTCTCATTGGAGGAACTGGAGAAGATCTCAGGGAAGAAGGTCACCCGGGCAGCGGATGCGTACCCGATCGAACAACGTTACGGTTACAAGGCCAGGCAGAAACTTGAGTACCTGGCCTCGGTGGACCTGCATACCCGGTATATCGTGGCTGTTTCGAAGTTCCTGGTGAGGGATTCGGCCGGAGGTTCCAATACCATGGCGATCCTCAGGCAAGACGAGACCTTTTTGACCGACACGCTGATTCGGGAGGATTGGGTCAGGCTGACCTTGTTAGACGGACGAACAGGTTATGCCGGGATCAGCTATGTGAACGGAAACGCCTACCCCGAAAGTTCCGGCTATTTCGCGCACTGGTGCCGGGTCATTTTGCAGACGGTTTTCAATATAACCCTGCTGCGATCGTGGTTACTCGCACTCGCCTTTGCCGTTATCCTGTTCTTTGTCAGGAAGAGATACGACCGTATCGACTGGCTGATCAACCGGATACGGAAAAAGGATCCCTATGCCGAAGGTGCCTCCAAAAGCGGAGGTTCAGGAAATCTCCTGACAAGGATCTTTCCCTTGAAACGGATGCGGTGGTGGCCCCTCATCATCGGGTGCCTGCTCGGCCTGATGCTTATCGGAGGGCTCTTCTGGGATGCACACGAATTCGAATGGTTTTTTAATGAAGGCTTTTCGTTTTTACCTACAGGATATGACCGGCCGGTCCACTGGTTCCTC
>CAYVVG010000018.1:0-61815 GCA_964455285.1 uncultured Prolixibacteraceae bacterium
AGGCAAGGGTGCTGCCCGGGCAGTTGTCACCGAAGGTGGCATCGGTAATTGCCACAGACACATCGCAGTCGCCTGCATCGTCGGCCGAAGTGGTGGTGACCACATCGGCGGCAGCAGCCACTGTCGGATTTTCATTATCCGTTACAGTCACGGTCATGAAATCGGTGGCGGTGAGGCCTGCAGCATCGGTCACGGTGTAGGTAATGGTCGTCACGCCCTTGTTGAAGGTATAGGTTCCAACCTGTCCTGAACCGCTGCCGGTGGTGTTGCCGGTCATCACCCAGGCAAGGGTGCTGCCCGGGCAGTTGTCACCGAAGGTGGCATCGGTAATGGCCACAGACACATCGCAGTCGCCTGCATCGTCGGCCGAGGTGGTGGTGACCACGTCGGCGGCAGCAGCGACAGTCGGAATCTCCGTGTCATTCACCGTCACATTGAATACACAGAAATCGGTTTTCCCGCAGGCATCGGTGGCAGTGACCGTCACCGGGGTCGTACCCACGTTGAAGGCGGTACCGCTTGGCGGGACTGCCGAGAACAACGGTTTCCGCGTCAGGCTGGTGTTGTCGATGGGGAGGTCGGTTGCTTCCGTGAAGCAGAACCACATGTACCGGTTGCCTCCGACCACCGTGGCGATCAGGTCGGTCGGGGCAGAAAGGGTCTGGGTGAACTGGACGGTCCCTCCGCTGTTCAGCAACTGGCAGTCAACGGCCAGTATGCCTCCGTTGTTCCGGAAGGTCCATTTTAAGGTGTACCAGCCCGGTGTTGTCACATCGTAATGGTTGGGCAGCGAAGAGAGATCTCCCCTGCGTGCAAAGGTCGATCCATTATCAGCTGCAACTACGATCTTGCCCGGCTCACCGGCAGCATGGAAAATAAAGTCACGGAGATGACTTCCGGTCGATTTGTTGTTTACAGCTGTCGATACATCCCACCCGTAGGTGCTTGTGGCGATTTTAGGATCATCCAGGTCGAAGTAGACGTCGACAGAAGTAACGAAGCCATTGCCAAAGGAGTTTGCGATCGCGTTATAGCCACCCAGGCGGCTGAAGATACCGGTGTAATCAGCCGGAGTTGGCGGAAGTACAGTCGAATTGATGATGGCATGGGCACTCCCGGCACTGGAAGCGATTCCTCCGGTTCCTGTCGGAACGCGGACCAATTTACTATTGTATTCGTTCCAGTCGGTCGAAGGATTAGTGAGATAGGTACCGCTCAGCCATGCCGCATCCTCGAATCCCTGGAAGAAACCGAAATCGGTGGCGTCGGGGGTGAAGGTGGTCACTGCCGAACAATTACCGGGATCGTTGCTCTTTACAATGTCGGCAGGACAGAGGGCGACCGGGTTTTCGGCATCGATAACAGTGATGGTCTGGTTGCAGGTGGCCGTATTCCCGGCGACATCTTTGGCCGTCCAGGTGCGGACGATCGTACCGGTCGCATTGCAAAGGTTCAGGCCGGCACGGTTGTCATTGTAGGTGATCTGGATCGTCCCGGCGCAATTGTCAGTCGCTGTGGCATATCCTGTGGCATACGGATCCCTCGCCTGGCGCTGGTTGACAGTTACATCTACCGGACACGTAATAGTCGGTGGGATGGATTCGCCACTGATACTCCCCGGGATATAATACGATGCCGTCGGATCATCGCAGAAGGCAAGGTAATCCGGGTAGAAGGCTGCATATTCACAGTTGGCGTCGTCGCTGTCGTCCCAGGAGATGGCCGCGGTGCCTCCCGAATAGGTGAACTTCGGAGTGAAAAGGGCGGTCCCGTCAGTCAATGTGATACCGGGAGCATTGGGGGGCGTGGTCCCTACTACCGTGATGATCCCGGGTAAAGGATTGCTCACCAGGAAATTGGCCATCAAACCTGATGCCTTTGTATAGGATTTAAAGACCAGTTTTGACGCGTCATAGTTCATGATCAGCGAAATCGCCCCGACATCGGCAAAGGAAGTGACGGTGACCGGTACCTCCACGTCGGCTCCGATGCAGGCGCCCGTGATGGTGGCGGCCGTGGTCACCGGACCGATGAAGACCTTTGCGTTGCCGGTCATGTCGAGCGAGCAGGTATAGAGGCTGTTCACTGCTTTCACTGTATAGACGGTATTGGCGGTCGGGTTGACGGTCCACGTCAAGGCTCCGCCGTTCCCGATCTGGGTCGAGCCTGGAACGGCCACATTGTTGGCATACAGGGTGTACTTGTAGTCGAAGTTAGTGCCTCCGTCTTGCGATCCCGAAAGCGTAATGATGGTAGGAGTTCCGATGCAGATCGAAGAGGTGCCCGAAACGCTGAATGCCTGCAACTGGTAAATATCAAAACAACCAGGGTCGCTCCGCCACGGATCATATTGCACATTGGCAGCGTTGGTGAGGTTATCACCCGTTCCGCAGGGGTTTGCTGCCAGGGCCGGGCCGCTGACGTCGCCCCACCAGTTGAGCGTGGCATCCACCACGGCGCCGCCGGTGTTGTTCAGGCCATGCGGCGAGTTGCCATGGATCTTGTTGCCCTTTGCCGTATTGCCGGTGCCGGTGCCGTAAAAGATGATGCCGGCGTCGCAGTCAGTGATGTCATTGGCATTGGCACAGGTGCCGTCGCCGATGCTGTTGCCGGAGCAGATCCCGGTATATTCATCCAGCCCGATTCCCCATCCGCAAGCACCCGGGGTGCCCGTGTTTCCGCTGTGGACGTTTGAAACCGAGTTGGCCAGGATGATGTTGTTGCTGGCGGCATCGAGATAAATCCCGTTGCTGGCACAGGCCGAGATGGTATTGCCGTTGCCTGAACCTGCCGTACCGACCAGGTTGCTGTTGGCATGGTACAGCACGATTCCGTTCCACTGGTTGGCAATGGTATTGCCAGTGATCGTTACATTGTTCGAGCTGCTGACAAGAATGCCATCGATGGACGGATCGGTCAGGATATTGTTCTTAACGGATCCCGTCGCTCCAAAACACACACTCACAGCGTATTCATCCCCACTTTGCGAGGCTACGCTGCAATTGGGTGTATTTCCGCTGATCATTACATCCGGGTCGGCTGATGAGCTCAGATCCCCATACGCAGCGATACCGTTGATCGTATATTCGATCCCGCAGTTGTCGACCGAGAGTTTCGAATCGCCCAGTATCCTTACACCGGTGGCGGAAGGATCGGCAGGATTGAAATTGATCACTGCAGAACTGAACAGGCCGGCATCGGCATAGGTAGCTCCCTTGACACAACCCAGGAAGACGCCAGTGTATCGTCCGCAATCATGCATCGTGTTGTTCGCGTCGAAGGTGATCCCGGTAATTTTTACCGCAATCGGAGTGCCTGTCGCTGCATTTCCGTTCCAGTCGGCAGGGTAGGCGGCCAGCAGGTAATCCGAAAGCCAGTTGGTCCCCACTCCGGTGATCCCTGCAACGCAATTGGTCACACCCGACGGTGCCTGGACGATGGTCGACCCGACCCCGGCTCCGTTCAGGATGAGGTCCTTCCGGATCAGCAGTTGTTCGGGATAGGTGCCGGCGGCAACTTCAATGGTATTCCCCGCCGTTGCATCGTCGATGGCATCCTGGATCGTACAATAATAGGTTCCCTTGTCGCTGTTATAAACCGGCAACACAGCAGGTCCGCCGGTCCATGGCAGGAAACCGACGTTCTTGTCAACGGTCATGATCACGGCATTACCCGACCCGCATGTATTATACGGATCGTTGTAAGGTCCGGATACCGAACCCCAGTCGTTCGGGCTGGCATCGACGACCGTCGTCATGTCATTCTGCAGTCCGCGACCACGAGTGGCATCGAAACCATACCCGTTCCCGCTGATCGTGTTGTTCTCGATCGCACCGATGGTGCCGGCATCCGATTCGATCAGGATACCTGCCTGGGTGTTATTGGTGATCGTGTTGCCGGTGCAGGAAAGAAGATCGCCGCCGTTGTCCACGTGAATGCCGATGGCATTGCCGGAAATGGTGGCCGCGTTGTCGACCACATCCGCTGAGGCGTCACTACCTTCAATAAGCACACCCTGGCCGGAAGCGCCGATCGTGCAGTTCTGGATATTGGCATATACGTAAGCGCCCGAACCCCCTGTATTCAGCGGGTTATCCTTCAGATACACCCCTGCGAGGTCGACATCGTTGATCGTCAGTCCGTCCAGTTTGGATTTAGTGGATCCAGCATCGCTGCCTCCGCTGGTGGGATATCCATCCCAGTTGTTGATCCAGACGCCGTAATCGACATTGGTGACGGAACCTCCCTGTAAGATTATTCCATCAGTGGCGGTGGTGGTACAATGCCACATATTATAGCCGTTCACAATCTTTGTTGAAGGATCGGCACCGGTGATAATATTCCCGGAGATGACCGGGTTGACGCTGCCACCCAGTGAAGTCAGCCAGATGCCATCCCAGCGGATCATCGCAGCATCTTCCTGATAACCGATCACATTATCCGAGATGGTCAGCGGGGTAGCAGTTCCATAGGCAAGGTTGTACCAGATCCCTGCACGGGAAGCGGAAATATTGTTCAATCTCCATTCTACATCGCCACTTGCTTCCGGCATATTGGCATTTTCTGCATAAATACCCACATCAGTATTCCGGATCTTGTTCTCTGTTATATCGGAATAGTAATTCCAGAGGGTGACGATGGCTCTCCCCCCGATATTATCGAACAGGTTCTTTGTAACCAGGTTGTTCGACGAAGAAGGCCCCGAAGGAACCCAACCGATGAAACCATATGTGTTATAATTTTTCACGATGTTGTTGGTCAGCAGCATGCCGCTTTCACCGGCGGTGATATACGGATAAATACCATAATCACAGGTATTGAGGCCGTCGAAGGTGAAGCCATCGAGGGTGACGCCCGGGGCTTCAATGGCAACGCCATACCAGTCGGTCGGGTTGATAATTGCCTCTGCTCCGCGCGGGGTGGTTCCATTGGGGTCGATCCCGGCGTTCGGACCGAGAACCGTCAGATCTTTGTTTATATAAACAGACTCGGGGAACGTTCCCGCACACACCGTGATCACGTGTCCGTCTAATGTTGGAATCGCATCGATCGCCGCCTGGATGGTCGGATACCCCAGGTGGGTATTCTGGTTCTCGATGCAGCCGGCCGGAATATGTACTATTTGGTCAGTACTGTTCACATATCCATCATGCACCAGTGTCACCTTTACATGCACATCCCGCCCAAGGACATTGTTCCACCAGGTGGGCGATACTGCCCCGGTAAGCGGGCTGGTCGTCGTTTGGTAGGTGATCTGCCGGATGTCCCAGAGGTTAAGGGTCCAGTCGGGACGCCGGTTGTCTCCGCTGATGACCAGATACCGATCCCAGTATTTGTTCTTGATCAGGTCGTTTCCTGCCGTAGTTTTCAGGTACTGCTTGGCGCCGAGATCATCAATGTAGTAGTACTCCGTGATCACATCGTCGCCGAGGGCGAGTGCCGCGGCCTGGATGGCGGCCGGATTGCCCGACTGGATAGCGACACCCAGATTCTGATAGATCGCCATGATCTGGGCCAGATCAGCGGGTACGGTCGGGTTGAGACCGGGGATCGGGGCGATGTTCATATCGCCCTGGGTCACGTCGAAGGCGACATGGATCTCCTTGATGGATTCGGTTTGGGTGACCACCAGGTTCAAGGGTATGGCGGGACCGCCGGCGCATGAGTATCCCGAACCCAAAGGATCGATGACCGAATTCATCAGGTAAGGTACAAATACGACGGGTCCCTGAATTTTTCCGCAGATGGTCGGGTAATCCGCGTTTCCGTACCAGTTACAGGTGGCATTCACCGGTGCGTTGTCGATGCCGGAGGCAAGGATGGCGTAAAGGCCGGTGGTGATGCTGTTGTTGGTGATTTGTGCGGTTGATACATCGCCGTCCATCACCGCGACACCGATGGCCACCGTACTGGAGAAGCTGTTCCCGGCGATATAAACATTGGCAGATTCCCACGGATCATTAGCCCGTGAAACGGCGATCCCGGTTCCCGGATTGGAACCGTTGCTGGGTAAGCCCGAGAATTCGTTGTTCTCGATCTTCACCGCGTACTGGTTGCCCGCAGTGGTCCAGTTGGCCGGGTCTTCTAAAAGGATGCCAAATCCCGGATCGGTCCCGTAGGTAACCATGTCGTAGAATTTATTGGAGGTGATCTCAACATTGGTCACGGCACTTGTCCAACCGGTGGGAAGGTATGAACCGGCCCCCCAGAAGTCAATCCCCCCGATCATGCCGTGGAACCAGTTGTTGCGGATGATCACCTTGGCTGGTGTGACATCGAAACATCCCTGCATGGTCATGGCGATTCCGGTAGCGACATTTCCCTGGATATCAAAACCTTCTATGATTACGGTGTTTCCGGGTAGTAATGCTGCGGGATGGATCTTAAAGACCCCGTCGAATCCCGAGCCGTCAATGACCGGACGCGCTCCTGCCACCGGCCTGACCGTAACCCCCTTGGTAACCTTGATGAGACCACTGGGAGCGGGACTTCCTTCGGTCAGATAATTATAGGTTCCCGCGCACACTTCGACCACATCTCCCGCCGTGGCCGCATCGATCGCCGATTGGATCGTGGTGTAATAATCCACCACCGAACCGCCGCGTTTCAGGGTCACCGGCAGGTATTTGACTACCACCGGTCCCCAGGCCACCGAGGTGCCGTTGGCGTCGGTGATCGTGCCGGTATAGATTCCGGCCGGGAGTGAGGCGATCGTGTAAGTTGTTCCGGTAATACCGGCAGTCCAGCCCGGGGTCGTACCGTCGGTCCAGTCGATCCTGTAATTGGCTGTTCCGTACTGCCAGGCAACTGCGATCGATCCTGTGGTCGCCCCACAATAGATGTGGGTCGGGGTGGCAGAGATAACCTCAATCTGCGTTCCGTTGCACGAACCCGTCGGCGTGAAACCCCATCCGGGGTTGCTGTCGCCGTCGGTGGTCAGCCAGGGGTCGTAATCGACGTTGCCGGTGATCTTTGTAGCAATTGTACCTCCGGAAGTTGTCTCCCACCAGTTACAGGTAGCGAGGATTTGAGGTCCGGATGCAGCATCTGCTTTAATGGCAAAGTACCCATTGTCGGCGACATAATTGTCATTGATGAGTATACTCCCGTTAAGTCCGGTGATTACCATACTATTGACGCTGGGTACGTCAATGAAATTGTTGTGAATGTTTGCGGTAACACCACCAGCCGGATCAATGTTACCGGTGCTTACATTTCTCAGGTTGATAGCACCGTATGAATTCACAATGTCCGTGGATATAAAATCAAACTGGTTATTATCAATTTCAACATTGGTGAACTTCCTCGGTGTTTGTCCGGAAAATCCACCTGAAAACAAGACTCCGGTTGATTTGAAATTGATAAAGTGATTCCCCGTAACACGCTGAAGAGATGTAACATCCGATGTGCCGTAAACGATTGCTTCAATGGCGCGGCCACCGTATTGACTGCCTGAGTAAAGGCCTGTAAATAAGGCATCAAATGTATTTCCTTCGATTGTGCAGGCACCGAATTGCCGCTCGAGTAAGATGGCATGATACATCTTATTAAAATAACAGTTCTGGATCGTCAGTGAACCTGTTGAACCATAAGCCCAGAATCCATAATCACACCCAATATCGACGGCGGCTTCCTGGCCGATCACCCTGCAGTCAGTGACCGTTATGGGGTTACTTCCTTTCGTAAGGAAACCGTAGTGATCATAGTTGGGCATATCGGCTGCTCTGGTTATTTCAAATCCTTTGAAAAAAACAGCACCGGTCGCATTGTAAATTCGGACCTGGCCGGGATCTGTAAGGTCATGTTTGTTTTCTCCATCAATGATTACATTATGGGGATTGGCGATATCTCCTAAAATCGTGAGTCCCTTTGTGACCTTGACCTGCTCTTTATATATGCCCGGGTAAGCCTGTATGGTATTCGTGTTCACAGTTTGCGCATCGTCAATCGCCGCCTGTATCGAACAGAAGGTCTCGCCGCTGTTCGTGTTCCTGACAAAGCCGGTGCCGCCCACTGGTCCGGAATTCCTCGTATCTACACCGTTTCCGGAAAAGGTGTTGGAATTGATTGTATTTCCACAGGCTACGGGTGCATTTCCCCTGCCAAAATAGCTGGCAGACAATCCGTTGTTTGTAGCGCCATCACCTGCATTGTCCGGAACGTAATTCGCATTGGGGTGGCCACCGCCTTGCTGCTGAATGCCTATATTACAGTTTGTAACTGTATTGTTGCTGACTGTGTTATTTGTTCCCTCAATGACGATGCCGAATCCTTCATCCGTGCTGGCCGGGTTCAACTGCAGGTATCCGCTGATGAGCGGATTGTTCTGAATAACCACGCCCGTAGGGATGTTGGGATAACCGTCGGGGTTGCTGGATTGGAATGACCTTCTGAATACCGCAATCCCGGCATGGTCACGGGCATCCATTGTAGTGGAAGCAGTAATCGTAACCGTGTTATTTTGTAAGACAATACTCCCGGCGCCCGAGGTTGTTCCTGAACCATCAGGATTCTTGATCTCGATGCCAAACCGTCCGTTGTTGGTCACTGTGTTACTTTCAACCAGGTTGGCTCCGGGTCCTTTAAGACCCATTAGCCCGATCCCGTTATCAGTATTGTCGTGGATATTATTCCCGGACAAGGTGACTCCAGTGGCACGGCCATCCTGGAGTTCGATCCCGCAGCAGTTGTTATTGAAGACCTCGCAGTGCGTAATGGTTATATTACTCTTTAACCCGTTCCATATGAGAATGCCCCGGGCGCCCGGTGTGTGACCACTGGAGGTGACATAATCCAGTAATACGTTATCGATCGGGCCGTTTGCATAAAATCCGCTACCTGAGCCTGTTATCCCATTATTGTCCTTGATTGTGACATGGAATATCGTCAGATTGTTGTTCCCGCCGGTAGCATAAATACCTGCATTGGAATTGCCGTTTACCCCGTTAAATTTCTTAACGGTAAGGTATTGGATTGTTACACCTTCAACCCCGTTGCTGATCGTGATTCCATTTCCTGTGCCAACAAGACTGGCTCCATCCAAAATGGTCCCCGCCTCGCTCTGTCCCTGCAGCGTGAGTGGTTTGTCAATCACCACCCGCTCGGCATAAGTTCCGTTGCAGATTTCGATCACATCACCTGTAGAAGCTGCGGTTACAGCCGCCTGAATGGTGGCGAAATAGACCGGGCCCGTTGTATTTTTCACCGGGAGGAAGGTTACCGTTACCGGGCCGGAAGAGGCCGAGGTTCCGTTGTTATCCGTTACAGTGACATTATAAGTTCCGGCCGGAAGAGTGATCACATAGGGACTTCCGTCGGCATCGGAGGCGCTTCCCGATCCGGTGCCGCTCCATGCGATGGTGTGAGGACCGGTGCCGCCGCTGTAATTCACGGTCACCGTGCCGTTCACGTCGCAAACGGCGGCTGCCGGAACCAGCGATAATATGGAAACCGGTGTTCCACTGCAACTTCCGGCAGGGGTGAACCCGGGGTTGTTGTTTGTTCCGTCGATGACAAGCCAGTTTACATACGCAATCGGTCCGGTAAGTTGGGATGCGATGATATCGCCATCGGCCGTTCCCCACCAGTTACAGGTCATATTGACATTCAAGCTTCCCGTGCCCCCGGTAATATATGCATTAGCCAGGACCGGGCTGCCGGTGATATGATTGTTGTTCGCGACGGTCGCGTTTTTGTATCCCGATTCCGCTTCAATATCGAAAGCTTCCGCGGTGTTATTATCGATGAAATTGTTATAGAAACTAACATTGCAATCCGCGCTTCCCCATCCAAACAGACTTGTTGTTGTTGCTACTCCGTTGGTGGAATTAATGACAGTGTTCATGTGAAACGACGGAGTGCCTCCTGCCTGTCCTGATGCGCAAAGTCCGACATAAACGCCGTCGACCGTGTTTTCGTAAACATCGGTATTCAGGTATGAGGCAAATACCCAGATACCGTATGCACCGGTTGTACCGCTGCTAATGCCATTATTCCGGATAATGTCTGCAATTCCTCCCGAGGCACCGTTATTGTCGGAATGGATCCCGCTGCCTGAATTCGTAACCGTGTTCAGCCAATAAGTCGTTCCGGTAGAATAATTGGAACAGATGGCATCATTGGCGTACGAAACTGCGTTGGCTTTGATAAGTCCTGCCCCGCTGTGATTCATGATCGCTATGGATTGCGATTCTCCGGCAACGTTGGTGACCGTATTGTTCTGGAAGTCGAATGATCCTCCGGATGAAGCATAGATCCCCCGCAGGTAGATATTCTTGACTGTCACATGGTTCACATTCAGGTTATTGAACTGGCCCATTGCATGATTGGTGATGATGCCGTTCCGGGCATCCACATCCACGCCATTGCTGAGCACTCCACTGTTGATGGAGGGGTTATTCCCGTCGGCGGTAAGATTTTGGATGGTCACGTTGTTGGCCTGTACAAGGAATATATTGCTGGATCCGCTGCACAGTGATCCCACTGCAACTCCTCCGCAATTCGGGCTTGAAAGGGCAGGAATGACAAAGGTCTGGTTCTGCCCGGCGCCGTTGAGGATGACTCCCTTGTGAACGGTGACATTCTCCACATAGGTGCCGGCGCTGATGTTGATCAGGTCGTTGGCCACGGTGGTGGTCGCATCAATGGCCGACTGTATGGTCTGGTAGTACTTGTTTTGCGTAAAGTTGTGCACCGGCCATACGATGCCGTCGCAGGCATATCCCGAACCCGGAATGATGACATCGGTGGTCAGGTAATTCACAAAGGTGACATTGCCGCTGATCTCGGGCCATACAAGGTTGTAATCCGCCGAGCCCCACCAGTTGCAGGTAGCCGTATAGGCCTCCGTCGGCGCGGCATTCACGACTTCCAATCCGAAGGTAGTATTGCCCGAGAGGTCGTTGTTGCTGATGGTATTCCCGCTGACGACCCCGTCATAGTTGTTGGAGCTGTAATCGTCCTCCAGCCGGATCCCGGTGCCGCTGCCGGTAATGATATTCCCGGTGATGGTATTGGTCGTGGATGACAAGGCGCCCGACCGCAAAAACATCCCGTAGTTGGTGTTTGCCGCCAGGGTGTTGCCGGTGATGTCGTTCCCCGAACTGCCCATCAGTTCGATCCCGTGACTTCCGTTATTCGAGATGATATTGCCGGTGATATCATTGTTGGATGCCTTCCAGGCATAATACCCGGCCACATCGTTGTTCGAGATCGTGTTGTCCGTGATGGCATTCGACTCGCAGGCGGCGTCGAGGTATATGCCCAGGCCACCCTGCCCGCCGATCAGGAGGGAATGGGTGATCGTATTCCCATCGACGGTATTGTTCAGCGAAAGGCTGTAAAATGGGCCGTTGCTGCCACCTTCAGGGTTGATTCCGTCGGTGGTGCCTTCAAAATAGATCCCGACGGCATTGTAATCGAAGTTGTTGTTGAGTATATTGTTGCTGCCCGCATCGAGGAGTTGCACACCCAGCGAGTTCAACGTGAACTTGCAGTTCCGGATCAGGGTGTTGTCTGCCATGTTGAGCTGGATGCCCATGTCGGCAAGCGTTGAAACGGAACCATGCTTCACCGTAAATCCCTCAAAGGTGACCCCGTCGGCAGTGATCTCGACGGCGATTCCGGCCGGTGCGTTGATAATGGTGGTCGCTGAACCTGCCCCGGTGAGGGTGATGTCCTTGTCAATGACGAGCGACTCGGCATAGGTCCCTGCGCAAACTTCAATGACATTACCTGCGGTTGCCGCATCGATCGCCCCCTGTATCGTCGTATAATAGTTACCCTGCGTTACGTTGTGGACCGGCTTGTAAAGGACCGTCTGGTTGCCGAGATCCACCACACATCCGGTGTTGTTCGCATCCCTTATTTTAACGGAGTAGGTCGCGGCCGCCAGCCCGGTGAAGGGGACCGTCGTGGTCCAGCTCTCGCCTCCGTCTTTGCTGTACTCATAACTTCCGGAACCGCCTCCGGGGGAGGTGATGCTGATGGTGCCGTCGGTGCCGCTGCAGGTCGTGATATCGGTGTGCGAAACGGTGGCTGTGAGCAATCCCAACTGGTCGATGGTGACGGTGGCCGTTCCGGTGCACCCGATGTTGTCGGTCACGGTCACGGTGTAGGGTCCCTGTGCAAGCCCCGTGGCCGTCTGGCCGGTCTGGGCGGGCGTGGTACTCCAGTTATAGGTGTAGGGTGAACTCCCTCCCGAGGGGTTGGCGGTAGCATCGCCGGTGGCCGCCCCGTTGCAAACGACGTCGGTCTTGGTGGTCCCGACAACGACCTTGTTCACCGTCCACGCGTAAACGTTCTCCGCATAGCACGAACGGCCTTCGGTGTCTTTCCGGCTCGCCCTGATCTCGACCTGGGTCTGGCCGGTGGTGGAAATAGTGGCGCCCGTGCCCGAAGGACAGGTGATGGAATAGTTGGTCCAGGAACTCCACGCAGTACCGTTGTGGGTGCGGTACTCATAGGAATCGCTGCAGTTGTATCCGCCGGTCCCCGTTGAGTTGCATGAAGCTTTAACATCGACTCCGTCGCAAACGGTCGCGGCTGTGGGATCTTTTGTCAGTGCAGGTGCAACGGGTTGAGCGTGAATATCGACAGTAAAGGATTGAAAAACAGAAAAGTCGGTGGCAATGATGGTCCAAATCGCATTATCTGTAGTGGGAGTTGCCGTGAAAGTGATCTCGGATTGCCCGGTTACAGACTGAATCGTTGACGGATCGGACGGATTGGTTTGCGAGAACTGGTAGGTCGCCGTGGTCGTTGCATTGTGTACCTTGACTGTTATCGACCCCCCGGAACAGATATTCATGATACCGGTACCCTCCAGAGCAGGAATGAACTCGGTGGATGCCAGAGGTGCATCGTTTTCACCACCCGGGGTGGCTGTGAACAGACTGGCCTGGCTTCCTGCATCCGGAACTCCTGCGTTGGGCAGTACCTCAACTGTAAAGGATTGTATAAAGGAATCGCCATCCAACCCCAGGACCGTAAGGATCTGCATGCCGGGCGAACTCATCCGGATTCCGGGAATAACCATGTTTCCTCCCGCCGAGGTGATCTCGAGGAAGGAACGGTCGGGCGGATAGGTCCGCTGAATGCGGTAAATATGGCTAGTAAGGGTGCCGGGGATGGTGATCCCCAGCAAGCTGCCTGCCTGCAGGGTAACGGTGTTGTTCTGCATGGCGGGATCGGTAATGACCTGCGAGGCTGCCTTCTGCCCCGAAGCCGCCGTGGCCAGGGCAAAGGTCAGCATTGAAATGACCAGCAATACCGGCCAGTTCAGGTTCTTAAGAAACAGTCTTGAACCGCAGTAAATCTTTTCCATAAGGGTTGATTTTGGTGGTTGATTCAGGTGAATGATCGGGTTATATATTTATATCTGTGATGATCGTTTCTCCATGACGGTCAGCGCCTCCCTGATCTCCGCCAGGTGCTGAGGCTGCCGCATCAGCCGGTACCGGCCTTTGCTGAAAACCGAGATGATGTCGTCGTACTCCCGGCTGGCCATCACCAGCACGTCGAGACCCTGGTAATATTCGTTGATGTACTTCAGAACGGCTGCATCGCGCAGGTTCCTGATCTGCAACACGACCCGTACGATCATCTCGGTATTGAGTATGTGGATGGCCTCCTCGGTGGAACGAGCGAAAAAACACCTCCCGTTCGGGGAGCCGAAAAAGTCACTGATCTCCTCCTGGAAATCAGGATCCTGGTAAATAAATAAGATGTTCAATCGGAGGTGGTTGGTTTGGCAATCCCATGCAAACCCCATGCCGGAATTATTAAATATCTGTTAATCAGATATATGCATTGTTAACGAATAAACAAGAAGGGGCGTTCGTGTCCGGAAACGGTCCTGTTTACCGGTAAAGAAATGGATTTGAAACGATTGCAGAATGCCCGGAACCGGGCATACAGCCATTACCGGGAACTCCAGGTGACTTTGATCCCGTATTTTTCGATTTTCCGGTCGAGCGATTGCCTGGAAATATTGAGGAGCCGGGCAGCATGCATCTTGACATTTTTCGACTTCCTGAGGGCCTGCAGAATGGTCTGCTTTTCAATGTCTTTCAAGCCCGGGGCGACAGGACTGCCGTCGTCCTGCGCCGGCCCCGCCTGGAATTTCCCGGTCCGTATGAAATGGCTGAGCGAGAGGGTGCCGTTATGACTGAGGATCAGGGCGCGTTCGACCATGTGCTTCAACTCCCGGATATTCCCCGGATAGGTATACTCATGGATCCATTCGATCACGTCAGGATCGACCGCCGATACCGGTTTTCCGATCGCGGTGGAATAATTTTCGAGAAAATGGTAGAAGAGGGGCAGGATGTCCTCGCGGCGGTCGCGCAAGGGAGGCACGTGGATCATGATGGTGTTCAGCCGGTAATAGAGGTCGGGCCGGAACTGCCGTTCTTCCACCAGTCGTTCAAGGTCATGGTTGGTGGCGGCGACGACCCTTACATCCACGGCGATCTTCCGGGTGCTGCCGATCCGGTGCAGGGTTTGTTCGTCGAGAAACCGCAACAACTTGGGCTGCGCTCCCAGTTTCAGATCGCCGATCTCATCGAGGAAAAGGGTGCTGCCACTGGCAGTCTCAAGCCAGCCGGTTTTGTCCCCGGAGGCCCCCGTAAAGGCTCCTTTGGTATGCCCGAAAAACTCGCTTTCAAATAATTCTTCAGGCACCGATGAGCAATTGAGGGCATGAAACGGATGCTTTTTTCTGGGGCTGAGAAAGTGAATCCCCCGGGCCACCAGTTCTTTCCCTACCCCGCTTTCACCGGTGATCAGCACGCTGACTCCGTCGGTAGGTGCGACATTATGCATCATCCGCACCAGCGATTTCATCTGGGGACTCTCGGCGATGATCGGTTGACCGATCAGCCGGGTCAGTTCCTCCCCGATCAGTGGTGAGTGGTTGCCGTCGCGGGATGCTTTACGCTGGAACTGCAGGAATGTCCGGGTCTTATGGATGGCCCGGTCGAGATCTTTCAAGTGGAAAGGCTTGTTGAAGAAATCGATCGCTCCCAGCCTCATGGCGCTGATCACGTTATCCATCTCGCCATGGGCCGTGATCATGATCACCTCCACTCCGGGGTAGTCTTTCCGGATTCTTGCCAGCACATCGATTCCATTCATCTCAGGCAACCGGAGGTCCAGCAGGCAAATGTCCACCCGCTGTTTATCAAGGACCGCGAAAGCCTCCGAAGGGGCAGCGGCCATGTGAACGGTCATTCCTTTGGATACCAGGTACTCCCAGATCTCCTTCCGGATCTCCGGCTCGTCATCGACGATCAGAACATGAAAACGGTTCATGGGAAAGCCAGGTCTTGCAATGGATTTTAAAGGGGCAATTTAGTTTTTTTTCTCCGATCGTACACCGGCATTCGAAAAAATGTCATATTTCTTTTCAGACCTGGGGAAACGTGAGGCGGAAACAGGTATACTCCCCGACCCGGCTGGTGACTTCCATCTCTCCGTTCATTTCCCTGACAATCCCGTAAACGATGGGTAAGCCCAGCCCGGTTCCTCCTCCTTCGGGCTTTGTGGTGAAAAAGGGAGTGAAGAGTTTCTCTTTTATCTCCTCCGCGATCCCCGAGCCATTGTCCTCCAGGTCAACATGGACCACGCCGCCGGTGGCAGAGGACCGGATGCTTATTTTCTTTCGGTACCCGGATGGGGGGGAACCTTCCGATTTTTCATTCACGGCGTAGATGGAATTGGACAGGATGTTGATGACCGCCTGCTCCAGTTTGAACGGGTTCCCCAATATGCAGGGCCGGGATCCGGCTTGCACCCGTTCCAGGATGATGTCATGCTTGCGAAGCTGGGGGTGAGCAAGTTCCACCGTTTTGTCGAGTACATCTTCCACATCCACCCTTTCAAATAATATGCCTGACTGATCCCGGGCAAATACACGCAGATTATTGATGATGTGAGAGATCCTTACGATGTTCTGCTGAATGGTGTCGGTTTTTTTCTTCAGGTAGGAAGGTGAGACCCTGCGTGACCTGGTGTTCAGCTTCTGCAGGATGTTCTCGACCGACAGCGAAATGATCATCAGGGGCTGGTTGATCTCATGGGCAACACCGGCCGACATCTCGCCCAGTGATTCCATCTTCGACTTCTGGATCAGCATCTGTTGCTTGATGCGGATATCGGCGATGTTGTTGTTCAGCACCTTGATCGTTTCCTTCAGTTCCTCCTGCGCCCGCTGCATGCCGATCAGGGCGGCGATGCGGTAAGCGATGCTTTCGATCGTGATTTTCCGGCCCGAGGTGAAAGGGTGGGCGTCGGAGGAGGCGATGAAAAGGTACCCCAGCGGATTATCCCCGACCGCCAGTGGGATCATGGCCACGGACAGGACACCCATTCTCATTGCCATGTTCCTGATCGCTGCCGGCTGTTCGCCGAGGATGTCATATCTCGGGCTTACAACGCCCGCGTACCGTTGAATGAGTGCACTCTCCGTGAGGTAGCGATCGATCATCTTCCGGTGCTCCTCCGGAATATTGAATTGCACCATGGCTTCCAGGTTCCTGTGTTCATCATTCAACAGGTATATGATCCCGGATTCGACATAATTCAGCCGGCACAGCGTCAGGAAGATATCTTTCAGGATATCTTCCAGTTCGCCGGGCATGGCCGACACAAAGTTGATCTGTTGTTCGAGCTCCTGGTGCAGCCGGTGCATTGCCGATTCCGTAAAATCCCGGGTAACGTTCAGCACTCCGATCATCTTCCCCAAATCGCTGAAGATCGGATGGGCGGTGCATTCGAGGTGGACGGATCCGCCATCCCTGACAAACACAGTGACGGCTGCCACTTTCTCCTGCTTTTCCAGGCAGGGTATCAGGATATCCTGGTTGAACCTGTCGGCCACCTCCGCACCCATCACCTCGAAAAATGACCGGCCCAGGACCTCCCGGATCTTTTTCCCATGAAAATCAATCGCTTTCTGGTTGGCATAAATATAATTCCCGTGTATGTCCATGATGGAGATCATCTCGTGGATGTTCTCAGCCATCAGGCGGTAACGGTTTTCCATGCCGTCGTCCTGTCGCAGAAGTTCATGACGGTCATTCAGGATATCGGAAAGGCTCCTGTTTTTTTTCTCCAGCAGGTTCCTGCTCTCGACGTTATCCGACAACTCCTTGGTGAGTTCCCGGGTCAGTTTCCGGACCTGCTGCTTCAGTCGCTCATTTTCAATCAGAAGCGTTTCCCGGGTTATTGCTGGATCCTTCATAGTAAGTGCGGGTCAGTTTCAGTTCTGGTTCACCAGGTTCCCCTTCAGGTGAAGGGTGCCGTCATTGTTCATGTTTCCTCCCGCCTGCAGGATCAGGTGCCCGTGAACCGTCAGCGAGCCGGTCGGGTCCAGCAGGAGGTATCCACCATTCCCGATGGTGATCGTTTTGCAGGCCATTCCGGGCGTGTAAACCAGGCAGGGAAACTGGGCAGAACCCGGCACCAGCACGTTGTCGTTGGCGGCCGGCACTCCCGAGGGGGTCCAGTTCGCTGCGTTGGTCCATGAATCGGAGATCGCTGCGGTCCAGGTTTTGGTACCGGAAACAGCCACCTCGTATGCGCCGATGGTGGGAGTCATAGGATCCCGGGGGTTGCCGTCGAGATCATCTGTCACTTCCTGGATGCCGGTCCCGGCGCCGGGCAGGGGAGAACCGGACCCCGGGTGCAGGTCGGTGGTGTTGTTAACGAACAATGGGTCGTTCCCGAGCGAGTGAAGATCCTGCTGGGTGGCATTCTTCCAGTCACTCAGTGTGGCCAGCTGGTTGTAATCATAGTATCCCGTAAAACCGCCGGGACAGTGAACATCGTTGTAGTCCGAGGTGAAATATCCGGTGTCGTTCAGGTAGATCCCGTAATTGTACCCGCCCCCGGGAACCGAGTCGCGGAAATTGGCGATCACGTTGTTCTTCATCTCCACCGACGACCACGCATCCCGGTAAAAACCGTAGGAATCGGATGACGTTCCGGCCAGTCCGGTGATGCTGACGGAATTGTGATGGAAGCCAATATGGTCTGTTTCCGACTCGTAGTTCGCGATGCCATAAATGGTGGCGTCTGTCGAGGCACCCGGGTTCAGGGCGACGGCATTGTTTTCTACCTCATTGGATGCCCCGGCCAGGCCGCTGATGTAGATCCCGTTGAGGTAGGGCGCAAGCGTGGACTGGGTGCAAGTTCCCACCCCCGTGATCCGGTTCTTGCGGATGTCGGCGGCGTACACGTTGATCCCCGACGATTCGGGATACCCGCCGGCCCCGGTGAGGATCAGGTTGGTGATGGTGTTGGAATCCACATCGCAGAAATAATATTCGGAGGTGATCCGGATCCCGTCGAGCTTCCGGCTGTAATTCTGGGAAGCGCTTCGGAGCGAATGGGCGGGATCGGGGTCTCCGATCGTGTTCCCGGTGATATATACGACCCCGCAGGTAACGCTGATGGCGGGAAAATCGCCTGCAGTGGTGTTGGTCAGGGAGATGTTCTTAATGGTGTTGCCGGAGATGGTGGAAGGATCATAGCCGCTCACGCACATCAGTATCCCGTTGAATGTGCTGGTGCCGGTGTTGACCCAGGAGGCTCCCCCGCAATAGGGGGCCTGTCCTCCGATATAATTGCCTGTAACCGAATGAAAAGCTGAATATTGGCCGGATAAGATCCCGATGGCCTTCTGAAGGCCGGACGGCGGGGTGGACAGGTTGTTGTAAAAATGGTTCCCGCTTACGGTCCAGTGATCCCCGTTGCCCACGCTGCCGACCAGCAACCCGTACTGGCCGAAATTGAAGATCTCGTTTCCCGAAAGGGTGATGAATTCATTGTTTTTGCCGCTTGTACCGGTTGAGTTGATGCAGATGATAGGAATGCCCGCCGCGTCGGAGCGGTCGCGGATCACACTGCCAACGATGCCGTTATGGGTGTTTCCTGTCGTTCCTGTCGAGGTCCCGAAAAGGACCACTCCGCTGGTGGAGACCGTGGAGGCCCCTTCGATGAAACAGTTCCGCACCGTGTCGTGGCAGGCTCCGTTCAGGAAATGGATCGTGGCTGCTGCGGATGCATGCGTGTTCCGGATTCGCAGGTACCTGCCGGATCCGCCGGAACGGCCATCGAATATCACCCGGTCGGCTCCGTCGATCCGGATCATGCCGGTGGAAGTGCTGCCGGAGATCAGTCGCTCTGCGGTGCCGTCGGGCCGGATAGTGAGGGTGTAGCTGCCGCTGCCCGACTCCTGCCAGGGAGTGAGGGCGTACGTGCCCGGTTCGGTGAGGTCTCCCGAAATGACGGCGACCAGGTCGCCGACCAGGATGTTGGACTGGATGGTCTGGAACAATCCGGCAGGGCCCGTCAGGGAGGAAATGGCAAATCCCGGTCCCACCGTAATCGTTCCGCTCATGGGCACTGAAACCTTGTATGCGGAAGGGACAACCGGGGGTGTCGAGCAGGCAGGCGGATCGGGACTGAATCCTGCTGCTCCGCCTGATGGATAGGCGCTGACGTTGGGTGGCGACCAGGTGTCCTGGGCAACCATATAATAAAACACGCTGTCGCCGGTCGACACGCCCGAACCGAAGGAGAACTGGTACTGGTCGCTACCCAGGTAAGAACCTGCACTGCTGTTCCAGGCCCCGTGGTTGATGCTCCAGTAGAGCACGGGGGAACCCGGCGGCGCAACCGGAACACCTGTGGAATCGGTGATGGTGGCGGTCAGGGTGCGGGCCGAAAGTTGCGTCGTGTTGGCCAGCGGCACATAGGCGATGGCAGGACCAACACCGTCGGTGGGCGTTTCGAGCGCCCCCATCGACGGGTGGGTCGCATCCCGGGCGACATTCTCGAAGTCGGTGGTGATCCCTGTCACCGGGTTGCCGGTTTCCCGTGCCGGGGAAGAGAAATCAATATGGAGGTTGGAATTTGTCGCGAACAGCGGGTTCCCGTCGATCGAATGGCTGTCCTGTGCGGTCAGTGTCCTCCAGTTCGAAAGGGAAGAGGCGATGCTGTAAGTGATATACCCCAGCTTCCCCTGGCTTCCCGAGGCATAATAATCGTTGTAATCGATCAGCGAAAATCCCGTCCTGGCCATGTCGGAATAGATCCCATAGGCATAGGCGGTCGCCCCGGTGTTCACCAGCGAGTTGCTCAGGATGTTGTTCTTCACCTCCACGCTCCCGGTGGCATTGATGTACAGCGAGGCACTGGCATCGACCGTTCCGGTATGGTACACGTTGCCGGACAGGTTGACCGAATTGTAGTACAGGAAGATGCCGGTTCCGGTCTCCACCCGGATCCCGGCGATGCCATCGGTGGATGCAAGGTTGGCACTTCCGGTGGCAGTGATGTCCGTCACAATATTATTATCGATGGTCACGTTGGCTGTCACATAACCGGGGCTGACGGAAATTCCGGATGCGCCGTTGGTTGCCGTGCCGTTGTTCCGGATCCCGGTCACGTGGTTGGCCGTGACCCGTGCATTCACGCATCCCGCCCCCGAAAAGATGCCTCTGGGATTGGTCGAAGGACTTTGAATGTTGAAGATCCGGTTGCCTGAGATCACAACGCCCGGCGACTGGAGCACGTATATGCCGAAACGGGTGATCTCATTCCCCGGGGTCACCGATCCGATCGAATCGTTGCTGATGATGAGGTTGTCGTTCCCGTCGGAAGTGTTTCCGGATCCGTAGATGCCATAGGTGGCCTTGTAGATGTTGCACCGATCGATGATGATGTTGTCGTGATCGTACCCTGCGTTTCCGGGCGTCGCCCCCCCCATGGCGATCCCGTACGAGGTCGATCCGCTGTGACCGGTGCGGATCAGGCAGTTCCTGACCTGGATGTCGGTGCATCCCATTCCTGCCGCAGTGCCGATCATCTGGAGCGCGGCGATGGAGCCCGTGGTGGCCGTGTTGGCGATGGCGAGGTATTTCCCGGACCCGGCATACCGGCCGTCGATCATGACCCGGGCGGCATTGCTGAGCCGGATCAGTCCGCCGGTATAACTGCCCGAAAGGGTCCGGAGTACAGGCGAATCAGGTGATATGGTCAGGGAGAAACCGCTTCCTCCCGCCTCATACCACTGCGTTAACGTGTTGGTTGCCGGTTCTGTAATATCACTGACGATCAGCGCGGTGACATTCCCCTTCAGCCCGACAGCCGCGATCTTCTCAAACAGTCCGCTTGCTCCGGTAAGCGTCGGATAGGTGCCTGAGGTCCCCACGGTCAACGTCCCGGTCAGCGCGGCTTTGACGGTCCTGCTTCCGGCAGGGGCGGTCACTGACGGCGGGTAGGCGGATCCGCGGCAGGTTACGGAGGTGCATTCGGCGTCGACGAGGTCGTTGTCGACCACCCCCATGGCGATATCATAAGCCAGCCAGAAATAGTTCGTCCCTTCGGACAGGGCCTGGGAGCCATTGATCGTGAAGGTTCCCGAAGGGCTGCCGGTTGCCGTGCCGAATAAAGTGGTCGTCGCAAATGTACCCGAAGTGCCGGTGTAATATACTTTCGCAGAGGCGATATCGGCCGTCCGGGTGGATCCGTTCGTGTTGAAAGTAAACGAGGTGACCAGGGCCGGGTCGAGGTTCCCCGATGTCACCACCTGGATGCCGATGATCTCCTGGTTAACCGAGCCTTCTCTGACATTGGTTGTGGTGGTCTGAGTCGTGGTGCTTCCGACATAGTTCATGCGTTTGTCCCCGATCACGAAGAACCCGGGGTTTCCGCTGCTTCCGGTGATCAGCGTATTTCCCGACGGGGGCTGAATGCTGACGAGGTTGTAGGTCCCCATCCGGGAAGAACTCCGGGCCAGGCCGCTGTTGCTGGTAAGTCCGGTTTCCGTGATCCGGTAAAGAGATCCGGTAAAGATCCCTGCCCCCGGGGCGATGGAGACCTCCCAGTAGCGGTTGGTGTTCAGGGTCATCATGGTCGGGCCCGGTGTTCCCAGGGAATTTACATCGAAGACCTCCGCTTTGACCCATACAACATCACCGGCGCCGGTGGTGGGATTTACCAGCTCCAGCGGCCGGTAGGCCGCCTTTCCCAGGGGGAACAGGTAAGTGCTGCCGGTGGCAAGGGAAGCGGGAAGGGCGATCTCCAGAGGACCGTTCACCTGCCCGTCGGTCCGGGTGATGTCACCCGGGCTTGTGCCGGTGATGATCAGCAGGTTGATGTTCGAAGTAGTTAGTGTTCCGGAGGTCAGCACAAGCTTTCCTGCCAGCAGGTAATTGCCCAGGGTCACTCCGGCGGGATTGTTGATGGTCAGGGTGCCGGTGATGGAGACGGGAAGCTCGATCCCGGTGGTCCGCGGTGTGGTTCCGTTGTAAATATAATCGGTCACTCCCGTCCCGTAATCTGTGGTCAGGGGACCGGAAAATTGCCCGTTGCCCATGATGAAGGTGAACCCGCTTCCTGTTCCAAGGGTGAGACCTGTGCCTGTGATCAGGGTCCCGGACGCCAGGTTGAGCGTGGCGCCGCTGAGCATCGTCATTCCGCCGGGAATGGTCACCGCACCGCCGGCAAAAGTGTTGCTGATAGTCAGGCTGCCCAGCTGATTGGCGGTGATCGTTCCTTCACTGTACAGCGACTGGTTGCTGAAAGGGCCGGTAAAGGACAGGGTGGCTGTGGCCGACGTGTTCAGGGTCAGTGTCGTTCCACTAAATACCACAATGTTACCCGGGTAGGTTGCGTTCATCCCGACCATGTTGATGGAGTATCCGTTGCTGGTAAATGTTCCCAAACTGTTCAGTTCCAGGTCTCCTTTCACGGTCAGGTTGCCCGCCAGGCTCCCGTTGTGGCTGGCCGACGTCAAATTCATTTCCGTATTGGGCGCTGTTCCCCTGATATAAAAGGTCTTGGCCGTACCTGAATTGAAAGAGCCCAGTTCCAGCGTTCCACCCGTGATATCGGTGATCCCCGAGTTGTTGTAATAATCGACTTTGGTGGCACCCGTGTTGGCCATGACGAGGATGATGTTGCCTCCCGACATGGTAAAGGAGCTCGAAGCACTGGTCAGCCCGAACCCGGGTGCGCCGGAGGTGGTGTTGGCGACCGTTGTCACCTTCACCACTCCGCCGGATTGTATCCAGGTGACCGCATTGGCGGTGTTGAGGCGACTGGCAATGTTCATGGTCCCTCCTTCGATCCGGAACACAGCGCCGGCGGCGGCCCCCATGGTGTGTCCCGCGGCTGTTCCGATGGTATAGGTACCGGCCGACAAACGGAGTAGCCCATTATTGGAAGGGGATCCGGCCAGGCCTGTAACAATGAAAGAACTGTTGCTAACCCAGAAACCGCCCGATGCCGGGATGTCATAACCCGTGCTGGTATACACCGGGTTGGAAAAGGTAAAGGTGCCCCCGATCTTCAAGGTACCTGACGTATGGGCATACAGGAATCCGGTGGTAGAGCTTCCCTGCCCGGTCCAGGAACGGGTCACCTCGAGAACGGGAGGGATGACGGTCGCTGTGGCCGTCGTATTTCCTTTGTTCAGCACCACCCGGTAAAAATCTATGTTTCCGGAGCCTGTTATCGACGCGTCGGGGATGCCGAAAAAGGTGACCGTGGCTTTCCCGTTCAAGGCGCCGATGTGCATGTCGAAGGTGCCGTCGACCGTCAGCGAGCCGGTACCCATGGCTGTGGGCGAAATCCCGCCGATCTGCAGGAAATGGATCAGGTTGGCCCCCGATGCCGCACCCGCGTCAAAGGTGCCGTTGGCGGCCACCGTCACCCCCTGGATGACCGAAAGGGTTCGCGCCACGGTGCCGAACCTCAGGTTACCGGATGTGCCCTGGCCGACGGTCAATGAGTTACAGGTATCGTTGACATCGATGATCACATGATGGGTGTTGGCGATGGTCACGTTGTCGAGGTTGCCCGGCACGACGCCTCCCACCCAGGTGGCCGGCGCCGACCAGTTACCGCTGAAGGCGGACACGATCTCGGCGGGTGCTACGGAAGCCTGGGAGCCGCTCAGCCATCCCGAGGACGCATTCCCTTCGATATGAGCCGCGACCCTGAAATAGTAGGTCACACCGGGCAGCAAACCGGTTTTGGTGTAGGAGTAGGCGGTCCCGGTCGCGGTCACAGTGGAGGAAGCAACCGTCCCGAGTTGCGCGTAGTCTGTGCCGTTCTGCGAGAACCACACCGAGAACCAGGTTTCGGTGGTGGAGTTGTCGATCCAGTTGACCGTCATGCTGGTTTTCTGGATGTCGGTGAAGGTCATGGTGACGGGCGCTGCCGGGGAAATGCCGGGAGGTGTGAAGGCGTAAGTCTGCCCGTCGGCCGGCTTGGCGGAGATGTTGGTCGTTTCGGAAGTGGAACTGGCGGTGGGAGAGGTGCCGGATCCGTTCAGCGAAAGGTAGTTCCCGGCACCGGTGCCGGCGGCCGTGATCCCGATCGAAGCGGAGGCGGAAGCCAGAGACCCGGCTTCCGGGCGATAGGTGAATTCGATCTTTCCGTTTGCCTCATACAGTTTGACCTGGAACGAGATGCAGGCGGACGTAGCGCTCGACGACCATTCAACGTTCAGCCATTCGGCGGTGAAGATCCTGTTTGGCGCAGTGCCCGATGTTTTATAGCTGAAATTGGTGGCGGCCACCAGGTCGAGGTTGTCCCACAAGGGGGCCACGACGGGCCGCGTACCCCCCGTTGCGAGAAGATTACTCGTGGCGGCATTCGAGATATTCTGCCCGAAAGTCATCCATCCGTTGGTGGAGGCGGACAGGGTGGTATAGGCCGTTCCCATGTACCAGAAGGTGAAGCCAATGGGGATCGCGTTGAACCATCCGTCGTTGACCGTGCCGCCGGTAAGGCCCGGGGAGGTTCCCCCGGAAAGCGGGTTAAAGGTATCTGAGGATGCGGTAAAGGTGTAGTTGGTAATGCTTTGCGCAACCAGAACTACGGAAAGCAACATTCCTGCAACAGCGAGTCCGATGGTTTTCATGACAGGGTGGATTTGACGGTTGTCAACCTGATGGGTCATTGTTTTGAATACCCAAACATAATATAAAAATAGCCAACGGCAAAATTTTCCTATCAGGCGGAAAGAAAAACTGCATGGACGGAGTGGGGAACCGGTTTCGTATGAAAATAAAAAAACATCCTATTTTTGTTTTCGAATGATCGTATTTGTGCCCATAAATTCAGATACCCATCCCCCGTCCCCTTCCCTACCAGTAGGGAAGGGGACGGGGGATGGGTAAACCTGGTAGCAACAGGGGTCATTATAAAATGTTTCAAGGTCTGATAAGGATTAATAATTTTCGGTCATGAACCACGACAGCAATCTGTTATCGGATTGGAAGCCGCTCGGCGGCTGGGCCATTTTCTGCGGTGTGATGCGTACACGGAAAGAGGCATGGAAGACAGCCGCTGCTAGTGAAGGCATCCTGCCGTGGCAGGTACACGTGATGCCCGACGGCTCACGAAACAAAAAGTTAAGTGAAGAGACGTTTTCTGAGAGTTCGGCCATCATCCGCCAACAGGAAGAGTATTATTATCCCGGATTTGTCCGTTGTCTTTTCCCCGACGGTGAGCCGGCGGGAAAGCGTCCTCATCTGGCTTCCTATACCATTCCCGTGGGGGGAGAGCACGCCGTTGGCGGTCACAGGGTCCGGGTCGAATACATCGACCTATTCTTCTATCCCGACGACCACCTGATCTATTGTTTCAAATGCCGGTACAGCGACTCAACCCTGGGTGGGATGGTGGCCCTGAACGACCGGATCCGGAACACCCGTCCGGGTGAGATCGGTTTCCTGGCACCGATCCTGAAGGAACTCTGCACGGGCGACTGCCTGAACATCGGCAACAAGCTGAAGCTTTTCTTCTGCCTGTCGCACGAATTCACCTTCCCTGCAGAGTACTCGGAGAGCCACCTGCTGTACGACCTGGCCACCTGCGCCCCCCCGGGCACAGCCGCCGGCCTGGGCGAGCGGCCGGAACTGAAGCCTTCGGACTCGTATTATTCAGGTCTCACGGGGCGATACAGGATCTCGGTTTTCGACAACTGGAGCGCCCTCTGCCTATTCGATACCTTCACGCTGGTGCAGCGGGGGCCGGTCTATGATTTCAACTGGGAGTTCCGGTATTTCCGTTTTCTTTATATCCACAGTCTTTTTGTAAAGAGCTACCTCGCCGAGACCAGCCGCGAGTTTTACCTGCATACGATGAACCGCGATTTGGAGGAGGATTTTTTCGAGTTCGACAAGCACTACAACTTCCGTCATGTCTCCTACAATTTCCTGCCCCAGATGATCTGCGAAAAGATCCGCGAGGGGCTGAACATCGAACGGGAGCTGAGCGACATCCGCGAGGCGATCGTGCGCGACAACCACAAGCGGCTCGAGAGGAGGGAAACTGAGGAGGCGAAGAACGAGAAGCGGATCAACCTCGTGCTCTTCATCATCGCCCTGCTCACCGTGGTGGAGGCAGTGTACCACGGCACCGAATGGTTTTACGGACTGGCCGAAAATCATTACGGGACCGGTTTCGGCATCGGCAGCGTGCTGGTTCTGGGGGTGATCTATTTCCTGATCTACTACTTTTTCAAATTGCGGAAAACGGGGCAGAAACATCACCGGTAGCCGCGGGCTTTGAGGTAACTATGGGGTGAACATCTCCACTTCTCTCGTGTCATCTTGGGAAGAAAATTTTCAAAATGCAGTACATTTTGAAAATATCGTCACCAAAATGCATTATCTTTGATTCGGAAATCAATGGGTTATGGTACAAAACAGATTGATTGAAGAATTGATCAGACTAGACCGCCTGGCCAGAGGTCAGTCAAATAAGTACCCCGTGAGGCGGTATCTTTTCCCGCAACTTAAGCACCTCCTGACCGGCACCAGGCAACTGGTGGGTATTGCCGGATTAAGAGGTACGGGTAAGACGATTCTCCTCAGGCAGCTTGCCACCGATATTGACCAGACATTTTACCTGAGTGCAGATACGTTGCCACCGGGATCAGACCTCTTTGAGGTCGCGTCGCATCTGGAAGAATCAATGAGTATAAAATACCTGATGATCGATGAGATCCATGCGCTCAAAGGATGGCAGGGACAACTTAAGAAAATATTTGACTTCCTGGGATTGAGGATCATTTTTACTTCTTCCTCTTCACTGGAGCTGTCGGAAGGGAGGTATGATCTTTCAAGAAGGCTTACCGTCACGCATCTCCCACTCTTTTCCTTCCGGGAGTACCTGTTATTCGGAAAAAAGGCAGAATTACCGGTATTGACAGTCAGTGAGATCATTGAAAACCACAAGGAAATATACACCCGTCTCTTTGCGTTTGAGCCGGACTTCACTGCCTGGTCGGAAACCGGAGCGTTTCCGGCTTGCCTGGATTCACCGTTGTCATCGATCATCGGGGCCACAATCGATAAGGTGATCCAGAAAGATATGCTGACTGTTGGAAAATTATCGCAGGAAGATCTGCACTCGATCCGTGCTATACTGCTGTTTATTGCGCGGGCCGGAATAGAGGGATGCAGCTATTCTTCGATATCCCGGAATACGGGAATCAGCAAATACAGGGTGCAGCAATTTATCCGGATGATGGAGGCAGCCTCCCTGCTACGGATCATTCTTCCATACGGGGCGAATATCCTTCCCGAACCAAAAATCCTGCTGGCTCCGACATTACGACCTGTCTTGGCCCAGGGTTCCGACAACGACAGGCTGACCGGAGCCCTGCGTGAAGAGTTCTTTATTCATCACGTTACCGGGGCCAATCTGACGGTGAACTACCTGAAGAGCATGAGAGGCAGGAAATTGCCCGATTACGTCCTCTTTTTAAAAAGCCGTAAACTCATCGTCGAAATAGGAGGGGCCGGTAAAACCGCATCCCAATTCAAAGGAGTGGAGGAGAAGGAAAAACTGATCCTGACCCAACCCGGATCAAAATCCGGGATTCCCCTGATCTTGTTCGGGTTTCTCTGGTGATTTAGGTAGATTGCAGGAAAGGCAATAGATTCAAGAAAACAAAGGTGCGTAGTGGTAAGAAACAAAATGATAATTACGTATTATCATGACATATATGTATGGAATAAAGTAGATTTGATTAGTGAGTAGACGAGAATAGGATTTGATCAATCTGGCGTTTCAAATCATAGGAAATTACAGGCATTCTACCAAATATTTGTTTTTCCTCAACATTGATTATTATATTTTTCGCAACATTCGTTATAGGATAGATCGCATAGTCCCTATCGCTTAATATCCTGAGATTTCCATCTGAAATAGTGAAATCAGCGTCATGAGATACCCTCCATACTGAAGGCATATTATTAACTGTATAAGCCAGGTTACCTTGAAAATCAAAAATAGAAAATTCATGGGAGTGTTGCATTATTATATACCTGCCGTCAGATGTGAAGGAAATCCAGTCAGCTTCTATTGGTAAATTGCCTGGAACTGCTTTTTTAACCAAGTTTAAATCATAGGAAGATAGAGCGAATACTTCTTTACCACCTATAGTCTGCTGCGTGGAAAGAAAAATCTTGTGGTTCGGAGTAACAATTATTTGCCAGGGTTTTCCATCTATAGGTTCGGAATGTATCATAGTTCCGGTATGATCCCAGGCCTCAATTCTCTTCCCATATGGAAAGGTTGCCAGAATTAAGTCTTGATCAGAATAGATTTTTATTGATTCTGCATTATTGTTAAATTGCAGATTATCCGTAGTTTTACCTTTATAGTTATATCCCCAAAGATACGATTGGGATCCGTCACTTATCCGTATTAAACAGGTTCGACCATCATATTTCCCAAGGTGGAGAACAAGTCCAGTTAAAGAAGTGGCAATGAGATGCATCTCATTCGTTGAGCAAAAAAGCCTATGAGCATCCGAATTACTTGGGATAATCTGGTGCTGGATTTTTCCCTCTTGATCGTAAATAAGTATTTCAGTTGGATCCTTGGTCAACAATGCATATTGGCCATTTGCTTTAAGAAAGACGACATCTTTAAGAGTTCTTTTAGTGGTAATTTGAGGTATGAGTTTTTTATTTTTTCCGTCAATCAAAAAGATTCCATTATCATAATTTTTGATCTGTAAATCCGGGAATGTCTTCGCGAATTGTTGTAATCCTTCGAATTTACTTTCACCTGACTTCTCTGAAACAGTGTTATATAGAATCGCAATTTTATTAAAATCGACAAATTTCCAGTCACGACTTGTCTTGTCAAATGGGAGAGTTGAAAGGAATTCATCTTGCAATAAGGAGTATGCATCAAGAAGTGTCTTTATGCCTTTTTTATTGTTTGTATCATATGTGTATGCAGATTTTGCAATATAGTAGAATTCATCTGCATTTTTTTCAGATTTATATCGGTCTCCCAGTTCGAGAAGCCGGTTAAATACTCTATCTTTTTCGTTTTGTCGGTCAATAAGATCCCCTCCGATACGGAAATACAGAACTTGATCTAATTCTCTTCCGCCAGTAATGATATTACGCCCTCTTGTCAAGGTTTGAAGATTTCCATATGTTAGGGGTTGAAAATATTCAGGCGGGTTGTCAAATGAATTTACAGTGATATGATCAATAATGCAAATATTTCCATTTTCCGAATTTTTGATAATTTCTTTTTGTTCAGTAGTAAATCTATTATCATTGGATGATTCCGACGTTTTCTCTCCTTTATCATCATAAACACTCATTTGGAATCCTGAAATTCGAAATTGAATATTGTAATCCGTTTCTACATTCAAATCAATTTGATCAATTCCG
The DNA here is from genome assembly GCA_964455285.1 of uncultured Prolixibacteraceae bacterium. GTDB lineage: Bacteria > Bacteroidota > Bacteroidia > Bacteroidales > FEN-979 > CAIVAT01. The sequence continues at coordinate 29,727 of CAYVVG010000018.1, forward strand.
TTCAGAAAATCCTTCTCAATATTACCACCGGTGATTTTGCCTTTACCTACTGAGACATAAGGCACTCTCAGTTTTTTAACACGAAAGATAGCATCTCCCAGATGTATTGTTTCTCCGTGAGTCGTCATTCCATGCGCTCCAATGATTATCTCCTGAGCTTCAGATGGTATATTCCGTATGATAAAAATTTTTCCTACCTTTGTTATAAGGTTCTTTTTAAGCTTATCATTTTTTTCATAGGCATAAGGAAATACCTTACCCTGATCTATACCAGAAGCCGCGATTGATATTGGATTGTCAACACCAACGTAAACTACATTCATGTTTAAAGAGGATATTGACAAGGAATTTCGAATATTTCTATAGAGTTGATCCTGGGCAATTTGCATAGCCCTAATTGCTGTGTCTCGTGCAAGAACAGCATTCCTGTTTGCATTCTCAGCATTATTTCTTGCAACCTCTAATAACTGCATGCTTTGGTTTGCATACCTTGTTTGGATACGTGCAATATATTTATCACGGAGTGCTGAATGTCTCTCGATAAGAGCCCAAATTGTCAAACTTAACATCAAACTGAATAGAACAAGTCCTGCAAGGCCCCATTGTTTTCTTGATCTCCGTTGCCGTTGTTTGTGGGTGGTTATGCAATTGCTGACGAAATACTTAAGATCGGAGGGTAGTTCAAGATCATCCAGGAAGGGCCCTATATACTTCAGCGCCTGTTCGTTCATCATCGTCCCCACCTGGAGGTACTGCTGGTGGGCGTTCTTCACCAGCATGGCGATCTCCTTCAGCTTGCGCTCGTCGGCGGTGAGCCGGTCGTTGATGCGCTGGGCCAGGCTGTCGTGCCGGATCTCGTAGTGGCCATTCTCGTCCTTCTCGCTGATGATGCGGCGGTCGACCAGCGCCTGCAGGATGTCCCTGACCCTGTCGGGAGCGAGCAGAAGGTCCGCCTGGCCGATGGCATGCTGGATTTCCTCCCGGGTGAGCCGGCGCTTGGTCCCGTCTTCCGAGATCATGGTCTTCAGCACCGCCTCAACCTCCGCCGGGTTTTTCATCGAGAGGAGCTGCTCGTTGAGGAAGTCGCCCAGGATATTGCCGATGTCGCCCGCCTCCTCCAGGTCGTCCAGCCGGATCTCCGGCATGCCGGGATCGCGCTCCAGCGCTCTTTTGTACAGCTTGTCCATGAGGATCTGGAACCAGGTGAGTTCGATCTCCCCGGTATCCTTCGACAGAAGCCCGGCGATTCTCTTCGAAACCCCCGGCCCGACGGCGACCCGGCAGGTCCGGCAGGGCTTTTCGATGATCTCCTCCACCATCGCCCGGTTGAGCCGTCCGATCCTGACCCGGTTCTCATACAGGTGGGGGATCTCCTCCTCGAATTCGGAGAACCCGGCAAAATACTCTTCCCGGAAGATCAGCACCAGGTTTACGCGGAGCCGGCTCTGAAGGATCGCTTTTAGCTCCGCCACGAGTTTCCTGCGCTCTTCCGCCGTGGAAAGGATGAAGATCTCCTCGAACTGGTCGAACACCAGCGCCATGGGCTTGAAGTGCTGCTCGTGGATCTCCTGCAGGATATCCAGCGTTTCCGCCGCGCCGGAAGCGGTGTGTTTCCGCAGATCAGCCTTCAGGTTGTTCACGGGATCCTTCCCGCACCGGACCGGGATGAGTAACACATCTTCCGCCGGGATGCGCGATGCCAGGCCGCAGTTGATGATCGACGACTTGCCGGTTCCAGATTTCCCGTAAACCAGCAGCAGCAGGCTTTTGTAGAATTTCCGGTAGATCTCGTCGAGCTCCTGGTCCCGCCCGTAAAAGAGGTCGCGGTCGTCGCGGGTGTAAGAGTCGAGGAACTTGAAGGGGTTTTTCTGGCTCATGGCAATGGTTCCGTTAAATCCTTTTCAACCGATGCGCGGAAACTGAGGTAATCTTCCTCCGTTGCGAAATACTCGAAGAACCGGAGCAGGCTGTTCGTAAGCACCGACCGTTCGCGGGTCTCAAGGAGGTTGAACGTTCCCCCTTTCCAGATGGGCTTGTATTTGATGCCCGATCCCTTCTCCCAGTCCATGTAAAGAAAGATATCGGGGATTCCCATGTTGCCTTCATCCGAATAAATGACGAGCGGTTCGAGGTTGAGGTAGGTCTGGGTGCCGGGCTTGCTGATGATGATGGCAGGGGTGTTGATCAGCCGGGCCGACTTCTCCGTCTGGGCGTCGAACAATTCGGGGTTGCTGCCGATGATGCTGGAGAGGTCGATCCGGTACTGGGGGTCGGACCACCGGTGGTAATCGACCGTGATCTTGTTCACATAGAGGAACTGGTATCCGGCGAGAAAGTCCAGCCTGTCAAGGACCGTGGCAAGCAGATCCTCGGCCCGGTTGCACAATTGTTCGGTTTCGCTGCGGGAGGGGTTCTCCTCCTTGTGCTGCATCCGGTTGCGGATGGCGGTGATCTGGTTGAATGCCGTCTGGGCCTCCGACTCGCCCGACGTGCCGCTGATGAAGAAACCGGCCGTCTCTTCCATGAACATCGGGATACCGTTGGCAAGAAAGATCCGGATCGTTTCGCGGAGGAGTTCCCCCCACTTGCCCATGCTGGTCCGGGTGAAATTGCCCCGGAAACGCGACCGGAAGCCGTCGGGGACCGGAAAACCGTCCTTTACACGATTCTCGAGCAGGTCGTTCAGCGAGATCAGGGCCAGGAAATGGATGGTGTTCTCCGCCACGTCGATGATCTTGCCCAGCCTTTTCGGGCCGGGCTCACGGTAATCGGGCGTGTTCAGCCGCATGAAATCGATCGTCACGGGATAGGGGTATTCGTTGGTCACCTTCCGTTTTACCTGGTTGTCCATAAGAAAGTCGGATTGGATGCGTCCTGTGATGGGGTAAATATAGTGAATATTTAAAAAAAGAATGATCGCAATCATCCCAGTAACATTTTATACCAACCCCTGCACGAGGGTTACTTAAAAGTCAAAAATAACCGCAGAGACGCAGAGTCGCAAAGACATATAAAATTGATTTACTGATCTCTGCGTCTTCGCGTCTCCGCGGTTAAATAAAAAAATATTGCTTTTGAGTCACCTTCGACGGGCGATGGGTATAACGAGCAGAAACCGATAATTTCCAAACATTTATTGTACTGGTTTCAATGATAATCTACGATTAATGGTACAATTGCGATTAATAAGTTAAAAATATCCCATAAGAAAAAATTTGCAGACTTCCTGAATAGTTAAATTTATACCCTATATTTAACCTCCCAGAAACAACCACAGGAACCCATGATCGAACTCATTCTGTCGCCACGGCTTCAATCGCTCTGCGATCCGCTGGATGAGGCATGGGAAACAGGCATGGTGGAAAAACTGCCCTTCCCCGTCGCATTCCACCTTGACCATCTCCGCCGTGAAAACTATCCCTGGGATTTTCTCCTGAAAGACATGCTTCACATCCTGCTGAAGTACCTCTCGGTGGTGGCCGTGTCCGATTACCTCCATTCGGCGGGGGAACCCGATTACGACATCAACGAGCAGCTGCAGAACCTCCGCATCAACATGAGCGAAGGCCACTGGCTGAGGCTGCTGAGGAACTGCTCCGCCTCGAAGCATGGATCGCTTGACAGGGAGATGATGGAGAGCTTCCGGAAAGCGGAAAGCGGGCCGTACCAGGCCCGGATCGCATGGCCGGAGACGGGCCTGAGAACGAATGACGCGGGACTTCTTTCCACCCTGGTCACCCTGCGCAACAAGCTCCTCGGTCACGGGAAGAGCCCTTCGGAAGCCGACAAGCAAAGGATCACCCCGGTGGTCGCAGGCCTTTACCGTGCCGTCATCGAACTGTACCGGCCGCTCTGGGAATACGACCTGGTGTACCGCTTCGACCGGCACCGGGTCAGCGAGGCTTTCGTGCTGCGCGGGGTCCGCAATTTCGCCCGCCCGGCGCTCCCCGAATCCGCCTTTCCCTCGCGGTGTTTCCTGGCCGGCGACGGGAAGCCTTCCATCGACCTTTCGCCGCTGGTGCTGGCCGACAAGCCGGCCCTCGACTCGCAGGTGACCCTCATCGACCTGCAGAGCGAGCAGTATATCCTCGAACATCTCGATTCGAACCTCAATCCCGAATACACGGGCGTTGGAGGATCGACGCTGCGGAAGTCACAACACCGCGACGAACTGGTGCAGATCCTCGACGGGAAGGGAGTGTGGCAGCACCGCCGCGACATCGAGCTGTCGGGCATCCCGGAACGGGTAAGGGCGCGCACGCTCGAAACCCTCGAAGACCTGGAATACAACAGCATTTTCAAGCCCGGCAGCTACTTCCACCGGGAAGCCACGGAAGTCTTTTTCCAAGCTTTCCTGGCGGACGAGGCCCACCGGGCCCTGATCGTCTCCGGCGTGCCGGGCTGCGGGAAGACCACGGCGGTGGCCCATTTCGTGAATTCACTCCTCGCTTCCGGCGAAAACGTGCTCCTGGTCCGGGGCATCGAGATGCCCGAACGGGTGCAGAAGCCGCAGGAATTCGAGCGGTGGATCGCGGAGTACCTGGGTTTCGACGGAGAGCTGGAGGAGATCCTCGACCACCTGGCCGGGAATGGGAAAAAATTCCTGCTGATCCTCGACGGGATCAACGAGTTCACCGCCGTCGGCCGCGATGCCAGCAAGCTCTTCACGCAGATCAACCATTTCCTGGCGCGGAGGCGCAAGGACCCGGTGCTCAAGATCCTGTTTACCCTGCGGTCGGACACCCTGAATTTCTTCCTGCCCGGCGGGAGGCTGCCGGTCGATGCGATCGAAGAGCTCTACTTTCGCCCGGATGGCAAAGATTATTACGGGATCGGGGTGCTGGACGAAGCGGAAGGGATGTCACTGCTGGCGACGCTGGGCGTGCCGGGCGACCAGGCCGGGAAGATCATGCGCCTGCTGCGGCAGCCGCTGCGGACGCCGCAGGTGTTGTATAAAATCGCCAACGGCGCGATCATCCCGGAGGACCTGAAGGGCATGGACACGCTGGCGATCACCTCGAAATTCCTGGAGAAGAGGCTGGGGCGCGACAAAAAGCTGAAGGCGATCTGCACCGAGCTGGTGGGAGCGATGGCGAAGACAAAGGACATGAACCTCACGGAGGCGTATCTTTTGGAAAAAGCGCCGAAGCTCTACACCAAACTGACCGCCAACCGCAACCGGGTGCTGAACGTGCTGGCCGACCTGGAGATCATCCAGCAGATCCGCACCGAAGATTCCCGGGGAAATCCATCCACCACACTGCTGCTGGCGCACGACACCATCTTCGAATCGCTGAGCAGGGGGGTGGATAACACCATGCAAAGGATCCGCTCACGCATTGGGCTGGCCGGGATGTTCCTGATGATACTCGGTTTGATCATGATCTACACCACCTCGTCGGAGGAGCAGGATCAAAAAATCGAGTCGGGTGCTGTTCATGATAACAAGCTTACCGACAGCCTGATAGGAGTAATGACATTTAGTGGCCATGTAAATGTGATGACACCGGAAGAGAAAATTTCGGTGCAGGAAGCCTACAGAAAACTGAACGCAGCTTTCAAGCAGACACGCACGGATTATGAGCGGGCTGAACAGCGGAACAGGGAGATCTGGATGATCCTGTTCATCGTCCTCTTCGCATTGATACTGGCCGGGCGCAAAGTGATAGACCGTATTTTTTTTAAAGCCGACCGGAGGGAGGCCCGAATCCGGTTTTTCGGCCGCATGGAGAAGTTGAAGATGTTTAAGTTCTTTATGCGGTGGTACCTGATCAGCGTGGTTCTCATGATGATCCTGTTGCTCACCGTTGAAAGTTTGGGGCTGAACGAGTCTCAGACAAGTGTGTTCCTATGGGTGATCGGTGCCGGATTTACGTTGATCGCCTGCCTTCTGCCGCTGATTATGGCCAGGAGAGCACTGGTCAAATGCAAGGAATCGCCGCTGATCCGGGAGTTTTTCCTCTCTCCATACGGCCGCCGGATGATCTGGCTGGAACAGGTTCTGGAGAATGGATACGGATTGGTAATAATAGCCGGGATGACTGCCTTGTTCACTGTGCCTGTCGGCATTATAACCAGAGAAGATGACGCCTTGAAGGGCCGGATGAAGCAGGCGCTTGGAACTGTGGATTCAGCGGTGATCTCAGCGTATCCATTGCCCGACACGCTTCATGCCATGAAATTCTATCACACGAAGGGATTATCATTGACCGCTCAGTACGGTCTTCCTAAAATGGACCTCAGTGAGGGAGTGAAAGCGATCTCCTCGAAGATGGGATGGAAAGATGTCTCGAAGGTATACCGATACGGAATATTTTTCCTGGCGATGCTGATCGTGCTTACCCTGGCGATCAACATCCTCCCCTTCGAGATCGCGGCGAGGAGATATTATAGGAGAGATTGACGATTGAGGGATTGAGGGATTAAGAGATTAAGAGATTAAGGGATTATGGGATTGAAAAAGTACTGAAGTGCTGATGAATCGATCAGATCGTAGATCGTAATTCGTACATCGTAAATCGTAAATATTGCGCATATGTGGAAAAAGATATTCAAGGTTGCTGAGAAAGTGCTGCTGGTGCTGTTTTGGTTTTCCCTGCTGACGATTGTCGCCAGTGACATTGACACCAGCCTTTTTTCCGACAGTTTCATCAATACGGTGGAAATACTGATATTGGTTTTCATCGCAGGTTATGTGGCCATCGCCTCTGCCATCAGCACCTCTAATCTTGTCCTTATGCTGACGGCCACTTATTCGCTCTCCGTTCTCGCCAACCTGATCAGGATCACAGAATTGGTGGAAGTTCCGTCCATGTTGTTGGTCCTGATCTTTTCTGCAGCACTTGTCCTGATGGTAAAATCGATCTTCATCATCAAAACGAATGTTTTTCTGAAGATCGTGGTCATCTTCATCCCGATCTTTTTGTTTATCTATTTACTCTCAGTTTTTCAGCATGCTTGGGTCGAGAAGAATTGGAGCTACGTTCTTTTCCCTGTTTTCATCATCGTGTCCACGGGGTTTATCTTCGGGTTACCAAACTCGGACTTTCCTGCCTGGAGTCCGGAACATAAAAAAGTGTTCATCCGGTATGTGCTCTCCGTCTGGTTCCTGGTCCTGGTCTTATCCTCTTCGCAGATCCTCGTTCGTGACAGCAGTGAATACCGAAAGATGTTCTTTCCTAAAACGGAAGAATACTGGTGGATGAAGGAATACCGGCTGGAGGGAGATCCCGGATTGCCGGGGTAGGTCATCAATCAAACCGGGTGAGTCCGGGGATCTTTTTTGTTTTCCTGATATTTTCGAAGATCTTCCTGGTGTTTACCAGGTTCACGATCATATCTTCATTCGCAGGAAAAAAGAGCAGTCTCCTTCCTTCGATGGAAACGAAGCATGAATCCTGTGCCAGGAATCTTTCAAAATCCCTCCTGAATGCATGATAAAAGAATTGTTTGTGCGACTGGAGGCGGGTTTCGTTTGACCGGGTCTGAAAAAGTACACCTGCCCGCAGGAAGGTTATGCCCTTCGTAAAGAGATCAAGATCGTCGTATCTATATTCCCAAGGAAGCGTCCTGGTGACTTTCTCACACGAGTCTGCAGTTACCAGTTCATCAAATACGAGATACCGATCGTTCCCTGCCAGGTAGGCATTGCAGTAAAGCAGCTTTTTTTTATGTAACCGGCTAAAGGGTTCAACCATCTTCCCGTTGAGATCAAAAAGGCCGACGGTGCTGTCCTGCGACGCGGTGATGACGTACCTTCCATTCCAGGCAAAAGCGACAGACCAGACAATGTCCTTATGATCCCTGATCACGCTGAAGATCTTGAACCGGGCCTGGTTCTTTTCCGACGCCCATATTGCGACACGATGATCCTTTGAAGCGGTAGCCAGAAAACGTCCATCCGGGGAATAAGCAACAGCGGTGACCGGCTTCGCATGCATCTGCAATACCTGCAACTGCCCGCCGTCACGCGTCTGCCGGATCTCAACCACATCCCCCGGTGCGGTGAAGGCGACCTGCCTGCTGTCGGGAGAGAAGGCGAAGATACGGGTTGGATTTACTTTGTCATACTGGACTTTTAATCGCAGCAGGACCCGTCCATCCCTGGTAAATAGAGCCGCGGTGCTGTCCCGGAAAAGACAGCAGAGGTATTCGCTGTTTCCCGACATCCCGAGGTGAATGGCAGTTTCATTGGAGATCAGGTAATTCTTCAATATCGCGCCATACCTGTTCCAGATCATGACCGAACCATCGGAAAGAATGCCGAACAAATAACTTCCATCCTGCGAACTGCCTGCCATGACAATAGGGGATGGGCTTTGGGTGGTGTCGAACACCTGGCAGTAAGAGGAGTCGGCTTTCCCGTCTGAGCCGGGAACCGCCTTTTTTTCCCACAATTCATAAAAGGTTTCAAACAATGCCCTTCTGGTCATCGGGGACTTGTAGTTCTGGTATGCAAGAATGGCGTTACGAAGGCTCAGGTAAGGTTCATCCGTTTTGCGCGACAATTCGGTCACTGCCAGGTCTTCACTGGTTATCTGGTCATCAAGACTGACTGCCAGGAATATGCACAAACACATCAGGGCAACAAACGCCAATGCCGCAAATGTGGAAATCCGGCGTCGAAGCTGAATTGTACCCAACAGGGTTTCCTTGCTGCTGTTGATGAAAGTTGCTTTGTCTCCCGACAGCGCCAACCGGTCTTCAAACCTGCGCACATAAGCCAGTTCCTTCCTTCCCAGCAGGTGTCCCGTTTTCTGGTAGCTTTTAAAGGCGTTTTCCACGAACTGCCGCACTTCCTGGATCTCGCGTTCGGTGAGGGTAAGGCGTTCGAAGATCTTGGCAGCCAGGCTGTCGTGCTTCAGCTCGTACCGTTCACCCTCGTCTTTGTCGGCCAGGATCCGCACCGACACGAGCCGTGTCACCACAGGCAGGATATCATCCCGGGTCATCGGGCGGCCGGCGGCAGCAAGCGCCTCCTCCATCTCGGGCAGGCTCATCGGCCGCTTGGTCCCCTCGGAGGAGATCAGCGTCTTCAGAACGGCATCTCCCCGGGCAGGGTCCGGCATCGCCGTGAGCTGCTCTTCGAGGAAACCGCCCAGCACGTCGCCGAGGTTGCCCAGCGCATCCAGATCTTCCTGCCGGATCACCGGCCGTTCGCCTTCCCGGGCGACGGCAGCCTTGTATAGCCGGTCCATCAGCACCTGGAGCCAGGTGAGCTCGACGGTAGCGCTTTCGGAGAGGATGCGCTCCACCGCAGTCTCGGCCAGTCCGGCCTCGACATCCACGGCGCAGATCTCGCATGGGGAGGTGATGACCGAAAGCGCCTGCGCTTTTTTCATCTTTTCCACCCGGATGCGGTTGTCATAAAGGGCAGGCAGGTCGTCGTCGAATTCGGAGAGGCTGGCCAGGTACTCTTCGCGGATGGAGAAGATCACACGGGTGTTGAGATCGTCGCGGCCGAGGATATCCTTCAACGTGCCGACAAATTCCTTTTTCTCTTCGTGACTTCCGAAGATGAAGAGCTCCTCGAACTGGTCGAAAACGAGGTAGATGGGGGTCAGGAAATCGAGGTACAGGGAGTACAGCTTATCGGCGATGCTCTTCTCCTTGCGGAAAGGGGTGACAGCCAGGCGTTCGAGTTCGGCATGCATCGACTGCAGGATATGCTGCCTCCGCCGGATAAAGAGGGGCTGCCAGTTCTGTTCGCCAAACCTCGCCGCCACCCCGCACTGAAGCAGGCTGGTCTTGCCGCTGCCCGACGGACCGTAGATCAGGAGCATTTTTCCGTAAAAGAGGCGGGAGTATATCTCCTCGGTCTCCCGCTCCCGGCCGAAAAAGATATCCCGGTCGGCAAGGGTGTAGCTGTCGAGGAATTTAAACGGGATCCTGCGGGTTTCGTTCATGGCTGCACAGGTTCGGCGGGTGAAAAGGTGTGGAGAATCTCTTCAAACTCCCGGATCAGGGTTTCGTAGAAGGAGACCATCCGCATGTCAACCTGTTCGACGGTTTCGGTGCCCGTATAGTGGATCCTGCGGGAGTTCCTGTCCCATTTCGAGTAGAGGTAAACATCCTTTTTGAGCTGGGTCAGCTTCTCGCGGGTCTCCATGGTCTCAAAGTGCGTGTCGATGATCAGCGGCGACAGGTTCAGGAATTCATCGGGCGCATTTTTCAGGCTTCGTACGAGGATGACGGAATGGGTATCGGTGAACTTCTCGAATTCCTGCACCTTGGCCAGGAAACTGGAGGAAGAGCTGTTGAGCAGCAGCATGTTGTGATAAAAGTGCTCCTGCTCCCGCTTGTGCTTGATGAGCTGGATCTCGGTAACCGTCACCAGGGGGTAGTTGATCAGGAAGGCGAGCTGGGAAAGGATCTCTTCCAGTTTGGCGAGGTACTCGTTGCACCGCACTTCGATCTCCTCGTCGGTAAGGGTGATCAGGTAATGGCCGATCTCATTGCGCTGGGGGACCCAGAAATCGAGTTTTTCGAAGAATTTCGGGCGCAGGGTCTCCTGCAGCTCCACCATGAAAGGAGTAATTCCGTGGCTTCTGAAGATGCTGTCGATGGCCCGGATCATCCAGGTGAAGTTTCCCAGCGAGAGGGTGGTGAAGCGACGCGGAAACTCTTTCAGGAACGACTCGTCGGGTGGCAGTTTCCGGCGGATGGTCTCCTCCAGCAGCTGGATCAGCATGACGAACGAGAGGAATTGGAGCGTGCGTTCGATGGTTTTCAGCAACTGGTCGAGACGTCCACGATCGAGACGTTCCATGTTTCCCGAGAGGAGACGCCTGAGCTCGATGCCGATCGGCCAGGGAAATGCCCTGGCCAGGTTGTTGGAGAGCTCGCGGATATCGAAGTCCTCATCGCTCTCGTCGAGGAGTGAAGCCAGTTTTGGCTTCTGGAGGGCCATGCTGCGGAAGACGCCGAGGATGAAATTGTCGTTGATGACCATAAATCACGGCATGTTACAAGGGAGGATAAATATATAGATTAATTTCGGTTATGTAAATATTATACGAAAAAAATGGTGCGTCGTAAATTTCCGACCAAAGTTTCCGGCGATGCCGATATATCCGGAATAAACTATATTTGCCGGAACTAGTCCTGCTTTCTGCCATGCCGCGAACGAAGGTAATCCGACTGATCCTTCTTCATTTTTTGTTTTCCTGGGGATCGCTCAACGCCCAGGAGTTCAGCTACCGCTTCTACGGAGTGCCCGACGGACTTGTGCAGTCGCAGGTCATGTGCCTGTTCCAGGACAGCAAAGGGTTCCTGTGGATCGGGACCAAGGGCGGGGTGAGCTGTTTTGACGGCGCCTGCTTCAAAAATTTTACCGAGAACGACGGGCTGGTGAATAACCTGATCCTTTTCATCGCCGAGGATCCGGGAGGGAAGATATGGTTCTGTTCGCGGCGGGGGGTAAGTTCCTGGGATGGCCGGCTACTGGAGTCCTTTCCTTTTAACCTTGCGGGAAGCAGCGCTTCGATCTTCGGGATGAACGCCACGGGAAGAGACAGCATCATGGTGTGGGTTTGCACGGACCAGACTTACTTGAAAACGATCCGGGTATGTTCAGGAAAGATTCAGGGTCCGGAGCTATTCCGGCCAATGGTCTCCCTGAATGATGTGACCCCATGGTTATCAAAACTTCACCAATCAGCTACTGCCACGGATTTCTTTGCCAGCGGGAAGACGGAACTGTACCGGGCGAGAAAAAACAGCTTCGACACCATCCCGTTGCCGGGCCGGGTGATCTCCATGTTCGAAGGCCGGGACAATCACATTTACCTGTGGATCGAAAAATCTATCTACCGGCTTGAAGGAGAGCGGGTCACCATGCTTTTCAACATAGAGCGCCCCCACGAATTCAGGACCAACACCCTGGCCGCCGACAGCCGGGGGATCTTCTATTACTATGATGAACACCCGTTCCTCCAGGTAACGGACGGGAACCGGACGATCCGTGACGGATTCCGGTTCGCGGCACTGGACTGCTTTTATATCGACCGCCAGGACAACCTCTGGATCGGCACCGAAACCGGGCTTTACCGGTTGAAGTCAAGAGACTTCCTGAACTTTATCCCCGGGAAATGCGGCATCAACCAGTACATCTGGAGCGTCGCCGAAGACCGGCAGGGGAGGATCTGGTTCGCCTCCTATACCGAGGGGCTGACCTGCTGGGATGGGACCGCCTTTCACAAAGAAGTGGCGTACCTGCCTTTGGTCGAGAACTTATACGATAATTTTTACATGGGCAGCCGGGTCGACCGCTCCGGGAACATTCTCTTCACTCATGTCATCCAGGGCATCCTGAAATATGACGGGAGCAGATTCACGACACCGATACCGGATAGGTTCAGACAGACCGTTCTTTACATTTTTGAGGATCCAGTGGAGCAGGTCATCCTTGCAGGTGCCAACCACGGTTATTTCACGATTCCTGAAAACGGAGAACCGGTTTTCACCCCATTGCTGCCCGGAGGCAACAAGAATCACTCGGTCGTTTCGGTTGCCCGCGACCGGAACGGAATTTACTGGATGGGAGGATTCGACGGGATCAGCCTCGTGGATCACGGCCGCATCATCCACCTGCCCGATAAAGATCACCCATTCGACCAGGGTGCCATAGCCATGGTAACCGATCCCAGGGGCAACCTGTGGATCGGCAACAAGAAAGGGCTCTATTGCTATGATTACAGCAAATTCACGCCTGTTGACTTACCCGGTGGAAAGATGATGGTCGCCGCCCTTGCCATGGTCGGCGACAGCGGGTTACTGGTCGGAACCTCGAAGGGGATCGCCTGGCTTGATCTCAACCGGTATTACGGGGGAGAATCGCCCCTGCTGCATTATTTTGACAAAGACAACGGGTTCGAAGGGATCGAGGTGGGGCAGAACGGTTTCTTCCGCGATTCCAAAGGCTTTTACTGGATACCGGCCTCCGACCGGGTAGTTCGGTTCGATCCCCGGAGTATCTCAAAAAGGAAACACGATATTCCGATCTCCCTGGCCGATATCAGCGTCCTCAGTGAAAAGATGGAATGGGATGTTCAGGATACCGGCAGGTTTAACACCGGTGAAGGGATCCGTTTTTCCCACACTCAGAAGAACCTGCGCTTCCGGTTTGTCGGGATCGATCTTACCTGTCCCGAGCGGGTAACCTACACCCATATGCTGGAAGGCTACGACCATGGCTGGTCGGATCGCGAAAACCGGCGTGAAGCGGTTTACACAAATCTGCCGCCCGGCAAATACAAGTTCAGGCTCAGGGCCTATGATGATGACGGCAACCGGACAACCCATGAAACGGATTTCTCCTTCCGGATCGTACCCGCCTTCTGGCAGACCTGGTGGTTCTGGACACTGGTACTGGGGCTGGCAGCCGCCGGGTTCTTCCTGCTGGGATACCTTCTCATGAACCGCAGGAAGAGGGCCATGCAGGAGCGGCTGGAAACGGAGAAACGAATTGCCGAACTGCAGTTGCTTTCCATTTATAACCAGATCGACCCTCATTTCACATTCAACGCCATGAATTCCATCGCCTCGGTGGTGCTGAAAGAGGAAAAGGAGAAAGCCTACCGTTTCTTCGTCAAGCTCTCCAGCCTGATCCGCCAGGTGCTCACGTCGGGCGACAGGCTGACGCGTACGTTGTCGGAGGAGCTCGTGTTCGTTCAGAACTACCTGGAGATCGAGAAGCTGCGTTTCCGCGACACCTTTGAATTCGAGATCGATGTCAGGCAACCGGTTGACCTGGACCGTGAAGTGCCTAAAATGGTCATCCAGACGTACGTGGAAAATGCCATGAAACACGGCCTGCTCAACAAGACCGGAGGAACCGGCCGGCTGGAGATAAAGGTGTGGGACGAGGCGGGCGATCTGCACATCGAAGTGGGGGACAACGGGATCGGCCGCGAACAGGCGGCAAAGTTGCGGATGGCGGGTACGGGCAAAGGGCTGATGTTACAGCATTTCTATTATGACTTCTTCGACCGTTATAATCGTCAGAAGATCCTGCATGACATTACCGACCTGTTCGGCGATGACGGGGAACCGGCCGGCACCCGGGTCACCGTGATCATCCCGGCAGGTTTCCGCTATACCATCAAGGACCATGAAAAAACCTGAGCCTATCCGAACGGTCATCGTCGATGACGAACCCGAGGCACTGGAGGTGTTGTCGTCGCTGTTGAAAAACTTTCCCGAGGTGATGATCGCCGGCACAGCCAGCGATCCCGAGGAGGGGAGACGCCTGATCGAAACACACCGTCCCGACCTGGTATTCCTCGATATCCGCATGCCCCGCCAGACGGGATTCGACCTGGTGCAGAACCTCCGGGAGCTCCCTGCCCCCCCGGCGGTGGTGTTCGTGACCGCCTATGATGAATATGCCATTCATGCCTTTAAAGTGGCGGCCTTCGATTACCTGCTCAAGCCGGTCGATCCAGATATCCTGGCGGAGACCCTGCGGCGCTTCACCGCCACGCAATCAGCCGCTGATTTCCGCGATAAGGTGGATCACATGATGAGGCACCTTCATCATGACGACCGGATCCGGCTGAATACCCGCACCGGCTACCTCCTTGCCGATCCTGCCGAGATCCTGTACATCGAAGCCGACGGCAATTATTCCGTCATCCATTTCTCGCTTTCGAACCGCGAGCTGATTTCGATGAACCTTGGCCGCCTTGCCGAAATGCTGCCCGCGGGGCATTTTACCCGCATCTCCCGGTCCATCCTCGTCAACCGGAGCTGGCTTTACAGCGTAAACAGGAAAACGAGGTGCTGTGAGCTGAGGAAGAACGGCGAACAGATCGCCCTCGAAGTGTCGAAGGAGATGCTGAAGGGGCTGGAATGACCCCACCCTCCGGGTGGAATTTCCGTGTCTTCCGTGGAATTTCTTCTTGCTGTCCGACCGATTCCGAAAAGTTGATCTGATCGCCGGAGATATAAAGGGTTTCACTGAAGACACGGAACGAACACAGAAGACACAGATAAACCTGTTTACTAAGTATCAAGGCAATTCGATAATAAGGACAATACACTTTTTTCGGGAATTTTAACGCATCAGTACTTATCTGAGATTTCAGATCGGAATTGTTTTTCAAGCATTTCATCCATTAAATAGCGCCCTTCATACAATAACGCGGAGCGCGTTTGACGGGTCGGAAAGGATTCATTATCATTGTCCAATAATCATTGGCCATGAATTCAAGATCCCTTCTTGCCATTTGCGCGTTCCTGCTGGTCTGTAACCCCGGCTATCCCAAGGGGATCCCTGCTGACAAAAAGAGGGGCTGTTTCATCGAGAACAAAGGGCAGTTCAGGGACCAGTCGGGGAATCCGAACCCGGATGTGTTGTATATGGCAGATCTTGGCGGCCTGAAGGTGTTGCTGCGAAAAGACGGATTCAGTTATGAGACCTATGAAATAAGACATCAGTGGGTGGATCCGCAATCCATCCCGTATAAGATTCGGGCATATAATGAGAAAGGGGAATCATTTGAGGGTTGGCCGGGAAAACATGAAGCGGATAAACAACTTGTTTACCACTACCACCGGGTCGACATTCATCTGAAAAACTGTAATGCCAGCGCAATCCCGCAACCAACGGGTGAAGTGGCCACAGGCAACCGGTGGGTTTTAATGAATGCCATCGAAGACAACCCTGCTGTTGGCCAATGCAATCGTTTAACCTATAAGAATATATATCCGGGTATTGACCTGACGGGCTATATTGATCCGGTGGCCGGAAATTTCAAATTCGATTTTTTCCTCGGGCCGGATGCCGACCTTTCTCAACTTAAACTGGAATATAACGGTGCGACTGACCTGAGAATTGATACGAATGGTAATCTGCTTATATCCACCCGTTTTGGTGAAATCACGGAGAGTTTGCCAGCCTGTTACCTCCAGGATAAACAGGGAGAAAAAGTTCTATTTGACGGCATTTCTTATGAACTGGAAGGCAATATTATCAGGTATCATTCAAGATATGAATATGATAGCAGACTGATCATAGATCCTTCCGTTGGGTTCGGTTGGGCTGAATACTATGGTGGCGATTCGGCTGATTATTGCATTGCCAGCGTGGCAAACCCCGATGGAGAAGTCTTTTTATGCGGGACCACCCATAGCCTGAACATTGCGACAGCAGGGGCCTGGCAGGATAGTCTTCTCCTTTCGCCGGATGGATTTTTAATGCGGATAGACGAGGAAGGTCAGATCTTGTGGACCACTTATCTCGCCGGCTTCCTTCCTTCCGATATTGAATGGAGGAAAGATAGTTCATTGATCCTGGTGAACAGCAATAGCATCCTTTGTCTGAACGATGACGGAGTTTTGCTGTGGCGGATGGATGATGCAGAGAACAGAGTAGCGGTTGCATCAGACCCGTCCAATAACATCATAACGGCAGGGGATTCTGTTGTCAAGAGAAATTCACAGGGGATGGTGGAATGGAAAATCAAAATCGGGGGGAATGGCACCTGGATAAAAGATGTGGGTTGCGATGCACAGGGAAATATATATTTTGCTGGCCACACCGAGGATTCTGCCGGTGTGGCAACGCAAAACGCCTATCAGGCAACTTACAACGGAACCCATCTGATTGGTACGGGTCATGATTACAACTGGGAACTGGTCGGGCAGCCAAGGGCCGGAGATGCTTGTTTTGGGAAGATCACAGCTGGCGGGCAGGTGGAATTTGCCTCCTATTACGGAGGGTTCTATTTTGATGAAGCGTCAAGAATAGCGGTATCAGATTCAGGGTATTTCGCCCTGGTCGGATCAACCAACAGCCGGGATGGAATATCCACCCCGGGTTCATACCAGGATACGCTTCGACCCCAGGGTGTTTACTGTTTTACTCAAATCCTGATAGGAGGGAGCTGGCATTGCCCCGAGGGATACTGGCAATACCTCGATACCTGTATCAGTGGTTGTTTTGCCCCCTATCCACTGTATGATGATTATTGTCAAAGCACCGATGCATTCGTTGCATTGTTTAATAATCAGGGCGCTAGAATCTTTGGAACCTATTATGGAGATACCGACAGTGAATTCGGCATGGTGGTGGAAATCAATTCCGCAGGCGATACCGTCACTCTCAGCGGCATAACGACCGGGAACAACCCGGCCTGTTATAGCTACAACAGCATCCCCCGGCCATTCACCTATTACCCGCCAAATCTTGCCACGCCGTATTCAACCAATACTACCGGAGCAAAATCCTGGATTGCCCAGTTCGGCCTTAACGGAGAAAGGATTTCCGGAACTTATTTTCCGCCACCGGATTCCTTGCCCGTTGAGTTTATTGAGCCCAGGGACATTTCATTTGCCCACGAAATGATCAGGTTGACCGCCACGGCTAATGAGGAGTGGGAACCGGGCAACTACAACAGCGGAACCTTCGATGCCTTGGTTGGCTTCCTGAGAGTGAGTGGTTTTAATTTTGATACCATCGTGCAGCAGAACCATTTGGCTCCATGTTTGGGAGATTCGGTATATTTAACCACAGGCGTTTTAACGACTCCTCCGACAGATCTTGATTTTCAATGGTATAAAAATAATGAGCCCTTGACTGGAAAGACGGATAGTGCGCTTTTCATACCCGCTGCTTCCGTCGCCGATACTGGAGAATATGCCTGTCATGTAACGAAGAACGGATTTTCGTGGTGGACCACCGGGAATGCCTCCTTCGGCATCCGGAGCACACCGGCATTGAATACCTTATCGTCGGGGAATCAAGTCCCGCCACTGGCGGATGCCAGAATGTCGGGCGATTTGGACCAGAGTGGCAGCTTTGATGTGGTCAGTCAGGGGAAGATCACCTATAATGATTCGCTGATTTTTACCAGAAACGATTCAATCCCTTCCTTATTTGCCCAAACCTCCTTCGTTGATCCTTTCAACGAGAATACAATAGCCCTGTTCACCCACGATCCTGCGTGTCTGGACTATCCCGCTTGTTCACGGGTATCAAAATTGATCAGAAAGACAGAAGGGGGCTATATGGCGCTGGAGGACTCCTTGCTGAATGGTATTGCAGTCTGGGCCGATTTTGACAACGACGGAACCCAGGAGGGATTCAGAATATCAGCGTATCAATGGGCCGTATATCTGTATCTGGTAAAAATCAAATCCGATACGATCTATCAGGTCCCGGCGGGTATGGGATCATGGGATTTATGGGCTACCTGCGACCAGCGGGCAGAGGCAGCTGACTATGACCATGACGGAGATGTTGATATCCTTTTTGTCGGAACCATTGTGAGTTGTTCATGGAATAAAATAATCGTCATCCTTAAGAACACCGGAGGAATATTTTCTGAATTGCCCTTGTTAATTATCGATCACGAACGGGATGGTTACGCACAATGGTTTGATGCAGATGCTGACGGGGACCTGGACATCCTGATCAGGCAAAAGGAGTTTGCTGGAGGTGGATTTCCAGAATATAACCGCATCCTGAGTGTTTATTCCAATGTTGACAACCATTACCAATTATCATTTTCCGATACCCTGAGGGTTGACCAGCAAGGCCAGTCAAAACCTGTCGTTTTTGATTATGACAACGACGGACTGCCGGATATTGCCTTGCAGAATTTTCTCTTTCAAAGAGTCGATTCTACCTACCTGAACCAGCCAACCTCTTTCAGCATTGTCCAGACGGGGCTGACGGAGGATGCCATGGCCGTTGGCGACCTGGACCGCGATGGTGATCTTGATGTTGTTGGTAACTCCCGCCTGTTTATCAATGATGTATGCAATCCTCCAAACACACCTCCTACAGTTCCGGGAGGGATGGCATCCTCGGTTGCCGGCGACACAGTCGCCTTATCCTGGCTGTGCGCCACAGATGCCGCAACCCCGTCGCCCGGACTGACCTATAACCTCCGCGTCGGGTCCACTCCCGGCGGGCATGATCTGATGTCGCCTCTGGCCAATTCCACCGGCTGGCGAAAAATAGCCGCAATGGGAAATGTGTTTCAGAATACCTCCTGGCATCTTCACTCTCTTGCCCCCGGCACCTATTACTGGAGCGTCCAGGCCATCGACAACTCATACGCCGGCGGGCCTTTTGCCACAGAGCAAACCTTTACCATCCTTCCGTCCATCCCGGCCACCATCGCTGTAGCGGGGGACACGATCGGGAACGGGGGGGCAGAGTGTTACAGTGCGCTTCAGACCATCACGGTTCCCGGCGACGGCAATCCATTCCTGGTCCAGGCAGGGGGCAGCGCCACCTTCGTGGCAGGCGAAAAGATCCGTTTTCTCCCGGCCCTGACAGTGGATCCTGGCGGCTATCTGCAGGGTTATATCACCACCACTTACGAGTTTTGCCCACAGCCCATGATGCCGGCTGGCATTGCTTCCACACGCCACAATGAAGTCTCTGGTTTCGAAGGGGTGCACTACGCTACAAGTGAACCCGGGGTCGGCCGTGTGACCGTGTACCCCAACCCGACCTGGAACTCGGTGACCGTGAGGCTGACGCTCCCTGATCTGAAGGATCATGCAACCCTTGTTTTACGGAACCTTTACGGCGACCGGCTTGGCAGCTACCGCCTCGCCGGATCGGGTGAGATCCCTATCGATCTTGCATCCTGTCCCCCGGGTATTTACCTGCTTACCGTGACATCGGAACATTTCAGCGGGACGGTCCGGATCGTAAGGATGTAACCGGAGCGGTATTAGTTGGTCAACATATCAGGTTTTCACCTTCAACGTCCACGCCATCACCACCCCGGTGATGGCCCCGTACAGGGCGGAGCCGAAGGCGAACATCAGGATGACTGCCGGTAACGACATGGGTGATTCAGCGATGCCGGGAAAGAGTTTGTCAACATCCATCACTGCGATGCAGGCGCCCCATGCGATCGTGCTGCCTGCGATCCATGCACCTGCCCCGGAGAAGTGCTTTTTTAGCACTGGCCATTGAATAATCCCGATCAGAAAGCCTGCAATGGCAAATACCAGTGCTTCGGGCAGGGCGTTCCGCTCGATGAACCGGAGTTCCATCCTGTCGAGGTTGTACTGGCGGCAGAGGATCGCAGCGATGCATTCGGCCAGCACGAAGCCGATGATGGCCAGCCAGGTCCACATCCAGGTGACCCGGAACAGCGGTTTCAGCAGGAACTGCTGCAGGCGGGCTGTGCCAAGGGCCAGGACGGAGCTCCCGGCAACCTGCATCACCAGTTGCTGCAACGGGGTGCCGGATTCGTTGATCCGGATCCCGAAAAGGCCGGCAAAGACCAGGACGACGATCAGGCTGGCGGTATAGCTGACCGGGATCACCCAGGCGTGATGAAGGGTCCAGGATATCCAGAAACGATATTTTTCTTTTGTTTTCATTGGTGGACGGATTGATACGAATTTCATATAAAGATACGCATAACAGGCCGAGGTTGCAAGTACCTTTACCGGGTCGCCCGCCGGGTCATGAAAAAAGGCTAATTTTGGCTCCTTGTGACATAAGATCCGCTTTCATGAAGAAAACCCTCCTGATCCTCCTGCTTGCCTGGGTGCTCGGCCCTGCAACGGCCCAGAATTTCATCGGCCTCCATATCGGATACCTGGGCACCCACACCAGTGTTGCCGAATATGAACGCATCGACCGGTTCGATTTCCTGCTCGACTCCATGTCGATCCGCCCCGACGTGGGATCGATCCAGGCGGAAGTCAACGCCGAGTTCGGGCTGGGAAAACGGCTTTTTCTCTCCACCGCCTTCCATTACAGCAACAAGGGTCTGGCTAACGTAACTTTCACCGACTCGACGGGGTGGCCATGGCAGACCCCTGCCAGGCAGAAATACATGGGCTTTTCGGTGCTGATCGGCTACAAGCTGCCACTGGGGAAGGGGAGGTTCGGGCTGATCGCCGCCACCGGCCCCCGACTGGATGTGGCCGTGGGGACTCCCAACGGGGGAGCGCTCTTCTCCGGCCCCTACTACCGCTTCTTCATGCCCTTCTGCCGCTTCAGCGAGATCGACTTCGGCTGGGCGGTCCAGGCCGGAGCTACTTACCGGCTCGGCCCCGGGGAGGTACGGGTGAAACTTGACTATCATCACGGCCTCAGCGATGTGCTCGAGGATGCATTCGTGGTGGCCCGGAGCATGTCGTATGGAGCTACCGTAGGGTATGCGGTGAAACTTTGACGATGAAGCGATTGAGAGATTAGGAGATTAAGGGATTGGGGATTGATAATGCGCTGATGAATAATCGAATACTCGATTAACGATTTCTGATTTCCGATCTGATTTCTATTGTTCTATTATTCGAATGTTCGAATGTTCGGATGTTCGAATGTTCGAGTATTCATTTGTTCCACATGGGCCTGCGTGGGGTATCTGATCAATCACAATAAAACAGGATCATCTTCCGGATCGCCTCCTGGCATACGGGGCAGAAACCCGGCGCTTCGTTGCTCTTCATCCGGCAGTCCATCATGGGGCTGAAAATGCCCTTTGACAGGTACCCCCCTCCCTCGAACATGCCCGTCACCGATTTATACTTGTCTGCCCTTGGCGTGGGGATCGGCGTGGCGGGATCGACCATGGAAGCCCATTTTGTCCGGAAATCGACGTTCGTCGTGATATTGGGCTCCCAGGGCTCGAACTTCAGGTTGTAGAAGTCGGAGTAGGTCACTTCGGCCGCGTAGTATTCGTCGGCAAGTCCCGCGAACTGGTGGCCGAATTCGTGGATGGCCACGATGTTCGACAATTCATGATCGACGGTGCTTTGACCGTAGTGGTTGTAAAACCCTCCGCCTCCGTAACGCTTGCTGTTCACCAGCACGAACATGACATCACAGGGCGCGCAGGCAGCGATATCGTACACCGACTTCGTATCCGCGGTGGTCAGGTAGCGGTCCATGTTGAAGGTGTAGAAACTGCTGTGAATGTTGGTGTTCACGAAGATATCTTTTCCCGGAATGGTCACACCCGACTCCTGCGAAGGCGATTCGATGGCATAAAAATTGAACTTATCCTGCATTTCCGGGTAGGGTGGGACTGTCAGAAAATAGCCTGCGATCCTTTTGGCATCCGTGAGGAATTTATCCATCTCCAGCGTCGTATATCCCTCCGCGATGAAGGCCACATCGACATGGCCGGCCGGATCGCCCGAATCCCGGAACTTGTTCACCTTGTAAGGCAGGATGCTTTCACGGGAGATGAAATAGTCGGTGGGGCTGATATGCCGTTCAAAAATGACCACAAATTGATCGGTCTCAAACTCCCTCTTCTCGATCACGAACCGGATGGTGTTCTTCGGGAAAGGCATCACGGCAGTCATCGGGTAGGCCCTTTTTATCTGTTTCGCTTCGGGGGTTCCTTTCCATTCCTGGAACAGGGAATTGAATCCCCTCGAGAACAGCAGAGTCCCTGAAGCCGAATCATAAGCCATATACCGGTAACTGCCGTAATGGAACGGATCTGCCTTGATCTTGCGCGGTCCTCCCCAAAAGGGCTCCTCCTTCATGGAAACAAAAAAGGCCTCTTCGTTGCCGGCATCTCCGGCGAGGAGATAGTCGACGCGCAGGGTTTTCGGGAGGAAGAAATCTTCAAAGGCCAAAGCCATGCCCGGGTCGGGAACGCCGGCAACCGGGACAAGGACTGGTGTTTTGGGAACGGCAGCCTTTTCCTGCGACAGAGTAAAAAGGGGCATGCCCAGGATCACGATCAATGTCAGTGCAAGGTGAGTTCTCATCTCTTCAGGCAGTTTGAAAATTCATGCAAAGGTGGTTAAATTATCAATAACCGCAGAGACGCGGAGACGCAAAGACCCTCTCATTTATTTGCCTTTTCTCCGCGCCTCTGCGTCTTAGCGGTCATTTAACTTTTTTGTTCAACAATTCCCGGTTCTTCCATTTAACCTGTACGATCACCATCCCCGCCAGCATCAGGACACACCCGGCGATCATGCGGCCGGAAAGCTGCTCATCCAGCAACAGCCAGCCCCCGATAACGGCAAACACGGCCTCGAGGCTGAGGATGATGGATGCGTAGCCCGGGTGGGCGGTCTTCTGGGCCACCACCTGCAGGGTGTAGGCCACCCCCACCGACAATAACCCTCCGTAGGCGATAGGAAGCCATCCCCTGAGGATGGAGGAGAGATCAGGCGTTTCAAGGACCATGGCGAGGGTGAGATTAACGAGGGCACACACTGCAAACTGGATCACGGCCAGCAGGAAACTGTTCATGAGCGGGGAAAGCCAGGCAATGAACAACACATGAAAGGTGAAGATGACCGCGCACCAGAAAACCAGCCGGTCGCCCGGCGCCAGGGAAAAACCGCCCGTCATGCTCAGCAGATAGAGCCCCGTTACCGAAAGCAAAGCGCCGATCCACAGGTTGGCATGCGCCCGGTGGCCGAGAAAGATCCCGACGATCGGGACAAGCACAACGTACAGGCCGGTGATGAATCCCGCTTTTCCCGCGGTGGTGTACTGAAGTCCGACCTGCTGGAAGGTCACGCCACCCGTAAGCAAAAGGCCGGTGGCCAATGAGCCGAGGAGGATGATCTTACGGCTGTATTTCTTGGTCCCATCAACCAGTGGCCGGTCATGGCGAAGATCCCGGATCAGGAACGGCACCAATACCAGTGCCCCCAGGGCGAAACGGACGCCGTTATAGGTGTATGGACCGACGAAATCCATTCCCACCCGCTGTGCCACAAACGCGAATCCCCAGATGATGGCGGCCAGGAGCAGGATCAGGTCGGACTGGAACTTATTGATCAATGTGTTGATGTGCTAATGTGCTGATGTGCTGATGTGCTGATGTGCTGATGAATAGTCGAATACTTGATGAAAGATTTCTGATTTCCGATCGGAATTCGACTGTTCGATTGTTGAGTCCACTCCGAAAAGTCAATCTACCCACCCCAGGCCCCTCCCTACCAGTAGGGAGGGGATTAACCGATACGACCATATTAAAGATTATCAATACTTTATGCAGCACCTTATAACACCCCTCCCTTGCAAAGGGAGGGGCCGGGGGTGGGTAGATCACGGCAACGGCACTTTTCGGAGGGGACTCAGTATTCAATGGTTCGATCATTCGATGGTGATCTCATCGGCGAAGATCCAGGCTTTCTGCCCGGCGCCCGGGTGCCAGGGGGGGCATAGGCCCCGGTTCTTCGCGACTGCTTTTACAAACCGTGTTTTACGGTTTTTCAGATCGACGGAGAAATCCTTTCTCACCGATCCGTTATGGTGTTCGTCGATATCGTTCGCGACCGACCCAACCGCAGTGAAATTGACTCCGTCATCCGAAATAAACCAGTTCACTTCGGTTGGCATAAAGATCCAGGAGCCCTGGTTCTGGTAGCAACCGAGAGAGAGTCTCCTGACCGATTGCGGAGCGCCCAGGTCGACAGTGGCATCGAGATCGAACCCCTCATAGCCCTGCCAGGTCCCGGTCATGAACTGGTCGCCCCCGGTGACGAAATCGATCAGGGCGAGGTCGCCCCCGGCAGAGTACTGTCCGGCATAGGACGTTCCCAGCCGGATCGAACGGTTGGCCGGGATCCTGATGAATTTCGCTTCGATGGGAAGGCTTTTTTTCAATTCCTGGCTGACTGCGATGGCGCGCAGGGTGACGCTCTTCCTCAGCAGCAGCGGACGCTTGTAAACGGTCGATTTGGCGTCCGGTTCCGAGCCGTCGAGGGTGTAATGGATGCTCACCCCGGGCATGGCACAGGAGAGTCCGACCACCGTCGAATCGAGGAATGTCCTGTTCCCCTGGTGAACAGCGGGGACAGGAACGATCTGGTGATCGGATATCCACGTTTCGGGAAAAGCACCGAAGCCCGAGCCCCATGCCTTGTTGGGTTGCGGCCCCATGTGAAAAACAAGCTCGCCTCCTTTCATGATATCGTTGTGACTGAGGTGGCAGCGGGTGTGGGGTTTCCCGTTCAGGCTGGCCGACTGGATATAGATATGATCGCTGCCGGCATCCACCGCCCTCACGGTAAAGGTCTTCCCGTTTTCCAGCCGGATGACCGCCTTAGGAAATGCCGGCGTTCCGATGGCATAGATCCCCGATGCGGGCGTTACAGGATAGAAGCCGAGTGCGCTGAAAACATACCATGCCGACATCTGCCCGCAATCTTCATTCCCGATCAGTCCATCGGCCTGGTTGGTATAAAACTCCCGGCAGATCCGGCCCACCAACTCCTGGGTCTTCCAGGGTTGACCGGCATAGTCGTACAGGTAGGCCATGTGGTGACTGGGTTCGTTCCCATGGGCATATTGCCCGATAAGGCCCGTGATGTCGGCCTGGTTGCGACCGGTGGTTTTCGTATCGGCCGAAAAGAGTGCATCGAGCCGCGAGATGAAATTATCGCGCCCTCCCATGAGCCGCATCAGGCCGCTCAGGTCCTGCGGGACATAAAAGCTGTACTGCCAGGCATTGGCTTCGGTGTAGTTGAAGTTCACCTCGGCCGGATCGAACGGCGTAAACCACGTGTCGTTCGACTTCGCCCGCATAAACCCTGTGATCGGGTCGTACAGGTTTTTATAATTCTGTGCCCTGATGATGAAGCTGCGGTAATCGTCCGGCTTTTCCATCGACCTGGCCATCATGGCAATGCACCAGTCGTCGTAAGCATACTCCAGCGTTTTCGATACCGATTCTCCCTCTTTATCAGCCGGAATATAGCCTTTCGGACGATAGTATTTCAGTCCGAGGTGGTCCTGCCCGGCGCTGTGTTTCATCGCCTGCAGCGCCTTCTCCCCGTCGAAGGTGCGGATCCCCTTCAGCCAGGCATCCGCGATGACCGGAATGGAGTGATAGCCGATCATGCAACCTGTTTCGTTTGATGAAAGTTCCCACACCGGAAGCATGCCGCCTTCGTCATATTGCCGGAGAAAGGTGTTGATGAAATCGCCGGTACGCCTGGTATCGAGGATCGTGTAAAGGGGATTCGCGGCCCGGTAGGTATCCCATAAGGAAAATACAGTATAATAATCGAACCCTTCGGCTTTGTGCACCTGTAGGTCCCTTCCTCTGTATTGTCCGTCGACATCGCTGTACAGGTTGGGCTGAAGCAGGGTATGGTAGAGGGATGTATAGAAAACGGTCAACTGGTCAGGGGTGCCCCCGGTGACGGATATTTTCCCCAATTCGCGGTTCCAGGCTGTCGTGGCGGCGGCAGCCACCGCGTCGAAGTCCCATCCGGGGTTTTCCGCGTCAAGGTTCCTGCGGGCTCCGTCGATGCTGACCCCGGAGATGCCCACTTTTACAAGGAGCGGCTTTCCGTCTTTCCCGTCGAACGACAGCCACGCTTTCAGGTTCTCTCCCTCCAGTTCAGCCGCTCCCTCCACCCGGCTGTCGTTGCGGTACAGTTCCCGGCTCACCATGGGTTTCGAGAACCGGGCAACGAAATATACCATCTGCCGTTCGGCCCAGTCGCGCGAGACCCTGTAACCCTCCACCTCCTGTTCGTTCACCACCCTGATCGCCGATTCCAACACCTTGTCGCGATGCTTCAGGTCGATGATGATATTATTTTGAATTTCATTGATATATGAATATCTATGCACCCCGGTCCGGGGGGTGGCGGTGAGTTCGGCCGTGATCTCCCCCCTGAGGAGTTTCACGCGATAATAGCCGGGGGCGGCTGATTCGTCAGGCTTCCGGAAAGGGGAGGCGTACCCGTAATCTTTCATCTCCGGTTTTCCCGCTACCGGCATGAGGAGAATGTCGCCGTAGTCGGAGCAGCCAGTCCCGCTGAGGTGGGTGTGGCTGAACCCGTAAATCACCGAATCGCTGCCATGGTACGCCGAACAACCGTCCCATCCTGTCAGGCGGGTGTCGGGGCTCAGCTGGACCATACCGAAAGGGACCGACGCTCCGGGAAAGGTGTGGCCATGGCCGCCGGTGCCGATGAAGGGATTGACATAACCGGCCGGATTGCCGGTTTCCTGCGCCGCTGCCCGGAAAACGGGCACAACGGACATGCTGGCATTCAATGCTGCAGCCAGCGTCAGCATCCTTACCGGAGCTATTCTCATGTCGTGACAGATGTTAATAGGAATCGATCAGGCTTTTCACCAGGATCTTGCTCTCCATCGCCGGATCCTTCTTCTTCGTATAAAACTGTATGTCGACCTCTTCTCCCGGCAGCATGTCGAAATAGTTGCCGGAAAAGTCCCCGGCGACCGATGATGACAGATAGAGATTCTTCACCAGCTTATCACAAGAGAGATGGATCATATATCCCTGGGCGTTCGGGGTTACCGATTTGGTGATCACGGGAACAGGCAGTGAAAGGTCCCTGGGGGGCACAAAGTAGAGGCTGTTTTTCACCTGCCAGGGGATCATGGCAGCCCCTTTCAGCGTTACCAGGAGGAGCACACCCTTCGGATCCAGGTTGCCCAGCAGGGCCGTTTGAAGTGTGTCATAATAAACCAGGGAACTGTGCCCCGGGATGTCCACGGTAAATCCTTCGTCGGAGAAAAGATTTCCTTCGAAATCCATCACCTTGACCGTCATGGTGGCCCGGTAAACCAGGGGATAGTCATTGACGATGTGCACTTTCACCCTTCCGTTTTCCACGACGGGCGAGATGAGCATGTTGTCGTAGGCTGAAGAGATCGCGTAATCGAGGGCTTTCGACTTCCCATAGTAGTCGCGCGACGACCAGGAGACCACCGGCCAGCAGTCGTTCAACTGCCAGAACATGGTGCCCATGCAGTATGGCTTGGCGCGGCGGTGCGCCTCGATGGCCGACACGATGCCTTTTGCCTGCAGAAGCTGGCTCACGTACCCGTACATTTCCAGGTTCTTGGGTTTCCGGTAATCCCGGAGCAGGTATTCATCGATGGTCTCAAACCCGGTGGGATGTTTTTGGTGCGCTTTCAAAACCGCCGATCCCAGCACACGGTCTTCCTGCGAGGTGAACTTCAGGATGGTGGAATAATCGGGAAATGCCTGGAATCCGAACTCCGACATGAACCGTCCGATCTTTTTCTCATAGACGGAGAAGGGCTCCTTGCCCCACCATACGCCCCAGTAGTGGGAATCGCCCTCCTTCAGGCTTTCGGGGCGGCCCCATCCGTGCAGGGGAGAGGAGGGAATGTACGCCCGGGCCGTGTCGAATCTCCTGACGTTGTTCTGCAGGATCCCGTTGAACATCCACCGGTAGTTCCGGTGGATCTCCGTGGAATCTTCGGTGGTGTAACCGTATTGCTTTTGCCAGCCCCAGTTTTTCCATCCTTCGTCGATCTCGTTATTACCGCACCAGAGTGCCAGGCTTGGGTGCCTGCGTAACCGAACGATGTTCTGGATCGCTTCGTCCCTGACATTGTCGAGGAACTCCTTGGTTGCCGGGTACATGGCATTGGCGAACATGAAATCCTGCCACACCATGATGCCGTTTTCGTCGCACAGGTCGTAGAAGATGTCGTTTTCATAGATCCCGCCTCCCCACACGCGCAGCATGTTGAAGTTGGCGTCGGTCACCCGCCGGATAAGTTGCCTGTAAGCCGAATCGGTGACGCGGGGAACGAATACATCCTGCGGGATGTAGTTCGCCCCCTTGATGAACGCCGGCATGCCGTTGACCTTGAAATAGAACGACCTACCCGTAGAGTCTTTGTCCTGAACAAGGTCGATCGTCCGAAGGCCCACCCGCTGTTTTCCCTTTCCTGCCATCTGGCCGTTGAACCACACCTCCCAGCCGAAGTTGTAGAGAATGGGTTTTCCCATCCCGTTGGGCCACCACAGCTCCGGCTTGCTGATCATGAATTCGCCGCGCAACTGGTTGGGACCTCTTTTCAGGCTCACCGACTGGCGCAGGATTTCCGTTGAATCATGGAACAGGCGGATCTGGGCCGAATCGTCGAGTTCGGCAAACATGGTAAACTGAGCGGCCAGGGTGGCCAGGGTGTCGGTGAGCGATTTCTGGATGAACTGCACTCCCAGCACATTTACCGCATTCCATTTCCGGATGTAAATGGGACGCCAGATCCCGCTGGTGACAAGTTTGGGGCCCCAGTCCCAGCCATAGTGGTAAGCCGCTTTCCGGCAAACGACCCGTTCGTCGCCGGGCAGTTTGTAGGGCAGTTTTCCATATTCCGCCTTGATCTGCGGGATATTGGCAGGAAACTGCACCCGAAGGGTGTTGGGGCCGATCCGCAGCACGGTTTTTATGTTGGCGTACCATTCCCTGAACATGTTGTCGGCCACGAGGATCAGGGAGTCGTTGAGGTAAACGTTGGCGTAGGTATCGAGACCCTCTGCCACCAGGTCGATGTGGCGCCAGGCAAATTCCCCCTCGTCCATGTTGAACGTCCTGGTATATTCCCATCCCACTTCCCCGATCCACTGCAACTTCTCTTCGTTGTCGCGGAAATAGGGGTCGGGGATCATCTTGTTTCGCAGGAGGTCCAGGTGCACGTTCCCGGGCACTCTGGCGGGCATCCACTCTTTGGTCCCCGCACGGCGGAATTTCCAGCCTTTGCTCAGGTCGATGGTTCCGAAATCCTGGGCAGTGAGATATCCTTGAAACAGCGTAACCACACCCACAAGGGCGGTGAGGAGGTGTCGGATCATAAAAGCGTTGATTTTAGTTGCAAAGGTACGATTTTCCGGGAATCCCCCTTCCTCCCGGCGCCAAAGGGAACATTCGAACAATCGAACAATCGAACAATTGAACAATTGAACAATCGAA
The DNA here is from genome assembly GCA_964455285.1 of uncultured Prolixibacteraceae bacterium. Classification (GTDB taxonomy): domain Bacteria; phylum Bacteroidota; class Bacteroidia; order Bacteroidales; family FEN-979; genus CAIVAT01. Next base: position 59,403 of record CAYVVG010000018.1, read on the forward strand.
CAATCGAACAATTGAACATTCGAAGTAAATCTGAAATCAAAGTTCGTTAATCGATTAATCAATTGTTCTTTTGTTCCTGCGGGTGCCGGGGGGATGGAGAGAACTTTTATTATCTTCGCTAAAAAAACACGCCTCCATGAACCTCGACCAACTCACTGCAAGATTTTTCGAACTCTATGGCCGCCCGAACGATCCACCCCGCTGCTTCTTCGCCCCCGGCCGGGTGAACCTGATCGGCGAACACACCGACTATAACGGCGGATTCGTGCTTCCCTGCGCGATACAGAACGGCACCTACCTTCTGATCCGCCACACCGCCGAGCCGTTGGTGAGATTGGCATCGACCAACATGGAATTCAGAACCGCGATCCCGCTCAGCGACCTCGGCGACAAGGTGGGGAAGGAGTGGGTCAACTATCCGCTGGGGATCTTTGACCAGTTCCGGCAAAGGGACATCGCCGCCACCGGTTTCGAGATGCTTTACTCAGGCGATATCCCCAACGGCGCCGGACTCTCTTCCTCCGCCTCCATCGAGATGGTGACCGCCTACGCCCTGGCGGTCATGCTCAACGCCACGCAACTGGAGATGATCGACCTTATCAGGCTCTCGCAACGGGCCGAGAATGAATTCATCGGGTTGAACTGCGGCATCATGGACATGTTTGCCATCGGCATGGGGCAAAAGCACCACGCCCTCTTTCTCAACTGCCTCACACTCGATTACAAGATGGTACCGCTGGAACTTCGAGGCTACAAACTGATCATCGGAAATACCAACAAGAAACGGGGGCTGGCCGACTCGAAATACAACGAGCGGGTGGCCGAGTGCCAGCTTGCCGTTACTTACCTGGGCGCCTCTTTCCCGGTTTCGAAGCTGGGCGAGATCAGCTTCATGCAATTCTTCAAGATGCAGGAGTCGATCCCCGATGAAGTGGTCAGAAGAAGGGCGCGGCATGTCATTTCGGAAAACCAGCGGGTGCTGAATGCTGTTTCCAGCCTGATGAAATACGACCTCCTGCAGTTCGGGGCGCTGATGAACGCCTCGCATGAATCGTTGCGGGACAACTACGAGGTGACCGGGATCGAACTCGACACCATGGTGGAAGAGGCATGGAAGATCAACGGGGTCGTCGGCTCGCGGATGACCGGCGCCGGGTTCGGCGGGTGTACGGTGAGCCTCGTCAGGGAGGAGGCTGCCGATCTCTTCATCGAACAGGTGGGCCGGAACTACGAAGCCCGCACCGGCCTGAAAGCGGAATTCTACGTCGCCGAGGTCTCTGATGGTGCAAGGGAATTGATGATGAAGTGACAAAGTGACAAGGTAACAAAGTGACGAGGTAACAAAGTGACAAGGTAACAAAGTGACAAGGTAACGAGGGTCTACGGGAGAGGAAGAAAAGATCATACTACTGCCTGTTGCCTGTTGCCATGTCAAATGTAGATCGAACATCAGAATGGGTCACAAAAAAGACAAGCACAAGGAGAAGAAACGGCACGACAGCGACGACCCCGTGATGGAAAGTCCGCGTGTTGAAGCGAAGTATGAGGACAGCGGCGAGGAAAAGCTGCCGAACCGGGTTTATGAGGAGGAGTTGATCAAGCTGCAGGTCGAACTTGTGAAACTCCAGGAGTGGATCAAGTACCGGGGGCTGCGCGTCGTCGTGCTTTTCGAAGGCCGCGACGCGGCCGGCAAGGGGGGCGCCATCAAGCGCATCGCCGAATGCCTCAACCCTCGCGTCTGCCGGATCGTCGCCTTGGGCGTACCGACCGAGAAGGAGAAGACCCAGTGGTATTTCCAGCGGTACGTTGCCCATCTGCCCGCCGCCGGCGAACTGGTGCTTTTCGACCGGAGCTGGTACAACCGGGCAGGCGTGGAGCGGGTGATGGGCTTCTGCACAGAAGAGGAGTATTGGGATTTCCTCCGGTCCTGCCCCAATTTCGAAACCATGCTCATCCGCTCGGGCGTAATCCTGATCAAGTACTGGTTCTCGGTGAGCGACAAAGAGCAGGAACGGCGCTTCATCCAGCGCATCAACGACCCGACCCGCCGCTGGAAGATCAGCCCCATGGATGTGGAATCGCGCTCGAAATGGGTGGAATATTCCAAAGCCAAGGACGAGATGTTCTCCTACACCGACACCAAGCAATCGCCCTGGTACGTGGTGGAGGCCGACGACAAGCGCCGCGCCCGACTTAACTGCATCAGCCATCTCCTCAGCCTGATTTCTTACCGCGAGGTGCCCCGCGAACCCATCGTCCTTCCCCCGCTCACCAAAGACAAATCCTACGTCCGTCCTCCCAGGTCGGAACAAACTTTTGTGCCGGACCGGTATTAGGTCATAAGTTTTAAGTGTTAAGTGATAAATAGCATGACATTGTTGACATTAAAATTCGTAGCACAACATATTTGACA
>CAYVVG010000019.1:0-59873 GCA_964455285.1 uncultured Prolixibacteraceae bacterium
TCTGCGCCGGGACCACCGTCTCCTTCACCTCCGACACGGTGAACGCCGGTCCCAATCCTCAATACCAATGGCAGGTCAATGCAAACAATGCAACCAATGCAAACAATGCAACCTTCTCCTTTGTGCCGGTTGACGGGGATGTGGTGACCTGCATCCTTACTTCCGACGCCACCTGCGCCATCCTCAACCCCGACACCTCGAACGCCATCCCCATCAAGGTCAACCCCCTGCTGCCGGTGAGCATCACCATCAGCGAGTCGGCCGACACCGTGTGCGCCGGAACCACCGTCTTCTTCACCTCCGACACGGTGAACGCCGGTCCCAATCCTCAATACCAATGGCAGGTCAATGCAGTCAATGCAGTCAATGCAACCAATGCAACCTTCTCCTTCGTGCCGGTTGACGGGGATGTGGTAACCTGCATCCTGACTTCCGATGCCACCTGCGCCATCCTCAACCCCGACACCTCGAACGCCATCCCCATTAAGGTGAATCCGCTGATGCCGGTCAGCATATCGATCACCGAATCGGTCAATACGGTTTGTGCGGGTACGCAGGTCTCCTTTACCTCGACCATCGTAAACGGCGGTCCCAACCCACAGTACCAATGGAGGGTAAATGCAGTGAATGTTACCAATGCAACCAATGCAACCTTTTCCTACGTACCGGTTCATGGCGATTTGGTCACCTGTGTTCTGACTTCCAATGAGACCTGTGCCACACAGAACCCGGCGACATCAAACGCCATTACGATGATCGTCAACCCGTTGCTGCCGGTGAGCATCACCATCTCCCCGTCGGCCAACCCGGTTTGCCCCGGAACGTCGGTCACTTTTTCTTCGACGATCGTGAACGGCGGACCGAATCCGCTTTACCAGTGGAAGGTGAACGGACAGGTGATGGGCGGCGCCACCAATGCAACCTACACCTATCCGGTGATCAACAGCGACCTGGTCACCTGTGTGCTGACCTCCAATGCCACCTGTGCGGTGGGAACGCCCGCCACCTCGAATACCGTGACCACGCTGGTCAATCCCTACCTCCCGGTAAGCGTCACGATCACCGGGACCAGCAGCGGGGTCTTCAATGCCATCCCGGTCAACGGGGGCACCTCCCCGGCCTACCAGTGGAAGGTGAACGCGGTTAGCGTGGGAGGCAACAGCCCGTCCTTCACCTATTCACCGGTCCAGAATGACCAGGTTACCTGCGCGCTGACATCCAGCGCATCCTGCACCGTCGGCAGTCCGGCGACATCGAACACCATTCTCATGAACGGGGTCAATCTCACCCCGGTCAGCGTGGTGATCGTCCCGTCGGCCAACTCGGTCTGCGCCGGCACCAGCGTCACTTTTACGTCAACGATCTTCAACGGCAGCGGCACTCCCGCTTACCAGTGGAAAAACGGCGGCACGGCCATCACGGGCGCTACCAACGCAACCTATGCCTATGTCCCGGTGAATGGGAACCAGATCTCCTGCACAGTCACGGGGATCGCTTCGGCTCCTGTCACCTCGAACATCGTCACGATGTCGGTCATCCCGCTGGTGCAGGTCGGCGTAACCGTTAAAGCCACCGCCTATGCCATGATGCCGGGCACCACCGTGACCTTCACCGCCACCCCGGTGAACGGGGGAACGGCTCCGACCTACCAGTGGAAGGTGAACAATGTCGTGGTGGGGACCAACAGCGACACTTACACGTACGTTCCGAACGATCATGACAAGGTGACCTGCACGGTGACTTCCAACTATGTGGCAACCTGCCTTTCAGGCAACCCGGCCACCTCGGCGCCCTACTACATGGTCGTGTACATGACCGGAAGCCCCTGTACCGGCGTCCCCACCGTTGCTTACCTGGGACAGACATACAATACGCTCCAGGTCGGGACCCAGTGCTGGCTGCGCGAGAACCTGAATGTAGGGACCCGTATCAATACGTCGCAGTCGCCGAGCAATAATACTCCCGTCAACTATGTAGAAAAATACTGTTACAACGACGACGAGATGAACTGCAACGTGTATGGCGGCATTTACCAGTGGGCGGAGATCGTGAAATACTACAATGGCGCCAGCAACACCACCAACTGGAATCCGGCTCCGACCGGGAACTTCCAGGGGATCTGTCCGCCGGGATGGCATATCCCCACCAATGCGGAATGGGGCACCCTGATGACCGGTCTCGGAGGCCAGAGTGTGGCAGGCGGAAAGCTGAAAGAGGCGACCTTTTCCCACTTTGCCTCACCCAATTCCGGCGCCACCAACATCAGCGGGTTCACTGCACTGCCCTCGGGTCAGCGCTGGAGCACCGGCGAATACAAGTTCCTCACTCAATCGGGTCAGCTCTGGACCGTGAGTTACTCCACCGCTTCGGATGCCTATTACGGCGGCACCAGTTATTCCAGCGCCGGAGCCACCAACGGACTCTTTTACCGGAATGCCAGCATCGGCGTTCGCTGTGTGAAGGATTGACCGGTTTACAAATCCAGATCCTGGCCCTGCCGGGTCATTTCCGCCCGGTCAGGTCCAGGATTCCGTTGATGAAAGTCAGGGGGTGGGGCGGGTTTCCCGGCACGTAGAGATCGACGGGGTGATCGTTGAGAAATTCCCTGTTCAGCGCGGGACTTCCGTCAAAGATACCCCCGCCGATGGCATCGGCGCCGGCCAGGATGATGACTGCGGGCGACGGTACGGCTTCCCAGGTGATCCGCAGGGCCTCCGCCATATTTTCCGTGATGGGTCCCGTGATCACGATCCCGTCGGCATGGCGGGGCGAGGCCACGAATTCAATCCCGTACCGTCCCATGTCGAAGTTGACATTCCCAGCGGCATTCAGCTCCATCTCGGCGGAGTTGTCGCCCCCCGCCGAAACCTGCCGCAATTTCAACGCATGGCGGAACAGCGACCGGACCTCTTTTCTGATCCTTTCCGGGTTGAGGGTGATGGGCCGATCTTCCCCGGATCTGACCAACAGCAGGTCGCGCTCGTTGGTCGCCAGCCGGTGATCGCTGGTGAACCGGATCTTCTCCGGAAAGGCAAATTCACATTCCCTGCAGAAGAGGCATCTTCCCAGGTCAATCGAACATACGGGCTCTCCGGCTTTCCCGGTGGTTGCCCCGATGGCATCCACGGGGCACAGGCGGGCCGCTTTTTCGGCTTCCTCCGGCCGGATGTCGCCGCTGATGACCGGCCGTCCCCGGAAGATCCCCGGCAGGGAGACGTTCCGGAGATCCGCCACATATTGGCGTCCGTGGCTGCGTAAGATGTTAAATTCCCTGATCGGCATTTTTCGTGAAAATATTTCTTTGCGCATCTTCGCCCCTGCCTGCCCGTTCACCCGTCACTCTGTTACTTTGTCACTCTGTCACCTTGTTACTCTGTTACTCTGTCACAGATCATACCCGCAATACGACAGATTAAAACTCTTGTTGCACAGCGGGAAATCGGATATCTCCTCGTTCCTGACAGCCAGGGCCAGGGCCATCCAATTGTGAAGCGAGGGGTCCTTGGGCTTGTAGGCCTTCAGTTCCCCTTCTTCATCCGTCACCGCCACATGGCAGATCTCGCCCCGCCAGCCTTCGACCAGCGAAATGGCGAGGGAGGACGGACGCACAGTGGATTTAAGATTTACGATTTCGGTTTTCCGATGGGCTGTTTCCTCATTCGTACATCGTACATCGTAAATCGTAAATTGCTCAAAGAGTTTCCGGATGATCCCGATGGACTGTTCCACTTCCTGTTTCCGCAACATGGCCCGGGCCCATACATCGCCCTTGTTGAGAACAACAGGTTCATACGGTTGAGCTGTAAATCCTGCGAAGGGATGCGACCACCGGACATCGCGGTGCATGCCGCTGCTCCTGGCAGCCATCCCGACCGCTCCGATGAGCGACGCCTGCATGGCCGTGACACGTCCAGTTCCTTCGAAACGGCCCAGGACACTGGGAAGAGAGAATATGCGGTCCGTAATCTGCCGGTACCTCCTTTCCACCTCCCGGAGGTTATCGCGAACGACGGTCGCCAGGCTTTCCGTCAGGGGATAATGACTGCCGCCGGGGCGGATGAGCCCTTTTCCGAAGCGGTTGCCGCACCACAACTGCGTGGTGTTGATCACGAGGGTGCGGAGGGCCTCGCAGGTCACCTGGCCCATCTGGTAGGCCACGTCGTTGCACAACGCCGCGGTGTCGCCGATATGCATGGCGATCCGCTCCAGTTCGAGTGCGATGGTCCGCTGGGCCGACAACCCTGCACCGGGATCGAAGCCCGCCAGCGCTTCCATGACTCCGGCAAACGCCAGGGCATGGCCCGTTGCCGTATCGCCGGCGATGCTTTCGGCCAGGACCGATCGCTGAATAAGGTCTTGCTTCCCCAGGAACAGCTTTTCGACGCCCCGGTGCTGGTAACCCAGGTGGATCTCGAGGTGCAGCACCTTTTCGCCGTGGCAGATAAAGCGGAAATGACCCGGTTCGATCACGCCGGCATGCACCGGTCCCACGCCCACTTCGTGCAGCTCCTCCCCTTCGATGGAATAAAAAGGATACTGGTCCATCCCTTGCAACGGGTTGTGCCGGTCCGCAGGAAAACGAACGGGCTTCATCCAGGGGTGGCCTTCGAAAACAATCCCGAACTGTTCGTGGATCTCCCGTTCAAAAATGTGAAACTGGAAGTGTCGGGCGGTGATGGAGGCAAGGGTCAACCCGGGGAGGGCCGGCTGTTCGTGGGAATAGATCAGCATGGCATGGTTCTCGTCGGCCGCCATGCAGCAGAGGAACCGGCAGGTACCGGCCACGGGCAACACGAAATAGGCCAGGCAATGGGTCCCCTCCTCTCCCATCAGGAGGTCGGTGAAGGCCATGAACGAGGAATAATCCATCACGGGGATCTCCTCCAGGGATGCTACCGCCGGGTTGGTGAACCGTTCGACATACCGCGTCTCTTTCATGATCCGGGCAGGTTTTGAATGATCATCCCGATGACCCTGCGCAGGGGTTCGGGCTGGCTGAAGCAGATATAGAGGACGAGCGAGAAGAGCACGAACTGCGAAACCGATTGCCAGGCGGCGACCTTTTCCGGGTCGCGGAGCGGACGTTCGCGGGGCTGCGACCAGAGGATGTGCAGCACCCGGGTCACCAGGGCGTAGATGACAAAGCAGAGCAGCAGCAGGACTACGGCCAGCAGCCAGTAATGGTCGCCTGCGACAAGGGCTTTGAACAGGTAGAGCTCACTGATGAACATGCCCGAGGGCGGAATGGCGGTGATGCACAGCAGGCCGAGGAGGAGCGCCGTGGCGCCCGCCGGGTAGAGCGAAAAGTAGTTGCCCGATTCGTCGAGCCGGTAGGTTCCCATCACCCGGTGGGAAATACCTATCTGGTAGAAGAGTCCCGCCTTACTGAGTGAATGAAGCACCAGGTGCAGGATGGCGGCGTAATATCCGACCCCGCCGACACCCAGGGCGATGGCAACGATTCCCATGTTCTCGAGGCTTGAATAAGCCAGCATCCGCTTGTTGTGTTTGGCCTTCAGCATATACCCGGCGGATACGAGGAGCGACAGGGTTCCCGCCAGGATCAGCACGTGATTCATGAACGGAAGGATCTTCGTTGCTGAAAAGAGCTGGTAGATGCGGAAGATCGCCAGGAATCCGACGTTCATCAGGGTGGTGGAGATGAAGGCGCTGACCGGCGGCGGGGCGACGGTATGGGCATCGACGGTGACCGTATGCATCGGGAACAGGCCCATCTTGGCGCTGTAACCCACCACGACGAACACAAAGGCGATCTTCAGGTAGAGGGGGTCGGCCAGGGCGGCGATGTGGCCCACGCTGTCGAACGAGAGGTGCAGCAGCCGGGCATCGCGCACCGTAAAACCCAGGAAGAGGATCCCGAGGTAGGCCAGGGCGATCCCGACGGAGCAAACGAACACGTACTTCCAGGTGGCTTCGAGGGCGATCCGCGTGCGGTCGTGGTAGATCAGCGCCGCCACCGCCAGGGTGGTCGCTTCGACGAAGATCCACACGCTGGTCATCCCGTTGGCCAGGTAGGCGCCCGACATGGAGGCGATCAGCGCGATCAGCGCGGCATGGTAAATCGAATAAACCCGTGGCGAGGTCTCCTCCAGGTATGAATAGCCGTGCAGCACGGTCGTGACGGTCAGCAGCGAAAGCACCGAAAGAAGAAGCAACCCCAGCGGATCAAAGGTAAAGTAGCCAAGCAGGGTCTCGCCGCAATGCATCCAGCCGAATACGGTAAACCCGATATGGACGGCTACGTACAGCCCCGTCACCAGCCGCACCAGCGCTTTTATCCGCACCAGTCCCGCCGCCAGGCCCATCAGCAGCGAAAGCCCGAAAAACCCGATCAGTATATAATCCCTTAACATATTGTTCATTCCTCGTTTCCTGTTCGCCAGTCCGCTTGTCCGCAACACACCCCACCCCCTGCCCCCTCCTAAAAAAGAGAGGGGTATGTCATTCATCCTTTAACATGGTCAGTTCCTCCACATGCTGTTTCAGCTTCATCATGAAGATCCCCAGGATCAGCACGCTGACGAAAATGTCGAGCAGGATGCCCACGTTGATCAGCATCGGGATCTCGGCGCCGATCGCCAGCGAGAGCAGCAGTACGGCGTTTTCCACCACGAGGAAGCCGATCAGGTGGGAAAATATCTTTTTATGGGAGATGATCATGAATAAGCCGGTGAAAACGGCAAAAAAGGCCACGATGAAATAGATCAGCGGCCGGCCCGTACCTGCCATGGTAAAGGAGATGGCAATGCTCAGGAGCAGCCCGGCCGTTACGAAGAACAGGGAATAGATCCCCGGCAATGCTTTATCGTGCACCCGTGTCTCCCCTGTCCGGCTGATGATGCGGAACAGCAGCCAGGGCACTACCAGCACTTTAAAGAGGAGCGTTTCGACCGAAACGAAGATGAGCGTGGCCGGGGTGATGGTATGCAGTTCCAGGACCGAGAGGAAAAAGAGCAGCACCCCCTGGAATCCGATCAGCCCTGCATAGATGGGAAACCGCTCGGTCATGCACAGGTAAATGAGCGTGATGGCAAAGACGAGGATCAGCAGTACGTTCATCGGGCGATCATGTGAAAGGTGAACAGAAGGGCCATAAAGAAGCCCACCAGGGCGATGGAGGAGAGGGTTACGATGAACTGAGGGTTGCGGTTCATCTTCTTCCGGGCCCGGAATGATTCGAGGAGTCCGATCACCCCGGCAAAAAGCGCCTGAACCACGATGCATATACCGGCTCTGCCCGCGAATGTCAGGATGTGGCTCAATCCTCCTTCCGCGTTGCCCAGGGTCATCCCGGCCGGAACGACGAAATTGGCGATCAGCATCCCGTACAGGCAGAACTTCAGGGTGGTGCCGATCTGGATCAACGCCAGGTCGAACCCGCTGTGATCGAGGATCATCACTTCGTGGATCATGGTCAGCTCGAGGTGGGTCTTCGGGTCGTCGACCGGCATCCGGCTGTTCTCGATCATGGCGATCTGCACCAGCAGGTATACGGCGATCGCGCCGGCAATGTAGGTGCTGTGACCCGCGAAGCGGAAAGCGCCGAAGATCTCCTGCATGGAGGTGTGACCGGTGAGCATGGCCAGTGTGCCGAACAGGATAAAGAAAGCGGGCTCGGCCAGCAGGGAGTAAAAGGCTTCGCGGTTGGCCCCCATGCCTTCAAAACTGCTGCCGGTGTCGAGCGCCCCCAGGATGAAAAAGAACTTCCCCAGCGCCAGGAGATAGGCAAAGAAAACAAAGTCGCCTTCAAAACCGGGAAAGGTTCCCCCGCCCGGGAACGGCAGGAGCACCATCGCACACAGGATGGTAGCCAGGTATACGGCGGGAGCGGTGCGAAAGATCCATCCGGTCACCGGGCTGATGACACTCCCCTTGCGGAGCAGCACGCGGATGTTCCTCCAGGGTTGAAGGATCCCCGGACCTTTCCGGCCGCTGGCGATGCTCTTCGTACGGAGGATCAGCCCCGGGAAGAAGACAGCGGATACGACCGACACCAGGAATCCCATCATAATATATTGAAATACAATAATATGAATATGATAATGATAAAGAGAAATGCGTAAAGGATGTAGTGTTGTACATACCCGGTTTGCAGCCGGGCGATGCGTTTCAGCGCCGTCATCGCCAGGTCCGTGATCCGGTTCAGGGAATCGTTGATCCGGTCGGCGGGATGTGTGGAGAAGGTTCGCGGCCCGGGAAAGATCTCCTCCTCATCGGGGGGTTCATACCCGGTCTTACCGCCCATCAACGGTTTGGCCAGCGAGGCAAAGCCGGCCGCCCACGAGGAGGCCGTGTACTGGTGACGGGCTGTTCCGGCCGTGTACCCGCATCCCCATACCGGCCCTGTCATCGTCCGGCCGGGTCGAACCACTTTTCGCCGGAGCAGCAGGAGGAGTGCGACGGTGGCCAGCAACAGGATGCCGGCCAGGCTGATCCGCGACAGTGTTTGGGCCAGCGTGGGGATTTCCGGGCCGGGTACGAACCGGAAAGCCCGGGAGATCACCGGGAGGAGCGGTTCAAGGAATGCCATCGGCAGCAGTCCGATCATCACCATTCCGAAGGCGATCAGGTACTGGGGCAGGAGCATCCCCGGGGGCACTTCAGCGGCTCCCGTCCCGGCTTCCGACCTCGGAATCCCCTGAAAAATAACGCCGTATGCTTTTGTAAAACAGAAGATGGCGAGTCCGCCGATCAGGGTCAGCGCCACCACCGATAGGATGAAGGTGAGCGCATGGTAAGCATTTCCGGCGGCCAGTCCCTTGAAAAGGCCGATATAGATGAGCACTTCGGATATGAACCCGTTGAGCGGCGGGAGGCCGCAGATCGCGAGCGAACCGGCGAGGAACAGGGCGGCGGTACCGGGCATGCGCCTGCCAAGTCCGCCCAGCTTTTCGATATCGAGGGTGTGACAGGCACGGTACACCGAGCCGGCGCCAAAGAAGAGAAGGGATTTGAACAGGGAGTGGTTGAGCACATGAAGCAATCCCCCCGCAAAACCCAACAGGGCCAGGGGTGGGTTTCCCAATCCCAGTCCCATGACGCCAAGTCCCAGGCCCATCCCGATGATGCCGATATTTTCAATGCTGTGGTAGGCCAGCAGCTTTTTCAGGTCGTGCTGCACGATCGCCATCATCACGCCCAGTAATCCCGAGATCGCGGAGACTGCCAGCAGGATCCACCCGATGGTGAGCAGGTCGGTCTGAATGCAGGCAAGGACCCGGAGGATGCCGAAAATGCCCATTTTGATCATCACCCCCGACATCACTCCCGACACGTGCGAAGGGGCGGCCGGGTGAGCCCGGGGCAGCCAGGTGTGGAACGGGATGAACCCGGCCTTGATGGCGAACCCGGCAAAGAAAAGGAGGAACAGGGGCAGGTTAGGATGCCGGACGAAATAGCCCGGAAGGCTCTCGAAGCCGAACACGCCGGTCTCCTTTTCGGCCACCAGGAACGCGATGAGCAGGAAAGCGAGTCCCACGTGCATCTGCACCAGGTAATTGACCGCCGTTTTCAAAGTCTCCCGTTTTTCCGCTTCGAAGAGAATGAGCAGGAATGAGGATACGGCCATGAGTTCCCAGGCGATGAGGAAAGCGGTGCCGTCGCGCAGCATCAGCACGCCCAGCATCGACAGGTGCAGCCAGAGATAGCTTAAATAATGGAGGGAGAATGCGGCAGCGCTGCGGCTGTTCCGATAGGGGTCCAGGTAGCCCCGGGCGTAAAGAAGGCCGGTAAGGACCGTGAAATTGGTCACCAGGATAAAGAAAGCGCTGATCCCGTCGATCGTCAGAACGAGGTTGCCGGCCCACCCGTTGAGTAAAATTTCCGCCGGGGAGGTCTCCGGTGCTGCCAGGACACGGAGTGCCGGGATCGACGAGACGATCGTGGCCAGCAGGGCCAGTGACAGTGTATACCCGTACCGGATCCGTGACGGGAGAAGGGGGATGAGGAGGGATAGAATGACCGGTGCTGATATGGCGACAGGCTCCATAGGCGGGTGCAAGGTAAAAAAAAACCGGGGTCCGTTGAACGGAGCCCCGGTTTTTATTTACGATTGCAGATAATCTCTCAATCTCTATCTGGTTTTCACCAGTTTCAGGGTTTCGACATAATGATCGGCGATCACTTTCACGAAGTACAGGCCTTCCGGCAGTTCGGCAAAACGGAACTCATGGCTCTTTTCGCCGGCAAACCGTTCGGTCATCACCTTTTCGCCCTTGAGGCTGAACACTTCCACCTTCACGGAACCGAAGATACGGTCTCCCTTCTGGATCAGCGTAACGTTGCCGGTCGTTGGGTTCGGGAAGAGCGTGAAGTGGGCCAGTGCGAGATAGGTTTCGGGATCGACCGTTCCGGTACCCGCGATCGTGGTGGCCTTGACCGCTCCGCAGTAGGTGTCGGACAGGTAAGCCTGGAAATGCGATCCGAGCACGGCGTGGGTTCCCGGCATCAGCTTGATCTTGCCGACCAGGTCGGCGATGATCGTCACGTCGGCTCCAGAGGCAACGATGAAGGTGTTGCCGCCGCCTGCCACTGTTACCAGGTTGATGGCGTTGAAGCATTCGGTGCCGGTCACGGTTCCGGTTACGGTGATCGTGTTGCAGATGTCTCCGTACTGATCCACGGTCCAGCTGCCGGTGGCCGTGGCGGAATAGATGTCGGTCACCGTCACCGTGTAGGTCCCCGGGTTAAGACCGGTGAGGTCTTCCGTGGTGGCCAGGTTGCTCCAGGCGTAGGTGAAGGGAGCCACACCGCCGTTCACGGTGATGTCGATCGTGCCGTCGGCGCCGGTCGGACAGCTGGCATTGGTGGCCACGCCGTTTACCGACATCGGGTTGAGGACGTTCACCGTGGCTGTTGCGGAGCCCGGACAACTGTTTGCTCCCGTGATCGTTGCCGTGTAAATAGTCGTTGTCGTCGGTTTCGCCCAGACTGTCGCCAGATCTTCCCCACCATAGGCAATGGTAGCCGCAGCATCGGAATAAAGGGTCGCGGTCGGGGCCCATGTGGTCGTGTTCGGTGTGGCATGCAGGATGAAAGGAATGCCCTGGTTGTAAAGATTCGGATCCGTTCCGCTGTTGAACGCCTGCCATTGAGATCCAACCCGCTGAAGGCCATTCCCGGTAATATTTTGCCCGGTTATGGTAATCGGCGGACACCATGGCCCGGATGTCAGGCTTCCGGATGCGGCAAATTCGACCCAATAGGTGCCCTGTGAAAGGACAAGTCCGAGTGTATTAGCCACAAGCCTCATTATCGGGCGAGCCGTATTTCCGGTAACATCTACCCTGTAAATATTGGTGAAACTGGTACTCGACAATCGATTCGTTGTCCAGTCTCCCCAGATAACCTGGCTGCCGGCCACACCCGGGTTACCGTTCCATATCCGTACATACAGTGCTGTGAAGGTGGAGGTGGTCGTACTGTTGGTCTGGTAGCTGAAGAACTCCATGAATGCAACATTCATGGTCTCATTAGTCACAGTGAAGTCATCGGCCATGCTGTAGTTCGAACTGTAGTTCATGTTTGAGCCGTAGAGTGTCAGCGGGGAGTAGAGGAAGCTTTCGTCCGCACCACCCGATCCGGTACTCGGGCTGTTGACCAATGGTCCGTTGTTGTAGGAATAGTCTGAATGGCTTGCCGTTAGTTGTTGGATCTGTCCCGGGCTGATGGTTGAGGTAGCCGGGGTGATGGTCCCTGCCGCGGTGGCATTGATATCTGCGAAGGTGGTATCCGGTAGCGAAGTACATCCTGCCGCAGTGGCGGTAAAGTAATAGTTGCCACGGGCAGAGAACGGCACATTGGGAATCGCCGGGTTCTGCAGGGTGGAGGTAAATCCGTTCGGACCGGTCCAGCTGAAGGTGGTACCGATATCGGTGGTTCCTGTCAACTGCAGCGTAGCGTTGCTGCACATCGGCCCATTGTTGACGGCGGTTGCCGTCGGAACGGGATTCACCGTCAGCGTGACTGGATTGCTGTACTGAACCGGGAAACAGGAGTTGATCACCACGTCGTACGATCCTTCATCGAGATCGGTCACGTTGGCCAGGTTCAGCGTGGGGGTCGCCGCGCTCGGGTTGGTCACGGGGTTGATGTCCACCAGGTCTTTTCGCCACTGGTAGGTCAAATTACCTCCGGTGACATCCACCGTGAAGGAGGCGGGCTGTCCGGTGCACTTGACAAGCGAAACCGGCTGGTTGTTGATCACAGTTGAGTTTGCCAGGCTCACCGTAACGTTCGCCGTATCGGAACAGCCGTACAGACCGGTCACGACGACAGAATAGGGTGTGGTGGCAGTTACGGCCGTTGCCAGCGGGTTAGCGGTTGTTTGCTGACCCGACGGGATAAAGGTAGTCGGCGACCACAGGTAGGTGAACGGGACGGCCGGCGGTGTGAAGGTAAAGGTGGCCCCGATGGCCGGAAACACAGTCGCTGACCAGGTACAGGTAGAGGAATTCGTTCCCGCAGTCGTCGTCGACCAGTCGGTAGTGGTGGTGCGGGTATTCGTGTTGGAGTTATCCGCCAGCCGCAATCCTACCTGACCCGTCTCTGCCGTATTGATCGCGTTGGAGCCATAGATGCATTTGATCACATTGCTCCCTTCGAACAACTTGATCTGGATATTCATGTAATTGATCGTCGAGTCGTTGTTATAGGGCCGGTACCTCTTCCATTGGATGGTAAGTACCTTGCTGCCGGTGGTGCCGGTGGTCAGGAAGCTCAGCTCCGATCCCGGTTTTGCCTGGAGGTCGTTGTTGAACGCGCTGATCAGGTTGGCGAATCCGGTAACGGTCGAAGTCGAGATCGCGGTGGAAACGTCATTGGCGATTGTGAACGTTTCATTGCCCAGCACGATGTACCCGTTGGACGACACGGCGAAGTGATCGAAGATCGTGCTGCCGAACTTGAAGTTGAACCCGATGGGGAAGCCGATATCGGTGGCCGTTCCCGTTACCCCTGTCGTGTTGTTGTTGAACAGTTCGTCGTCGTTCGTTGTGGTCCCGAGCACGGTACCACCAACGATTTCCGAATAGGTTCCTGCGGCATAACTGAAGACATAGTCGGGCGCGCTGACCGGAATGACCTGGTTGCCCAGCGCCTGCAGTTGCGAGTTGCCTCCGGAACAAACCACCGGCGGGGTCGCCGTGGCAGAAGCAAATACGGCTGGATTGACGGTGACGGTAGAGGTATCCATATTCACGCAACCATCGCTGATCTTGGTAGCCGTGCAGTAATAAGCAGTCGCACCCAGTGCCGACGATTTAAAGTAAACCGTGCTGGCATTGGCCAGGGCCACATAGGGGGTCGTACAGGAAGCGTCGGTGTAGAGATGGGTCACCGGGCTCCACGTGTAGGTGTCGAAATTACTCAGGGTCGAAGTAACGCTCATGCTGGTAATGACATCCTGACATACCGCCTGGTTCGCGGTGATCGTCAGCGGCAGCGGCGGGGTGACGGTCACTGCGGCCGCCATCCGGCTTGATTCGCAACCCGTCGATACCAGCCAGTTGTAGAAGAAATAATAATAGGTCGTACCTCCCTGTGAATTGATGATGCTTACAATGTCTGGTAGGGTATAAGGATAGGCAAGATTTGAATTATCTCTATACAGATTGGTAACCCCACCTGTCCATGCTGTCACCCCAAGACGGTAATCTGCACCGCCGGTAATCGGGAAATTTAAAACTACTGGCTGAGCAGGGTTGGATGTGGAGTTTGTTCCAATTACATCCACTGTTTTGGACATAATTGCAGTTCCGGATGACGTCCTGAGTTCAATGGTGACAGTTCCTGCACCCGTGCCGTAGGGGAAAAGATCAACCGTCTGAAGCATAAAATCAGAGAGGGCGGTAAATGTCATGTATGACGAAAGTCCGCCACCTGTTCCGGCGCCGGGTTCAAGACCTACTTTCCCGACTCTTCCGGTCATCCCGCCAGTGGTGGCGGTAGCCCAGTACGAAGTGGTCGAGGAAATGACCGGTGTTGTCCAGGGATTCCCTGTGCCGATAGGGCTGCCGCCGGTGCTGGATGCATACCAGTTTACGCTGGCACCTGCACTGACGGATGCCTGCAACTGAACGGTCCCTATCCCACAACGAGTTGCCGGGGTGGTGCTGAATATCTGCGGATTGTTCACCGCCAGTTGATAATAAGGCTCGGAACAGATCGCGCCGGCCGGCGTTTTCCGGATCACCGATTTGTAATACTTCTGTGTGCTGATCGTCGCTGTTGTATAGGTAACGTCGGTAGCTCCCGGGATGTCGATATAGGTTATACCATCAGAAGATTCCTGCCACTGAACCGTCGCGGTTCCGTATCCGGTGGCCGGCGACAGACTCAGCGTGGCACTGCCCGAGACGCAAATTGCTTCCGGAGTCGCCTGGATAGCGATCAACGGTAACGTGATGATCGTGGAAGAGACGGTATTGGCGCAACCGCTGGCGGTGTTGACCGCCGAACAGGTGTAGGTGGTGGTGGCGCCGGTAAAGGATTTTACATATACGGTAGCAGCGTTGGTGCCGGCAACGTACGGCGTGGTTGCCGCCGCGTCGGCGTAAAGGTCTGTAACCGGGCTCCAGGTATAGGTTTCATAATTGCTTAACGTGGAAGTGACCGACAGCGGAAGAGTCGCACTGTTGCAGATGGTCTGGTCGGGTGTGATCGTCAGGGCCGGCGCAGGGGTAACCGTGGCAACAACTTCGCTTCGCACACCGGCACACACTACCGTGATCCCGTTGATGATAAATTGCGGTCGCAACGAATACGTTGTCTTATTGGTGGTGATGTCGCCGCAGATCACGCTTCCTCCCGTTGAGGCAGTCCGGTGAACCTTGATCGTCGAAACATACGACGTATTGTCGGCTAGGCAGGTACGGCTCATCGTGGCGGTGCTGCCGGGATTCCCGTGACAGATCTCGATCACCAGGTTCGAAACGCCATCCCAGGTAACCGGGGTGGTGAACGACATGGTGTTGATCCCGTTTACCGGCATATACGATGCATTGGTATACACCGTGGTAAAGGTCGGTGAAACGAAGTTCGACAGGTTGGTCGCTGTGGTGAACCCGATCTTAAGCGAGAAATCGATCATGGGCAACGTTCCGGCGCTGGTGATGTTCAGACCCAGGGCCGTCAGGTTTCCCGGGAGGATCCTGGCAGCGGTAAGTTCGGCTGCCGTGATCAGATGCTGGGTGTGAATGTTGGAATACAAACTGTAGAAGGGATTGGAGTATGTCGCGCTCGTTGTTGCTCCCTCTCCTACCGTTGCGGGGCCGGTCCCGAGGGTTTCACTGGCCACATAGAAGGAGGTTGTGGAAGAGATTACGGGTGTCGTGAACGGGGAACCTGTCCATAACGGAGATCCTCCCTCCGGACTCTCAAACCAGCTCAGGAGTCCCGTGTTTCCGGTCGCCTGCAGCTGAACCGTTCCTGTTCCGCAACGGGTGGCGGGTGTGGTGCTGAGGATCAATGGATTGGTGACCTGCAAGGAAATGCCTGGCTGGGAACAAATATCACCACCCGGGAATTTCCTGATCACGGCCCTGTAATAGGTCGTCGAATTCAGGGTCGGGGTAGTGTACGTGGTAGTCGTTGCGCCCGGGATATCCGTAAATACCGAATTATCGGGTGAATTCTGCCACTGGATCGTTCCCGTTCCGTATCCTGTCGCGGGCGACAGGGTCAGGATGGAACTCCCGCTGACACAGATTCCTCCCGGATTGGCATCGACGGTTGCGGCGGGCATCGTGACGATGGCAGCAGTGTCCTTGTTGACGCAGCCTGAACCACTGTGGGTGCCGGTGCAGATATACGATGTGACAGCACCGGTGGTTGATTTCACATAAACCGTCGAGGCGTTCGTGCCGGTAGTGTAAGGGGTGGTCGCAGTCGCGTCAGTGTACAGGTCGGTCACGGGGCTCCAGGTATAGCTGTCAAAATCACCCAGCGTGGATGTCACGGTCAGCGGGAATATCTCCGCGTTGCAGATCGTCTGGCCCGGCGTGATGGTGAGGGGCGGCGGGGGGGTGACGGTGGCAATGATCTGAGTACGGTCCGATTCACAGCCGGTCGACATCTTCCAGTTGTAAAAATAGTAATAGGTGGTGGAAGTGCCTGAGATATAGCCACTGGTTATCGAGCCGTTGGCGCCCAGTGAATAGGGGAATCCTCCGACTGAACTCTCCCTCACCATGGACGGCGAAGAGATGGCCAGTAACCGGAGTCCGGTACCGGTCGTAACGGGGAAATTGAGGGTAATGGGTTGCGGAGTGGTCAACCCCAAACCAGTCACAGTAACTGTTGCCGCTTGCAGTACGGTTCCTGAACTGTTTTGCAATTGGACAACCAGGCTTCCGGTGGCGGAAGCATAAATATCTACGGTTTGCAAAGTAAAATCACGGTAGGCATCAAATACCAGCCCATATGTAGAAGCGGTGGTTGTGGTTGTTGCGGTGGGTGCAAGACGTGCACCATAGATCGTACCTCCCCCCTGGCTTGCCATAACATAGTAGGAGGTGGTTGCCGTAAGTTCGGGGGTGGTCCAGTTTGGCCCGGTACCCAGCGCATTACCTCCCGATGCGGTGGCGTACCAGGAAATGGTGGCACCGGGATTGGCCGTGGCTGCAAGCTGTACCGTACCAATTCCGCACCGGGTACCCGGCGTGGTGCTCAGGATTTGCGGGTTGTTTACCGTCATGGTATAGTTGACCTCCGAACATACAGGTCCGCCGGAGCTTTTCCTGACAACAAATTTGTAGTAGCGGGTCGAGGTCAGGGTCGGCGTCGTGAAGCTGAGGTTGGTGGCTCCTGCAATGTCAGTGAAAGTCACATTATCCGGTGAATCCTGCCATTGCAAACCTGCATCCCCGTATCCGCTCGAAGGCGAGATCGTCAGGGTGGAATTTCCCGACATGCAGATGGTCGCCGGGGCGGCGCTGAGCGTCGGTACCGGCAGGGTGGTGATGGTGGAGGTGGCCGTATTGGCGCACAGCGAGGTAAGGTTGTTGGCGGTGCAGGTGTAGGCGGTGGTAACGGCTGTAGCCGACTTTACGTAGAGCAGGGTAGCGTTGGTTCCCGCCACGTAGGGAGTGGTGCAGGCTGCATCGGTGAACAGGTTGGTGGCCGGGCTCCAGGTGTACGTGTCGTAATCACCCACAACGGAGGTGACCCGGATCTGCAGGATCTCACTGTTGCAGATGGTCTGCGTCGGAGTGATCGTGAGGGCAGGCGGCGGGGTCACCGTGGCGACTACCTCCTTGCGGGCGCTGGAACACACGGTGCCGACGAAACCTCCCAACTGCATATTGGCCCGATAAGTGTTCGTGCCGTTAGTTGTTGGGGCCGTCATGGTGCACCCCGTCATTTCGTCCGCATACCCGTAATGGTGGTAAGTACCAGAAGTCGTAGTATAGTAAACACTCGACCCGGTACTATAGTCCAGGTTGTCAAAGCACACTTGAATGATGATATTGGAGGTGCCGTTCCAATTGAAGGGGGTGGTAAATGTAAGTGTCTGCCAACCGGTCCCGGCTGGGGTATAAGCAGGATTCGTATAAACCGTTGTTTCCGTCGTTTCGAAAGATGTGGACAGGGAAGTAAGCGACGTGTGTCCCATTGAAACTGTAAATCCCGACATGGCAGGGCTTCCTACCGAATACAGGTTGAAAGCCAGCGATGTAATATTGCCTGCTGAAAGGCCTGCTGCGGTGAGTTCCGAAGCTAGGACCAGGATCTGATGTCTCCCGTCTTCATACAGAGTACAGTACGGTGTGTAAGAGGAGGTACTGGAATTGGATGTTCCCGTGCCAATAGTGACGACCCCTGGTGCGCCGACCATTTTCTCGGCGGCAGCATAAAAGGAGGTCGTTGTATTGATAGTCGGAGTGGTGAACAACGTACCTGTCCCGAGGAAGGTGCCGCCAATCGGTGCGGAATACCAGTTGACGGTCGTTCCGGCGCTGCCGGTAGCCTGGAGATCGACGGTTCCGGTTCCGCAGCGGGTTCCCGGCGTGGTGCTGACGACCGAGTTGGCGAAGGTCAGCTGTACGGGGGTGGAGATCGTCGTGGAAGGTCCGTTCAGGCAGGTCACTGCGCACTGGTAATAAAGCGGAGCGGCTGGGGTGGTGGTGAACACCGGGAAAAGGGCTCCGTCGATATTGGTGTAGGTGCTGCCGTTGGCCGAACTCTGCCACTGGTAATGAACGCCGGTACCCGATACCGGGGACTGGAGCGACAGGGTGACGGGACTCCCGAGGCAGAGGCTGGTGGTGGAGGCAACGGTGTTGCCCGGGGCCGGCGGATTCGTGCACGTGAAGGCAGTCTTTCCCTGAAATTCGTCAGCGCCCAGGTCGGGAGTGCTTGCATTCCGCGCCTCACCGTCATAGTCGGTCGTGACCATGGCAACCGGCACCCCGCTGCTTTCGCATACAGAGGAAGAGGTGTTGTGAAGGTGCATATTGTAATATCCCGGGGTGATGTTCTCAAACGGCGGAAGTTCGGTGACCGACGAGAACTCCTTCGGGGTGACCAGGGCCTGGTAGGCTGGCAGGGTTTGCATGGCATTTGTCCCGTCGTAAAAGATCAGATTTTTGGGTCCCGTCGTACCAGCCCAGTAAAGGTTGTTATCGACAATCCCCAGGTTGGCGAGCGAGGTCGATGATTTGTAGAAGGCCGCTGCCACTACCCCGCTGTCAATGTTGCAGTTGTTCACAAAAACATTGTTGAGCAGGTTGATGGTGGAGGGAGTGGTGCTCACATAAAGGGCTGCACTCCGGTTCAATCCCACTTTCGAAACGTAATCCAGATATACGGTGTTGTGATATACGTTGGCCGTGGTACCGCCACCGAAGGCCAGGGCCCTGACGCTGGGAGTCCCCGACGCGGAGTCGGCCTTGACATCGTATATGATATTATTGTAAATGTTGTTGGTCACACCGCCGGATGAGTACAACCCGTAAGCGACATAGGTGCCGGCACGGGCGTAGTTGATGCCGGATATGAGGTTATTGTATACGTTGTTGAGTAATCCGCTCCCCAGATAGAGGCCGATCACTGAATTCCCGTTTTCAAGAGAGGTGATCGTATTTCCCGAAATCTGGGTGGTGGCTGTCGCAGCAGGACTGAAATAGAGCCCATATACGTTGTTGCTGCCCGTGGCAGAGCCGATAATATTGCTGATCGTATTGCCCGCAATAACATTGTTATCACCGTAAATGTTGGCACAATAATGACCATACATCGTGGCTTTGGCTGCGGCTGACGTGAGGAGGTTATTGGTGACTGTCAGATCGGTCTGGTAGGTCGTATAGAGCACATTCAGCTGAGTAGGCAGGTTATGCCCCAAACTCTGGATCGTATTGCCGGTGACCACGTTGTTGAGATCGGGATAGGTCGAACTATATCCGGCCATGTAGATACCATTATATGTATCCTGGATCGTGTTGTTCGAGAAGGTGTTGTAGCAGTTGCCGTTGGCCGACGACGTGGGGGCGTTGGCAGTGGTAAGAATCCCCCTCGAGTTGATGTTGTCCTTGTTCAGGTCGATAAGGCAATTGGCGATCGTGACGTGGTTGCAGTTGTCGTTGGCGGGGCCCTGCAGGTAGATGGCCCGCTCAAGCCAATCGGATGACGAGAACCCGCCGTCGTTGATGTCGATCCCGTCGATGGTGACATAGTCGGCGCCGTACAGCCAGATTCCGATGTCGCTGGTACTGGTGGTCCCGGTGATGTTCAGTACCGGGTTACTTCCTTCACCGTACTTCTGGAACACGATGGGCTGGGTGGCCGAGCTGATGTTCATGATCGCATAGGCGTACGGGGTGGGACTTGCCGGGATCACCCGATCAAAAGTCTCCCCGGCGAACACGTTGAAGGTCACGGGACCGCAGATCCCATGACTGTTGAGGGCGATGAAGACATCGTCGAAGCTGGTGAAATTGGTGCCCCCGGTGGGGGTGGCGTTATCGATGGTATAGGTGCCGCAGATCGCCTGGACGATCACATAGTAATTGGGATCATAGGGAGGAGTTGCAGATGCCGGCGGGTTGTACGACAGGGAGGAGGTCCCGATCGAGGGATTGGCGGATACATTGGGTGTGGAGGCGCCGTCCTGGGCCACAATATAATATTTGACGATATCTCCCTTCACGGCCTCGGAAGCGAAGGTGAATTCGTACTTCCCGTTCCCTGAATTATAGACGCCGGTGACCGGGTTCCATGAACCCGAATTGACATTGTAGTAAAGCACCGGAAGTCCGATTCCAACCTGGGGCACGCCCGAACCACCGTCGGTGATGCTGGCTGCGATGATGCGCGCGCCGGGATCCGTGGTGTCCGGCAGCGGGGTATAGGTGATCGACGGCGCGGTCAGGTCGAGGGGGATCCCCGAGAATTCATCGGCGCCAATGTCGGGCATGGTTGCGTGGCGCGCATCGCCGTCAATGTCGTCGGTGACCGAGGCGATGGGGGTTCCCCCGCTCTCGATCTGGGTGGCCACGGTCCGGTCGATGTGCAGGAAGTCGGGATCCGACCCGGTGGTCGTTGACCATGTAGGGTTCTCTGAAATCGAAGCGCCATCGCGCGGTGTCATGATCGCCTTGAACAGGTCGAGGTCCGCAACGGTAGAGGTTCCGTCGTAGAAGAGAACCGGAGCAAAGAAATCGTTGTTATTTGAGGTGTTGGAATAATTGGTAAGGGTGGTGCTCGAACGGCGGTAGGCGACCGAATATCCGGTTCCGCTCGACGCGGAGATGTTCACCAGGATGTTATTCCGCAGGTCGAGGGCGGCGGTGGTGGCTGTCGCGCTGGTGGTATGCCAGAGTGCGCAGCTTCCGAAATTGGCGCCCGAGGAGGCCGAAGCGTTGAGGTAAACCGTATTGTTGTAAACATTGACCGAGGAACTTGCCGTACTGGAAGTGATGGAGATCCCCCGGATCGCATTCTCGCTGTTGGCATTCGGTGCGTTCAGGTTGCCCACCAGGTTGTTGTATATGTTCTGTGACGTCCCGGCGGAAACATAGATCCCGTAAAAGGTCGGAGAGGATGCGTAACTGGTCAGATCATGCACTTTGTTTTTGTACAGGTTGGTTGTTCCTGAACCGGCGTCATAAATCCCGTAAAAAGTGGTGCCGTATGTGGAGATATTCGCCACTTCGTTCTGGTAAATGCTTGGTGTGGTTGCCGCGGCATACAACCCGTAAACCGTTCCGCGTGAGGTAATTCCATTGATCGTGTTGCCATAGATATTGGCCGTGGTCCCGGTGGCATACAGTGGATACACCGTCCCGGTGCTGTCGGTAAAGTTGGAAACGGTATTGTAATAAATATTATTGGTCAGAGATGATGCCAGGTACATTACGTAACAGGTCCCTGTGCTCCGGGTGTTGACGTTGGAGAGGGTGTTGCCCGAGAATACCCTGGCCTGAGTGGCGGAGGTGTTGGAATAAAACCCGTAAAAGGAACCGGTGCTGGCAGATAGATTCATATTGGAGAAGTTGTTGTCGGTGATCGTCTCCGTTCCTCCGGTCGGTGAACCGTTATTGTAATACAGGTAGAAAGTTCCCGACGTTCCGGTCTTGGTGATGGTTCCCACGGTCTGGTTCCCGGTTACCGTAACATTGTTGGTTGACGAAGAGTTATAGATCAGGTAGGTGGATCCTGTATTGGCAAAAGTCCCGGAGTTGAAATTGTTGTAGGAAATACTTTTCGAACTTTGGGTATTCGCTTCATAAATGGCATAAGCTGCACTGCTGGAGGCAGCCAGGTTCATGGTAATATTGTTCCGGTCAAGGTAAATGTTGCCCCCCGAGCCAGTGTAATTATAGATGCCATAAAGGATGTTGCCATGCGCCGTACCGCCCCCGCCGGCATTGTCGATCGTGTTGTAGCTGACGTTCACGCTCGACTGATAATACGTGTACACGCCATAAGACGTTGAGGCAGTTCCCCCCCCGAAGTTCTGGATGATATTCCCGTTGCCAGAAGTACCGCCGACCACCAGGTTGTTGTCGTAATAGGTCGAAGAAGTGTAGCCCCGGGCATGGATCCCCACATGTACATTGCTGATGGTGTTGCCGGTGAGGGTGCAGTTCTCGGTCTTTCCCCCGACGCCAGTAACCGTAACACCTGTAGCACTGCTGACGGAGCTGGGCGCATTCGAAATATAGATCCCGACTACATAGGCGCTGCTCCCTTTGGTCATGGTGACCGCACAGTTTTTGATGGTCAGGTACTTGCAGGCATCGGTGGCGGTCTTACCAGAGTAGTAGCCGTATTCGATCGTCGATTGCGAGGCGGCCACATCGATCCCGTTGATGGTGACGTAGTCGGTGGAGGTGATGCCGAACACATAGTCGCCCATCCCCCCAAGGGTCGAGGTGGTATTGGATCCCGCATCGGTCCGGGTGATCTTGGGATTGTTGCCCGGGCCGCTTTTCTGGAATACGATCGTCCTCGTCGCGCTGGCGGTCGTAGTGGTGATCAGGATGGCAGCGGTCCTCGATTCGGTATAATCTGCAGCCACATTGAAGACGACACCGCCCGTGCCGACGCCATTTGTGTTCAGTGCGGTGACAGCCAATGCGATTGTGGCGTAATCACCGGGGATGGTCTTTGTACCTGTGAGCGCCTGTCCGAAGGAAAGGGTTGTCAGGAACATGGCAACAACAAACAGTAAATGCTTTTTCATGGGTTTTGGTTGTGGTTTGACTGTTTTTACAATGTTTTCCGGTTGATATGTCGATTGTTAAAATGCAGATCGACCCCCGACAGATTTAGGGGCCCTAAATGTAACAAAAAAAAAATGACAAAAACGACCTCCGGGGGTCCATCCGGCCCTCCTGACCGTAAATCAGAACCATTCCAAACAAAGAAGATTTGTAATTTGTTGATTATACTTGACTTGACCGGTCATGTGTTACGTTATTTTCAGTCTTCCACAAAAGCGGGGTTTTAACATTATTTAACAGTTGGGATCGTGACGCGTGACGCGTGACGGGGAACAAGGTTACCCGGATTTGCGCAGGGTGATCTTATTTTCTTTCCTTTTCTTTTCCTTGGATGAAAAGAAATCTGATTAAGCGCTTTCGCACCTGTAAGATCCGCTTTTGTATCGCATAAGATACCGGGAACTCAGCCTTCCGTGTCTTCCGTGCATGATTCTGTGTGTTCTGTGATGCCTTTTATCAACAGGATATCATCACAATCCATGGAAATAATAACACGGAATTCACGGAAAAAGGCACGGAAGACACGGGTTAATAACTGTTCTGAAAAAACAACCTGTCACAAGTCACCCGTCACGAGTCACGAAAAAAGCCGGCCCCGTGAACGGGAACCGGCTTTTTTTATTGACGATTGAGGGATTGTAGATTGAGAGATTGAAGATTGAAGATTGAAAATTTATCGTCAATCCCTTGATCCCTCAATCTGCAATCATCAATCCAACTACCTGGTTTTCACCAGCTTCAGTGTCTCCACATAGCTGTCGGCCACCACTTTCACAAAGTACAGGCCCTCCGGCAGTCCGGCAACACGGAATTCGTGTCTCTGTTCGCCGTTCATCCGTTCGGTCAGCACCCTGTTCCCGTTGAGGCTGTAGATCTCCACGCGCACCGATCCGAACTCGCGATCTCCCTTCTGTACCAGCGTGAAACTGCCGCTGGCCGGGTTCGGGAAGATCGAGAAGTTCGCCAGCGACAGCGAGGGAGCCGGAGTTTCCGGTCCGGCCGACGCGATGGTCGCCGCCTTGACCGATCCGCAGTAGGTGTCGGAGAGGTAGGCATGCATGTGTGAACCGCTTACTGCCTGGGTTCCGGGCAACATGACGATCTTCCCGGTCAATCCGGCAATGAGCGTAACATCCGCTCCTGAGGCCACGATAAAAGAGGTGGTCCCTCCCGCCGTGGTGATCAGGTTGATGGCGTCGAAGCATTCGGTGCCGGTCACTGTTCCGGTGAGGGTGATGGTGTCGCAAATCCCGCTCACCTGGCCGACGGTTGCACTTAACGACACGGAACAATTGTTCACATCGGTCACTGTAACGGTGTAGTCGCCCGGGTTCAGGCCCGTCAGGTCCTCAGTGGTGGCAAGGTTGCTCCACAGGTAGGTGTAGGGCAATGTGCCTCCGCCTACGGTCAGGTCAATAGAGCCGTCGGCGCCGGTGGGACAACTGGCGTTTACCGGCACAATACCCACACTGAAGGCGGGTGGCGAGTTGACGATCCAACTGCCCGTCGCGGTTGCCATGGCGGCATCCGTCACCGTCACCGTATAGGCGCCGGCCCCGATCCCGGTCAGGTCTTCGTTGGTAGACAGGTTGCTCCAAATGTAGGTGTAGGGAGAAGTGCCTCCCGCCGGGGTGATGTCGATGGAACCGTTGGTGTTGCCATAACATCCGGTGACGTCTGTTGGGGTACCGGTCACCGACAGCGGGGTGGTTGCCGTGAAGGTCTCGGTGATGATCTGCGTGGCCGTACTAACGACAGAACCGGTGTATCCGGAAGCCAGGATCAACTTGTAGGTGGGAACGCCGGAAATGGTCAGACCAACCGATCCCGTGGAAGCTCCGAGTACTGCGATTGGAACGTCAGGTCTTTGTTCCCAGGTATCGGTCGAGGGTTTGTACACATAGCACGGGTTCGGGTTGGCCGGGGTCCATGCAGCAGTCGGACTACCGGCTGCCACGATGATCTGGTCGGCACCCCAGGGTGCTCCGTCAAAACGGTACATCGTTCCGCCCGGGTATCCGACCTTATTGCTGTTGAAGGTGCCGGAATGGACGGCAACCGTTCCCGTGGGATCTTCCACAAGCTCGGTCGAAACCGCTCCTGTCGAGCCCGGATAAGGAGTCTTGGCGGTGCCCCATGTGATGACAGTAGGATCGGTGGGAGAAATGGTCCCTACATAAACTGAATTACTGATCACCGACAAGTCAGCGCCGGCAACATACACCAGCTTGTCCCCTGCCCGGGAGAAAGCCCCCCCGAATTTTGCGCCCGGCATCGAAGTGGCTGCGGTCCATGTATCCGTTGCGATATTATAGAGGTAAACATCCGTCAGCACATTACTCGCGCCATCAACGCCGCCAGCCAGATAGATGTAGTTGGTCCCGTAAGTGGTAGCCTTGCACCAGGCCATCGCCTTGGGCAGATGGGTGGGCATGAGTTCCCAGATGTCGGCGACAATGTTGTACCGGTACACCGAATCGGAATAAACGGCGCCGGCGCCGCCGATCAGGTAAAGGAAGTTCCCCTGGGCGGCGCAGGTCGTTACGAGGCGTTTCACCGGAAGCGAGGCGATGGCCGTCCAGGTGTCGGTGCTGACGTTGTATTTGTAACATTCGGTACCCAGCCCGGAAGTGGTGTTCCCGCCCAGGCTGAACAAGTATCCGACAGGGGGGGTCACGCTATTGTCAACCCATCCCGTACCGGTGCCCATGTATGTCGTAGTAGGATAGGCCACACCGGAAGTCCAGGCAGCACTGGTCACGCATGTCACCTTCGATTTGCAGTCATTGGAGGGGAGCATGTCAGTGGCAAGCTGTGTGCATACCTGAACAGTGTAGTTACCGGATACCGTCGGGTCCCAGGAGGGAAAGGTCACCTGGGTCTGTGCCCCGGCTGCCAGGTCCACTACGTTGACTGTCGATGTATAGCCTCCCGTAATGGTCATCTGAACATCAAAGGTCTCCGTATTTGCTCCGATGTTCTTTACGGTGGCCTTGGGTATTATGGGAGTTCCGGGAGCATGAACGGAAGGAACATCGTCGATCGACAGGGTACTGACATCGTGGTCGAGCGGAGGGGCAACGGTGACCGTATAATCTTCAACTTCACCGTAAGATTGTGTTCCACAAGGACTGACCGTACCCGTGTACATGATGCGGATCCTCATCCGGGTATTTCCGGTGGGGGCACCTGCGGGAGGCGTGATGGTGGCGGTGTAGGGTCCGTTGCCGGGGGTCCCGACCACCGTGATGGTTTCATCCGCGTCGCTGAAATCATAATCCTGGTTCCAGTCCACCCAGATCCCGCACTGGTCTGAACTATACGGCGTC
This sequence comes from uncultured Prolixibacteraceae bacterium, assembly GCA_964455285.1. Classification (GTDB taxonomy): domain Bacteria; phylum Bacteroidota; class Bacteroidia; order Bacteroidales; family FEN-979; genus CAIVAT01. The sequence continues at coordinate 26,072 of CAYVVG010000019.1, forward strand.
CCATTGGTCACCGTGATCGGGGTGCCAATACCCGGGGCCATGCTGGCTGCCTGCGCCGTATAATCGGCATATCCGCCGGAGGTGCAGGCTGTACTGTTGTCGATCGCTCCGCACTGGACACGGCTGATATATTCATCACAGGTGGTGGCGCCCGCGGTGCAATAGCTGGGTGCCGCCGTGGTAAACGACCATTCGGCGCATCCGGTGGCGTCACCGCTGCCGCTGTAAGGCACAACCTGCCAATAGTAGGTGGTCAGCCATTCCATATCGGGAGAGGGATCGTACGTGGTAACATTGCCCAGGTCGCCGACATAGGTCAACGGGTGAGATTTTCCGAAATAGAGCTTATAGCCGGTCGGCGCTCCGCCTCCCGATGCCCAGTTAAGGGTGGCGGTGGGCAGAACGGTGGTTGAGCCATCGGCAGGGGAGACAAGGGTGGCGCAATTGGGAATTCCGCTCGTGGTGAAGGTTTGCGGACCCGACCAGGCACTGTGTCCGCCTCCCGGGCAAATGGACCTTACGTAGAATCCGTAGGTGGTGCTGGCCGTGAGTCCTTGCAGTTTTACAGGCTTGTCAGTCACCGGTGTCACCCGGGTTCCCGTTCCAAGAGTGAATCCGGCGATTCCCCATTCAAGTTCCCAGGTAGTGGCAGGGGTGGGAGTTCCGTTCTCGGTCCAATCCAGAAAAGCGGTTGTTTCACTTATGTTATTGGCTACCAAACTAGTAGGTTGCGCACATGCCGGGGTTTCATCCAGCATGAAGTCATCAAAGGCAATTCCGTTGGGTGACGTGTTCGGACAGACATTGTGAAGCCCGAAATAATAGACTCCGGAAGCAGTGGGTGTGAAAGTGAACGTTCTGAACGTCCAGACAGCAATGTTGAGGCCTGTTTCGGAATTTAACACATTGGTCATTTCGGCCACCGTCGGCGATGTTCCGTAGGCGAGGCTGACATTATATCCGACAACTGCATCGGTACATTTGAACCAGTAGGAGAAATCATAGGAGGTGCCTCCGGTAAGCGTGATGCCGGGGGTGAAATTCCAGACGTCAAAATTCCAGGTACCGCCGATGAACTTGGTGCCGGTGTGCGCCGTGTTGGAATTGCAGGTGCCGTTGCAGGAATAGTTGCTGCTGGTGATGTTCGAATAAGACCAGCATACCGGCAGGATGTTGGCTCCGACTGTCGTCAACCCTTCAAAGCCTTCGATCCAGGGCAATGTGGTAACAGGCAAACAGCTGGTCGTGAATGTAAACGGTCCTGCCCACAGGCTGACGCCATTCACACCGCAATCCTGTCGCACATAATATTTATAGGTGGTGGCCGGGGTAAGAGAGCCAAGCGTGTATGGATTAGCAACCCCTGTTACATTCGGCGTCCCGGTAGCAGTAGCCGTTGCCAGCATCCACTCTATGTCGAACAGGGTTCCATAAGAGGTCCAGAAAAGATCGGCAGAAGTGGCGGCCGGGGTCGCGCCCAGGGCAGTGGGTGCCGGGCAGGCCACGGTTGTGGTGAATGTTTTGGGTCCCGACCAGGTGCTGTATACACCGCTGCCGCAATCGGACCTGACATAGTAGGCATACCCGGTTACCGGGGTCAGGGTGTCGACCGCCAGCGGATTGGTAACACCGGTGGCTGTCGGTGTCCCCGTAGGAGTGAAAGGAGTTCTTCCGAATTCGATATCCCAGGAAGTCGCAGTTCCCATTTCGGTCCAGCCGAGGTCGGCATGGAATCCTGTGATGTTGGTGGCCCAAGGCATTGCAGGAGGAGCGCAGGCAGGGGCTTCCGCGATGTTCACCATATAATCTTCGGTTTCACCCCACGAATAGCCTCCGCATGCAAGAATGGTGTTGGGAGTTGAGGTCTCCACATTGACGACTCTCATCATTGTCTGGCCAAGAAGTGCCCCACCAGGGATCACAAACGATCCGGTTTCGGTGTGAGGTCCGGTGGTCGAAGCTGCCGATACATAAACTTCTTCACCCGGATCGCCAAAGTCAAAGTCCTGGTTGTAGTCGATGAAGATCTTCACGGCATTGCCGTATGAGCCCCCACAGGTACCCACCTGGATGCTGAAAGCAGCGGAGGTGAGCCGCTGGAGATCGGGGGGGGGAACACTGAAATAATAATTGCTGTACTGGTTCAGGATAGATCCCGGTCCAGGGGCAAGTGTAGTACAGGTAGAACTGTTGTTCAGGGTGCTTACCGTGACATTCAGGATCTCTTCATCGGCCGTGGATGTTGCACCGGAAGTACAATAACGGCTGGTCACTGATGAACTGCCGGTGACGGCCACATTCCCGGAAACCGTGCCGCAAACGTTCGTAATATTTCCGGAATAGTTGGTATTTTCGGCGGTGGCATTGAATCGCGCATATACAGTTGTGCTGGCGAGGGTCGGGGGCGTAAAGACTATATTCACGCTGCCGGTCCAGGTGGCATTGTCGAGGGAAACTTCAAACCCTGCCGGGGCTGTCACGGCAACCGGGCTGGCGACAAGGTTTTGTCCCGACACCGTGTAGGATTGCGATGTGGTAGGGGTCCCGAAAGGCGAATACCCGAATGCAAGAGAAGGGGGTAATACCGTGAGTGCGGGTATGCTTGCCGGCATATCAAACTGGATCTGGGCGATGCTCGTATTCGGACCATAATTGGCGGTAGGAGGAGCTGCCGGGTCGGGATTGGTTTCGTCGGAATAATAGAGTATGCCACGGGCAGCACTGGCTGTGAACGATCTCCAGTATGCCGTGCAACTGTAATTGCTTGAGTTTTCATCAATGGCAACCACCAGGTTGTCACCTGCCGTATAATTGAACGGGGTGGTTAGCGTAAGTTCCAGCCAGGTCCCGGCCACAGGAGTCGGTATGTTCCCGGAAAAGACCTGGGTCATTGCGGAAACCGGCACCCAGTCGGTAGTACTGGCAAATGAAGTTTTCGTCGTGCTTCCGATGTAAACGGTCCAGTTGGTCCAGCTGGCGAAGGTTGTTCCTCCGCTGCTATAATAGAACCTGACTTTGCTGATGTTCCCGCTAATCCCGCCTGCAGTGGCTATTTCACTGCCCAGGTAGATCTGCTGGCTGTAGTTGTAGTTATAACAGGTGTAAATCGGAAAATAACTTCCGGTGGTGGTGCCGGAACCCACCTGAACGGTGGTCCCGAACGAACTTCCTGCCCACAGGAGCAGGAAGGCTAAAACAGTAAACAGCTTTCTCATAGTTGTGTTTTTGGTTGGTAAATGATCGAAGAACTCTCGGGTTGATATGGTGAGTTTGAAATCATACCGCGATAAAAAAGCCGCCCGGGATGGAAAAATCCAGGCGGATGGCTGTTCACAATCCGGTACTTAAACCGGTATGTTTTGTTCCTGTCCGGAAACCAATCAAATATACAAAAAAACCTAATTGCCCAAACCCGGTCGAAATTTAGAATCAATCCTGATAATTGACGATTACAGATTAAGGGATTGAAGATTGAAAAATTAATCGTCAATCCCTTAATCCCTTAATCTGCAATCTGCAATCGTCAATCTCTCAATCCCACTACCTGGTTTTCACCAGCTTGACGGTTTCGGTATGATCGCCCGAAACGATCTTCACGAAATAGAGCCCGTCGGGCAGGCCGGCCACGCTGAGCTCCTGGCTTCTCCCGCCGGTCATCTGGGCCGAAGCCACCCGGGCGCCCTGCATGCTGAATACCTCGATCCGGACACCGGATCCCGGTAACGCTCCCCGGAGTTCGAACGTCACGTTTCCGCTGGTGGGGTTCGGGAAGATCACGAAACGGGCATCCGGAAACCCCTCCGGAAGGACCCCGGTACCGGCGGCAACTCCGGGCAAGGCAGGGGCTTTTGCGCCGCAGAACGGCCATGCATCGCCGATGTAAGCATGCAGATACCCTCCCGGCATCACCCGGGCGCCATCCCTGATAAAGACACGATGCCCGGCCACGAGGGTGGCGCTGCCACCGGCATTCACGACAAATGTGTCGGGACTTCCGCCAACGACAACCGTTCCGGAGGCGCTGTAGCATTCCGATTGCCCGCTCCCGATGACCGTATTTCCTACGATGGTCGTTACAGGTATATCGGAGGTAACCTCAATGTTATCGAGGTAAAGGTTGTTTCCGTAGGCACTTATCGCTTTGAATTTAAGCATGTTGGTGCCGGCAGGAAGGGCGATCTCCCGGGTGGCCCACTGTGCCGCCGTGGGAACGAAAGGATCGGTGGTGGCCCCGGCGGTGTTCAGCGGACCCGACACTCCTCCGGGCAGGGCTTCCAGGAGATCCCATGAGAATCCGAAATCGGTCGAATAATAGATATCGAGTTCATCGTTCTCCACCACGTAGGTGGCATAGGCGTAATTGAACTTCAGCACGGGTTCATACATTTCGATGGCATCGAAAGGCATGGTGGTCATTTCGTAGGAGCCCGAACTCTGGTTAAAGAAATTGGCAAAGGCAGAGGCGGTGCCGATCCCTTGTCCGCTCGCGCCGGTGGTCCTTTCCCACAGGTGGATGCCCGTCACCGCCCGGTTTCCCCAGCAATCCGGAACGAAGGTGGTTCCTTCAAATCCTTCGGTGAAGGGGGCGGGGGTGGCGGGGCAGAGGGTGGTGATCGAATCCGGTTCGGTATAACCGCTGGAACAACCGGTCACGTTGGCACGGACATGGTAATAGTACTGGGTGCTCCCGTCGAGGCCATTGACGGTCAGCATCAGGATCGGGGGATATACGGTGAACGGGGAGCCGGCTACGGGGTTGAGAAACTGTTCGTCGGTCGCCACCTCGATGGTGTATGATTCGGGGTCGTTGCCCCCGGAGGAAAACCATACCAGGGAAAAGGAGGTCGGGGTGGGTTGAAAGGAGGCCACGAATCCAGGTACCGCCGGGCAGCTGATCACCTCTGCGGACTGCTGTTGGGTGCATCCCATATCCGAGGTGGCGGTGGCGGTGTAAATCCGGCTGTCGGTGGGTTTTACATACACGGTCGCGACATTGCCTGCGCCGGTATAAGGAATCGTTGCTTCAGGGTTGGTGAACAGTTCGTCGAGCGGGGACCAGGAGAACACCGTGGGAAAAATGCCCGAGATCACCACATTGTCAATTTCCCAGTACCATCCGTATTCCGCATAATAGTTGAACCGGATCTTCATGTTGGGTTGATTCACATAGGCCGACAGGTCGAGAACGGCGTTCACCCAGGCCGTGGCCGATCCGATGGTGGCGTTGTAGTCTGCCAGGGCCGGTGCCACCCAGGTGGCGCCTCCGTCGGTCGAAACTTCCACATAGCCATGGTCGGCGGAGGTGTAAAGCCTGAAAAAATGCCAGAACGAGAGGGTCAGTGAAGTACAACCGGTGGTGTTGAAGGTCGGGCTGATCAACTGGGTCCGGGTCGTGCCCCCGCTCCCCTGCGCGTCGCTGTTCGACAGGACGAATACGGAATTGTCGTTGCTCTGGAAGCCCGGGGAAGAGTTATACAGGGCCCATGCCGCGTTGGCAGGCGTGCCGCCGGTCGAGTTGTTGATTGTGAACCACCCGGGAACGGTGCCGTTGAAATCCTCGCTCAGCAAGACTTTAGTGATATTTCCACCGCTTGCAGTCAGCGACTGTGTCCCGCCCGACGGTACGACTGCCGGGGAAGGGGTTATGGTCACTGCGGCCGGGGCGGGATGGATCACCACGCCGGTTGTGGCGGGGGCCGAGGTGCAACCGTTCAGGGAGGCGGTAAAGGTGTAGGTGCCGGCATCTGCCAGCATCGCCGGATTGAGGGTGGGTGTAAGAAGGGATGAACTGAACCCGTTCGGACCGGTCCATGCGAACGTGTCGCCGATATCCGTCGAGCCGGTAAGGTTCAGCACTCCGCCGTCGCAGAGCGGGGAATTGGAGGAGGCGCCTGCTGTGGGGACCGGCTTGACCGTCATCGTGACCGACGCGGATGCCGTTTGCGTACAGTTATCGGTGATCATAAGGTCGTAGGTGGTGGTTTCGGCCGGGTTCACGGTGAACGACTGCGCGGTGCTCACCTCCGTGCCGTTGGCCTTCCACGAATACTGGTACGGGCCTCCTCCCCCGGTGGGGGTGCCGGTCAGGAGCACGGCGGTGCCGCTGCAAACCGGCCCGGCAGGATCCGCCGTGGCAGTGGCCGTCAGTTCGGTTCCGACGGTGACGGTCACGCCGGCCTGACTGGTGCAGCCGCTGTTATCGGCCGTAACGGTATACGTGGTGGTCGTGGTCATGTTGCTGGCCAGGGGGTTGGGAATAATGGTGGAGTTCAGGAAGGTTCCCGGCGACCAGGTGAGCGGCGGGACAGGCAGGGTGAACGTATACAGGGTACCGCTGGCAGGTTGGCCGGTGTTGTTGTCGTTTGGCGACGTTGTACTGCTGGTTCCCGATGCGAGGGTGATGCTCTGAAAATCGGAAGCCGGTGTATTTCCCGTCAATCCGACGGAGGCCGACATGGTTCCCGAACCCATGGCGCCATAACGGAATTCGATCTTTCCGCCGGCCTCGTACAACCAGGCCTGGAAGGTGGAATTGGCGGCGCCGGAGGTGGCACGCGGGATTGTCACGAACCACTGCACGATAAAGATCCGGTTGGGAGCGGAGCCGGTGACCAGGGTCTTTACGTTCCCATCAGCGCCGGTGGCCATATCGTCCCAATATGGATAGATTTTGGGAATATTGGTGGCGCTGGTAATGCTGTTGGTGTACTGGCTGCTGGCCAGGGTCCCTCCCAGCATAAGCCAACCGTCGGGAGATACCGAATACTGGGTATAGTTCATGCCGTCGAAGGTGAAGGGAAACCCGATAGCGGCGGGAGTTGCTGTGGGAGTATCGTCATCGCCCGCCCCGATCGCCTGGGTAGCTCCGGTCATCGGGTCGAGGGAGGTGCCCGGGTTGGCGGTAAATGTGTAGTTTTTCACCGGAGAGGGTGTCGCTGCAAAAGCCTGCAGTTGCGACGATCCGTTAAGGCATACACCGGTAGGACTGGCAGATGCGCTGACCGTGGGTGTAGCCGTAACCGTGATCACGGAGGTAGCCGTATTGGAGCAACCATTGTTGTCGGTGCCGGTCACGGTATAGGTGGTTGTAGTCGCCGGCGTGGCAACCACGTTGGGCCCGGTGGCGGGGTTCAAGCCACCGGTGGGGTTCCAGGAGTAAGTGCCCGACGGGCCTGCCCCGTCGGCAGTGATCGCAACACCCGTGCCGCCCGGCGAACAGTACGGGGCCGAAGGGGGCGTGGCAGTAATGGCGGGCAACGGGTTGACGGTCACTGACTTTTCGGGGGTTATCGTCATTTTCCCGCTGTATGAACAGGATATTTCGCAGATATAATAGGTGGTCTCGGTCAGGTTCCCGGTGGCCTGGGTGGAGGCCGTCCCCAGGTTCGTATACGGCCCGCCGGCGACCGTGGATGACTTCCATTGATAGGTGATCCCGGCGAGGCTGTATGATGAACTTAATGAAAGGGTGGTGCCTGTGTTATAACAAACGGCGTTCGCCCCGTTGATGGTCGATGCGTCGGGCATTCCGGAGCAGACCGGCGCCAGGGAGATCTCGAGCTGGATCTGGGCAAGACTGGCATTCGGGCCATAGTTGGCGGTGGGAGGCGAGGCCGGGTTCGGATTCGTGCCGTCGCTGTAATAGAGGATCCCCCGGTTTGAACCGGAAGCAAAGGATCTCCATGAGGTGGCGGAACCCGTGTAACTGGATGAATTTTCATCAACGGCCACCACGAGGTTGGTTCCGTCATATTCAAAGGGAGTGGTGAGGGTAAGTTCCAGCCATGCCCCGGAAACGGGGGTGGGGATGTTTCCCGAGAAAACCTGTGTCATGGTACCCACGGCGACCCAGTCGGTATTGCTTGTAAATGAGGTCTTGGTCGTATTTTTCAGGTAAACTGTCCAGTTTGACCAGTTCGCAAAAGGGGTTTGTGCAGAGTTACAGTAAAACCGGATCTTGGAGATGGACCCGACGCCCCCTCCGCCGCCTGAAATTTCACTTCCCAGATAGATCTGCTGGCTGTAATTATAACCGTAATAAGTGTAAATCGGGAAATAACTGGTCGTGGTGGTACCAGAGCCAATTTGCACGGTAACCCCCCATGAGCTTAACGCCCACAGGATCAGGGAAACCAATAACAGATGCTTTTTTTTCATGGTTGGAGATTTAGAAAGGTTGACATTCATGCGATTTCCAGGCGAGATTATAAGGACGATATTTTCTGATGTGAACCGGAGAAACCAAAAGGCAGTCTGACAAAGCACCTATCAAATATAATAAAAAAACAAATTATCAAATAATTAGATCAATTTATACCGGGTATAAATAAGGATTTTTCTGCGTCTCATGTCCAAAGAAAAAGCCGGCCCCGAATAATCTGGAACCGGCTTTTTATGGTTGATTGACGATTAAGGAATTAAGGGATTGATAGGCCTCAATCTGCAATCTCTCAATCTGCAATCTCTCAATCTCTCAATCGTCAATCCACTTACCTCGTCTTGATCAGCTTGACCGTTTCGGTGTTGCCGCCGCTCACGATCTTGACAAAGTAAAGACCGGCGGGCAATTCCGACGTGGTGAATTCATGGCTCTTTTCCCCGGTCATCCGGGTGGTAAGAACCTTTTCTCCGCGCAGGCTGCAGATCTCCACTGTGACATTTTCAAGCATCCTGTCGCCCTTCTGCACCAGCGTGAAGTTGCCGTTGGTGGGGTTCGGGAAGAGGAGGAATGCCGCGCTGGCAGATGCCGGGGCAGTTCCGGCCACGCCGCTAACGGGAGCCGCCATGATCGGGGCATCGCCGCACCAGTTGGTGCCGATATGGCCCCAGAGATAGCCGCCGCTGAGCACGCGGGTTCCGGGGAGGAACAGGATGTTCACCCCGGCAACCAGTTCCACGCTGCCCCCCGACTGCACCTCAAAGGTGCTGGTCCCGCCGGCCACAGTGATCGTACCCGTGGCATTGTAACACAGGGACTGTCCGTTGGTCACGGTTCCGGTAGCGGTGACGTTCTGCGGGAGAGCAGAGGCCTCCACCCGCACATTGTCGAGATACAGGTTATTCCCGTATTGGCTGATGGCGGTAAACCGGATCATGTTGGCCCCGGCCGGCAAGGCAAGGGTCTGGGTGGCCCATTCCGAAGCAATGGGAACATAGGGATCAGCCACCACTCCCCCCGTGTTGAGGATACCGGTCGCTCCACCGGGCATAGCCAGCAGCAGTGTCCACGTATTCCCGCCGTCGGTGGAATAGTACACATCCATCTCGTCCACATAAGCCGCATCATAGGTAGCATAGGCATGATCGAATTTCAGCACCGGCTGGTACAACCCGGTGGTACTGAACACAAAGGTGTTCAGATCGAAGGTGTTTCCGGCGGTTATATTGTAAAAATTGGCAAACGCCGAGGCGATGCCGGTGCCGTACCCGCTGGCTGACGTACTCCGCACCCAGGCCGCTGCTGAAGCGGATAACGACCAGCAGACCGGCGGGAAGGTGGTCCCTTCGAATCCCTCGGTGAAGGGCGCCGGAGTGGTCACACAGGGCACGTTGAAGGTAAAGGGGCCGGCCCACGAGCTGTAGAGCGATCCGCCGCAGAAACTTCTCACGTAATAACTGTAGGAAGCGCCTGCGCTCAATCCGTTCAGGGTATAGGGATTGGTCACACCGCTGGTGATCATGGTGCCAGTTCCCTGGGTGAAGCCCGACACGCCCCATTCGATCTGCCATGCAGTGGTGCCGTTGGCATTCCAGCCCAGGTTGGCGCTGGTGGAGGTGATCCCGGTTGCGGTCAGTGTGGTTGGCACAGGACACAGTTCAAAGGTGGTCACGCCGGCAATGTTGCTATTGGCGACACCATTTGAATATTGGGCAGTGATCATGTAATAGTATTGTGTAGTCGCTGCCGTCGACACATCCTGGTAGGTTGTGCCGGAGATCCCCGGGATGGAGGTGGTCCAGGTTCCGGAGGTGGTTCCGCGATTCACCGTATAATTGGTGAAGGACCGTCCGGGATCGTCGCTGACTGGGTTCATGTAAGCGCGCATCATCCAGTTGGCGGGGTAATCGATCCAGGAGATCCCCCCGTCGGAAGTATAGGCGCAGCGGTAGTGGTTGCCCGATTGATCGACGCCCACCATCGGACCTACGGTGCTACCGGCCGGCCACTGAGCGACCACATAATAGTTCTGGCCCTGGGTGACGGAGAGCGGCGTGGTCAGGTTTTTCACGATCCATTGACCCGTTGCGGAGGTTACCGGTACATTGGTGAAGGATTCTACCGGCGCCGCCAGATTGGGAAATCCCCCGTTATCGGGGCAGAGCCGGATCGATTCCCAGGTGGTGGAGGCGTTGCGTGATTCCACCGAAATGGCGGTCAGCGTTCCGTTGACAGGGATGGTGATCCGGGTATAGAACATCTGGCTGGTGGTGGTGGGTGAGCCAACCCACAAATGGCTCTCGGCGCCATCGTCATCGTACCGGATCTCGGCGAGCGGCAGCGGCGCCTCCCAGGCCAGGTTCACATAGGGTCCGATGACCGGCGTGGCGGTCAGGTTCTGAGGACCGTTGAGGTACCCGGTACCGGTGAGGGGATAGGGATATTCGTTTTCGTTGTAAGAAACAACCAGGTTGGCTGTTTTGATTCCCGTCGAGGTAGGCTTGAAGGTGACCGTGACGGTATAGGACTGTCCCGGTCCGAGATTCACAAAGCCCGTGTTCCCGCTGAGGATAAACTGGCTGACATCGGTCCCCTGCAATGAAAGACCGTCAATCGCAAGCGAACCCGATCCGGTGTTCTTGATCCGGAATACCTGCGGAAGGGACTGGAGCCCCAGGTTCACCGGGTCATAGTTCATCGAGGCCGGGTTGACTCCGAGTTCCGGCCCGGTGGCCACCACGTGGTACTCCAGCTGCAGGGTGGGTTTGTAGGTGGCATCGTTGTAACCGGCAAATTTGTAGAGGAGGGTCGAACCCCGGACCAGTCCGAATCCGGCCCATCCCGAAGCGATCTGATCCATGATATAATTTTTCCCGGTGGTATTCAGCAGGGAGTTGATCCATACCGGGGCCGTTCCTCCCCATACGCCGGTCCACAGCGGGGCGCCGTCGCCGCAGTCGCTGTACAGAGTTGCTCCCGTGGTCGTAATGGGATCGTTGGCCAGGGAAAATATTGCGTTATCCGCCGTCGAAGTTCCCGCCCGGTAGAAGTTGTAATAATTCAGGGTGGCTTTGGTCACGACCGCATTCAACGGCAGCGAGGAGATGTCGAACTTCATGTACCCGCGGCCCAGGGTATCGCTCACGGCGGTCGAAGTGTTCATCGCCGGTCCGTTCTTCAGGAAAGATCCGTTGGAGATGTACCCGGTTCCGTTGGTGGCGCTCACGGGGTAAAGGGTGACGGCATACTGCTCGAGCGTGGTGAAGTTCAGCGGACCCATCCACGGGCTGTAGTTGCCGACCCCGCACACCTGCCGCACATACACATCGTAAGAGGTGAGGTAGTTCAGGCCGGTCAGGTTCTGCGAGGTTACATACCCCGGAATGATGGTGCCTGTACCCACCGCATGTCCGGCGAGTCCGTAGTCGATCTGCACTTCGGGCGCCCCGTTCCAGTTGATGGTAGCCGCCTGGCCCGTGATGTTGGTCGCCGAAAGCCCCGAGGGGGCAGGGCAGGCCGACTGGATCACCGTGAGGGTGACCGGAACGTCGAGTTGCGGCATGGTCGGATCGTTGCTCAGGAAGCGGATGATTGCCTGGTGGGCGCCCACTTCCAGGTTGGTTGAGTTGAAGGTGACGGTGAGCGGCTGGCTGCCTCCTGGCGTGACGGTGCCCGATGCCGGTGAAACAGAGAGCCACTGGGGCATGAGCGTTCCGTTGAGGTTCCCGCGGATGTTCCAGTTGTAATTCAGCGCCGGATTGGTGCTGAGGTGGGACCAGCCCACGCCGGTACTTAAAAAGTCTCCGTTCGGGTCGGCCGGGCCGGCATCGGTTCCCGGAATGAAAATGCTTGCTTCGGCCTGGGTGAACTGGTACCCGATCCAGAGATCCTGCCCGGTGACCAGGACGGGGGTGGTGAGTACGATGTTATTCCACGAATCCGCCGTCGGAGTAAAGGTTTGCGAGGAGAGCAGGACCCCGGGCTCATAGTCGGTTCCCATTCCGAAAATCTTGACTGTCATCAGGTTGCTCGCAGTTGCGTTCAGGTCGTTGATATACACATCGACCGATTCCAGGTACAGTCCGGCATTGGGTAGAGTCATGTTGTTGGGAAACCGGGCGGCTACAGTGATCGTGGAGGGTGGAGTCCCCCATCCGATGGCGCTGTAATTATCTCCATCATAATGCAGGACAGCCGTCGCTCCCGGGGCATCGGTGGGCGGGTTGGCAGCCCCGGTGGAAGGGTTGGGGTCGGCCGAGCACAGGTGCAGGCTGCCTTTCTGCGAAGGGACCGAAGGTTCGATCAGGGCGGCCCGGTTGACCACCGGGGCGTCGGAGTTCAGGATGATGTTGGTGGAATAGACCAGGTTCACCACCCCGGTATCGGAAACGGTGAGTTGCTGGGTGGTGATCTGGCCGATCTCCTGGCTCGCCGTCATCGAGGTAGGTGAAACGGCGATCTTCGGATCATTGGCAGCCACATAGGAGGTATAGGACACATCATCAAAATAGAATTTTGGAATTTCACCGGATCCTGTAAATTCACCGGCAAAGAGGTCAACACCGCCAAGTTGGTTGGTACCTGTGGTACCCGACGCCTGGTAATGGAATGGCCAGCCGCGGAGGAAGGTGCCGTTCAGAAACAGCTGGATGGTGTCATTGTCGATATCGATCAGGTGTTTCACCTCGAACCAGGTGGCTTTGGGATAGGAATACGTAGTGGTCACACCTCCCGCTTCGAGCGACATGGTGCCGTTGGTGCGGAAATAAACTTCAAACGCCCATTGGGTTCCGGGCGACTGGTAATGCTGGAAGTTGTAATATCCGCAATACCCGGTTCCTACGTACATCATCCATTTCACTTCATAGGCCCCGGAAGTTTTGTTTCCAAGCTTCCAAATCTGGTCGGTGGCGGTAAGACCGGTCACGTCGCAAAGGACCGATTTGGTGCCGCTGTAGGCAACATCGGTGCTGATCTGTCCGTCTTCGCCTCCACCGGTAGCGCCGCTCCAGGTGGTCCACCAGGTTATACTCTGGGCGGCCAGAAAACCGCCTGTCGTGTAGGACTCAAAGTTGTCGGTATAGGGTAACGTGCCCTGGGCACTGGCGCCCAGCCAGAAGAGCACGGAAACCAACATAAGTAATACTTTTCTCATGGTTTTTTGTTTTTGGTGAATAACTAAACCTGCATTAGGAACATATATTGAGTAATTACTGATCCCGTGATGAAACTTCTTGTTCTATGAGTGACAGATTCACTGACCGTTACTCCTCTCAGGTTGCGGCCGGGTCAAAGGGTTTAAAAGGGTTATGGAATGATGATGGTAAAAATACGAAAATTAGATTCACCAAGCAACTTATGGAAGTTTTAACTTTTTTTAACAATCCCGGCCCGGGCCAAATAAAAAGCCGGCCCCGTAAAAACGGCAGCCGGCTTTTTATGGATGATTGCAGATTAAGAGATTGACGATTGATTCTTCAATGACTGAGCCCCCTCCGAAAAGTCAATCTACCCACCCCTAGCCCCTCCCTACCAGTAGGGAGGGGAATAACCGATACGACCATATTAAAGATTATCAATACTTTATGCAGCACCTTATAACACCCCTCCCTTGCAAAGGGAGGGGCCGGGGGTGGGTAGATCACGGCAACGGCACTTTTCGGAGGGGACTCATCACTCAATCTGCAATCTGCAATCCCTTAATCGTCAATTCTATTACCTTGTCTTGATCAGTTTGATCGTTTCCGAATAGTTTTCCCCGGTGATCCTGACAAAATAGATTCCCATGGGCAGTCCGGAGGTCACAAATTCACGGCTCTTCTCCCCGATCATGCCTGAAACCAGCACCTTTTCGCCCTGTGTGGTATAGATCTCCACGGTGACGTTGCCGGGCACCTCTTCGCCTTTCAGCACCAGCGTAAAGTTGCCGGAGGTAGGGTTGGGGAAGAGGGAGAATCCGGCTTTTTCCATGCTCCGGGTACCCTCGTTGTTGTTGGAAGCAACCACCGATTTGGTCAGGGTGACCCCGTTGCAATAGGTCCCGTCGGAAATTTTTGCAACCAGGGAACCGTCCAGGTTGACTTTCGTTCCAGGCAACATCGTGATCTTCTGCCCCGCGATCAGGGTGGCACTGCCAAAGGCATTGACGGTGAACGGGGTGGATTCGCCCCCTACCGTGATCGTGTTGGTGGCGTTGTAGCAGGGGTTTTCTTCCTCATTCACAACACCGGAAACATTGATATTCGAAGGGATGGAAGAATAAGGAATGGCGAAACCGGTCAATTCGGCCCCACCTTCAAAATCGCCGATCTTGGTCACGGCACCGGTGGTTTTATTCACCCAGCCCAGCCATCCGGAACTTCCATAGGCGGCCATGTAGAGCTCCCCGCTCTCCCGGTCGAACTCCATGTCCTGGGCGTAACTGGCTGAGAACCCTAGAGAACCGATGATCGTGAAGGCCCCTGTCGCCAGGTTCACCGTTCCGAGATTGTCGGCATTCACATCGACCGAATAACATACTCCCTCGTTGTTGATCGCAAGGTTGATCAGCAGCACGCCGGGAGTGGAGCCAACGAGGGTGGTCGCTCCGGTTGTCTTGTTGATGGTATAGAGTTCGGAGGAGGTGGTGGCGCTGTTATAGCCGACACCATACATGGTATGATCGGCCGGGTTGTACGACAACCCGTTCATCGAAGCACCCATGGTTCCGACCACGGTTCTTGCTCCCGTTGTGGTGTTCAGGGTGATGAAGCCATATGGAGCGATGGTATCGTAAACGGTGCCATACCAGCTCCCGTCGGCCCAGGTACCTCCGGCAACGAACCACATGGAACTCTGATCGGCCAGCGAGGTAAGCGCTCCCGGGGTATGCAGGTTGAAGGAGGTCGGTCCCTCGGGGTCGGTCCCTGAACCGGGGAAGGCATTGTAGGCATAAACCTGTTTGTTCAGGTTCAGCACCTTCAGCGGTTGCGTTTTGCAGTTGTTGGTCGGATCCAGGTCGGCCAGGTTGGTGCACACATTCACGGTGTAATCTCCCAGGGTGCTGATCCACTGGTCGAAACTGACCTGGGCGGTCGCGCCGGAGGCAAGGGCGGTGACCGTTTTTGTCGAGTTGTAGTTCGAACCGATGGTCATGGTCACGGTGAAGGTTTCGGTGTTGGCCCCGTAATTCTTGACCGTCGCCTGCGGTACCATCACGCCCGTGGTAACGATATTGCCGAAATCGATAGAGGTTGTCCCGACATCATCGGCAAGCAGGGTGGCCCCGCCGATCACAGCTTCGATGAGAAACTTGTAGTCGGCGCCAAAAAGGGCAGGCGTTCCGCCGGTGATGTCGAAACCATAGAATGCATCTGCCCGGTATGGACTTTCCGACATGCATCCGATCGGGTACCACTGGACGGTTCCGCCGGTCGGCTGTGCAAGTCCGACGAAAAAATCTTCATTGTTGAATGCGGGGGGCGTGGCAAACGTGAACTCCTTGTTGGTCCCGAGGTCCCCGGTAGCGATCACCAGGTTGTCGGACTGGGCGACGATGGCGCCGGCGCTATTCAGAACGACCGCATAGACTGTATTTCCGGCATTGGCCGTATAGTTGTAGATAAAGATGTTGGCCCCGGAGATGCTCCCAACCCCGTTCATATGGAACTTGTTCGCAAAGATCCCTCCCGCGCCTGTATAGGTATATCCGTACCCGGTGGAAGGAGCCGGTGTGAAGGCATATCCGAACAGGTTATTGTTGATGTTGACCGGGATGGTCTTAGTGTTATTAGCCAGGTAAGTTTCCCCCGTTCCGGCCGAAACAGTCACCGTAACGTTGTCGTTTTCCTGGTTAGCCGGCGTCCAGGGGGCGAAACTGACAACTGTGGCTGCACCGCCTGCCAGCGCGGTGACCGTCTGGGTATTGGTGTAACGAACGGCCGAGGTCGCCTGGTCGGTGACCGTCAGGGTTACCGTGAAGGTTTCAGCGGCCGCTGAGACATTCACCACACGGGCCGTGACCGGGGTGGGGGCGCCGTAAGGCAGCGGGCATTTTTCCATGGCGTATACATTGGTCACCTGGAGCACATCGGTGAGGGAGTTGTTGGCAAACTGGGTCGCCGGGCGCCAGTCGGAAACAACCAACGTGGTCGGCAGGGAACTGGTGCTTCTAGCACCATACAATCCGCTAAGCAGCGAGGTATTGCAGTTGGCGACCAAGGCTCCTGTACCCACTGTTCCCGGGTTTGAGAATTCCCAAGCCACATACACACCGCCCCCCGTGTAGGTAAAGGGGGATCCTCCGGAAAAATTCACGAGGTAAGATCCCGCAGTGATGGGAACCGTCCAGGAAGCGATGTCGCTGACCAGGGTAAAACCGGCGGTGGTCCATGTAGCCCCCAGCGTATAAGTAACGTCGGTGGTGTTTTTCAGCCAGACTTTAAAGTTTCCGGTCTGATTGGTGGTCCCAGCCGTCAGGATCAGAAATCCAATGGCATCGACCGTAATTCCGGAGGGAAATCCGCTCGCAGCCATTTCGGCCGGTCTGATCAGGTATTCGGTGCGCTGGTAATTCCAGGTATTCCCCGGGCAACGCGTATTGGCCGATGTGGCGCCCAAACCGGGCAGGGCCCACACGGTCATTGCATCCGTTTCATTTCCGACAGTCTGTCCGGTGGAAACTTCGGTACCGGCAGGCACCCCTCCGTCGGAAGGCAACGGGCACCGGACAGCCTTTTGCGCGATTCCTGATCCTGCGACCAGCATCAGGGCCAGCAGATAATAGATCTTTCTTTTCATAGTTACAATTGTTTGGTTAAACGAGTAGATGATGGTTGGCTGAAAAGTCTTTTCTAGGTGAAAAGTCAGTAAATGTAGATAAATATCATCCACATCCTACACCCTAACAAAATAAAATTTGGAAATGTTCAACCCGGCAACAGCGTCTCCAGGTAATGCGTACCCATGCCGAACAGTGATTTCAGGGCCCCGATCTGCTCGAGGAAGCGCTCAGGACGACGGGTTTGCGACGGGGTCTTCCGTCCGACGATCATGACGTTTTTCGGGGTATGTTCCGTAGAGATGAACTCCAGGACCCGGGTCCGGTAGCCGGCGGCCTCGAGGATCAGGGCGCGGATCGCATCGGTGACGATCTCGGCCTGCCGTTCTTCGAGGATGCCGTGGCGCGTGACAGGGTCCATCGCCCCTCCCTTGCCGAACTCTTTTCTAACCTGTTTGTGGCAGCAGGGAGCGCATACGATCAGGGAAGCCCCGGCGGTGATCCCCCGGAAGATGGCGTCGTCGGTGGCCGTGTCGCAGGCATGCAGAGCGATGAGGATGTCGGGTTTTTCGAGTGGCGCATCGAGGATCGATCCGGTGATAAACTCCAGGCCCTTGAATCCCGCGTCGCGGGCGATCCGGTTCGACAGTTCCACCAGTTCCTTCCTTGCCTCCACCCCGGTCATCACCGGATCCTGCCCTGTGATGCGCAACAGGTATTCATACAGAGCGAAGGTCAGGTAACCTTTTCCCGAACCCATGTCGGTCACCCGGACCGGGCCGGTCAGTTTCATCTCCGCGATCACGGGTCCCAGGATCTCGAGGTATCGGTTTACCTGCAGGTACTTGTCGTTCATCCCCGGGCGGATTTCGAAATGGGCATTGAGAATTCCCAGCTCCCTGAGCCAGGGGTAGTGTCTCAGTTTGGAAAATATTTTTAGTCACCGTCGTTGTACTTGGGGTATCGGCTTGTAATGTACCGGCCACCGCCAGTCCCGGTTATATAAAAACATCCAACCGTTCGGTGCAAGTCTCCGAAAATATCATAGTAGGAAATATACACAAACTGATAGAGGGTGTCTCTGCCAATATAAATGTTGGAAAATGTTTTGTCGGTTACGCTTTCAGATATTTTACTGATAAACAAAAGGCTGTCTCCTATTTGGTTCCCCTGCGAAAAACTTCCAATCCACGGGGATTTACTCCAGTCAAAGAGATTGTTCCCAATAGCATCCATCATAAACAAACAAGTATCACATCCGCCAAATGGAGCAATGCTACGGGCCGGTGTTTTACCAGTATTCATTATTTCAAACCACCATATTGTTCGATTCCTGTCCAGCAATTTGCATCCATAACTCTTAATCGACAGGTACGCCCTCAGTTCGCGCTTGGTGTTCCGATCCCGGGCCAGCGTATCCTTGATGGTCATAATGCTGTCCATCGAGGCGGAGGCAACGGACTTAGCATAGGCCAATTTGGTAATATACAACGCCTGCCTGGTCAGTTTGTTGGCAGAATCAGTTCTTTTCAAGGCTTCATCGGTCGCCCACTTTTGTTGCTGAAAGGAGTAGTAAAAGAGGATCAGAGTTATAAGTGTGATAATGGCGAGAGCAGACTGGATAATAACCCCAGCCCGGTCGTATCTTCTTGGGATGCGGTTGAAAGAGTACTGACAAAGTACCTTATAATCGCCGAATGTTGTTTCCTGGTTGGAGCCCTGCTTATCGTTGATGGCCTTATCTACCTGTTGGAGGGGAGGGGCTGGCTGGTTCGCAATAAGTTTGCCTTGGTCGTCTGCCTTATCCTTTCCGCCGGTGTCATTGCCCTTGGGTTCTGGATTTTCCACACTAACACATATTTGTTATAGCAATATTACAAAACATATCACCACTATAAAAACAAAAAGTATGGAAGAAAAAAAGCATGTCGTGTTAGCGACGAGATTTCACCGGAACGTAAGCGCAAGCGGTTGTTGCTACTAATAGCACGCGAAATATGCCAGGAAGAAATGACGATACCACCCCCCCCGTGGTCTATTGAGGCATGTAAGCGCGTTATTACCGGGATAAATATGTTATGCGAAGGTTATTGGGATATTAATGGGGATTGGTGGGACGCCAGGGAATACATCACCGACAGGGGGGCGCATCGCTTACCCAAGAAAGCATCAACACCGTCTAATACTTGATAATGGGATTTATCTATTCCCCTTACTACTATTACACGGGCGGCACAATAATTCTGCGTTAGAAAGAACGGTTCTACCCCCTTTAGACCATGGTGGATCTTTATGATCTACCGTTAATTCATCTTCATTAAAATGCTGATTACATTTATCACATTTATACATGTTGTTCACCGGATCCCTCATTTTTATAAGTTCTGCCTTGTCCTCTTTGGTGAAAAAACGTTTTTTATCTACTCTATAATCTCCAATTATTCCTACTATAATAGCCTCAATATCTAAATCCGTTGAATTTGATAACTTATAATAATCACTCTTAATATAATCATTACAATCCTTTAAAATCATATCTCTTTTGTCTCTTAATCTGCTTTTGTCCGGGAAAAATTTAGTTGAAAGCCTAAACCTCAAATCAAGTTTAATTTTTGTTTTATCTGTAAATATATCCTTAATAAATCTGATATACGGACTTATAAATTTTTGATCCAATTCGAATGAAACGCATTGATTTGTTTTTACATATTCGTCTATTTTATTAGCAGATTTTAATGCCAAAATCCATTTTAATATTGTTATTTGATTTTTCCCACGGGAATTTGCACCCAATACATTAATAACGTATTTGTCTCTACTAACAAATTCTGTAAGCCCATCCAAATAATCCCCATGATATAGCCCATTCAATACTTCGTATGTTGAAAGCGGGACGCCAAGGGTATTAATTCTTCTAAATATTTCCCTTCTGAGATGATCCGTTCCTGTGCATTCAATGATACACAATTCAGTATTGCAAATTTTTTCCTGAATTTCCACATTAATTTGTTTCCATAATTTCCCATCGTATTCAATGTCATTTTGAAAAAATCGCTTAATGGCTTCTATTCTTTGCTTACCATCTAGAACCTCCAATATGTCGTTATCGTTTCTCCACAAATAGAATGCTGGAAGGGGGACACTATTAACAATACTATCAATAACAAGTTCTTGTTTTTTTGTGTCATAGACAATTTCACGTTGAAGTTCTATGTCGCTTATTATTCTACCATTATTTAAAAAATCATACAGTTCTTTTACCTTCATATTATAAATGTTAATATGTTTATTTTTTACGAATTACCATTTTACCAAATAACCTTTTGAATGATCCATCTTTACCTTGCAAGTAAAATGCGGGTCCTCCTTTTAAATTCTTAGGTATGTGATTAGGCATTTTACCAGCAACTGCCCCACTAAGACCAACAATTTCAAACTGATCTGGATTATATTTCTGTAAAAATGTTAGCGGAACTCCCATTAGACCATCATAGTCATATGGAATGAGTGTTGTTTTCTTTACATCGATTGCAGCGTAGTTATAATAGTTGGGGTTATTATTTGGATCATAATTTTCAGTTAAAATCATTCTTTTATGACGATAAGATACATCTAAATTGGTAAACCAACAACAAGACCGTGGCAAATTGTGATTCCTTGGTAAAATTGTTCCATCGCTTTTGATGAATCCAGTAAGATGATAGTGGTAGCCCATCCACATTTCATTGTTCATTATATGTGGGAACACGCTCTTATATCCTATTGCCGTTTGAGGACCAATAATTAGAAATTGTAATTTATTCTTAAACATGGTATCAATAAATTCAATAAATTCACTAAAAGGGGGATTAGTAATAACTAAATCATATTTTGAATAGTCTATGTCCTGAAATCTAACACCCTCTTGACTTGAGGGATTATACCCACTGACCGAAATAGAAGTTATGCCATAATCATCGGCATGTGCAATTAGAAATTTAACGAAGTTACACTTAACTTGATTTAGATCTTTTTCAATTTTTTCAGAACTGTTTTCAATATCAACCTCTTTAATAGAACCAGAAACAAACAATTTTGATGAAACAACATCAGTTTTCTTCTTAAAAACAACGCTTTCAAAAAAACTTTCATCCCAATCACAGGGGCAAATTATTCTCCTACCCTGTAGTTGTTGTTTATATAATGGTATTTCAGCCGCAATATCACTATATAGTGTATAATATTCGTCATCTTTTTTCTTATTGGCATTATTTAACCTTTCGACTCGTTTGATGTTTTTATCGTTCATATAAATCAATGTAGATTGCAGCAAAGATATACAACAATTTGATCTGCTCTATATCAACCTCACCAAATCCCCCACCTCCCAAATATCCTTCGTCAACCCCGCCTCCATCGCCGGAGTGACCCGGAGCGTCTTGTGGATCTTGCAGTAGTTATAGTACATGAAATGCAGGGCGATGGCAAGGCAATGGTTCTCGATCTTCTTTGAGAATCCGTTAGTCAGGCGGGTAAACCGGCGCATGTGCATCCGCATTGTGAGGTTCTGCCGTTCGATGTAGCTGGTGGAGATATGCTTTGTTTCCGGGTTCCCCTTGATGATCTTTGTTTCCCCGCCCACACAGACCGGGGGGCTGTACTTCCTATCGGGTCCAACGTTGGGATCGGGCCCGTACATCTTGATCAGTTGGGCATAGTCGATCTTCGCTCCGAACGTGTTTTCAACAGCT
The DNA here is from genome assembly GCA_964455285.1 of uncultured Prolixibacteraceae bacterium. Lineage (GTDB taxonomy): Bacteria > Bacteroidota > Bacteroidia > Bacteroidales > FEN-979 > CAIVAT01. Next base: position 47,718 of record CAYVVG010000019.1, read on the forward strand.
TCCAGGTAGGCTGTATTTCCGTCTGTTGTCAGTTGGACCCGGTTAGTTAACCGCCTGGATACGTCCTCCATGAAATATTCCGCTGCGCCTGCATCCCTGGCTCCGACAAACCACGAAACAACGAGCCGGGTGTCCGCGTCGATCCCTACCCATGTCCATATATCTCCGCCCTCCTGACCTTCCGGCAGGTTCTTCTGTTTAGCATAGACGAACGACCAGATTTCATCGCATTGGATACGGCGGGTTTGTAGGCCCTTCACGTTCTCATCGTGAAACTTCAAACAGGCTGCGCCCAGATCAACGAGCAGTTTGGTGACGGTGTTGATCGAAATACCGGTGATCCTGGTAATGGCCCTCAGACTATTGCCCTCAACGAGCAGGCTGGCTATCTGTACTCTCTTTTCAAACGGTAAGACGTTCATATCTGCAAAGATTTACTCTGCAAATATACAACATTATACTTGAGTTGTCAAGCATAAAGTTCAGTAATACGGTAAAGATCCAAATTATTTTTACCGTTTTTTGACTTATTAACAATTTATATAGTATATTTGCAGCGTAGTTTTAAAACACAAATGAACAAGGCACTTAACGAACCCCAAACCAAATCAAGTCACAACTGAGCCTTTAACAACTAGAGAAAAAAAGACTTAATACGCAAAAGCCCTGTAACCGGGGCTTTTGCTTTTGTGTTCAATAACAATTTTGCCCCATGAAAACAAATGCACACGAAGAACGAAAGAAAAACCCACTATTTGAGTTTGCATATCTTGGGAAAATCGAAGAAACCCTATTAGCACTCAAAGAATTAGCTATGCCAGAACGCTGGGAATATGTGAATGCTGCCAACACTAAGCCATTCCCAATTTTATTCAGCTACTTGGTTCATACATTTATAAGATTGAGAGAAGAAAATAAAATTCTAAGAGCTGAAAAGTATGTGTCTTTCAACACGGGGCTGATAACTCCCAACCAAGAGGAAATTTTTATGGTATTTAAAGAAAGGCCAGATTCAACTGAACTCTATTTTTTAGAATTTTGTAAGGAAAGCGGAAGAAACATGGCGCGGTTCAGCCCACTACCAGAACGCCCTGTTTATTTTAAAGACGTTTCTGAGTTGTTTTATGATTACAAACTTCCCATAAGGGTGAACGTTGACCATATTGTTGATGACGAAGAGAACTTCTCTCGGTTTCCTAGTGCAATTCGTGGTTTACCAAAACATCAACTTGTAAATACATTTCGTGGGGCTATTGATCACGCTATAAAAAGAATACAGAGGAATTACAAAACCGCGGTACCACAATATTATCGTGGGCCGAGTTTCCCTGATGGTCAATTACAATTACTCATCCCACTTTGTCTTACTGATCCACAAAAAGCTGATTTGGCGCTAGCCATATATAAAACAGGAGATACTTATGTGGGAAGGACGTGTTTAACATTAGACATGGCAATGAATAATGCCAGGCTCATCACAAAACCTGATGATGACTGGTTAAATCCTTAATCTCCCTTCCCCCACCTCTTCTCCGCCGCCTTCTTAGCTATTTCCTTGCGTCGTTCCGGGGTTAACGCCTCCGCCCTGGCCTTGCCGCCTTTCAGCCCTCCTAATCGCCCCAATTCTACCGCTGCCTGGTTCTTCGTGCTGGCCGGTTCCTGGATCTCACCGGTTGCAAGGTCCACGATCATCCGGGCCAACTGGTTCGGGTCGCGGGGTCTTCGTATCTTTGTCATGGGTTGTGATTTTCGCAAAGATACACCTTCTTGATCGGTTAAGCAAGGGGAAATTCAAACTGAGACACTACCGAGCCAGGGGTTGTTCTCTTTCCGGATCAGCCTCTCCTTTTCCCGGTCGTGCCCCGGGGCAGGTGCCGCCAGTGCCTCCGGCCGGCCGGTCCGCATCTTGAACCTTCCCTGGCCGGTGTCGAACAGGCGCACTGTTTCGACGGTGGTGAAAAGATCGGCGTTCAGGAAATCCTTTTCGAGTGCGATCCTTACCTGCCCGATCCCTTCGGGAGGGGCGAAATTCTTCGTGATGTCCTGGGTCGGGTACCGCAACACGAATTTCAACATCAGCGTTTTCCGGATCTCTGCCGGGGCAACGATGATCCGCTGAAGTTCTGCGGTCGAGTCGCGCCGGTTGCTGAGAACCAGCTTGACCAGGGATTTTTCGCGGATCGCCGCATCAACCTTTTCCAAAAACACCTCTGTCCTGCGCTTTTCCATATAGATCTGATGAGCTTTCCTTGTCACGCGTCACGCGTCACGCGTCACGCTTAAAATATCTTTTTCCTTTTAAACCAGATGAAAATGAAGACCGAGATCACCAGCATCACCACCATTACGGCGGGATACCCGTATTTCCATCCCAGTTCGGGCATGTTCGCGAAATTCATCCCGTATATACCGACGATGAAGGTGGGCGGGATAAAAAAGATCGACACAACCGTTAGCATCTTCATCACCTCGTTGGTCTTGACCGACATGATCGACAGGTAAATCGTCGACAGGTTCGCGGCATCGTCGTGGGTCTCGTCAAGGCTGAGGGTCAGTTTCACCAGGAGATCCCTGACATCCTGCAGGGCGGCGGCATCTTCGGGGGTGGTGACATGCTGAAGGATCACCTCCCGGGTGAGGCTGATGATGCGACGGTTCAGCCGGCAGTTGTTCTTCAGGTAATAGAGTTGTTCCAGGGTGATCCGCGACTGTTTCCTTGTAAATACGAGCTTTTCCATCCGGTCGATCCTTTCTGAAAGCTGTTCTGTCACCGGTTCGAATGATTGTACGGCATAATGCATGATCCGTGTCACGATCTCAGCCGGTTCGCGGATCAGCTTCGTTTCCAGTAACTTTTCCCGGATCTCGCCCACGATGGCGGCATGCACCCGGTGTACCGTCAGGATCATCCGGTCATTGTAGAAGACCGCGATCTTGTTGCTCATCTGCTGGATGGACGACGGGTTGAGGGCTTTATCGTTGTACACGCGCAGGATGAGAAAGGTAAAATTCTCGAGCGCCTCCTTTTTCGGAAGGTGGGCCGGTTCGAGACAGTCGGCCAGCGCATGGTAGTCGAGGTCGTACTTCTTCGAGAACTCTTTCAGTTCCGCGGGATCCGGATCGGTGATGTCGATCCATTCCGTCCGGTCATTTTTCCAGGTCGAGATCTTCAGTTCCTTCGTCATATTGTAAAAGTTATCACACACTCACCACGCACCCCACCCCGGCCTGCGGCCACCCCTCCCCAAACAGGGAGGGGAAATCAGCACCCCACCCCGGCCTGCGGCCACCCCTCCCCAAACAGGGAGGGGAAATCACGATTTACGGCGCCCCCATCGTCACTGTCCCGTACACCACCAGCGATTTTCCGGCAGGGATGGTGATGTTTGCCCCGCCGAGAACGGTCAGGTGATGGCACCGGTTCGTGTTCAGCGTGTTTACAACCGGGTCGTTGGGCGTGTCGGGGATGGTAATGTCGCTGAGGGATCCGGGAACCCGGCCGGGATTCCAGTTTCCCGGTTTGTTCCAATCAGAATCGATGGCGCCGGTCCATGTGACGGGGTGGAACGTGTCGGGTTCCTGGGTGAAAATTTCCAGGGCAGGATCACCGAACACGTTGCAGCAGTAGTGCACCCATCGTTGAGCTCCCGGTTCAAATTCGCCCGGGAGTGAAACGAAGGATGCCGTTTCGATCTTTGAAAGCCGGTGTGCTGTTCCGATATGCCGGTCGGGAAGGGTGTCGGTGTAAAGGGCATTCACGAATTCGCGCTGCAGGTGTTGGGAAGGGCCGTCGGTGGTACCCTGGTTGAACCATCCGTAGCGGGAATTGAACACCCCGGCGACGAGCCAGTTGTCGATCGACACGGCTTTGGCGGCGATACAGCCGCCGGACGCGTCGAAGGCGCCGTCGTAACAACCCTGGGTGTAGAGGAACTGGAAATTGTGGATGATCCCGTTCACCTGGGAGAAGTTGGCATTGGTGACCGACGACATGTTCAGTCGCATCATGTAGGTGGTATTGGCATGGCCGAGGTGGTGAATGAAGGAGTTTCCCTGGTTGATCGTGGTCAGCAGCTGGGCTGCGCTCCACTGCCAGTAATTGAGTGGCGAAGCGGAGATCAGGGTATCATAGAGGGTGGTGATCTGGTTGGTGGCGGAGGGAATGCCGTGGGTAAAATAGCCGTTATCCCCGTGGTTGTCGATGAGCAGGTCCATGTAATCGCTGCCGAAGGTGATCGGGTCGTGGTAAAGGTATTCGCCCGCCAGCAGCGGTTTTGCGAATTCCCCCGGTACGGGGTCGGTCTGGTATGCGATGGTTTTCCTGATCATCCGGTGAAGAGCGGCGGTATCCGTAACGGTGAAGCGGGCCACGGAGAGATCGGGCAGCAGGTCGGGATTGTCGGCGATCTCGGCATAGATGTGGTTGCCATTGGCATCGTAGTTGCCGTCGAGTCCCGAAAAGTAGAGGTCGGCGGGGATGCTGGCATCGGTATAGTAGGTGCCGGACGAGTTTACCTGGCAGTAGAAACCGCGGGCCGGTAGCAGGGGGGGGAGGCCGGCCAGCAACACATAGTCGATGCCGTGATTCTGATACTGCCCGATGATGAAATTCCTGATCTTTTCCTGCAGGTCATACCCGGTGGAGACCTGGATGATGCTGTCGGTGGTCACCACCCGCAGGGAGAGTCCCCGCTGGGAGTAAAGGCTGATGAGCGGCTGGAATTCGTTTTTAAAGGTAACCGGTGAAACGATAAGATAGTCAAAAGGGTCGAGGGGCGCCGTCGCAGGCGGATAGAGGCCGGCCATTTCCGGATTCATGGCGAGGGCAAGGGCGGGGTTTCCGGCCCGCCCCGGCATCCGTCGGTTTGCAAGAGATCGGGAGGCCTCCGGGGCGGGCCGGGAGGTTACCCTGACAGTGACGCAGGCTGAATAACGAAACATCCGGTCGGCGGGGTAATAGATCGCAGGTGTGAACGAGCACAAGGCGAGCCCGTATCCGTTGAGGTACTGGGTCATCAGGTGTCCGGTTCGTTGCACGGGATATGCTTCCCGGGATTGGTAGAGGGTTGTATTCATCACCAGCCGGTCGTCGCCCGGCCAGCCGGTCGGACGGGGTGGTTGCTGCGGGAAGAGCAGGACAGGGCCGGGCAGGGAGGTTTCCGTGCCGGGGATCAATTCGACGGTGACGGCTTCTTCGCCGGGGGGAAGCAACAGGGCCACGGTATGCCAGGGAAGCTGAGGCTCGCCCGGGATGCCGGAAAGAACGGTATTTGGAAAGTTAACCGTCCGGTATATGCCCTTTTGTTCAACCGACGGATTGCCGAAGAAAAAGGTTTTCTCCACAACTCCGCCCCTGGCCAGGCATCCTGCCAGTGTTGCGATGATCAATCCTGCAATCTGTTTCATAATCAGATAATTAATATTTACCCACCCTGACGGGGTCCTCCACCCTGTCGGGGTCCCCCACCCTGTCGGGGTGGGGCGGGTGCAATAATTCATAAACCATGATCAACCAGGCTAATATACACGGAACCGCCTTGATCCCCCAAGGTTCGAAAAAACCGGTACGGATGAATTTCGGCCAGAGATCGGTTGCAGCCAGCGAGGTAAACACGAACACCAGGCCCGCAACCACCATCGTGACCGGGATGCGTTTTCGGGTTAAGAACCAAAGCCATACAGCCGAAGTGGCAATGACAAAGGTGGGCGACTCGGCCTTGTGATTGAAGATCACCATCCAGACCATGATCGCGCAAAGAAGCAGGACCCGGCTGCCATGGGTACCGAAACGCCCTCGCCGGAGCAGCGGCAGGCAAAGCAGTGCGAACGCCGTAACGGCCGCCGGCACCTGCGATACATGCACCCCGAACCATTGCTGCAGCCACCCCATGACAGAGAGACCCACAGAAGCGGCATGATCGCTGCGCAGCATGTCGAGGTAATTCCGGTATTGCGCGATCAGGCCCCCGAACCCGGTCCAGGGCAGGGGCATCATCCACAGCAATACCAACCACCCGGCCGTGTACAGGATACTTTTCAATTTCCCCGGATATAACAACAGCAGGATGATGGCGGCGAATCCGAACAACTTGATGTAAAAGGTGGCGACCAGGCACAATGTCGCTGCAACCGGTTTGCCTTTTTCAAAAAATCCGAAACCCAGCAGGATCAGTGCGGCCACCAGGAGATTGCTCTGGCTGTTTTGAAGGGAGGTCATGGCATCGGCCGCCGCCAGAAGTAAAAGAAAGATCTTCCTGCGGCTGTCAGGAACCGGCAATGCCTGAACCGCCAGAAAAAAGAGGAGTGCATTCAACAGGTTCCAGAAAGCGAGTCCGAGCCAGTCGGGGAACATCGAAAAAAAGCCGAAAAGCAGGGCAAAGGTCGGACTGTACTTGAACAGGTCCCAGTGTTCTCCGGGCCATGCACAATAAAGGTTCCTTCCCTCCACCAGGTGCTCATGGCTGCACCGGAAGATCACATAATTGTTGTATTTCGTCACGGTCTCCCCTCCCCCGGCCTGAGTCCGCCGGGTAAGCGTCACGGCCTGGACGGCAGCAGCCGCCGCCAGGAGAAAATAGAGGGCGAATAACAGGTAGCTATTCCGCGAAATGGCACCGATCCGGGACATTAAACGGGTCTTAAAATACTGTATATCAACTCATCCAAATACCGACCGTTCTTGTACAACGCCATTGCAAACCGTCCTTCCAGCCGCAGTCCCGCCTTTTCCAGCACACGCTGCGAAGCCAGGTTGGTCGAATAGGGTCGGGCAAAGATCCGGTTGATATCGAGGGTTTTAAATCCATATTCAACCATCTGCCCGACCGCACCCGTCATGATCCCTTTCCCCCAGAAGGGTTCCGCCAGCCAGTAGCCCATTTCCGCATTCATGCGGTGCACGTCTGACTGCCGGTGCAGACCGATGGCGCCGCAGGGAATTTGTTCGACCTCGATGGCGAAGATCAGGGGTGGATCTTCCTGCATGGCCCGGGTGATAAACTCGATGCCGTGGTCGCGGGTATAGGGATGCGGAAAGGCATCGGTCAGGTTGCCGGCGATCTTCCGGTTGTCGGCAAAGCGCACCAGATGGTCGAGATCTTCCATCCTCCAAGGGCGGAGAACGAACGGACAGGTATCGGGACCGGTCATCATACCCACAAATGTATGATATTTAGCCGACGCGCCATTTTTCCTGACATCGAAATTCAGTGGGATGAATATTTCCGGGAAGCAGATACCTGATCCGCAATGGGAAAATTTCCCTGCGGGCAGGCTCCGTTGATATCCCGGAACATGAACCGGGTGATAAAAAGCGGGCAGCATCCGTTATTGTCTGGCATAATTATTGTAAATTTGCACATCAAATTCAAACTAATCTACCAACATTATGAAAACATTACGTGCATTGCTCGGCCTGGCACTGGTCTCAGGCCTGGTATTTTTTACCTCCTGCAGCAAAGATGAGGATACGCAGGATCTGGCTCCCACCATCAATTTCGTCGGAGGTTCCGGGTACATCTCCGCCAACGCCACACTGGATGTGAATGAAGATTTCAAGGTCGGGATCAATGCCTTTTCCAACACGAATTCGGGTGCAAAACTGACCAAGCTGACGATCACCCGCGTATTCAACAACAATATCGTTTCGCAGGATACGACCTTCAGCCTGAGTACGATCAACCTGGTCATCAACGCCACCGCCAACAGCCAGGTCGGACAGGAAAAATGGTATTTCAAGGTGACCGACAAGGACGGACAGACCAAAGAGGTCAGCTTCACCATCACTACGGTAGCCGGCTCAGGACCGATCAACACCTTCACCATGAAGATCATGGGTGCACAGGGTTCCTCCACCGGCAGCTCCTTTGCTTCGATCGACGGCACGGTTTACTCCCTGGCCAATGCCAAGACCAACGCTTCAAAAGTTGACTGGCTCTATTTCTACGGCGCCACCAACCTGGCCACCCTCGCCGCACCGAACGATGCCGATGCCATCATCGTGTTCAGCGATCCCACCAACGGATTGGCCACCTGGGCGCTCCGGAATGCCACCAAATTCAAGAAGGTGACCGACGCCATCAACTGGGCCGACATCACCACCGACGATGTGATCGTAGCACAAACGGCATCCGGTGTGACCGCTACCAAGGTCAACAGCCTGGCCGCCAACAATGTCCTCGCTTTCATCACCGCCGGCGGCAAGAAGGGCATGATCAAGGTGGAAAGCATCAGCGGCACCACCGACGGTACCATCACCATCTCGGTGAAGGTCCAGCAATAGTATTTCTGCACCAGTAGATAACCGGCTTATTCCAAGACCTGCAGAGACGCAAGATTTTGCGTCTCTGCTTTTTTTATGTCGTCATGCGTAATTCAGGCAACTACGGCAGTGAAATTTTGAATTGCTGATAGGTGTCGGCGAACAGCTGACCGTGCACCCCGCCCAGCGACTGGAAGGTCTCGTTGATCTTTTCCAGCCGGTTTTCGGGGGAGGGATGGGTGCTCAGGAAGGCCGGCGTGGAGGATTGCCCTTCGAGTTTAGTGAAGAAATCGCCCAGCGAGGCGGCATCGTACGGGGTGGGGTAGAGATACCTGACGGCCGCGGCATCGGCGGCATACTCTTTGGTGCGGCCGTAGGCCAGGTTTCCCAGGCCCTGGGCGAGGCCGGCGGCCACCTGGGCCAGCTGCGACGGATTGCTGCCCAGGATCAGGCTGAGCAGAAACTCTTCACCGTATTGCAGGGTCAGCATTTCCGACGTGTGACGAAGGTCGGCATGGGCCATTTCGTGCGCCATCACCCCCGCAAACTGGGCTTCGTTGTCGAGCAGCTTGATGATCCCGGTATAAAAATACATGTTCCCGCCGGGCACACAGAACGCGTTGACCACCGCGTCGTTGCGGATGATCCGGCATCTCCAGGTGAAGGTGCCGCCATAATGGACCTTCCCGCCGGCCAGAACGGAGTTCCGGATCCGGTAGAGATGCTGGTATGCCGCCGGGTACTGGGCCGAATCGAGGATGGGATACTCGGCGGGGTTGTTCATGATCTCATTGTCGACCTGCTTTCCCAGGGTGATGTCATCCTGGATGGTAAAAATCGTGAGGGGAATGGTGTTGTCTCCCTTCTTGCAGGAGCCCAGCGCCAGTGCCATCATCAGCAGAATCACGAAACCGGTTCTTTTTTTCAGTGTTTTCATGGGTTTATTGGTTTGATGTTTCATGTGTTTCCTGAACAAACTCTCCTTCCCATTTCGCAATGACCACGGTCGCCAGGCAGTTCCCGACCACGTTGGTGGCCGTGCGGGCCATATCCATCAGCTCGTCGATGCCGAGGATGATGAAGATGGGCCATACGGGCAGGCCGAAACTGGTGGCGGTTCCCAGCAGGATCACCAGCGAGGCCCGGGGCACGGCTGCCACTCCCTTGCTGGTCAGCATCAGGGTGAGCATCATCACGATCTGGGTCTCGAACGACAGGTGGATCCCGGCCATGTTGGCCACGAATATGGAGGCCATGGCCAGGTACAGTGTGGTGCCGTCGAGGTTGAAACTGTACCCTGTCGGCATGACGAACGATACGATCTTGCGGGGCACCCCGAACGCCTCCATGTTCTCCATGGCTCTCGGAAGCGCCGATTCGCTGCTGGTCGTGGCAAAAGCGATGGTGGCCGGCTCGGCGACAGCCTGCGCAAACCGCCTGAGCGGGATCTTCAGGAGGAGCAGGATGGGAAGGAGCACACAGGCAAAGAAGATCAGCAGGGCCACGTACAGGGTGGCCAGCAACTCAAACAAATTGACCAGGACGTTCAGCCCCATGTGACCGACGCTGTAAGCGATGGCGGCAAATACGGCAAACGGCGCAAATGCCATTACGATATTGGTGAATTTGAACATCACGGCCGTAAGCGATTCCGTGAAACGCAGCATCGGAGCCCGGTACTTCTCCTTCACCAGGGCCACAGCGATGCCGAAAAGAATGCTGAACACCACGATCTGAAGGACCTGCCCCTCGGCAATCGATTTGGCTATGTTCTCAGGGAAGATATGCAACACAACCGAGTGCCAGTCCTGCGGCGGCACTTCGGGCAACTTTCCCTGCGTCATCGCCTCCGGAACGGTCACCCCTTTCCCTGCATCGCTGATGTTGATGGCAGCAAGCCCGATGAAGAGGGCGAGGGTGGACACGACCTCGAAGTAGACGATCGATTTCCACCCCATTCTGCCAACCTGCCGGAGGTTTGCATGGCCCGCGATGCCGGTCACCAGGGTGGAAAAGATAAGCGGGGCGATGATGGTTTTCACCAGGTGAATGAAGATCTGGCTGACAATGTTGAGTTCGCGGGCAATCAGGGGAACATCGTGCCCGAACTCCACGCCGGCCATCATGCTCAGGAATATCCAGGTGGTCAGCCTCTTTTTCTTGACTGCATAGAACAGGTAGCATACCAGCGGAATCCACCGGAGCAGGATGAGAACGGAAACCGGGAACGAGGGAAAAAGATAATGCGCTGCGACATGGGCCGCTGCTGCTACGGTCAGGGTGATCGAAAAAAAGAAGAGAATGCGTCGGGTCGTGAACATATCGCCGGATGACGGAGGGTAAAGATAAGTAAATTCCCGTCATCCGGCGAAACGTTCCCGTCGGCGATCATTGACGGATGATCCGGGCGGCCTGGAAATCACTGCCCGAATTCACCCGGATGATATAGAGTCCCTTCGCACGCGAAGCCAGGGAAAGCAGGTAGGTTCCGGGGCCATCCAATTCTCTCCTGTACACCGTTTCGCCGGTCATGGTAAGGATGCTGATGCTGACTGGCTCGCCTGAAGGAACCCCTTTGACCTCCAGCTGAAACTCACCTTCGGTCGGGTTTGGAAACAGCCGCAACGAGAAGGGAGTATTCACCGCCATGCCGGCGGGATCCGGTTCACCCAGGGCAGTGATTGCATCGCCGGCCTGACCGCAGTAAACCCCCGTCGTGGTGATATACCCACGCAGGTAGCCCCCTGCGTAAACGCGGGCGCCGGGCAGGAACCGGATGTTCGTTCCGGCGATCAGGGTGGCATGTCCGCCGTTCTGCACAAGGAAGGTCGTGCCGCTGCCCGCCACTGTTATTGTCTGGCTTGCATTGTAACATACCGTACCCGTGACATTGACATTGGCCAGTGAGAGGGATGCCGGGACCGTTGTCACCGTCATGGCAATTGCATTCGAAAGGGCCGGATTCCCCGTTGCGCAAGCTTCGTCGGAGGTTACCGTGCAGGTGACCAGATCCCCGTTTGCCGGCACATAGGAATAGGTCGCATTGGTTGCATTGATTGCATTGGTTGTATTGATCTTCCACTGATACATAGGTGTCGTCCCGCCATTTACGGTCGCAGTTGTAAAAGTGACCTGCGTTCCGGCAATGACCGGGTTGGCCGAAGCCGTAATGGTCACGCTGACGGGCTTGAGAGGATTCACTGTCATCGTAACGGTATTGGAAGTAGCCGGGTTGTAGGTGGCGCACACGGCATTCGAGGTGACCACGCAGGTGACTTTATCCCCGTTGGCCGGCGCATACGCATAGTTTGCATTGGTTGCATTGGTTGCATTGACCGCATTGATCTTCCATTGATAGGCCGGAGCAGTCCCCCCGTTCACCACTGCCGAAGTGTATCCGATCACCGTTCCTTCACAAACCGGGTTGGCTGAGGCCGCAATGGAAATGCTCACGGGCTTGCGCGGATTGACCGTGATGGCAATCGCATTTGAAGCAGCCGGATTGTTTGCCGCACAGGTAATATTTGAAGTCAGGACGCAGGTGACGATATCATTGTTGGCAGGAATGTAGTTGAAAGAAGTGCCTGTCCCGTTGGCGGCATTGATCCCGTTCACTTTCCACTGGTAGGCGGGAGCAGTCCCACCGTTGACACTGGATGAAGTGAAGTACGCTCTAGTGCCATAACAAATTGGATTGTAAAAAGTTGACACGACTATGCTTACCGGTTTAAGCGGGTTCACCGTCATCGCCACCGCGTTCGACAGCGCCGGGCTCCCCACCGGGCACGTCGCATTCGACGTCACCTCGCAGGTGATAACATCCCCATCTTCCGAAACATACGTAAACGTTGCATTGCCTGCATTGCCTGCATTGTTTGCATTGACTTTCCACTGGT
>CAYVVG010000020.1:0-20554 GCA_964455285.1 uncultured Prolixibacteraceae bacterium
AGCTTTGCGAAAACGAGGTTGCCGGCTTTTTCGCCCAGCACCCGGCGCGCCAGGGACTGCGCTTCTGCCACCGGGTCGGCAGGCCCTTCAGCGGCAAAGGGGAGGGAGGGCAGAAGGACGAGGACCAGCAGCAGGCCGGCGACACGTGTCAGGAGCAGACAGGCGGGAGTGGGGGTATTCCGTGACATGAAAGGAGAAGTTTTACACTGCGAAGATGCAAAATTTCTCACAAGCACGGAAAAAGGAGACGTGCTATCAATTTGTCATCCCTGCGGGCTTTTTATTTCGATATTCAACCCTGCCTGTTTTCCCCTGCTATTCAAAGAATTCAGAGATCTCCCTGTTCGCCCGTGTGATCCGGTCTTTGCCCATCTTGATGATCCTGCGGTCATAGGTCATGATGCCGTTCACCTCGCTTTCGACATCGGTGGTCTGGGTGTAGATGGCGGCTGAAAATCCCCTGTTAATAAGCACTTTCAGCTTATCCAGCAGGTCGGTGTAGGCGTCGGTCAGCTCGACCGCGTTCTTGTATTTCACATATCCCCAGTTGCGGTCTTTCTCCCACATGTAATCTTCCACCGCCAGCCCCAGTCCGCCGAACTCCCCGAGCACGGTGGCCCGGTTGCCGTCGTACAGGGTCATCTTCGGGTCGGGGTAGTGATGAATGTCGAGAATATCCCCGACCGGGTAGAAATTTCCGCCGCTGGCCGGGTTCACCAGCCGGGTCGGATCGTAGCTCTTCGTCCACTGCGCGATTTCGACGGTGTTGAACTGCCCCCACGACTCATTGAACGGGATCCAGGAAATGATGCACGGGTTTGACCTGAGCTGGTCGATGATGGCTTTCCATTCGGCCATAAAGTTTTCCGCCGATCCGGGCGACCGCAAAGCCTCCTTTCCGTTAAAGTACTGGTCGGTCTGCCATTCCGGTCCCTCGTCGCCGCTGGGCATGTCCTGCCACACCAGGATGCCCTCCCTGTCGCAATGGTAATACCAGCGGGCAGGCTCCGCCTTCACATGCTTGCGGATCAGGTTGTATCCCAGTTTTTTGGTTGTCGTGATATCCGATTTCAGCGCATCGTCGGTGGGGGCGGTGTAAAGGCCGTCGGGCCACCATCCCTGGTCGAGGAGCCCGAAGGGGAAAATGTCACGATTATTCAGCTGAAAGCGCACGACCCCGGTGCTGTCGGTATGCGTCGAAATCTTCCGCATGCCGAAGTAGCTTTTCACCGTTTCCAGCGGTTTTCCGTCTTTCAGGAGGGTCACCTCCAGGTCGTACAGGAACGGATCCTTCGGGCTCCACAACCGTGAACCGGCCAGGCCGATCAGTGCTGCTTCGCCGGGGACCGCCTTTCCCATGGCAATCGTTTTCCCTTCGGCCAGCACCTTCACTTCCATGATGGTTCCGGCGGGGGCATGTTCCGCCTCCGCCGTGACGGCAACCGTCGAACCATCGACATCGGGGATGGAGGTGACCCGGCTGACATGGCATTCGGGGACGGGCTCCATCCAAACGGTCTGCCAGATGCCGGTCACCGAGGTGTACCAGATGCTGCGAGGGCGCGAAACCTGTTTGCCGCGGGGCTGCCACCCCTGGTCGGCGGGGTCCCACACCCGCACGGTAAGGGTCTGCTCCTTTCCTTTGATCAGCCAGGGGGTGATGTCGAAAGAGAAGGCGGTGTAGCCGCCCTGGTGGGAACCTATGTGGATGTCGTTGATCCAGACATCGGCTTTCCAGTCCACCGCCCCGAAATGGAGCAGGATCCGTTTGTTCTTCCACGCGGCGGGCACTGCAACGCTTCGCCGGTACCAGAGTTCCCTGTCGGCCCCCACGGGTTTCATCACGCCCGACAGGCTCGATTCCACGGCGAAAGGGACGAGGATCTTCCCGTCGTAAGAGGAGGGGATGGCGCCGCCCCTGGGCAGGATCGCGTAATCCCACAGCCCGTTCAGGTTCGCCCACTGGTCGCGCACGAGCATGGGCCGGGGATATTCGGGAAGGAGATTGGCCGGATCGACTTTGGCGGCCCACGGCGACCGGATGCGGTCGCCCGCCGGCCGCCACTCCTGGCAAAGGCCGGTCACCCCGGCCCATGCCAGCACGGCCATCATCAGAAACCGGGTCATTGCAGGATGATCTTTTTCATCTCCGTCCGTTCCGGGGTGCAGATCTTGAGCAGGTAAACCCCTTTCGGGAATGAGGAGAGATCAAGGCGCTCCGACTTGCCGTCCCACGCGAACTGGCCCGCCTTGGTTCCTGCCACTGTATAGAGTTCGAGAGGGAGAGCTTCTCCGGAAGGCTTGCCGAAGGCATACACTTCCAGGTTGCCCGATGTCGGGTTGGGGCGGACCATGAACTGAGAGACTGTCGATTCCCTCTTCCCGGTGCCGGTCATCAGCGGGTTGGAGGCGTACACCACCAGGTTGCAGGCCACGTCGAGCGTAGGGTTGAACCCGTCGGAGCAGTCGGTGCAGGTCACCCCGGTGACGCAATTCGGGTGGTTGGGATGACACAGGTCCACATAATTCTCATAGAAGACATATTTCAGATCGACGTTGGATCCTGAAACATAGGGGGTCATCTCATAGTCATAGAACTGGGCGATCGTTCCCGGGCACCACCCGGCGCGGTTGTAGTACCAGGTGCCGTTCTGCGGCTGGCACCCGTCGGGGTTGGGGTTGCAGTCCCACCAGTTGTGCTGGTCGAAGGTCTGCACACCATTCACCCAGATATGATGGGTGGCATCGTAAAACTCGGCGGCATTGCCGGAGTTGAGGTCGCCCCATCCGTGGCCGGTCGAGACCAGCTTCAGCCGGGCGGCCGCGGCGTCGGCCGGGAAGGTGAAGGTATGTTCGGGCACCGGCTGGAGGTTGGCATAGTCGCCGAAGTTGTAGATGTCGTTCCACACCTCGTGCACCGAGCTGTACAGGAAGGGGGGGATCCCCTTCTCGTAGTTCAGCGTCAGCTTGTAATAATACCCGTTGTCGAGGGTGCTGCAGTTGAACCGGAACTCGGTCTTTCCCAGCAGGAGCGACATGTAATCGGTCAGGTCGATGTTGTGCGAGCAGGCCTTTGCGTAAGGGGTGATGTACCGGATGATCTCGTACCAGTAGCCGTCGTGACCTTTCACATCCACGCTGGCCACGCGGTCCCATTCGCCGCATCCGCCCGGGGGGCAGGATACCGTGAGGGTGCCCGTGATCTTGTTGAAGGCGCCCAGGTACGAGGGCAGGTTGGCGGCCACCACCTGCGTCACGTTGTTGGGGCTCAGCCATACGTTTTCGGCGGCCACCACCTGGGTGGTCACCCCCTCCTGGACTACGTTGATCGAATAGGTTTCTTCGGCCGAAGCCCCGAAATTATTGGTCGATACCACCTTCACGGAAATATTGCCGTAGTGCGACGGTGTCCACCAGCCGATGAAATGGCCGTTGTGGAACGTCTGGGCCGGCACGGTCTCTCCCTCGATCTCGAAACGGACCGAGCTGATGCCGAAGAGCGCCGGGTAACCGATGGTGGAGTAGACCGAAAGCAGGACCTTTGACAGCGTGGGAACAAATACATCGCCGGCGAGCGGGTGGCGCGGGTCGATTTCGGGCACGTAGGTCATCGGGTCAAGCACCATGAACTTGTTGGTCACCGGCTGGGCCGGGTTGAAGGTGCCGTTGCCGGGCTGGGTGGCCTTGATGGTCACTTCGCCGGGGGCGCCGGTGAGGGTGACGGTGCTGCCGTTCACGGAAGCCGGGCCCGAGATCACCTCATATTCCACCGGGAGTCCCGAGGTGGCGGTCGCTTCGAGTGCGAACGGGGGATCGCTGATGAGGTGATCGTCGATCTGCGGGAAGGAGATGGCCTGGTAGCCCGGGTCGAGGGTGCCGTTGAAGTTGGAGGTCTGCCCGGTCATGGCGAAGTTGAGGATGTCGGCGTCGCGTTCGCCGGGAGTGCCGGTCTCACATTCGAGCTTGGTGATGGAGGTGTTGTTGCCGCCCGGCACGCCCTGGTTGAACTTGTAGTAAAGCTGGAGGTTGGCTTCGGTCCCCGTAAGTTCGTTGGCCATCATGTCCTGGATCTCGGCCTGGGTGAGGCCCTTGTTCCATACCGACACTTCGTCGATCCGGCCGCCGTACACGAAGTTGAAACCGCCGAGCAGGCTTTTCCCGATGCCGAAGTTGACGGCCGGACCAAGGAATGTGCCCGAGGCGGTCTTGCTGCCTTTCAGGGTGCCATTCACGTAAAGCTTGATGGAGCTCCCGTCGTAGATCCAGGCGATGTGCTGCCACACCTGCGGGATGATGGTGTTGGCGGGGGCGACGTATTCGAAGAACCCGGCCGTGGTGACCAGGCGGCACTCCATCACGCCGTTGTTGAGCTGGATGAGGTAAAACTCGGCGGTTCCCGAGCCGGCCCTGAACCCCATGTAACCCTGCCCGTAGGCCAGGGCGTCGCAATAGAACCAGCCGGTGATCGAGAGCTGGTTGGTTCCCGATACGTACTGGGAAGCGTTGACAAGCTGGCAGTAATCGTCCACCATGTCGAAGTGGAGGTACTGGTTGCTCTGCGACTGCAGCATCGCAGGCTGCATGATCATGAAGAGGACCAGCAGGTAACTGAAAAATACTTGGTTTGTTTTCATATGGCTTGGGGTTGTTAATTCGTGAGTGGTGAGTGGTGAGTGGTGAGTCGTGGGTGTGAGACAGCTTTATTTTCAGATCGTAGATCGCAGATCGTACATCGTACATCCTAATCCCTGATCCACCAGATTTTATTTTCAGGCGTATCGCCTCCCTGCCGGGCGATGGCGGCGGCGGTGTTGACGGCGTTGTATTCGACCTCCGATGGGGGATAGGGCAGCCGGAAGTGATGGATCGGCGCTCCTTCGCGCGGGGTCTTACCGGTTCGGCGTGCCAGCGAGTACACCTCCCACGGCTGGCGGAAGGCGTCGATCATCTCCTGGGTATAGATGAATTCCAGCTTCTGTTCTTCCGTCTGCGCCATCCAGCTTCCGAAATAGTTCTGAACCGACGAAGCGTTCAGCGACAGTGGAATGAGTATAACCTCCGGGAAGTTTATTCCGGAGATCGGCAACTTCGAGTTCAACGCCGTTTTCAACCACCACTCCACCGAGGCATTGATGCCGTTCATGTATTCGTTGTCGGCCATATCCTTGTCCACTGCCACTCCGATACCCCGGAAATAGGCTTCCGCCTTGAGGAAGTGGACCTCCGCCCCGGTGAACAGGATGATGGGCATGTAATTGTAATCGTCGATGATAAAGTAGTTGAACGGAGAGTACTTGCACGATTCGCCTTTGATGCCGAACGATCCCTCCTGGTCGCGGTGGCTGTCGTAGGGGATTCCTCCCTCCGACGGCGTCGTGGCGTCGGGGATCTGTGGATAAGGCACCCATTGGTTGGCATTGTTTGTCTCGAAGAAGATATAGGCGCGGGGATCGAAGATGCCGCTCCCGTTGACATTGTTGTCGGCCGAGAAAAGGTGCCAGATGTTCGATCCCATGCGCAGGTTCTTGTGTTCGCGGAACGACCAGGGAAGGCTTTCGTTCCTGAACCCGATGGCGGCTGGCCACAGGCAGGCGCTTTCGAGCACCGACGAGGTGAAGTTGTAGCCCACCAGCACCGGCCGGTTCTGCTCGATCACCTCGCGGAGGATGTTGCCGGCCAGTTCCGGCTCCTTTTCCGACATCCGCATGGCATGGCGCAGCCGCAGCGAGTTGGCCAGCTTTCGCCACATCTTCATGTCGCCGTTGAACAGCTTGTCGAAGCCGATGAATGATTTATAGGGTTCCTCCAGCGGGGCGGCTTCGTCGATGTTGGCGTCGGCCCACGCCAGGTCGTCGAGCAGCGAGAGGTAGATGTCGCGCTGGCTGTCGAAGACGGGCCGCAGGTACTGCAGGTTCTGGAAGCCGTATCCCGCCTGGCTGAAGGGGATGTCGCCGAACAGGTCGGTCACCTTAAAGGTCTTCATGGCCATCACGATCTTCAGCATCGCCTTCATGTTGAGCACGCCCGGGGTGTTGGCGTAGCCTGTCAGCCGCTTCTCCAGTTCCCGCACCTCGGGCAGTGACGTGTAATAGTTGGTCCAGATCTCTTCGGTTCCCAGGGTGAAGTTCCCCCAGGCCTCTTTGGTCAGCGCCGCCAGCTGGGTCTGCTTGTAGAGGATCTCGTTGTTGATGTAGAACTGTTCGTTCCAGCCGGGTTGGAGGGTCGAGATCAGCTCGTTGAACAACGACCCGTCGCTGGCCGTGGTGAAAGAACTGGGGTCGGTGTTGATCTCCCCGAAGTCCTTGCGGCAGGAGGGGGCAGTCAGGATCAGAATAAGCAATAATATAGCCGGAAAGATATGTTTATGCATGTTCAACCAGGGAGTATTAGCTTGTTTCATCAGTTAATCAATTTAAATAACCGCAGAGACGCAGAGACGCAGAGCGTTCCCCCTCCCTGTTTGGGGAGGGGGGGCAGGGGGTGGGGTAAATCGTACATCGTACATCGTAAATCAAAAAGCAGCTGTCACGCCAAAAGTCAACGACATCGTCCCGGGCAAACTCGCCCACTCGAAGCCCTGCGCATTCCCCGATCCCATGATCCCTTCGGGGTTGATGTTGTCGGGCAGGGTGGTATAGATGTAGAACAGGTCGCGGCCGGTGACGGTCACCGTGAGGTCGCGGAAGATCTTCAGCCGGCTCAGCACCTTCTTCGGAAGGTTGTAAGAGAGCGAGATCTCGCGCATCTTCACCCAGGTGTTTTCCAGGATGCCGGGGGTGGAGAGCAGTTTTCCCCATCCGCCGGCGTTCGGCAGGTACTTGTAATAGTAGTGAACGACCGAGGTGTTCGGGGTGCCGTCCTCATGCACCCCTTCGAGGATCACCCCGATGTTGGAGGTGTTGCCGGCCGGGTCGGTGTAGGGAAGCCCTCCTCCTTCGCGCTCGAGCAGGGTTTCGGGACTTTGGCCGGTCTGCAGCGAAATGACGTAGGAACCGCAGTAGATGTCGCCGCCCCACTTGGTGTCGATCAGCATCGCAAGCCTCAGGTTCTTGTAGATGAATTCGGTATTCCACCCGGCGGTGAAGTCGGGCGAGGCATTGCCGATGGGCACCCGCGTGTCGGTGATCAGGTACTTGGTGCCTTCGTCGTTGACGATGCGCTTGCCGTCCTTATTGTACACATAGTCGTACCCGTAAATGGTGCCGTACTCGTCGCCTTCGCGCAGCGCCATCGCCGGCCCGTTCAGCCCCCAGATGTCGGCCAGCGGGTAGATGTCGGCGTAGTTGCCCAGGCTCTTCACCACATTCCGGTTCCTGGCGAAGTTGATGGAAGATTTGATCAGGAAGTCCTTCATCTTCACCGGCACGGTGTTCAGTACGATCTCGATGCCCCGGTTGGTCAGCACCCCTTCGTTGATGGTGATCCCCGACGCCCCGGAGCTCACCGGGATGGGCAGGTTGCTGAGGATCTGCGAATAGCAGTACTTGCTGTAATAGGTCACGTCGAGGTCGATGCGGCTGTCGAAGAGCCCCACGTTCAGCCCCGCCTCCCAGGTGTTGACCCGCTGCGGTAAAAGCTGGTAAGGCGGGATCACCGAGGGGAACGAAGCGGTTTGCTGCCCCCCGAAGGTGCCCGACGCATAGTTGAAGTCGAGCATGTAGGGATCGGTGTCGGTGGCGGAGTTGGAATAGCCGGCGCGCAACTTGAGAAAGTTCAGCCATTTCACCTTCTCCTGGATCGCAAAGGCTTCGGTGGGGATGAAACTCATCGAGACCGAGGGGTAGAAGTAGGAGTTGCTCGTTACCGGCAGGGTAGAGGACCAGTCGTTGCGGCCCGTCAGCTCAAGGAAGAGGTATTTGTCCCAGGCAAGGTTGAGAAAGGAGAAGACCGAGTTGGTGCGCTCGCGCATCAGCGTTTCGCCCGGACTGATGGCCGGGGGAAGGTCGCCGGGGATCTTCACGATCACCTCGCCCTGGGGGTTGGTGTAATAATTGGGGGAGGTGTAGTTGTCGAAGGTGTAGCGGTTCGGAAAGTACCAGGTTCCGCTGTGGCCGCGGATCTCGTACAGGTAATAGTCCCACCGGTTGGCCCCGGCCGACAGCTTCACATTCAGCTTGTCATGCAGAAATCCATCCTTGCTGGCCGTGATCAATCCTTCGAAAATATCGCTGTAGGTCCGGTTCAGGCTGTTGGCATAGTAGCCGCTGTTGATGCCCAGCGCATCGATGGGTTTGTTTTTCGTGATGTACTGGTCGAGGTTGAAATCCCTCCCGGCCCGGCCGGTGATGTTGAGCCAGGAAGTTACGTCGTAGGTGAGGGACAGCGCCCCGATGTACTTGTCGCGCTTCAGCCGGGTGTTGTTGTTGTAATAGTTCCACCAGAGGTTCTTGTTGATGTAAAGGAAGGGATAGCCCTCCTGGGGATTCTGCGACCCGTCGGGAAGGGCATAGTTCTCGCGGTCGATGCCCCGGTAGCTGCGCGGCCAGGAGTAGAGGAATCCTTTGCTGAACGACTCCTGCGATTCGCCGAGCATCGGGCTGTTGAGGCGGTTGAAGTTCACATAGGTCAGGGTGAGGTCGGCAAATACTTTCGACGATATCTTCAAACCTGCGCCGAGGTTGATGGTGGTGCGGTTGTAGCTGCTGTTGCTGAGGATGGCATCGTTGTCCTGCCGGGTGATGGAGATGCGCAGGTTTCCTTTGTCGTTGCCGCCCGACGCGGAGATGTTGTGGGTTTGCGTGGCGCCGTCGCGGAATACCGACCTGTAGTTGTCGGGCTGCGGCGAATAGGCGCGCATCTTTCCATCCCACCACCGCACCATCTCCCCGTTCATCTTGGGTCCCCACGACACGGCCGAGCCGTAGTAGCCGAACTCTTCGGTGGTCGACCGGGTCTCGCCCTGCTGGTTGATCACCAGGTTGTCGGTGCCGTAGATGCCCGGGTAGAGCATTGTATCGCCGTCCATCGGGAAGGTGGGCGGCGTGAAGGAGATGGGACCCCCGGCGCCGTAAGTGTTCTGCATGGTGCGGAAGCGGCTGGCGTGGGTCCATTTGTAGCTGTAGCTGTAGGTGACGCCCAGTCCCTCCTGTTTTTTCCCGCGCTTGGTGGTGATTAGGATCACCCCGTTGGCGCCCCGCGAGCCGTAGAGGGCCGACGCGGCGCCTCCCTTGAGCACATCGTACGATTCGATGTCGAGCGGGTTGAGGTCGGAGATGGGGTTTCCCCAGTCGATGCCACGGCCGATGTTCTCCTGTCCGGGGATGTTCTCGAGAGGCACGTTGTCGACCACGATCAGCGGCTGGTTCTTGCCGTTGAGGGTGTTGTTGCCGCGGATGGTGATGCGCGTGGAGCCCCCTTCGAGGCCGTCGCCCTGGGCGATCTGCACCCCGGCCGAACGGCCGATCATCCCGTTGAGGATATTGGGTGGGTTGGAGGTGACGATCGACTGCGCCTCGATGCGTTGCGTCGAATAGCCGATCTCGCGTTGCTGTCGTTTCACCCCGAAGGCGGTGACCACATATTCATCGAGGTTGAGGGCCGAGACCCAGAGCTGCACGTCGATATTATGTTTCGATCCCACCGCAATTTCGCGCGACTCGTAGCCGATGTAACTGAATTTCAGGGTGTCGGTCGACAACACATTGGGAAGCTTATAATTCCCGTCGATATCGGTGGTGGTGCCCCGCAAGGTTCCCTTGATGAGTACCGTCACGCCGGGGATCCCCTCTTTCTCTTCGTCGGAAGTGACGTGCCCCGTTACGGTGATCCCCTGGCCGAAGCCCGGCACGGAGAGTAGTAACCACATAAGGATCAGGTAGTATTGCTTTCGCATAGGCAGGTTTTTCGGCGGGATACGACGGATCCAAAGATAGTGAAATTGAAAAAGGTGTCCCGACCTCGAACAGATGTTTACCCGAAAATTTATTCCTGCGGATCACCCCCCGGCGCTCGGCAGGGCTTCTGTACCCACCCCCCCGGTCCTCGGCAGGGCTTCTGTACCCACCCCCCGGCCCCCTCCCTACAAGTAGGGATGGGGAGCCCCCCCCTCCCTGGTTTCAGGGAGGGGGGCAGGGGGGGTGGGTAGATCATTACCGCAACAGCTCCGTCCTTATCCTTTGAAGCACTGACTCGATGTCTGCCATCTCTGAATTTTTAATCCGCAGAATACTTATGTTATTTCTTTTCAGTATTTCTTCTCTCCAGTGGTCGTATTCCAGGGTCCCTGAATGAATTTCTCCATCTACCTCAATGATCAACCGCTTTTCATAACAATAAAAATCGGGAATAAAAAAGTTCAGATCATTGCCTCTCCGGTCATAAATAATGGGATGTTGACGCAGAAATTTATATCCTTCCAACCGACGGTTCCGGATTCTTTCCCAGAGCAGCTGTTCTGCCAAAGTCTGATTCTTTCTTAGTCTCCCGGTGATTTCTTTGATTTCGGAATAGTTCATGTTTTTTGATGTTTTATCCTGGAAAAGAACAAAGGTGATAGCCTTGTTGAAAAGTTTATTGAAATCTTACCCACCCCCCCGGTCCTCGGCAGGGCTTCTGTACCCACCCCCCGGCGCTCGGCAGGGCTTCTGTACCCACCCCCCGGCCCCCTCCCTACAAGTAGGGATGGGGAGTCCCCCCCCTCCCTGGTTTCAGGGAGGGGGGCAGGGGGGTGGGTAGATCCTGCACCATTCAAGATGGGCAGGGGGGTGGGTAGATCCTGCACCATTCAAGATGAGCCGGAGGGCGGTTTCGGGGCAGGGAGGGAAGAGGGAAGGGTGAAGAAGGGGTGAGTGAAGAGTGAAGGGTGAAGAGTGAAGAGTGCCACGAAAAAGGGATTTGATTAACTTGCAGCCACAATTTTCCACGACCCGATGAACCATCCCCAGCAGACCTTTGCCAGCATCATCCGGCTGAAACCCGAATACCGCGAACGCTACATCGCCCTTCATAAAAACACCTTCCCCGGGGTGCTGCAACAGATCGCCCGGTCGGGGATCCGCGACTACACCATCTTCCTCGAAGGCGACCTCCTGTTCAGCCACCTGGTATACGAGGGAGCCGGTTACGCCGCCGATATGCAGGCGATGGCGGCCGACGAAACCACCCGCCAGTGGTGGCTCCTCACCGACCCGATGCAGGAACCTGTCGAAGGACGAAAGGAGGGCGAATGGTGGTCCGGGCTGGAACCGGTGGTCAGCCGCGATACGGCAGGGGGAGCACCCACCGACCGACGCCGGTTCGCCTTTCTCGCCACCGCTTCCGGGGACGATGCCTGGAGGAACTCCCTCGACAACACGATCGACACTTCCGACATCCCGCTGATCCTGAAGATTTTCAAAGGGTTTGGCGGGTATTTCCTGTATATCGAGATGGAAGAGAAATATCTTCCGGCCCTCGAACCGCTGACGAAAATGGCCCGCCCCATGGAGGAGGTCTTTCATACCGGCAGCGCCGTTGCCCCCCGCCGGCCGAAGAAGGTTTTCGTGTCGGGCTGCTTCGACATGCTCCACAGCGGCCATGTGGCTTTCCTGCAGGAGGCGGCCGGCTACGGCAACGTTTACGTGTGCATCGGCTCCGACGACACCATCGCGCAGCTCAAGGGGCGCTACCCGGTGTACCCCCAGGCCGAGCGCAAGTACCTGCTCGACGCCCTCGGGTTCGTGCACGAATGCCGCATCAACAAAGGATCGGGGATCCTCGACTTCCTGGAAGAGCTTCGGGAGATCAGCCCCGACATCTTCATTGTGAACGAGGAAGGGCATACGCCTGCCAAGGAGGCGCTGTGCCGCGAATCGGGCATCGAATACAAGGTGCTGAAACGGATCCCGCACCAGGGACTGCCGGCCCGTTCGACCACCCTGCTGCGCACCGAGTGCACCATCCCCTTCCGCATCGACCTGGCCGGCGGATGGCTCGACCAGCCCTACGTGTCGAAGCACCATCCAGGGCCCGTGCTGACGGTCAGCATCGAGCCCACCGTCGAGTTCAACGACCGCAGCGGAATGGCCTCCAGCACGCGCCGCAAAGCCATCGAACTGTGGCACCAGGAGATCCCGCACGGTGATCCCGAGCACCTGGCAAAGATCCTCTTCAGCTTTGAGAACCCGCCCGGCACCGGCATCATCGCCGGGTCGCAGGATTCGCTGGGGATCGTCCTGCCCGGGCTGAATTGCCTCTGCTACGAACCCGGATCGTACTGGCCTTCGCGCATAGACAGGGTGCACGACGAAGAGATCCTCTGCTGGATCGAGGAACACCTCTGCCTCGTCACCCTGGGGCCGCGGGTGAAGCAGTACGACGTGCTGGCCGGCACCGACATCACGCCCGTCAAAGCAAAGGCGCTGGCCGATGCGGCCAACGACTGCTGGAAAGCGATCCTGGCCAGGGACCTTTCGGCGTTCGGCGACGCCTTCCGCCGCTCGTTCGAAGCCCAGGTGGCGATGTTCCCGAACATGGCGGGCGAAGAGATCTTCGAAGTGATCGCCCGTTACCGCGACAACGCCGCCGGGTGGAAACTCTCCGGCGCCGGGGGCGGGGGCTACCTGATCCTGGTGACCGCACAACCGCCCGAGGGCACCGTCCGCATCCGCATCCGCAGGAAAAGCAACATTTAACCGCACGCCATGACCCACGCCACCCTCACCACCCGCGAATTCCGCCGCGCCTTCCTGCTCGTCACCTCCCTCTTCTTTCTCTGGGGACTGGCGCACGGGCTGGTCGACACGCTCAACAAGCATTTCCAACTGATCCTGCAGATGACCAAGGCGCAGTCGGGGCTGATCCAGTTCGCCCTGTACGGCGCCTATTTCGGCATGGCCCTCCCGGCGGGCTTCTTCATGCGGAAATTCGGCTACAAGAAAGGGATCCTGCTGGGGCTCGGACTTTTCGCCGCCGGAGCTTTCCTCATCGCCGGCACCACCGTCTTCTCCTCCTTCTGGGTCTTCCTGCCATGCCTCTTCCTGTTGGGGTGCGGGCTCGCCACGCTGGAGACAGCCGCCAATCCTTACACCATCCGGCTGGGACCCGCAGAGACCTCCGAACGGCGCATCAATTTCGCGCAGTCGTTCAACGGGCTGGCTTGGGTGGTGGGACCGGTCATCGGGCTGGCGATCTACGGCAACCAGGGGGTGAAGCCCGACGAGAAGCTGCAGTCGCTCATCCTCCCATACACCCTCATCGGACTTGCCGTGATGCTGGTGTTCTACCTGATCCTCCGCACGCCGCTGCCCGGGATCCGGGAGGAGGCTTCAGCCGCAGGGAGTGAAGAGATGGGGAAGGAAGGGGCATCCCGCATGCCGCTGTTCCGCCGCCGCCACTTCGTGCTGGGGGTGCTGGCGCAGCTGGCCTATGTGGCGGCGCAGACGGGGGTGTTCAGCTACCTCATCAATTTCGTGACCGACGAGGGGCAGACACCCCGGTTCGACGTGAAATACGGCCCGTGGTTCCTCTCGATCGGCTTTGCCCTGTTCATGGGCGGGCGGATGGGCAGCAGCTACCTGATGGCGGTGGTGAAGCCGGCGAAACTGCTGGCGTTGTACGCCCTGCTCTGTTCGGCGGCGCTGCTGGTGATCTCGGCCAACCTCGGCTGGGCTTCGCTCATCGCACTGTTCGCCGTATTCTTCTTCATGTCGGTGATGTTCCCGACCATCTTTGCGCTGGGCATCCGCGACCTCGGTCCCGACACCCAGCGGGGCTCATCGTTCATGGTGATGTCGATCGTGGGGGGGGCGCTCTTCCCGATGTTCATGGGTTGGATCGCCGACCGCTGGGGCATGGCCGCCGGTTTCCTCGCGCCGCTGCCGTTGTTCCTTTACATTTCCTGGTACGCGATGGCGGGGAGCAGGGCGAGATAACGGGAGGCCGCCGGAATTAATTCTTCCAAACCAGTTTTCGGTAGACTTTTTTCATCAGAAAGTACAGATTATCAGAAATCTTAGCCGGCAGGATCTGTTGCATCCTGCTCGCCATATCTTTTCCAAAATCGTACAATCTGCTTTTATCGTTCGAATCGGAATAAAATCCCTCTTTTTTTACCAGGTCAATAGCTTTTAACCTGTCGGAATACGGGAATTCAGGTGTTTCAAATACGATCCTTGGTTTAATTGTGTGATATTCATGTATTTTCTTGCTGTAGAGCCTGCCTTGATCCAAAACATAATCCCACTGTGCTGTAGTTTTAAATGGCAGAACAGAATAAAACATGATAAAATCCAACTCCGATTTTTTGGCAAACTCTATGGATTCTTTCACGGTTTTCAATGTGTCGCCGGGGCTGCCAATGACAAATTGACCGAGAACCTCAATTCCTGCATCCTTAAAGATCCGTATACCCTTCTGAACACTTTCGATAGTGTTCATTTTTTTCATGGTCTCAAGAAGTGAGTTGTTCGCTGATTCTATTCCGATGCCCACATTATAACATCCGGATTCTTTCATCAGTTGTGCAATCTCTTTGGTGATGATCTCCACCCGAACCGGTGTGGTCCAAAGAAATTTCAGTTTTTTATCAAGGATTATTTTGCAGAAATTTTCAACCCTTTTTAAATCGACATTGAAGCTGTTATCATTGAAAAAGAAAGTTTTCTTTTTATAATTTTTTATTAAGAATTCGATCTCTTCAATCACTTTGACCGGGTTTCTTTTTCGCCATTTTCCCAGCCAGATAGAAGAGGAGTTGCAAAATACACACTTGAAAGGACACCCCCGGCTGGTGACAATTCTGTGCATGGGGTATCTCTCCATCCTGAACAGATCGTATGCAGGAAAAGGTATTGTATCCAGGTCCTCTATTTGTTCCCTGGGTGGATTGGTGATGACAGTGCCATTTTCCCGGTACATTAACCCATTTATCTGCTTGATGATCCTGTTCCCCTTTACATGATCCAGCACTTCTGAAAATGTAATCTCTCCTTCTCCATATACCGCATAATCGACAGGTGTTTCTTCAAAGATTTCCTCCATAATGGTGGTAACATATGGCCCGCCAAAACAAAGGGGGGTGCCGGGTTTGCCGGAGCGAAGAAAATCAAAGACCTGAATCACCTCGCGATACGTTGGCGACAACACGGTAATGCCAATCAAATCATAGTCATGCATAAAAAATCTCCGGGTCTCCTTTTTCGTTGCAACCCGGGTATCCAGCAAAGAAAATACCACGTCGGGATGATTCAATCTGGCATAAGATGCAAGATATCCCAATCCGACATGGATGGTTTTATCTTTTCGGTCTTTATTGGGGAAAATCAAGCCTACTCTCACGGTGTGTTTCTCTTTTGGCTGTCATCGGCCCTCCGTCCGACAATGTGCGTGACGGCCCCATTGCAGGTCGCATCCCTGTAGCATGGATGGATCCTGATCTCCCCTCAAATTTAATCAAACCAAAGCAATTGCCGCTTATTCCGAAAAAAATTTCACCCTCTTTGTCAAACCGAAGAAAAAAGAGTGTAATTTTGACCACCTGGTTAAACTAATTGATTAATCCATTCGGTTAAACTTAATGGTCAATTCAACAGGCTCATCGACGGAAGAGAAGATCCTGGAAGCCGCCAAAAGGGTGTTCCATGTAAAGGGGTACGACGGGGCCCGGATGCAGGAGATCGCCGACCTTGCCGGGGTGAACAAGGCCCTGCTCCACTATTATTACCGCAACAAGGAATCGCTGTTCCAGTCTGTTTTTGAAGACGCTTTCTCCCGACTGCTGACGCGCATGAAGGACATCTTCTTCTCCGACCGGCCGCTGACCGGCAAGATCGAAGAGTTCGTGCAGTATTATATCGACTTCATCTCCCACAACAGTTACCTCCCGCTGTTTGTCCTGAACAGCATGTACGAGTGCCCGGAAAAATTCCGCGCCCTTCTCGAAAAGAACAAACTGTTCCCGCAGGAGATCCTGGATACGGTCCGACAACAGGTGAAGAAGGAGATGGACCTCGACATCGACCCTTTTCATATCTATATCAACATTCTTTCGCTGAGCGTGTTTCCCGTGATCGCCAAACCGATGATCCAGACCATTTTCGGGTTCACCGAACAGGATCTCGAACAGTTCTATGCTTCGCGTCGGAGCACGGTTCCCGTCTTTATCATTAATGCATTGAAAGGCTATGAAATCCAAAAAGGCAAATAGATGCCGGCTGTGGCGGTACCTGCTCCCCCTGCTGGTTCTCCTGCTCCCCGTTACCCTCGGTGCGCAGGACACACTCCGGCTTGAAGAGTGCTACCGCCTGACGGAAAAGAACTACCCGATGGCCGCGCAACCCGGCCTTTTCGACCAGGCAAGCCGGATGAGGACCGAGAACCTCGGAAAGAACTGGCTTCCCCAGTTCAACGTCACCGGCAGCGCCTCGTACCAGTCGGCCGTGACCCGCATCGATCTCGACCTTCCCAAAGGATTTCCCGCCATCGATTTTCCTTCGCCGAAAAAGGACATGTACAAGCTGACGCTCGATGCCAGCCAGGCGATCTACGACGGGCGCGCCACCCGCCGACAGAAAGAACTTGAGACATTCAGCCTGCAGACCGACCGCCAATCGGTCGAGGTGGAGATGTACAAGCTCCGCGACCGGGTGAACCAGGTCTATTTCGGGCTGCTGATGCTGGATAAGAGCGAGCGGCTGGTAAGAAGCAACCGCGACCGGATCGACGCCAAACTGTCGGAGGTCCGCTCGGGCATCGGGAACGGCTCCCTCCCCGCCATGAACGAAGACCTTCTGCTGGTGGAACGCGTACGTCTCGACCAGCAGCTTGCGGAGACGGCCGCCGACCGGGAGGCCTCCTTCCGGGTGCTGTCGGAACTGACCGGCACGAAGATCATCGCCGCGACCCCGCTGGCCATGCCTTCGCCGGTGCTCCCCGACACGGTGTTCGAGGATAAACGCCCGGAGATGAAGTTGTTCGACATCCAGCGGCAGCGCACCGTCGCCATGAGCGACCTGGTGACGGTGAAGTGGAATCCCAAAGTGTTCGCCTTCGGCCAGGCGGGATACGGCCGGCCGGGTCTCAACATGCTCGACGACGGCTTCACCCCCTGGTGGATGGTGGGAGCGAAAGTCACCTGGACTCCCTGGAACTGGAACCAGAACAGGAATGAGAAGAAGATCCTGACGGTGCAGGAGCAGATCCTGAAAAGCCAGCAGGAGACCTTCGACAGGAACGTGAGGATCGGCGCGGCCAGGGAGCTGGGAGAGGTAATGAAGTACGCCGGGTTGCTGGCGCACGACGGGGAGATCGTCGCCCTGAGGGAGAAGATCGCAAAAGCGGCTTCGTCGATGCTCGACAACGGCGTGATCAACTCCAGCGACTACATCGCCCGGCTGACGGAAGAGACCCAGGCCCGGCTGAACCTGGAGATCCATAAGATCCAGATGGTAAAGGCAAAAATGAATTATTTGTTTACTCTGGGAAAATGATGCTAATATGAAAAAAATCACTTTTTACCTTCCGATCCTCCTCCTGGTTGTCGCGTGCCGCAACGGGAACGATCAACCCGATGCATACGGCTCGTTCGAGGCCACTGAAATTACCGTATCGTCGCTGGCCGGCGGCCGGATCATGGCCCTGGCCGTCGAAGAGGGCCAGTTGCTCGATTCGGGGCAGATGGTCGGTTTCATCGACACCACCGACCTGCACCTGAAAAAGCTGCAGGGCTTGGAACAGAAAAATGCCACCGGTTCGCGCAAGGACGACCTGCTTGCGCAAATCGCCGTGCAGGAGCAGAACCGTGAGAACGTGCTGATCGAGAAAGCAAGGGTGGAGAGGTTGCTCCGCGATGGAGCTGCCAGCCGCAAGCAGTTGGACGACATCCAGTCCCAGCTGAAGCTCATCGACCGGCAGATCGAGGCGTTGAAATCCCAGTTCCGGGGCATCGATGACCAGGTGGGCAGCGCCGAACAGCAGATCGCCCAGGTGCGCGAATCGATCCGCAACGCACAGATCGTCAACCCGGTGCAGGGGACGGTGCTCACCCGCTTCGCCGAGACCGGCGAGGTGACCACCTTCGGGAAACCGCTGTACCGGATCGCCGACCTGCGGGTGATGGATCTTCGCGTGTATGTGGGCGGAGCCCAGTTGCCGCAGGTGAAGATCGGCGACAAGGTGGAGGTGCGGATCGACAAGGATGAAAAGACAAATACCAGGATGGAGGGCGTAGTGAGCTGGATCTCGCAAACCGCCGAATTCACCCCGAAGACCATCCAGACCAAAGAAGAGCGCGTAAACCTGGTGTATGCCGTAAAGGTTCGCGTGGTCAACGACGGCAGCCTCAAGATCGGGATGCCGGGAGAGATCCGATTCATCACCCGTTAACCAAAACAAAAACCCATGACAAAAATCACAACCGCATGCTTACTGGCCATCCTGATGGCCGCAGGATTATCGCTGAACGCCACTGCCCAGGGCCACAAAGCCGACGACGTGCTGGGAACCTGGCTCAACCAGGAGGCCACCGGCAAGGTGACCCTGTACAAGGAGGGGGGTAAATATTTCGGCAAGCTGGTATGGCTTCGCGAGCCCCTCGACAAGATCACGGGTAAACCCAGGACCGACAAGGAAAATCCTGACGAGAAACTGAAAAACGCCCCGCTGATCGGATTGATCAACATGAAAGATTTCACCTTCGACGGCAAGGAGGAGTGGTCGGGCGGAACCATCTACGACCCGAAGAATGGCAAGACTTACAAGTGCTACATCCGGTTCGAGGGACCGAACAAGCTGAAGATCCGCGGATACATGGGAGTTTCGATGCTCGGCCGCAACACTTACTGGACCCGCACCACGGCGCCCCAAAACTGACCGATGCCCCGTCCCTCCATAGAAGTCGACAGGCTGACCCGCCGTTTCGGTGCGACGACCGCACTCGACGACATCTCTTTCACGGCCGGCAAAGGAGAGCTGTTCGGGTTTATCGGTCCCGACGGGGCCGGGAAGACGACGCTTTTCCGCATCCTGACGACCCTGTTGCTCCCCGACAGCGGAACCTGCCGGGTGGAGGGATTCGACGTGGTGAAGGATTACCGCCAGATCCGCAACATCAGCGGCTACATGCCGGGACGGTTTTCGCTGTACCAGGACCTCACGGTCGAAGAGAATCTCCGTTTCTTCGCCACCATCTTCGGTACCACCATCCGCGAAAATTACGACCTGGTGAAGGAAATCTACCGTCACATCGAACCATTCAAAAACCGGAAAGCCGGGCAGTTGTCGGGAGGGATGAAACAGAAACTGGCGCTTTCATGCGCCATGATCCACAAGCCCGAGGTGCTTTTCCTCGACGAGCCCACGACCGGTGTCGATGCCGTGTCGCGGAAAGAGTTCTGGGAGATGCTGCGGCGGCTGAAAGAGGCAGGGATCACCATCCTGGTCTCGACCCCCTACATGGATGAGGCAAGTCTGTGCGACCGGGTGGCCCTGATCCAGAATGGCCGGCTGATGACCGTAAGCACCCCCGGCGAGGTGGTGGCAGGCTACCCGCACGAACTTCTTGCGGTGAAAGGTGCCGACATCGGGAGGGTGCTCGATGCGCTGCGGAGCCATCCGGCGATCCACAGCGCCCATGCCTTCGGGCAGACGGCCCATGCCTCTTTCCGGGAGGGAGGCCTCGACCCGGAGGAACTGTCGGCCTATCTGGCGAAAAGCCCGGCCGGACTTACGGAGGTGGCGCCGATCGGGCCGACGATCGAGGATTGCTTCATGGAGTTGATGAATGATACAGCAGAAAACGTAAAATGACCGCAGAGACGCAGAGACGCGGAGAAAAGGGTGGGGCAATGACCGCAGAGACGCAGAGACGCGGAGAGGATATTATTATCGTGAGGGACCTCGTGAAGAAGTTCGGGTCGTTTATCGCCAACGACCACCTGACTTTCGAGGTGAAAAAGGGAGAGATCTTCGGGTTCCTGGGTGCCAACGGGGCGGGGAAGACCACCGCGATCCGCATCCTGTGCGGCCTTTCCTATCCCACCTCCGGCAAGCTGACGGTGGCCGGCTTCGACGTGTACACGCAGCGCGAAAAGGTCAAGCGCAACATCGGGTACATGAGCCAGCGCTTTTCGCTGTACGACGACCTGACCGTTTTCGAGAACATCCGTTTCTACGGGGGCATTTACGGGTTGCGGAAAAAGGAGATCGGCGAGCGGGCCCATGCGCTGATGGCCCGCCTCGGTTTTGAAGATGCCCGCGATAAGCTGATCCGCGACATCCCGTTGGGATGGAAGCAAAAGCTGGCTTTCTCGGTGGCGATGCTCCACAACCCGGCGATTGTCTTCCTCGACGAGCCCACCGGGGGCGTGGATCCTGTCACCCGTCGCCAGTTCTGGGACCTGATCCACGAAGCCTCGCGCAACGGCACCACCATTTTCGTAACGACCCACTACATGGACGAGGCGGAGTACTGCGACCGGGTCTCGATCATGGTCGACGGCAGGATCGCGGCGCTCGACACTCCCGACAACCTGAAAAAGCAGTTCGGGGTGGAGACCATGAATGACGTATTCATCAAACTGGCCAGGCCTTGAAACTTAAAATAACCGCGGAGACGCAGAGACGCAGAGAGTTCCCCTCC
>CAYVVG010000020.1:20654-52537 GCA_964455285.1 uncultured Prolixibacteraceae bacterium
CTGTTTGGGGAGGGGAGGGCCGCAGGCCGGGGTGGGGTGAAAACCGCGGAGACGCAGAGACGCAGAGAGTTCCCCTCCCTGTTTGGGGAGGGGAGGGCCGCAGGCCGGGGTGGGGTGAAAACCGCGGAGACGCCAGGACGCAAATGAAACTAACCCAGAAATTGAAACCATCGGTAAGCAGTCACAACCTGCTTTTCATCGCCGGGCTGGCCTGGTCGGCAGCGGGAGGCATCCTGGCCTGGAGGGGGCTTGCATACCTGGCCGCAAACGGGCATCTTCGTTTCTGGGATGCCGCGGCCGACCTGGCGGCCGGAGGGGTCTTTTACCTCCTGCTGTTTGCCAGGATCTCCCGCAAGCACATCCTGCGGATCAAGGGACTTGCCATCCCTTATCCCTGCGCATTCTCCTTCTTCAACCTGCGCGCTTACCTCCTGATGGCGGTCATGATCAGCGGGGGAATCCTGCTGCGCAGATCGGGCATCATCGGAGAGCGCTGGCTTTACAATTTCTTCCTCATCATGGCCATACCGCTGCTGATATCGGCAGCGAGGTTTTTCTATTACTGGGCTTCCAACAAAGAGATCGGATGAAACGGTTCGCGGGCTTCGTCATCAAGGAATTCTCCCACATCTTCCGGGACTACCGCACCCTGCTCATCCTGTTCGGCATGCCTGCCGTGCAACTGATGCTCTTCGGGTTCGTGCTGACCAACGAGATCCGCGACGCCCGCATCGCCATTTTCGATCCCTCGAAAGACGAGATCACCCGGAAGATCAGCGACAAGGTGCTTTCATCGGGTTATTTCCGGCTCGACCGGAACCTTACGTCGGTGTCGGAGATCGACGCGGTCTTCCGCGAAGGCAATGTCAAGCTGGCGCTGGTGTACGAGCCGGGCTTTGCCGAAAAGCTCGACAAGACCGGCAAGGCGCGCCTCCAGATCCTGGCCGACGCCTCCGATCCCAACACCGCGAACCTGCTCGTGAACTACCTCACCGGGATCATAAGCAATTACCTGGTGTCGGTCAACGCCGCACAGGTCCCGCAGCAGATCATTCCGGAAGTGCGCATGATGTACAACGGAGAGATGAAGGGGGTTTTCATGTTCGTGCCGGGGCTGATGGCCATGCTCCTGATGCTGATCTCGGCCCTGATGACCTCCCTCTCCATCACGAAAGAAAAAGAGCTGGGCACCATGGAACTGCTGCTGGTATCGCCGCTGCGTCCAGTCCAGATCATCGTTGGCAAGGTGTTTCCCTACGTCTTCCTCGCCTTTATCGACGCCTGCATCGTCCTGGTCCTGGGAAACCTGGTCTTCGGGGTGCCGATCCGCGGAAGCGTCGGGCTCCTCCTGCTCGAAAGCCTGCTCTATATCTCCATGGCGCTGTCGTTGGGCATCCTGATCTCATGCATCACCAGCAGCCAGCAGGTGGCCATGATGGTCTCGCTGGTGGCGCTGATGCTGCCCACCATCCTGCTGAGCGGCTTCATCTTCCCGGTCGAGAACATGCCGTGGATCATGCAGGTGCTGTGCCACATCATGCCCCCCAAGTACTATATCACCATCATCAAGAGCATCATGCTCCAGGGAAACGGCCTGGCCTATGTGTGGAAGGAGACGCTGGTCCTGGTCTTTTTCACGGCCCTGTTCCTGGCCCTCAGCGTTAAAAAATTCAATGTCCGGCTTTCGGTATGAGAACCATCCTCTACATCATCCAGAAGGAATTCCTCCAGATCTTCCGCAACCGGTCGATGTTGCCCATCATCTTCGTGGTGCCCCTGGTGCAACTGATCATCCTCGTCAATGCCGCCACCTACGAGATGAAACATATCCGCGTGGCGGTGGTCGACCTCAACCTTTCGGGCACTTCGCGCCGGCTGGTGAGCAAATTCCAGGGATCCCCCTTCTACCGGGTGCAAAGCGCAGGATTCTCATACGAAAAGGCGCGTGACGGGATGCAGCGGGGAGAGAACGACATGATCCTCCACATCCCGGCCGGGTTCGAGAAATCCCTGGTGAAGGACGGGTCGGCCAAAGTCCAGTTCGTGATCAATGCCATCAACGGGCAGAGCGCCGGACTGATCAACGCCTATTCGACCCGCATCCTGCTCGATTACAACCGGGGGCTGGTGATGGAGAGCACGGAGCTGACGGCCGCCGCCGGCATCCGGAACATCCTGACGGAATACAGCTACTGGTACAATCCGAAACTGAATTATAAGAACTACATGGTGCCCGGCATCCTGGTGCTGCTGGTCACCATCATCGGGCTCCTGCTTTCAGGGATGAACATCGTGCGCGAGAAAGAGATCGGCACCATCGAGCAGATCAATGTCACCCCGATCGTCAAGATCCAGTTCATCGCCGGCAAGCTCATCCCCTTCTGGATCATCGCCCTCTTTGAGCTTGCCTTCGGACTCACGCTGGGCAAGCTGCTCTTCGATATCCCGATGGAAGGGAGCCTGTGGTTGATTTTTCTTTCGGCGTCCGTTTATCTTATCGTAATTTTGTCTTTCGGCCTGCTGGTTTCGACCGTAACGAACACGCAACAGCAGGCGATGCTGGTATCGTTCTTTTTCATGGTGGTGTTCATCCTGATGAGCGGCCTGTTCACCTCCATTGAAAGCATGCCATCCTGGGCGCAGCAACTCGACCGGCTCAACCCCCTGATGTATTTCATCCGGATCATGCGGATGGTGCTGCTCAAGGGGTCGGGGTTTGCCGATATCAGCCCCCATTTCTGGGCGCTGGTTGCTTACGCCGCCTGCAGTTTAAGTCTCGCGATTGTCAGATACAGGAAGGTTTCCTGAAATTTACGATTACACGAAGGAACGCGAAGGAGGCGCGAAGGGGCTAAGGATCCGAAGAAATCGTAAGCCTTTTATTCCGGCTGAAAGGAACGGGAAAAGGGTTGGATTTTTTTCTAACTTTGATCAGGTTGGGATAAGACCAAGATTTCCTTTCGAAACTTGATTTCTGTGATCCGATTATTCGCAATCGATGACCATCCGCTGATTCTCGACGGGTTACGTTCCAAGTTCCGTATGAGCCATGATTCCATTGCTGTTACCTGCACGGCGGCCTCGGTCGACGAAGCAGTTGAACGGGAAAAGGATGATCTTTTCGACATCATCCTTCTGGATCTTTTCCTGACGGATACGGATCCACTGGAAAACATCGGACGGTTGAGTGTCCGATATCCGGGAAAACCGGTGGTCATTCTCACGAGAGAGGAAAGTTATTACTGGAAAACAATGACCGCTCGGGCAGGAGCCAAAGCATACCTGACCAAAATCCAGAGCAGAAAAGAGATGGCGGTTCAATTAGCACAGGTATCGGCAGGTGAAAATTTGCTCCGGGAATTTCTGGTAAGGGAAGAAAAGCCATCTGCAACAAATATCGATTCCCGGTTATTTATTCTGAAGCCTGCCGACCGTGCCATCCTGAGTGAACTGGCTAACGGAATTCCTCAAAAAACGGTGGCCAGGAGCCGCAACCTGACCCGCTCGGGGCTGGAAAAAAGGCTGAAAGTGCTGAGGACGAAATTCCAGGTGGCGAGTACGCTGGAACTGATCCGTGTTTGTGAACAACTGCGATTGTTGAAGGATCATTCCGGGCACCCCATTCCATAGCATAAAATCACCTTTTTTTAAAGCGCACCCCGATTTCCGGTAGCCGGAATATCATTCCCTGACTTTTAAATCTTAATTGATTATCAATTAATTGAAGTTGCCGCAAGGGAAAATTCAACCCTAAAACAGTTCAATATTTTCCGGAATTCCTCCCTTGCCTTTCAGGCCATTCAGGGTTATATTTATAGGCGAATGTAAGGTCTGTTAATATACTTCCCGGGAATGACATTACCAGAGTGAAAAAATTGCGCCTCGCTTTCATACGGTTTGTGCTAAAGAAAAAACACCCCCGATCCATTCGAATGTCAACCATACTCGCGATACAATCAACCGTCAAAAAGAAAGGGGGTACGGATGCAAATGTAGATTTTTCTCAATTACGGACTCCATTTACCAACCAATGCTCTCATTCTTTTAAATTTCCAACCATGAAGAAAACAACTTACATATTTCTATATCTGTGTTTTATCCTGTGCTCCAAACAGGGCTACACCCAAACGACCCATTATCTGCCCGACGGAAAGATCATCTTTGAAGATGAAAATTCAAATCTGACCAATGTGACTGCTGTGGATTCTTTGAAGATCATCAAGGATGTGGTCCTGATCAGGTATGACAGCGGAACAACCGCCGATGCCATTAATTACCTCGAAGAGAATTATGTTCTGAACAGAAGGCACGCATGCCTGACCGGGTGGATGCTCTATGATGTACCTGATACCAGCAATATCCTTGGGCTGGCTGACTCCCTGATGAATAGAGAGGAAATTTCCAACTTTGAATTTAGTTACAGGATTCCTTTGCTTTCTTCAGCCACATTATCATCGCCGGATGATCCGGAATACGGTAATCAATGGTATCTTAATGGCGAATTCGGCATTCATGCCCCTGAAGCCTGG
Source organism: uncultured Prolixibacteraceae bacterium (assembly GCA_964455285.1). GTDB lineage: Bacteria > Bacteroidota > Bacteroidia > Bacteroidales > FEN-979 > CAIVAT01. Next base: position 25,184 of record CAYVVG010000020.1, read on the forward strand.
GAAATTACAACAGGCAACAGTTCACTGCAAGTCGCTGTGCTCGATAATGGGATAGGCTGGAGCAATCCTGACCTTGTGCCCAATACATTAGGATGGGATTATACCACAAATCCACCCAATCCTGACGTCGGGCCTGATAATTGCAACGAATGGCATGGCACCATGGTTTCATCTATTATAGCCTCAAAGACGAATAATTCCTACGGGATAAGTGGGATTGCAGGAGGATGGAGTACTGACCCGGCAACAATAGTTATGTGCAAAGTCGGCTCCTCCGGCAACATGAGTACAGCGGCAATGACCGTCGCGATTGATTCGGCGGTACAACAGGGGATCAGATTATTCAATTTCAGTTGGGGAAGCGAAATGGCTTCTGGAAATTGCTTTTCAGAAGCCATTTATCTGAATGAGGAGATTGATTTAGCATATTCTATGTATGGGGCCATCATGTTTGCTGCAGCGGGAAATGAAAATAGTGCCCAGGGCGTTGCCTGGCCGGCCTGCAAATCTAATGTTATTTCTGTCGGTGCTACTGAATCTGATGGAACCAGGTGGAATGGTAATGGAGATGACCAGGAGGGCTCTAATTTTGGCCCGAATACGGATATTTCAGCCCCGGGAGCCGACATCTATCATCCTGTACTTTATTATGGAGAGCCGCAAACCTATATCCCAACATCGGCCACTTCCTGTGCAACTCCCATGGCCGTCGGTGTCGCAGCCCTTATGCTTACAGTAAATCCATGCCTTACCAATGCCGATGTGCAGTATATTTTGCAAAAGACCGCAGACCAAACCGGTGGCTATTATTACAACTGGGATGCTTCCAGGCCGGGCCACAGCCAGGAACTAGGCTATGGAAAAATCAATGCGTATGAAGCGGTTATTATGGCTTCCGATCAACTGACCCAGATCGACGCCAACGAAAACGCGGTATTCGACGAGCCGAAGTGGTTTACCCATGATCTCACCTTGGTATGCGGTTCCACGCTGACCATTACCTCGACGGTCAAATTCACCGAAGACAACAAAATCATCGTCGAACCCGGCGCCCAACTGATCATCGACGGCGGAACACTGACCTCGACCTGCTCGGGGTTCTGGGGCGGTATCGAAGTGAGGGGCAATGCCGACATGCCGCAATACCCGGTTTCCAACCAGGGGTATGTTCAGATTCTCAACGGAGGGAGGATCGAACGGGCCAATCCGGGTATCCACTCAGCCAATGGAGGCCTAGTGGTTGCAACCGATGCGGTATTCCTCAACAACCGGCGGTCGGTGGCCATCGAGAATTACCCGGGCTGGAACCACAGCATCTTTACCCGGTGCAGTTTTCTCCTTACCGATGCATCCGGTCTGACCGGGAACCAGTATTTCATCGGTGCCGAACTGGTGCACCCGCTGAGAATATCGGGATGCACCTTCCGGAATATCATTCCTGATGAGGTTATGGCCTTCCCCGACCGGGGATACGGCATCCTCTCGCTCGATGCGGATATCTTCGTGTACAGCGCTCCCGATAATCCGATGGAAAACGAACAGGATTCGATCCGCCCGCTATTTTACAAACTTGCCTACGGCATCTATTCCATGCGTTCCGGAACACAGAGTTCAATTCATATCACGGATACAAGGTTTGAGAATAACATGCGAGGCGCTTATGTGAGTGGTTTTAACGGAACATCGTTTGTATATCTCATGAATTCAGCGTTTAACATCCCAAACTCGACTTACCTGAACGCACCCCCAACTTATGGACTTTACCTGGACCACTGTAGCGGGTACACCATTCAGCAAAACGAGTTTTATTCGGAAAATGAGACCTCAGACGGATATGGTTTGATCATCAACGAATCGGGACCATACGATAACGAGATATACAACAATGCGTTCCACAACCTAAGGTACGGCTCGCAGACACAGGGATGTAATCGTTACAGTTATCCATATGTCGGCGGTTTGTGTTACCGGTGCAACGATTTTTATGATAACAGGAATGATATTTTTGTCATTTCCGATGCCGCACCCGGCGTTCCCAACCAGGGCATTTCACTTTCGCAGGGAAATAAGATACAAGCTGCAAAGAACACCTTTACGGAAGAGAATAATGCAGGGTACGATATCTATAATTCGATCGATGTAATAACCTATTGTCTTGATCAAGATGATAATGGTAATAATATCACACCGGAACCAAATGTAGGAGTAGTCAACTATATCGTTCAAAATTCCGAATACGATAAAAATCTGGATTGCCCTTATAATACAACAGGATTTATAATTGACGCTGAAGACGCGCTGGCAGAGTTAGCGGAATCTGCGTCTCAATCCGACAGTCTAAGTGGCATTCTGTCAAGCCTGACAGACGGAGGATCAACAGAAGATCTTGTTTCGGAAGTCACGACAAGCACCCCACCCGAAGCCTTGGAGGTCAGAGAAGAACTGCTGATTAACTCTCCCTATCTGTCTGATTCTGTTATGAGCGCCGCCATTGCCCAGGAAACGGTACTTCCCAATGCCATGATCCGCGATATCCTGGTCGAAAATCCCCAATCGTCGAAAACCGACGCTCTCATCGAAGCGCTCGAATACCGGGTGGTACCTATGCCGGACTCAATGATGGCACAGATCATGGAAGGAGTGAGCGTACTTGGAGCGAAAGAAATTCTGGAACAGGAAATCTTCCGGTGGCGAAGCAAATATGCGATCACAATGAAAGAGTTGATTAGGTATTACCATCCGGATACTGCTGAAATGACTACGTACGACAGTCTGATTGACCTGGTTAAGAGCGACGGTTCTTTGAATTCGAGGTACGATCTTGTATCTTTGTACTACGGCAACGGGGACGTTGATTCCGGAAATGCAGTCATGAGTGCTATCCCGGCAACATTTGCTTTAACCGGACCACAATCACAGGTTCATAATATGTATGTTTCATTGTTCCCGATTTTGCACCAGATTGCATCCGATTCAACCGGACTGGCATCGCTCGACAGCGCCCAGGTCGTCGTGTTGACAGCTATCGCCGAAGGCGACAGCGCCCTTCCCGGCATATATGCCCGGAATATGCTGATCATGAGTGACGCAATGCAGTACGAGGAACCAATTCTGATTCCCTCCGTTTTAAAAGAAGTGAAGAGATACGGAACGGGATCTGAAGATCCTTCCCATAATTTTACCGGCGATTTCCGGCTTAAGGTATTCCCGAACCCTGCGCATCACTATTTTATTGTTGAATATCGTGCAGCAAAAACAGTTGGCTATATCCAGGATCTTTCTATATCGCTGACTGATATACTCGGACATGAACTGATAAAACTTCACCTCAAGCATTGTTTTGATCAAATCATAATACCCACTGAAACTATGCCGGCTGGCACTTACCTGATCAACCTGAGCTCCGGTGGTAAGCTGAGAGAACAAGCAAAGGTGATCATCAATTAACCAATAGAACTCCTTAACTCCATTCCTTGGCCGTATGAGAATCATGAAATCAAAAAGAGTAGTTATTTTGCTGGTTTTAATTTCAGTTACAATTATCTCTTACGGCCAGGAATGGTTAAGGATCTTCAGTAGCAATACGCAATTGCTATGGTCTAACCAGCTTGCCGAAGATTATGATCACGGGATCCTGATCGGCGCTAATCGTTCCATCAGCACCATCATGAAAACCGGTTGGGTAATTAAGACAGACATCAACGGAAACACCCTGTGGGAGAAGAAATTCGGTAACGGAATGCGGATGTGGGCTTTGGATGGTATAGATCGCACCCCTGATGGAGGAGTTATTATTGCCGGCGTTTGTGATACATTGGATTTTGAATGGTGGGATCCCTTTGTGGTTAAATTAAATGCCTGCGGTGAGGTGCAGTGGTGTCACATCTTCAATAATGAAAATAATCCCGATTACGGAATCCAGATCAAGGCGCTGCCCGATGACACATACATTTTTCTTATACGGGACTGGGGCAGCGCGGAAACACACAGCATCTGGCTCATGCACCTTGACGTAAACGGTGAAATCCTATGGAAACAGGAATACTTTCAAAATGATCCGTTGGTCTATCCCTTTGATGCCCGGCAGTTGTCGGTGACGCAGGACGGCAAGTACCTGATCACCGGCACCTGCTACCGTCCGGTAGCAGGCCAAACGCAGCTGTTCTGGCTCTGGCCGATGATCATCATGTCCGATTCGACGGGCGAAGCGGTCTTCGAAACGGCCTGGGGGCACACCCTGCCCTTTCCAGAACAGGTAGGAGGAGAAGGATATCAGTCGGTGGGAACAACGGGAGGCATCTATACCTCCATGTGTAATTATTACAGTTCCGCACCGCCGACCTTTCCTACACTGATCAAAACTTCACTTGCCGGTGACCCTGTTTCCTATCACGATTTAATCCCCAACTCCTCTTACGGAAAAGCTTCAACTCTTTGTAAATTATCCGATTCTGTGCTTTTAATCGGCACATGGTATCAAATTTCCCCTTCTGCTCCCAATTTATCGGTATTGAAAACCGACACTCTGGGAAATATTATAGCTGAAAAAATATTAAACCATTCTGAACACATTCCCAAGGATGCTATATTAACAAACGATCACAAGTACCTTATTACTGCATGCGATCTGGTTGACAATAAACACCTGTTCTATTTGTGGAAGCTCAACCAAAACCTCGAATGGGACAGCATTTACACCATGCCGAGGGTGTATGACAGCCTGTGCCCGCATCCCATCACATCTTCTACGTTGTACTTCAACTGCGATGTGCTGGTGGGAAAAGAGGAGTTGGTGACCGACTCGGCGAAGGTGCGGATGAAGGTCTGGCCCAATCCCTGCCGCACCGTGCTGCATGTGGCATTGCCCGAGCGGATCCGAAAGCATACAGAAACGGAGCATTTCACCGTCACCACCACCTTTCACCGGTGGAACAAGCCCCTCGACCTAGAGGCTTTCGACCTCTTCGGCCGCCGGCTGTTCCACAGGCTGATGGAACCGGGCGAAAAAGAGGTGGAACTGGATGTCTCATCCTGGCCCCGTGGCGTGGCGTTGCTGCGCCTTTCGCACAAGGGTACGGCCGTGGCGACGGAGAGGGTGGTGGTGGAACCGTGAATCGTGAGTCGTGAGTGGAGATACGTCTCTTCTTCGTATCTTCGTGAATTAAAACACGCGCTTGGCAGCATCACCCAAACGAAACGGTAAATATATCCTCCTTCGGGTCCTTTTGCTGGGGCTGACGGTGATCGCCATCGCCTGGATGGCCACCCGGCAGATCTACCGGAAGACGGACACGGAAAAGGATGCCCTGCGGAGGATCCGGGAACGGGGCTGCCTGGTGGCCGCCACCGACCGCAACACCCTCAACTACTTCCTTTACAAGGGCGTACCGATGGGCTACCAGCTCGACCTCCTGGAGTCGTTCGCCGGCTACCTCGGCGTGCCGCTTCGCATCATCGCCTGCGATGAAGTGACGAAACTCGATTACTACCTTCGTTATCATGCCGCCGACCTGGTGGCCCTCAACCTCCCGGTGCCGCCCAACGACCGTGACCATTACCGCGGTTCGGATCCCTTCGGGGAGACCCGGATGGTGCTGGTGCAGCGAAAACAAGGCAGTGTGAAGGGGGACACCCTCCCGCCGCTGAAAAGTCTGAAGAGATTCCCGGCCGATACGGTATTTGCCCGCATGGACCCTTACCTGGAAGCACAGTACCACCATTTTTACCGGAAGACCGGGCGGCGGACCGTCGTGAAAGAGCTTGACGGGGTGAGCCAGGAGGAACTGATCCGGCGCGTCGCCACCGGAACCATCCGTTTCGCCCTGTGCCACGAGAATGTAGCCATGGCCTGCCACAGGTACTACCGCAACCTCGACCTTTCGGTCATCGCCTTTCCCCTGTTCTCGTACGGGTGGTGCCTGGGTCCGCGATCCGACTCCCTTCGTGCGCAGCTCCATGCCTGGCTGCAGGATATCCGTTCCTCGCGGGAACTGAAACAAACCTACCTCGAGTATTTCGGAAACCAGCGCGTCGCCACCTATTTCCAGAGCCCGTACTTCACCGTGACCGGCGACCGGATCTCCCCGTACGACGAGGCCATGCGCTCCGCCAGCAAGCTGGCCAGCTGGGACTGGCGACTGGTGGCATCGCTGGTGTACCAGGAATCGAATTTCCAGCCCGGTCTCACCTCGGCCCGCAACGCCAGCGGACTGATGCAGCTGATGCCCGATATCGCGGCGCGGTTCGGGGTTGACAGCGGCTCTTCGGCGGCCCGGCAGATCACGACGGGGGTCCGGTACCTCCGGTACATCGATTCACAGCTTCCCGACAGCATCACCAGCCCGATCGAACGGATCCATTTCACGCTTGCCTCGTACAACGTGGGCATCGGGAGAGTGCTGGCAGCCCGGGAAAAAGCCGAACAATACGGCAGGGACAAGAACCGGTGGAACGGCCACGTCGATTATTACCTGCTCCGCCGTTCGAAAAAAGAACCGGTGGCCATACCCGACACCATCGACGGCATTCCCGCCGACTACCGCATCGAAGGGTTTGTCGATGATGTCATTTCCCGTTACCATCACTATAAAAACCTCGTCAGGTAGCCCATGAAAAAGATCTATTTTGCCGGTTCCATCCGGGGGGGAAGGGCCGACCGGGAGCTTTATGCTGAGATCATCGGGCTCCTTCGGAAATACGGCGTTGTGCTCACCGAACATATCGGCGACGATGCCCTCACTTCGGACGGGGAAAGCGGCCTTACCGACCGGGAGATCCACGACCGGGACCTGTCATGGCTGGCAAACTGCGATGCAGTGGTGGCAGAGGTGTCGGTACCCAGCCTGGGGGTTGGCTACGAGATCGCCCGTGCCTCGGCCGCCGGAAAACCCATCCTGTGTCTCTACAGGCCGGAGGAAGGGAAATCCCTTTCGGCGATGATCTCGGGCTGTCCCGGGATCCGGATCGCCGCTTACGATTCCCCCGGGGAACTACCCGGCATCCTGGAGACTTTTTTCAGCCAACGGTCCTCCATCCATTCCTGAAATCACCCGCTCATGAACAAACTGCAACTCCTTGTTTTCCTTTGCCTGGCCTGGATCTCCCTGCCGGCCCAGCACGACGACGAAAAATATTTTCCGGAACAGGATCCGCTGGCAGCCGAAAAGATACGCCAGTGGCAGGAACTGAAATTCGGCCTGCTCATGCACTGGGGGCCATACAGCCAGTGGGGCATTGTCGAATCGTGGTCGATCTGCCCCGAGGAGTACGACTGGTGCCGCAGGGTATCGGGAAGCAACCCGGCCGACTATAACACCTACCTTCGCGAATATGAAGGACTTCAGCGGACCTTCAACCCGGTGAAATTCGACCCCGCCCGCTGGGCAAAGGCAGCCCGGGATGCCGGCATGAAGTATGTCGTTTTCACCACCAAGCACCACGACGGCTTTTGTATGTTCGACACGAAGTACACCCGCTACAAGGTGACCGACCCCGACTGCCCCTTTTCATCCGACCCCCGGAGCAACATCACCCTGCAGGTCTTCGACGCCTTTCGACGGGAAGGACTGTGGACGGGCGCCTATTTCTCGAAACCCGACTGGCATTGCCCCTTTTACTGGGATCCCCGGTATCCGCCCCGCGACCGCAATGTGAATTACGAACCCGAAGCCAACCCCGACCTGTGGAATAAATACGTCGAGTTCACCCACAACCAGGTGATGGAACTGGTCTCCGGATACGGGAAGCTGGACATTCTGTGGTTTGACGGGGGATGGGTGGCCAGGACCCCGAAAGATCAGATCGTGGAGTGGTACCGCAGGCAGTCGGAAGAGGCCCCCAACGGCTACCTGAAGAGCCGGATCGTCAACCAGGATATCCGGATGGATGAACTGGTGGAAAAAGCCCGGCGGAAACAGCCCGGGATCATCGTGGTCGACCGGGCGGTGCCCGGGAAGAACCAGAATTACCTCACCCCCGAGAACCAGGTGCCCGGGAAACTGCTGCCGTACCCCTGGGAAAGCTGCATCATTTCGGGCGGGGGCTGGTCATACACTCCCGGCGCCACCTACATGAGCGGTTACAAAGGGATCCAGCTCCTGGTCGACATCGTTTCCAAAGGCGGGAACCTGCTCCTGAACATTGCGCCTTCGCCCGAAGGTGAGTGGCAGCAGGGTGCGTACGACTTGCTGGCGGAGTATGCCGCCTGGATGAGGGTGAACGGGGAGGCGATCTATGGCACCCGGCCGCTGGCACCGTACCGCGACAAAAATATCTGCATGACGGCCAAGGGCGAAAAGGTGTTCTATTTCTTTTACCTGGGGAGGGAAGATGAGACGTCGCCCCCGGCGAATATTTTCGTGGAAAGTCACCGGCTGCCGAAGGAGGCGGTCGTCACCCTGCTGGGATCCGGCCGGCCGTTGAAATGGCGACCGGAGGGAACGGGATTCCGTGTGGAGATACCGGCTTCCTTACGTAAGAACCCTCCCTGCCGCTATGTATGGACCCTGAAAGTGGCCGGTACCCGGTAACGGTTCATTCCTTAAATTTGTCACGTCCAACTTATCTCTTGATTATGAACCTGAATCTCTTATTTCACCGCGAAGACGCAAAGACGCAAATTAACCCCCTCCCTGTTTGGGGAGGGGAAGGCCGCAGGCCGGGGTGGGGTGTTCACCGCGAAGACGCGAAGACGCGAAGCATCCTGATTCTTTTTACCCTGCTGATCCTCCTGCCGGCTTCTCTTTTTGCCCAGCGCAGCAGCATGCGGTGGGCGCCCGAAGGGCACACCTATTACAAGATCGAAAAAGGGGAGATCGCTCGGTATGACCTTCCTGAGAACACCCCTTCCGTGGTGGTCACCAAACAGCAACTCACGCCGCCGGGCAGCGATAATCCACTGAAATTCAATTTTTTCGTTTTCTCTGCAGACCAGCAGAAGGTGCTCCTTTTCACCAATACCAAGCGGGTTTGGCGGCTCAACAGCAGAGGCGACTACTGGGTGCTCGACCGTTCGGCCGGTACGCTGACTCAACTGGGGAAGAGCCTCCCGGTTTCGTCGCTCATGTTCGCCAAACTTTCGCCCGACGGGAAGATGGCGGCATACGTAAGCGGGAACAACCTGTACACCGAGGAACTGGCCACAGGGAAGATCACTCCCCTCACCACCGACGGTTCGGCGACGCTGATCAACGGCACCTTCGACTGGGTGTATGAAGAGGAATTTGCCTGCCGTGACGGGTTCCGCTGGAGCCCCGACAGCAAGACGATCGCTTACTGGCAACTGGATGCAGGTACGATCAAGAAGTTTTATATGATCAACAACACCGACTCCATCTATTCGAAACCCATTCCCATCGAGTACCCCAAGGTGGGCGAGCCTCCTTCCGCCTGCCGGGTGGGAGTCGTGAAGGCCGGCGGTGGACGCACCACATGGATGGACATTCCCGGCGACCCGGTGCAGCACTACATCGTACGGATGGAATTCATCCCGGGTTCGGAACAATTGCTCATCCAGCAGCTGAACCGCAAACAGAACGTGAGCCGGTTGTACACAGCCGGGCTGAATGGAAAATCCAGATTGATCCAGGAAGAGAGCGATACCACCTGGGTCGACCTGTTCCAGCCCGGAAATACCTACGCCCTTGATTATACCAATAACTTCCTTTGGCTCAAGTCGATGAACAGCATCCTCTGGGTTTCGGAGAAGGACGGCTGGCGTCATTTTTACCAGGTACCCCTCGACGGGAAGCCCGAAAAACTGATCACGGCCGGGAACTTCGATGTGATCGATTACAAATACACCGACGAGAAAGAGGGGTACGTATATTACATGGCCTCCCCGGCAAATGCCACGCAGAAATACCTCTACCGTTCGCGGCTGAACGGAAAAGGCAGTCCGGAACTGCTCAGCCCCGCCCGGCTGAAGGGAACGCATGATTACTCCTTCTCAGCCGACGGGCTCTATGCCGTGCATACCTTCTCCAACCATTTCACGCAGCCCGGGCGTGAGATGATCACCCTGGCCGGACACCAGCCCCTGACCGCGAAGGAGAGCATCCTGAACCGCCTTGATTCGCTGGAAAAGCCCGCCCATACGGAATTCTTCAGGGTAACCACCGCCGATGGCGTGGAGATGGACGGCTGGATGGTAAAGCCGAAGGATTTCGACCCCGCGAAGAAGTACCCGGTAGTCTTCTACGTTTATACCGAACCGGCCAGCACCACGGTGAACGACACATACGGAGCCGGGCTGAACGGGCTTTACGAAGGCAGCATGCGCGACGACGGGTACATCTATATTTCGCTCGACAACCGGGGCACCCCGGCGCCCAAAGGCAGGGCCTGGCGTCATTCCATCTACCGCCAGGTTGGTCAGAGGAATATCCACGACCAGGCCATGGCAGCCAAAGAGGTGCTGAAATGGGACTTTACCGACCCGGAAAGAGTGGCAGTCTGGGGGTGGAGCGGGGGCGGTTCGGCCACCTTGAACCTGATGTTCCAGTACCCGAAAATATACAAGACCGGGATCGCGATCGCCGCCGTAAGCAACCTGCTGACCTACGACAACATATACCAGGAACGGTACATGGGGTTGCCCCAGGAGAACCGGGATGACTTCGTGAACGGATCGCCCATCACTTACGCGAAGAACCTGGATGGGAACCTGCTGTTCATCCACGGCACCGGCGACGACAATGTCCATTACCAGAACGCCGAGATGCTGATCGATGAACTGGTGAGGAACCAGAAACAATTCCGGGTCATGCCTTATCCCAACCGCACGCACGGCATCTCGGAAGGAGAGGGCACTTCACAGCACCTGTCGAAGCTCTTCACCACCTACCTGAAGGAACATTGCCCGCCGGGGGGAAAATAGTTTCGATTGCTTGAAAAATCCGTTTGTTTTCATTATTTTTGTAGGAATACAAAAACCTACTGCCATGATAACCAATGTGATGAAATCCAGGAAACGAGACCTTGGGGGAATGGTGTTTCTGCTGGTGACCCTGCTTTTATTCCCCTTTGCCCTCCGGGCCCAGGAACCCATCCGGGTCACCCTGCAGCAAATCCTGCTATCGAGGGGCAACCAACCGGCTTACATGGTCACCATCCCCGAATGTGATCCGGCCCATGTGGTCAAATCGTGGAAAAGCCTGATCCGGCAGAACACCAAATCAAAAGTTGTGAACGAGGGCAATGAGATTGTCATCCGGGGAACTTCGATCCAGGCGATCAGCGATCGTGCATTTACCATTTACAGCCTGGTTATCAACCGATTCCCTTCGCTCGACCTGTATGCCGCTTTCGAGCTCGACAGCAACCGGTTCTTCGCTGCGCAAGATACGGCAAACAACATCCAGGTGGCGAAAACCCACAGCGAGATCCGGCATTTTCTCAGGGATTTTGCCATTTCCGAATACCGGTTCGTGGTGAATCAGCAGGTGGATAAAGAAAAGAAGCATATGGATCTGCTGAAATCGAAGTTTGAGGATATGTCGGACCAGGTCGAGAAATTGAACAAGAAGATCGCTTCAAACGAACAGGGCATCCGGAACACGGAGGATAACATTGCCGGGACCGTCCGTGAAAATGAACGGAAGATGGCTGAGATCGACAGTAAGAAGGCGGCCATCTCTGCCATCAAGGATCCGGAATTACTCAAGGAGGGGAAGAGTCAGCTCCGGTCGGCGGAAAAGGAAAAGCGGTCAATCGAGAAGGAACTGGAGTCGGCCCGGAAGAAGATCGTCGGATACCAGGCAGATATTGAACGGTATAAAAGAGACATTGAAGACATTGTCCGCCGGCAGGACCTGAAAAAAGGCGAACTGCGCACGCAGGAAGAGACCGTCGACAGGCTGATCAGGCAACTGGAGGGGATCAGATAGCCCGGGAAGGAGACTGTTTCCCGCTTGATTATGGCGGCGGGGGAGATGTTGCCAGCGAAAACTTGTACCAGGTCTTAACGGTTTTCGCCGGCGGCTGTCCGCCTTCGCCCCCCGGCGGGTTGTCGTTGTTCCCCCCGGGTCGTCCTCCCGGGCGGCCTCCGCCGCTTCCCCGGTCCATCGCGGGGTTCATGCCGCCACCCATACCTTCGCCCTGACCCGGTCCGCCCCCCGGGCCTCCTCCGGGCCGCATCTCCCCCCGGGGGTCGCCTTCACTGCCCGCCGATCCGCTGACTTCGACCCCAAACCCGAAAGCGAGCGCTTTCGCCGTCCAGGGATCCGACGGGGATGCCTTCAGGGGAATACAGCCTTCGATCACCAGCCCGCCCAGCGAATCTATCGCCATGGCCGCCCGGAATCCGGTGTCGGGACCGGGAACGGGGATCGTCTCATTATATCCGGCAGTGAATCCCGACAGCACCAACCGGCCTGTGAGCGGTCGGTTGCTGTTTGTTCGTTTTACGCCTTTTCCGCCGGCCGTGGTCCCGCCTTTTCCCGGGGGATTGCCCCAGAACCCCGGATGCCCGCCGATGGCAGACGGATCTCCGGTTGGCGGTCCGCCGGGTCTGACCGGGATGGCAGAAAGGTGCAATGAACAGGATTCCTTTTTCTTGCCCGTTGCATCGATCCAGACGGTGATGCCTTTACGCAGGACCGTCATCATCGAAGACTCGTCCGCCATCTGGAGGCAGAAATAGATGTGATTGCTGTCGTTGGCAACGGCGTACATGGTCTGCGCTTCGCTGCTGATGTAAAACAGGCCTGAGGGCCAATCTCCGCAAAGGCCATCGATCAGGATATCATGTGTAAAAAAAGACCTGGAGCCCTTTTTCCCTTCGCCGGGACCGGCGGAGGAGTTTCCCGTCACCGGTATGCCCGGAATCAACAGGGTCGCTGCAACAAACAGGGCAAGACGTGCAAATTTCTTCATGGATTAAATTCTGAGCTTGATATATAAACTGCCGGATGGAAAATTATTGCAAGGATCTGTCCGATCCATCACGAAAATCGGCGATGCGGTAAAATTTACCGGTGAACATTCAATGATGTATAGAGGTTCATCGTCACTCCGGGGGTATGGCCTTCCACCGCTTGTGCGACCACAGCCAGCAGGAAGGATTTTCCCGGATCGACTTCTCCAGTAACCGTACATATTCTTCCAGGATTCCGTCGGGATCGGTGCCGGCTGTCTCTTCCCTGATCGTGATGAATTCCACCTCATAGCGGCCACGTCCGGTTTTCCTGATTGCAGGAAAGAGAACTGCTTGCAGATGCGCCGGTATCCCAGGATATGGTACAGGACAACAAAGCCCGCATCCGACAAAAGATAGAAAACCCTAAGCGGCAGCAGCGAAAGCAGATAGAAGGGGGAAAACTTTAACCGGCTAAAGATCATCCGAGCAAATTATGTACCGTCGGGCGGGTGGCATCCGGGATACAAAAGTACATAATGTGGAGAAACGCAGGAAGGGGATGAGCCCCGGTTTGGCCATGTAAAAATTATTATTTAGATTTGTACCAAATTAAAATAGATAACCAGTCAAACAGCACATCATCCAATATGAATCCGATGAAAACCCGTCATTCATTCGTTTCCGTTCTTTTTGCCATCCTCTTTTCGGTTGCGGCCCAGTCACTGGCCGCTCAATCCTACCCGTTCGAGTTGCCGAAACTGCCTTATGCATACAGTGCTCTCGAGCCATTCATCGACGCAGCAACCATGGAGATCCACTATTCGAAGCACCATGCGGCTTACGTGAAAAACCTGAATGCTGCGCTGAAAGGCACCGGGGATGAAAAATATCCGATGGAGGAACTGTTGCTCTATGCCGGTGAATTCTCCGACGCCGTACGCAACAATGCCGGAGGGCATTACAACCATACTTTTTTCTGGGACATCCTCGGGCCGGGCCACCCTTTCGATCCGGGCAGTGAGATCGGAAAAGCCGTGACAGAGGCATTCGGTTCAGCCGACAGTCTGCGCAACGAACTCTACCGGGCGGGACTGGGTCGCTTCGGATCGGGCTGGGCATGGCTGATCGTCACCCCTGCACGAAAGCTGGCCGTATGTTCCACCCCGAACCAGGACAACCCCGTCATGGATGTTTCAACGGTCCGCGGGATTCCCGTGCTGGGCATCGATGTGTGGGAGCACGCCTATTACCTGAAGTACCAGAACAAGCGCGCCGATTACCTGAATGCCATTTTTTCGGTGGTCAACTGGTCGGAGGTCAACCAGAGGTACATGGCAGCCTTATCAGCTCCCTTGCTGGTGACCCTCGAAAGGGAGACCTGGGCGGAGCTGGCCACGTTTCACGGGGTGATGGCACAAACGTATCATCCTTCGGAGGAGGGCAACCTGGAACCGATCCGGCAGCGGTCGGGTGAATTTTTAGAGAAAGCCATGGCGCTTGAGAGGGGGAACGTTCCAACATCCTTCGACACCCCGGATATCCGGAAGGCGATGCGTGAGCTGGTGGCCGGTGGCACCGAGCTTGACCGGATGGTGGCGAACCGGGAGGGGGACCAGGCTTTAGCGGCCAGGCTGGAATCGTTGCATGAAGTTTTTCACCGGATCCAGGGTTTATGCCGCCATTGACCCTGTCGGGGTGGGTCAGCCTTCCGCCTCCCCGGGTAGGGGTACCCGCATCTCTCCGCAGATCGTCTTCAACTTGTCCAGCGACCAGGACTGATCGTAGTGAAAGAGTTTGCCGTATGGCTGCCGTAAAGTCTTGACCAGTAATAAGGTATCCCGGTCATATCCCGAAACCAGCAGCGACTCAACCTCGCTCCACCCAGGAGCCGTCATCTTCAGCGGGATAAAGATCTCATAGTCCATGGCCGGCAAGGTGACCGTCTGAAGGTCATCGGTGAGGATTCGGTTCCGGGTGCGGCTCAGATGCCGCTCGCCGAACTCATACAGCACCTGCATGTACTTTTCGAAAAGGATATATTCGTTCAGCATGAACACGATCGCTCCGGCATCGAAGTGCTTCCAGAACGAGACGGGATGCATCTGACCGAGAAACCTGCCCAGCATGAATGCCCCGGCAGTGAATCCGCTCAGCTTCTCCTTCCTGCAGATCCGTATGATGCTGGTAAAAAAGAGGACCCTCCGGTCGACCGTCAGCAGACTGTATATCTTGTGCTGATCGTTGTGCGATCCGAGACCGCTTTTCAGGATTTCGGTCGAATAGTAATCGTGGTGGGCATCAAACCAGCCATTGACAAACTCCAACGCTTTATGAGGATCATGATCGTAGTCGTTGCGGATCAGCTTGACCAGGTCGCCGAGGGTCATCGCCTCCTCCGATCTGAGGGTCGACAGGATCTCCTGGTAGGCATGATACGCCTGCGCCATGTTGATAAACACCTTCTCCTCTTTGGGCTCCATGTCGAGTTTCTGCCCCTCCAGGTATTTCTGGAACCGCGCGGGCTTGTACGAAGCTTCCCCGAGGTAGATGCAATGATGCTTGCTCGAGACAGTGATCCACGACCCCTCGGTGATCACCAGCCCGTCGTCGTTTACCAGGACGTTGTCCCTCAGATCCATATGATGGTTCCTCAGGTTGATGAAGGCCGGGATGCCGTATCCCAGGCAGGCAGTCACCACATGGATCGCCAGCGGGTTCATGCTCAGAATGGCGTCGAGCTCGCCCATGAAAATGGTCTCAGAGGGGATGAACTGCTCCTGGCACAAGCACACCTTCTCTCCTTTCTTCTTGGCTTCCAATGCTTTGGTCATTGAAAAGAAAATGCGGGCCGTTACCGCCGAACGGGGAAGCACCGAAATCCCGGAACCGAAAAAGGTCAGGTTCTTCAATGAATTGTCGTCGATCCGTTCCGAAAATATCTGCCGCAGGTGGTAGGGGCGGATCAGCTGGATCACGTTCTTTTTGGTGATCACCTTTTTCCGGTACAGGTCGATCGCCGTAAGGAGGGTTGAACGGCCGGTGAGTTCCGACATGTTCAATTGCAGGATCGAGAAAAGGGATGCTCCTTCGAAGGACTCCACGGCAAATTCGATCGTGGCCGGCGACTTCAGTTTCACCTCCAGCCGGGGCAGCATCGGGCTGAAATGGTAAATGGCAGGGAATTCGTCGCGGATCTCCTCCCGGTCGAAATACTCCTGCTGGTCGGCCCGCACAGTGCCGGTCATGATCTCCTCGCCAAAGATCTCCCTGACACTCTCGATCTGCATTCCCAGGCCCGTCCGGGGATGGCGGCTGTAAAGCACCCCGGGATAGGATTCCCGGTTGCGGACCGTCATCACCATCTTCTGCAGGATCAGCGACGGGAAGGTGGCGTGCCCCCGCTGAAAGGTGTAGATCAGGTCCTGGTTGCGGGTGAAAAAGCCGTGAGCCACCCGCATGAACATCCGGGCCTGGTACATGGCATCGTAGAGGATCTGCTCGTCGATGCGCCGGATCCGGTTAAAAAGCTTATCAATCCGATCTTCGATGTCCCCCTCGGCACATCCGCAGCCGGCGTTCACCGTGCGGTAGAATTCCTGGTCGCCGCCCAGGATCTGGCAGACCGATTGCAGGTTGTTCAGGTAGATCTTGTTGGCGACGTCTTTCCCGTATCGTTGTCCGAGTGACCGGTAGACCAGTTTTGTCACCCCGACATTCAGGTAGGTCGGCATCAGGCCGGGAATATAATAGGGAGTGGCCGATCGCATGGCGAAGACCAATCCCCGGTCGGGGTCGCCCAGGATGTCGCCCGTCATCCGCTCGAGATTGGCAATGGCATCGCCGAGACACGCCTCTCTCTCCCGGGCGCTGAGCTGGTAAGAATGCGATGTCAGCACGCAGAAATCCGGAACCGGGTACCCTTCCCGGTACAGGTCAAGCAGCACCTTTCCCTTCTGGCTGAGCAGGTTCTCATCATACGGATGACGCGTATAGGCGGGCACGACCGACTCATTCTCCACGAACGAGGCGTTCCCGAAACGGGCAGCCAGCCCTTCGCGGTACGCCGACGCGATGCGCTCCTTTTCCCCGGCCGCCAGGGGCTCCCCCGAAAAGGCATCCAGTACAAACCGAAGGTACCTGGCAGCTTCCGTTCGGTCATAACGGATCAGGATCATGACATCCAGGGGGTCCAGGGGCACCTTTTTCGGCCGGCCATCGACCGGATCCGTGAACTCCAGCTCCGCCTCGGGAAAGGGAATGCTCCCTTCGGGGGCCACCGGCAAGGGCTCTTCCCCAAGGACCTGCCTGACAGCGAAATAGTTAGGATAAAATGCCCGCAGGCGGTAAGCGGCAACAGGTTCCTTGTGCATCGAAGAGGAGGTTAGATCCACAAAAATAACAATTTCACGCCCTGTGCTCCATCGGCAACCTGCCTCGATCCTCCTGATGAAGGAAAGCAAGGATCATCCCTTCAGTCACTTCCGGGCGTTCGACCAGCACGAAATGCCTGCTTTCAGGCACAGTTTGCACGCTCCCTATCCGGAACCGGCGCACCAGCGCCTTTGCGTTGTCGGTAAACAATCCCAACGACGCTTCACCGGTCAGACAAAGGCAGCGATCACGAAGGACGATGTGCAGAGACCCGGCAACGCCACGACGGTTCGCCTGATATAACAACTTCAGGTACCGGGCCGAAATGTGAGGATCGACATGCCGGATCCCCCGGAATACCTGTTCCCTGACTTTGGGATCGGATCCGATCACCCGGCTGCCCAGGAGTTCGAAGAAGATGCGGGACCGGGCCAGGTAGCGGATCACCCATTCACCAAACCAGGGTATCAGCAGAAGGGTCAGGATCCGGGGAAAGTGCATCACCGGCTCGATGAGTACCAGCGACCGCACCCGGTGGGGGTATCGCTCATTAAAGGCCAGGGCAATGGGAGCCCCCATGCAGTATCCCGCCAGGGTACATTCCCCGATGCCAAGATGGTCAAGCAAACCGAGCAGGACCAGCGGCAGATCATCAAACGACAGTCCTGCAGGAAACTCCGAATGCCCGTATCCCGGTAAATCGAGGCAAACCACCCGGGCCCCGGTGGCCATGCGGTTCATGTTGATCCGGCGAAAGGAAAATGAGGAACCATTCCATTCGTGCACATACAGCAGGCATTGACCCGACCCGCGGTCATCGTAAAAGATCCGGTACCCGTTATGAAGAAAGTAAGGCATAGGAGGGGCCGTGCATACCCGCGATTCAAAGATAAAAGGATTTTACCATAAGGATTTCTTATTATTTTTGTTCTGCATTAGTTCTTGAATTCAAAGGACTCTTGTGACCGGCTCCCGCTGCTGTACATTCCAAATAAACCTCATACTGCCATGAAGAACCTGTTCTCCATCACCCTGCTGGCCCTTCTGATCCTGGCTGTGGCCTCCTGTAAAAAAGATGACAAATCCGATGAAAACACAACCCTGGCGGGGACTCCCTCCCCCATGGGCGAAATCGGCACCACGGTCCAATCCTCATCGGCACCCATTGCCGGTATGAGCGAACTGACTGCCACCGTCGTATCCCAGGAAAACGGGATCTCCTCTTACTCCGGTTCGGGCCTCGTTACCAACCAGGCCATCAGGAACATCCTGGCCAACCTCCCCGGCATCACGATCAGTGGCGATACGGTCAGAGCCAGCGGATACCGGTTCAAACAGACGGTCGAAGGCATCGAAAGTTATGTCGGAATGGGCCCCGGTATCATCGTAAAATATGCCTCCACCGTCGGGGATACCTATCCTGTGGGGTCAACCGGACGGGTTCGGACCGTCGTCAGCAAATCGACCAGCGATGACTATTCTTACGGAATGCTGCTGATCAAAGTGATGCAGATCGACGAACCCACACCCGGCCTGAAAAGCCTCGGCGTGAACAAAATGACCTATTGGGCCAACCACCGTTTCGGCCTGGTGGGCATCCGGTACGACTTTACCGACGGGACCAACTTGAAACTGCCTGTCTATTGCAGCGCAGAGAACGGCAAATAATGGCTGAGGCAAGCGCAGGGACGCACATCCGGTATCTGCTTCCGTATGGATGGCGATGGCCGGGAGTTATCCTGTTACTGGCGGGATTGGCCGGGGCGGTTGCTTACCTCGCCACCGATCTTGTGATCACCTTACCCATGCCGGCCATTTATTCTTCATTCCTCGAAACCCACATTTTCCGGATCCTGCCTACCAATATAACCGACGAAACGATCCTGATCCTCCTGCTGTCGGGATGCTTCCTCCTGTGCTTTTCACGGGAAAAAGAGGAGAGGGAAGAATGGCGCTCCGTGAGACTGAAAGCACTGGTGTTCACCCTGCGGATCAATACGGCAATCATGGTTTCTTCCATCCTTTTCATCTATGGGACGGGTTTCGTAGCAGTCCTGGCAGTGAACCTCTTTTCACCCTTTCTCTTATACCTGGTGCTCTTTCGGTTACTGAAGATGCGGGCATTGAAAAAGATGCCTCTGTCGTAAGGCTGACAGAACGACCGCCTCAATGAACTCGAAACAACCATGGGAAGGAAAACCCTGAATGAGGTCTGGCTGAAATCGGCCGTGCTGGGCTGCCTGTGGGCCTCTTCGGAGATCCTGCTGGGAAGCTTCCTGCATAATTTCCGGATCCCGTTCTCGGGCAACATCCTGACAGGTATCGCCGTGATCCTGCTGGTCGCGGTGGGTCACCTCTGGAAGGAACGGGGCCTTTTTATCCGTGCCGCCCTGATCTGCGCCCTGATGAAATCGGTCAGTCCCAGCGCAGTCATCCTCGGCCCCATGGTCGCCATCTTTTCTGAAGGGGCCCTGCTGGAGCTTGCGGTCATGATACTGGGCCGGAACATGGCCGGATACGTGATGGGGGGCATGCTGGCCATGACCTGGACACTGTTCCATAAGCTGGCTACTTTCCTGATCTACTACGGGTTCAACATGGTCGAGATCTACCGGGAACTGGCCGGCTTTGCCGAACGGCAGCTCAGGGTGACGTTCCACTCGCTGTGGGACCCCGTGCTGATCCTCTGGGGACTTTACCTGGTCATGGGTGTTGCCTCGGCCCTGGCCGGGATCGTCATCGGCCGCCGAACACTGAAGGCCCCCGCCTCGCCTGCCGGCAGCGAAAAACGGGCTGCTGCCGTCCGGCAACCTCTGCGTAGCACTGAAGGCACTCCTCCCTCGCTGGCCTGGCTTGTGTTCAACCTCGCAGCCATGGTCATCTCCCTGTGGTGGATGAACACCGGCGGAGCGATCTCATGGAGTTTTCCGGGCATCCTGATCCTCCTCGTCTGGACAATCCGGTACCGGCGGGCGCTGAAGCCCCTGGCTAAACCGAAATTCTGGATATGGTTCATGCTCATCACCCTGCTGGCCAGCTTCCTGCTGACTCCCCATCGCGGGACCCCGCAGGGATGGGCCGACGGCCTGGTGATCGGGTTACGCATGAGCCTTCGCGCCGCCGTGATGATCATCGGATTCTCGGTGACCGGCAGGGAACTTGCCAATCCCGTCATTCGCAGCTGGTTCAGCCGGACCCGATTCCGAAACCTGCCCCCGGCCATGGAACTGGCTTTCGACACCCTGCCCATCGTCGTCGCCTCCTTCCCCGACCTGAAAAGCCTGATGCGGGAACCATTCCGTGTCCTTCACCAGGTGGTCTCCCAGGCTGAAGTCTGGCTGGAACGGCTGAAAACGGGGCAGGCTGCACCGGCCCGGGTCGTCATCCTGACCGGTGGTACCGGCGAGGGGAAAACGACCCGGCTGACAGAGATCGTAACGATCCTCGACCGGAACCACATCGCCTGCGGGGGGATCCTGGCGCCGGCTGTGTATGAAAACAATGAGCGCACCGGCTTCGATATCTTCAATGTCGCCACCCGCGAAAGGGCCAGGCTGGCAAGATTGATCCCGGGATCACCCGGCACGGACCTCAGCCGGTTCAGATTTTTCGATGAAGGCATCGGTTTCGGACGGGCTGCACTCGACCCCGCGAATTACCGGGAGGCGAAGGTGATGGTCGTCGATGAGATCGGTCCCCTGGAATTGAGCGGCAACGGATGGGCCGACTCCTTCGACAGGCTGAGCCGGATCCCCGGCCTCCTCCTGATCGCAGTGACCCGCCGTCGACTGGTGGCAACGGTCATGGAACGATGGTCGCTGACCGAACCGCTTGTTCTCGATATCGCCACCCTGGATACCGGCGAAATGGTGACCAGGATCACCGGGTACGCCGGATGGCAGCCGGTCGCCATTCAGCCCGGAAAGGGCCGGCCGGAAGACCCTTCCGAATGGAGGAACAGGATGGCCCGGCAGGTCGCAGCCGACCTGGATATGGAGGGATCCGGCATTTCGGAGATCTACCTGATCGGCAGCACCAAGCGTTATGAAGCCGGTCCGGGCAGTGATATCGACCTGCTGATCCGGTTCCATGGCTCGGCTCAGCAAATGCAGTCCCTCCGGGCGTGGCTGGCGGAACGGGGACGCGAACTGGCCCGCCTCAACAGGGAAATGACGGGATATGCCACGGATGACCTGCTCGATATTCATCTTGTAACTGATGAGGATATGGAACACAAGACCAGCTTTGCCGTCATGATCGGTTCGCTCCACGACCGGGCCAAACTGTTGCGGAAAATATCATGAAGATATTCTTTGTCACCGACCTCCACGGACACCGGCACAGGTACGGGAAACTGACCGACCAGATCCGCCTGCAGCACCCCGATGCCGTTCTTATCGGGGGAGATATCCTTCCCCATTTCGCCCGCCTGACATCCACCGAAGATTTTATCGACGATTACCTGGTGCCCCTGTTCCGGTCATTGAAAGAAGAACTTCGCGAACAATATCCGGTGGTCGGCATCATCCTTGGCAACGACGATCCGCGGATCGAGGAGCAGGGGCTGAAACAGGGAGAGGAAGCGGGGCTTTGGCGCTACCTGCATAACCGTAAGGCAGCGCTGGGAGAGTTTACGGTGTACGGCTATTCCTTTGTTCCTCCGACCCCTTTCCGGCTGAAGGACTGGGAGCGCTATGACGTGTCACGCTATGTCGATCCCGGCTGCATACCACCCGATGAAGGAGCCCGCACTGTCGATACCGGCGAAGACATTGAGTTCTGCACCATTCAGAAAGACCTGGAGTTCCTCACGGGCGACGACGACCTGGAGAGTGCCATTTTTCTTTTCCACACACCTCCTTACCGCACCGGGCTCGACCGCGCCGCCCTCGACGGGGTCATGGTCGATCATGTGCCCGTGGATGTGAATGTGGGCAGCATTGCCGTAAAGCGTTTCATTGAAGAACGACAGCCGCGGGTAACCTTGCACGGACATGTCCACGAATCGACCCGTCTCACCGGCATATGGCACGAGGTCATAGGCCGCACCCATGCATTCGGAGCGGCGACCGACGATCGGGGATTATGCCTGGTGTCCTTCGATCCAGGGTGCCCGGAACAGGCTGTCCGGACGATCCTTTGACGCAGGGATTCCCGGCGGGATCACCTTCTCCTGCGTGCCCGGTTGCCGCCCAGGAAACCCCATCCCCCGCTGCCGAGGATGAACCCGAACGCATACCATGCCCCGTTGTTGTTGGGTGCGAAAACGGTGATGTCGTCGCGGAACAGCATGATTACCAGGTCGATGGGGGCAATGATGCCGTGCCAGAGGCCGCCCCAGAATCCGAACGTGTGCCCCTTCAGGCATTCCGTCACCGTTTCACTGTTTGCACATCCGGTCAGCAGCATGACCCCCGCAGCCAGCAGGACGAAAGAAAACGCCCCCCGGAAGAAAATTGATCCTTTCATGTTGAAAAATATCTGCCGCAATTTAATAATTTTGATGACTGCTATTCCAGCCACTCTCGCTGAACTGTTCAACCTCCAAAAACCCTGATACGATGAATAGACTGTACACGATCCTGATGATGACCTTCCTGCTGGCCTCCGGATCCGTCAATGCCCAGCATTATGATGAGTTCCTCGATGCCTACTCGTACCATTCATCGATGGTGAACCTGAACACCAAAAACGCGAACGAATATTATGACATCGAGGGAAGCCCTTATTACAACGGGGGATTCACCGATGCTGTCATCTACCTGAAAGATACGACGGTGGTGAAGATGCCGCTGAGATACAACATCTACGGCAACAAGATGGAATACACTGTGAACGGCATCAACTTCGAGATCGGGAATCCCCGGGCCATCGAGCATATTGAACTCGGAGGCGCCCTCTTCATTTACCAGCCCGACATCGCATCGGGCACCTATGTGGAACTCCTCCGCACCGGAAACTGCCGGCTGGTCCAGAAACGGGCCATGCGGTTCGAACCGTCGGAAGGCCCGAAGCCGGTGGTCGGAACGATCACCCCGGCCCGGTTCGCTCCCGACCCCGATACTTATTATATGATCGTCGGGGGGGCGAAACCCGAGAAGATCCTCAACATCAAATCGGTTCTGGGGGCGCTGAATGACAAAAAGGATGCGGTCGGGGAATTCCTGAAAAAGGAGAAGATCCGCCGTGCCTCAAAGGACAACCTGATCCGGATCACCGACTACTACAATTCCCTTTGAATCCCGGTCAGTCCAACGGGTAACCCTGGTCGGTCCAGTCAACCTTGAGGTTCTGCTTGAGATTCAGCAGTTTCGGCTTTTTGTACCCGCGTTCTTTCAGCATGCTGAAGGCGGGCCGGATGTTCGGGCAATTACGGAAAGGGCAGCAACCGCAGTAGATCACCACCATTTTATCTTTCGGTATTTTCTCGAGCGCCTTGCCCAGTTTGTCCAGGTTTGCTTTGTTCGTCATGCTTCCGATCGTGATGGCTCCCTGGATGTTGGCAAGCGGACCGATGTTGAAGATGACAGGCCGCTGCTCCTTCGGACTGCTCAGCAATCCCGCCAGCACTCCCGGATCCATCAGGTCTTTTGAGGTCCACGGCTCGTTCGTCTGGGCGGATAACAAGTTGGCAAGGCCAAAGAAAAACCATGCGGCAAACGGTAAAATAATAAATCTACCTTTTTTCATATATAACATTTTTGACTTTTGAGCCATCCTCTGACCCCATTCAGGGGTAATATAGCAGGAAACGGCTATTTATGCTGCTGGGTGGCGAAGCTGATCATCCAGTTGATGCCGAACATGTCTTCGAGCATCCCGAAATAGTCGCCCCAGAATGTATTCTGCAATGGCATCGTCACCTTGCCTCCTTCCGAGAGACCGTTGAAGAGGCGGTCGGCCTCCTCTTTCGAGTCGGTGTTGAGGGAGATCGAGAAGTTGTTGCCCTGTTTGAAATGAGGAGCCCATTCTCCGCCGGTGTCGCTGCCCATGATCACGGTCCCGTTGCCGATGGGCAGGGAGATGTGCATGATCCGGTTCTTCATCTCTTCCGGCATCGGGGGACAGCCCTCTTCGGCCGGCATCTCGCCGAATTTTCCGACGTAGGGAAATTCCCCGCCGAACACGGACTTGTAAAACCGGAACGCTTCCAGGCAGTTCCCGTCGAAATTCAGGTATATATTGGCTGTTGTCATTGGTTCTGTTGTTTAGGTTAATAATCGTTGCAAAGATACGGATCGAATGAATACCCCACCCCATGCCCCCTTCCCGGACAGTGAGGGGCTTGCCTCTGCGTCTTTGCGCCCCTGCCATGAGCCCGGTGAGCCTGCAGCAGTCAACCGGCAACCACGAATTTTCCATCCCCTCGGAGGGCCTCACCCGCGGCATCTATTATTGCCGGATCACCGCCGGAAAGCAAAGCGAGACCCGAAAGGTCATCGTGTTATCCCGATAAAAATGGGATCTGTTTCGGTTTTATCTTGATAAAAATGTGAAATTGCACACTTTTATCCTGATAAATCTGCGACACACATGAAGATCCTCCCCACCGCCATCCTCCTCGGCATCACCCTGCTTGCCGTTCCCGTGATCAGTTATTTCACCGGCACCGCCCTGGGGCCCGCCGAATGGGAAACCCTCTACATCCTCGGATGGATATGTGTTGCCGCCATCGTCTGTTGCTTCATCACCGGCGAACTCACCGGCAACAACAGCCAGGTCGACAAGCTATGGAGCCTGCTTCCCATCCTCTATACCTGGGTGGTGGCGGCGCAGGGTGAATACGCACCCCGGCTGTTGCTCATGGCTTCGCTCGTAACCTTGTGGGGTATCCGGCTCACCGCCAACTTCGCCATGAAGGGAGCCTATACCTGGCGTTTCTGGGCCGGCGAGGAGGATTACCGCTGGGTGGTGCTGCGAAAAAAGCCTGAATTCCAACCCCGCTGGAAATGGACGATGTTCAACCTCTTCTTCATCTCAGGTTACCAGAATATCCTGATCCTCCTCTTCACCCTTCCCACCGTGGTGGTCATGCAGCATCCCGATACTCCGCTGGGACCAGGCGATCTCTTCGTCGCAGCGCTGATGCTGTTTTTCATCCTGTTTGAAACCATCGCCGATATCCAGCAATGGCGCTTCCAGAGGAATAAATGGGCGGCGATCCGGGCGGGCGCCGAACTCACTGAGGATCAGAAGAAAGGATTCCCCGACCGGGGGCTGTGGGCGTACAGTCGTCACCCCAACTACTTCGCCGAGCAGGCCATCTGGATCTGCTTCTTTGGGTTCACCGGGGCCGCCGGCGGACCCGCCTTCAACTGGAGCATCGCCGGGTGCCTGCTCCTGGTCGTGCTCTTCCAGGGCAGCTCCGCCTTCAGCGAGGAGATCAGCGCGGCGAAATATCCTGATTACGCAAAGTACCAGCGGGAAGTGAACCGGTTCCTACCGTTTAAGCGCCGGAAGGCCTGATCCACGGTACAACCCGACATTCATCAGCGCGGGTTCTCCCCTCGTCTCCCCGATCACCAGCCTGACTTTCTGCACGGTGACCGCCGGGAATCGCAACAGCCGCTTATTCCCCACCGAAGTGCCCGTCGCAAATGGCTTCCAGGAAGTACCGTCCCACGTTTCGAAGCTGAATTTTTCGATCCGCTGCCCTGCTTTCAGATCCTCCTGCAGCATCGCCACATCGAAGGTTTCGGGAGTAGGGAAGGTGTATCCGATGATCCCGTTGCTGAAGCTGCTCACGGCTTTTTCGACCCGGTTGATTTTGAAGGTGGCGTTGAGGATCTTTCTCAATCCCTTCAGACTGCGGATATCGTTTTTATGGATCAGCCCGCGGCTGTCGGGCGGCACGTTCAGTAGCAGCACCGAGTTCATTCCCGCTGAATGGAAGTATATGTCGGCCAGTTCCTGCGGCGATTTTACCTTTTTGTTGTCGGAAGGATGGTGGAACCAGCCCGGGCGGATCGAGACATCGGTCTCGGCCGGATACCAGCTCAGCGAACGGGCCGCTCTCAGTTTCTCCCGGCTTCCCAAATCGGCATCCATCAGGTCGCCGGGAAGGAATTCGCGGTCGATGACATCCTGTTCAGCGGGGTCAGCCAGCGCCTCCGGGTTGCGGATCCGGCCGGGGATGACGCTCCATTCCGTCTCCCTCCCGTATCCCGATTCGGTGCCCACCCAGCGCACGTCGGGTCCCATGACGGCGATCACGGCCCCGGGCTGCAACTCCCGGACCAGGGCGTACCATGCACTCCAGTCGTAGGTTTGCTTCTTCCCGTTTGGTCCTTCCCCGCAGGCGCCGTCGAACCATACCTCGGAGACCTCGCCGTAGCCGGTGAGGAGTTCGCGGAGCTGGGCGACGAAGTACCCGTTATACTTTTCCCCGGTGCCATAGGATGGCTCGTGGCGGTCCCAGGGTGAGAGGTACACGCCGAATTTCAGCCCGTACTCCCGGCAGGAGGCGGCCACCTCTTCCACCACATCGCCTTTGCCCCCTTTCCAGGGAGAGGCGGCGACCGAGTAGGCGGTGGTCCTCGTTGGCCAGAGGCAGAAACCGTCGTGGTGCCGGGCGGTGAGGATCACCATTTTCATACCCGCATCGCGGAAGGTGCGCACCCACTGGCGGGAGTCGAGGCGCGAGGGGTTGAAGATCTTCGGGTCGTCTTTCCCGTCGCCCCACTCCTTCCCGGTGAAGGTGTTGAGCCCGAAGTGGATGAAAGCGTTGAATTCGGTCCGTTGCCATGCAAGCTGGCGCGCCGAGGGGGTCACCGTGCCCGCGATCTCCGCGATCTGCTCCTCCGTGGTGCCGGCGGGGACGGCTGCGGCGTTATGGCCGGTGTAGACGGGGCGGCCACCCTGGGCGGAGAGTTTTACCGCGGGAGTAAGGAACAGGATCAGGGCCAGGGCCGTTGCGGGGAACAGGGAATGCATGATCGGACGGGTATCGGATGGATTCATTAGGGCCTGCAAGTTACGAAAGGTTCAAATAACTGCAGGGACGCAGAGAAAAAGGCAAAATAACCGCAGAGACGCAGAGACGCGGAGGGTAAAATAACCGCAGAGACGCGGAGACGCAGAGAAAAAGGCAAAATAACCGCAGAGACGCAGAGACGCGGAGGGTAAAA
>CAYVVG010000020.1:52637-55946 GCA_964455285.1 uncultured Prolixibacteraceae bacterium
TAACCGCAGAGACGCGGAGACGCAGAGAAAAAGGCAAAATGACCGCAGAGACGCGGAGACGCAGAGGGTAAAATAACCGCAGAGACGCAGAGACGCAGAGAATTTGGTTCTGAGTGATCCCAAATAATTTATTAACAGGGCTATCACTTTTTGGTTTATTGGAGGATTAAGCAAATAAACTGTTATGGATTACAACAAACTTTCCGGTATTATCCTTGATTCCTGTATTACCGTACACAGGATAATGGGTCCCGGGCTACTGGAGTCGGTATATGAGCACTGCCTGATGAAAGAGTTTGAATTGAGGAACATTTCTGCGCGGAACCAGGTTCCTGTGAGTTTGATCTATAAAGGCCATGAACTGCTCAGGGACTTTAGAATCGATCTCCTTGTGGAGGACCAGGTGATCCTGGAATTAAAATCGTGTGAGACCCTTCATCCGGTTTATAAAGCGCAACTCATTTCCTATCTGAAACTTACCGGAAAGAAACTGGGATTCCTGGTTAATTTTAATGTACCTGTCCTAAAGGAAGGGTTTCACCGGTATGTAAACGATCTTAAAACCTGCTGAGCCGGTAGCGGCCATTCCTCTGCGTCTCTGCGTCTCTGCGGTTATTTTCCCGGGATATGGACCATCCGGGTGCATACTCGAAAGAAAGCCCGTAACTTTGTATTGCGGTACACATCTTGAAAAAACTAAAGCACCGATACCATGAAAAACTTCATCTTACTTGTCGTCCTCTCTCTGTTCATGACCCCGCAAACCGGGATATCGCAGGGAACCGGTCAGCTTGGAAAACCGGAGCCGGGCGGATCTTACAAGGACGGCCTGAAAGAGGGCCCATGGACGGAGACTGCTGCGGACGGAACCATTTCCAAAGGCAACTATGCCGCCGGCAGAAAAGAGGGAGTTTGGACCCGCTGGTTTGCCGACGGGAACAAGCGCTCCGAAGGCGGGTATAAAAACGACCTCAAAGAGGGGTTGTGGAAAGGATATTACCGCGACGGCAACTGGAACGAGGGCATCTACCGGCAGGGAGTTCCCACCGGCACCTGGACCGGATGGTACAAGAGCGGGAAGAAGCGGACCGAGGGCGGATACGACCCCGGTTTTCGCAAACAGGGGCCCTGGAAGGAATATTACCCCGACGGAAGTTACAATGAAGGCAATTACCTGCACGGGGAGCCGGCGGGTTTGTGGACCAGCTGGTCGGCCGACGGGAAAAAGCGGGCGGAAGGATCATACAATCAGCACTTCCGGAAGGAGGGGCCCTGGAAAGAGTACCTCGACGATGGCAACTGGGCCGAGGGAAATTATCGTGACGGCCTGCGCGAGGGCACCTGGATCTACCGGAACGAAAAAGGCGACATACTCGACGAAAGCGAATTCGAAAACGATTTCAAGGAAGAGATGCTGGCGAGGTGATCGGGGAAGATTCAATCTGACGGGGCGTCGCAGATATCCGATTGGCTGACGCTTCCCCGACCCGTTCCGATAACCAGAGGCAGGTGTCCCGGTTGACCGGGATTGGGGGCGCGTCGGGAATTTGCTCCGGGATTCAGCCTGAGCCTTTCCATGGGCTCCCGGCCGGAAGCATCGGTCAGAAATTCCGTCCACAATTCCCGGGCGGTGGATAGTTCACCCCGGCGGAGAAGCTCTTCTGTTTCAGTCTTTAATCGTTCGAGGGTTCAAGGTTGTTCTGATTGCATAGGATCGGTGACACCCGGTTTGGGCGATTGTACAACCATGATGTCATCTCAATGGGTTTTCCTGCTTTAGTGTTGCACCATCCACCGCTGCCGCATCACATAGCCCCGATCCGTGATCACTTCCACGATATAAAGTCCGTTGTTCAGGGAGGATGCATCGAGTTTCAGCGTTGGTGTGGCGGATGAACCCGTTTTTTCATACACCACCCTGCCTGAAAGGTCGATGATCCTGACCCCGCTGATCTCTTCATTCAGCCCCCGGGGCAGCACCACGAAGGCATCGCGGAAGGCCGGGTTGGGCACGATCCGCATCCCGTCATCCCCGCGCCACTTGTCCGGTACGGAGGTCAGTTCTCCCAGGAATTTATGAATGTTGTGATACCACAGGTAGCTGCCGCCCATCCACCCGGTGGTGGAATTCTTAAAAAAGATCCCTGATGAGTTATTGGAGATATTCGTATCGATATAAGAGGCCGTGATAAACAGGTCGTTCGTGAAAATGACGTCGGTGGTGGTATCGGGCTGGGTTATGGTGGCGATAAATCCTTGTCCGATGCCCGGCACCCGGCTCATGTAACCGAAGTGGCAGCCGGTCGGGTTGGGCCGGGTTGCCCAGGTCGCCCCGCCATCCGAGGTCTGATAATAGACTGTTTCGGCCGGGTTCCATCCGAACCCGTTCAAAGGATCGGAAAAACAAAAATTGAGGTGGACGTTCGACACCTGGCTTACGTTCCAGTGCAGGCCCCGGTCGGACGAGTAGAAACAGCGTCCTTTGGAGGTTCCAAACCAGACCGAGTTGCCGGCAGCTGCATATTCGCCCGACAGTCCCCACTCGCCGGTCATGGCGGCAGGCATATTCGAAGCGGGCACCCGGGTCCAGGTATTCCCGCCGTCGTTGGTCAGCTGGATCTCGAATCTGCCTCCGTTGGGGTCTCCCATCACCAGGGCCGTGTCGGCCGAGAAAAGGACGATGAAGTTGGCCCATCCGCCATCAAACTGGGTGGTGGTCTTTTTGGTCCAGGTCGAGCCACTGTCGGTAGTTTTCCACACAGCCCCTCCGCCCACATTCCCGTCGGTGAAGAGGTAATAACAGGTGTTTGCATCCCATGCCGCCAGGTGCTGGATCCAGGCATTGCCGGTGGCCGGGATCGTGTCGAAGATCCAGGTATCCCCGCCGTCGGTGGTCTTCACAGCCACGGGGTAGGCCTGGTAGCCGCCTACCGGAGCCTGTTTCACCGTACCCACCCACACATTCTGGGCATCGGCGATGGAAACCCACCATGACATATAGGCATTGCCGTCGTTGGGATAATTCAGGGGCATCCCGACAAACTGGGAAAGGACAATTTGCGAAAGGCCCATGAGGAGGAATAAGGAAATTGCTCTTTTCATAGAAGTTGGAATCGATAAAAATAGAGAATATCCAAGGGGTATCCGGGTGGATGATATATGGAAAGGTCAGGTTCTGTGTTTCCAATTTCCAGGGAATAAAAATACAAAACATTCTTCGGTTTTCAATATTTTCGAAAAAATCGTTCGCGGCATCCCCCCACCCTGACGGGGTCCCCCCACCCTGACGGGGTCCCCCCACCCCGACGG
>CAYVVG010000021.1:0-54549 GCA_964455285.1 uncultured Prolixibacteraceae bacterium
TTCATATCAATGTGTTTCGTATTTACTTTGAGGTTTGTGATCAACACGTAAGGAAAATTCAGGCGCTGCCCTTCTCATCATCCTGGAGATAATGGTGCGCATCCACCAAAGGCAAATCACAGAAATTATGAACAGTAACATCCAGGAACTGGTCCATAAGCCGGTCCATTCCAATAAGTATCCAAAAATGATGGGGAAGAAGAAACCTCCCAGTCCGCCGATCACCCCTACCATGCCTCCCACGACGCCAACCTGGTTTGGGAAGTAATCGGGAATGAACCGATAAACTCCGGCTTTGCCAATTCCCCAGGCAATACCCACAACAAATACAAGGATCGCAAAGATCCACATGTTGGCCTGGAAGTAAATCTTGGTAATTCCCCTGGCAAGCATTTGTTTCTTTTTTACCTGGTCACCTTCCTTAACAGCAGGTTTCTGCCACGAATCTTTTGTTGGTAATATCAGCAACCCTGATTCATCAAGGTTTGCAACTGTTTCGTGCTTATGGATGACCGGATAAGAAATTCCATCGACTTTTATCAGGGAGTCGGACACAAAACTGACCGTACCTTTTTTTGCAGCAGTGATTGCCTTCCCTGGCGAAAAAATCTCCATCCTGGGCACCATCAAAAGGAAACAGGTTGCGATAGAGATGCCGAACACCCAAAGCATGACGCTGCGTGCACCCCACATGTCGGCCATCCATCCTCCCAGGGCACGGATCACACCCGAAGGCAGGCTGAACAACGAAGCCAGTAAACCTGCCATCACCAGTGAAGTAGCATAGACATTGACGAAATAGGGAACCAGCCATTGGGAAATAGCGACAAATCCGCCGAAGACCAAGAAGTAGTAGAGGCCGAAACGCCAGACCATCACACTTTTCAAAGGCTGGAGCAATTCCTTCATTGTTTGTCCCTGCACATGATGTTTTTTATTTTCAGTGAAGAGAAGAAATAAAACCGCCATGATCACAAGGGAAGAGGCATAGATGACCGGTAGAATCCTCCAATGATCCATTGCATTTCCCCCGGTAAAATAATTCAAAAGCGAAGGCGCCAGGAGGGTAGTCACGGCTGCACCGGCATTGCCAACTCCGAAGATTCCCAATGCCCTCCCCTGCCACTCTTTTGGGTACCATACCGAAGTATTGGCGATGCCAACAGCAAATCCGGTTCCGGCCATGCCAAATCCAAAACTACAAGCCATAAAACCCCAGAAACTGTCAGCCAGTGAAAATAGATACATCGGAATGGCACAGAAAAGTAACAATAGTCCGAATACCCATTTACCTCCATATTTATCGGTTAATATGCCCATCGGTAGTCTGAAAATTGATCCCGTAAGCACGGGAATTCCGATCAGCCAGCCCACCTGAACAAGGGTGAAATTATACAGCCCGTTGTCAACGAGAAAGGTGATCATCACGCCGTTAAACGTCCATACCGCAAAGCACACTGTAAATGCCAGGGTATTGAAAAATAACATTCTGTGAGATTTTGGGGTAACAATATGTTGCATGACCGGTTATTTTAGATGGTTAATTTGGATTTGCTATCCTGAATTATCAGGTGTTCCTGGATTTTACTTCAGGAGTCATGGCGGTTGAGTTTCGCATCATTTTCCGGTCACGGTTCCAGATCACCACCTGGAATGGCCGCCAGAAATATTTGACCGGGAATACCAGGAAATGCATGAACCGGCTGAACGGGATCATTCCGATAAGCAAAAATGCCGTTGAAATATGAATCTTTATGATCAACGGCATGGCCGAAACCGCTGCCAGATCAGGGTTCATCAAAAATAATGAACGGACATAAGGCGTAAGCACTGATGCAAACCACGCCGAGCCCCAGCGATAGGTCAGGGCAATCCAAATCCCGGTCACTGCCTGGGCAAGCAGAACGACGAAGACAGCAATATCCATATCAGTGGTGGCCCGGTGAAGGCGTTTATTCCGAAGGCGCCGGAAAATCAGGATCACTACGCCAACGAAGAAGGATATCCCGAAGATCAGCGCTGCAGATTCAAGAATGACAAGTCGCACAGGGTTTCCATTCCAGGCAATGACCGATGCAGGGAATAAAAATGCAATCAGGTGGCCAAAGAACAGGGCAACAATTCCCCAATGCATGAACAACCCGCCGAAAAAAAGATCCCGGCTTTCGAGGAACTGGGTTGACAGGGAGGTTACCTTGTATGCCTGTGTTTTGTAAACATAAACCGATCCGACCAGCATCACGATCAGGGCTGTGTAAGGCATTGCGATGAGTAAAAAAATGTCGCTCATGAGATTAAAATTTTTGTTTGCCAATTTCATGTAAGAAGTCTGCTCCGCAGGCATATTCATCACCTGCACAACCTTGAACATCCGGTTTCACTTGGTAAGTTTCATACGGCAACCCTGAGAAATCCGCTTCCATTACTTTCATAACCGTTTCAAAAGCGTATTGATAGACATTATCTGTATTTTCAAATTTTTTCAATATCTCCCTGATGGCCGGAAGCATGATGCTGTAAGCAAGTTCTTCAGCAACCTCTTGTTCTGACATCAAAGGAAGCAAGCGCATTACATTTGGAAGATGATCGGCCAGTTCACTGCCCAGGTCGTTACCAGCTGATATTTGTTCCTGTTGCATCATGGCCAGGAAATTCCCCCGTTTGTAGTCTTCTCCAAACAGGATATACCCCAGGTCCATGGAAATTAATGCTTCCACTTCAAAAGTGTTGATGAAGTACTCCTCCCTGCTATGCAAATCTATCCCAAGGATGGTTTGCTGAAACTGCAGAAAAGTAGTTGTTGCCGCAGGATAGTTAGCATGCAGGATGTCGTTTGTGAGTCGAATCAAATCATCTGTTTTCTGATCAGGATAGTCGAACAAACCGGCAAGGATGCTGTATTTCTGTAATCGTTGAACCATGATGATTAAATTCTTTGTGGTGTATTGAGGGTTCCAAAACCGGTATTCCCTTTGATATCTGCGGTGTTTTCCAATAACTCCGTGGCCTCTTCGCGATGAGCAGCGGGGATCACAAACCGTTCGCCGAACTTTGGCAGTGAAGTCAGGCGAAATATGGCATCAGCCACATCGGCGGTGAGCCCTGTTTCTGCAAAGGCTTGCTTACACTCATCTTCATGGAGGTCACCTACAGTAACCCCGCGCCGGTGAATCCTCACAGCCATCAATTTTTTCAATACCTCCCTGATCTTTTCCGTATCCCCGGCAGTAAAAAGGTTGGCCATATATTGCATCGGAACCCTGCTGCTTTCAATTCCTCCCCAGAGCGAAGCGCTCGTTGTTTCGTACGATCCGGTGGATGTGTCGGCAATAGCCGGGAGTAAAGGCGGAACATAGAACAGATTAGGCAAGGTGCGGTATTCGGGATGCAGGGGCAGGGCGATGCCCCATTCCTTCACGAATTTCCAGACAGGAGATTTCCTGGCCGAGTCCAGTGTGCTTTCAGCAACGCCATTTTCACGGGCAGCCTGCCGGACCTTCTCATCAAAAGGATCGAGGTAAATTTCCAGTTGCTTGGACACAAGCTCTTTTTCATCACAGGAGGCGATCTCCCTGATGCGGTCGGCATCGTATAGCAGCACACCAAGATAACGGATTCTTCCTACGCAGGTATGCATGCAGGCCGGGGCCTGACCTGTTTCAAGCCGGGGATAGCATAACAGACATTTTTCCGACTTGCCGTTGTTCCAGTTGTAATAGCTTTTTTTATAGGGACAAGCGGATACGCACATACGCCAGGAGCGGCATTTATTCTGATTGATGAGTACAATCCCATCTTCACCACGTTTATAAATTGCTCCTGAAGGGCAGGCTGCCACACAGGCCGCATTCAGGCAATGATTGCAAATGCGTGGCAGGTAAAACATGGTCATACGTTCAAGCTGGAACATGGCCTCCTTTTCTGCCGGGGTCAGATCATGCATGTTCACATCCTGCCGCGCATAATCGGGAGAACCACCCAGGTCATCATCCCAGTTTGGACCGGTTTTAATATCAATGGGTTCACCAGTTACAAGAGAAATAGGTCTGGCAGTTGGCTGATCATCACCTGCAGGAGCTTCAAACAGATTGGCATAATCGTATGTCCAAGGCTCGTAGTAGTCATCCATCACGGGCATGTGGGGATTATGAAAAATGTTGGCCATGGTCGATTTCCGGTCCATTCCTTTGAGCCGGAGATCATCGTCCGTTTTTGACCAACCTCCTTTGTACACCGACTGATCCTCCCATTTGTTCGGGTAACCGGTTCCCGGTTTGGTCTCCACGTTGTTCCACCACATGTATTCGGCCCCCTTCCGGTCGGTCCATATATTTTTGCAGGCAATTGAACATGTGTGACACCCGATGCATTTATCGAGGTGAAAAACCATGGCTATTTGCGACCTGATATCCATATACTTAGCTATTATTCGCCCCCTCCCCCATCTCCTCCAAGGAGAGGGGCTGAGGGTGAGGTCATTAATTAAAATACTACTTTATCCATTTTTCGGATCACTACAAACGTATCGCGGTTCACTCCTACCGGCCCCCAATAATTGAAATGGTAGGTAAACTGTCCATACCCACCTACAAGATTATTTGGTTTCAGGTGAACCCTGGTAAGGCTGTTGTGTCCGCCGGAACGACGGTTTCCCCTGACCTGTGATTTTGGCTTAGAATATGTTCGCTCGGGTGAATGATATACAAAACACAGGCCCCTGGGAATGCGCGCGCTCACACAGGCCCTGGCACTGTAAACCCCGTTGTCGTTATAGATCTCGACCCAATCGTTGTCCTTTATGCCAAGTTCTTCAGCATCTTCTTCGCTCAGCCAGACAGGAACCATGCCCCTGCCCAGGGTAAGCATCCGAAGGTTATCACCGTAGGTTGAATGAATATGCCATTTGCCATGCGGAGTTAGATAATTGAGCACCATGGCATCTTTCCCAACCAGGGTTTTACGCAATTCCCCATAGACTTCTGGTTTAGGCGATGGCTTATAAGTAGGCAGATTTTCTCCGAATTTTATATATCCCTCATGATCGAGATACAGGTGCTGTCTTCCGGTGAGGGTTCGCCATGGGACCAAACGTTCCACATTATAAGTATAGGCAGCATATGCGCGCCCTTTGTCCAGCAACCCTGACCATATTGGCGAATTATTGTATCGCCGCGGCTGTGCCTGCAGGTCGGCATAAGTGATCCGCACATCACGGCTACCATCGGCCAGATCGGTCAGTTTCAAACCGGTTTTCTTCTCAGCATTCTGATAGGCTCTAAAACTCAGTTCACCATTCGTAAGTGATGACATCCGAAGAATGGCATTGATGGCCTCTTCGTCCTGTTCCAGAGATGGATAGAAGCTTTCGCCGGTGAGATGAAGATGGTCTTTGTCGGCCGCCAGCATGTCGTAAACATCGCCGGCAACAAATGAATTGCCATGCGCCCCGATCGGACCGGTTTTCATGTTGGGTCCCAGGCTGCAGAACTTGTCATACAGTTTGGTATAATCTCGTTCTACCATCACCATGTTATGCATGGTCTTTCCGGGAATTGCATCACATTCACCTTTCGCCCAGTCTTTGATATGAGGTTGCGAGATTTCAGCAGGTGAATCATGCGCCAGTGGCGTGTTTACCACATCTATCAGGGGTTTGTTGAGGTGGATCGAGGCGATCTCACTGGTGATTTTTGCAATAGACCTGAAGATAGCCCAGTCACTGCGGGATTCCCATACCGGAGGAATAGCAGCAGAAAGAGGATGAATAAAGGAATGCATGTCAGTGCTGTTCAGATCAGCCTTTTCGTACCATGAGGCAGAAGGCAACACGATATCTGAATAAAGGGCGCTGGTGTCCATCCTGAAATTGAGATCCACGATCAGATCCATTTTACCGGTCGGTGCATTTTCCATCCAGTTGACTTCATTCAACTGTCCCTTGGCCACCTCCTCGGCAATGGAATTGTGGTGTGTTCCCAGGTAATGTTTCAGAAAATACTCATGGCCTTTGGCGCTCGACATGATGGCATTGCCGCGCCAGATGAACCAGACACGTGGAAAATTGATTTCGGCATCAGGATCGGTCACGGAATAGGCAAGTTCTTTGCTCTTTAGTTTTTTAATGATCCAGGCTTTTATCTCCTCATCGGATTTTGCCCCTGAGGCAAGCGCAGCCTCCACGATCTCGAAATTATTACGGTCATACTGCGGGTAGTAGGGCATCCAGCCATTTCGGACCGATTTCACAATTAAATCAGCTGTGTGTTGTTCTGTAAGATCATTTTTGAGGGATGCATTGTATTGCGATTGGTTCCCTTCGTACCGGTACTGGTCGGAATTCATGTAATGCCAAATCGGTGCCTGTTGCAGCCGCGCCGCAGGATTCCAGTCGCGGGCCGACATGATCGAACTCCACGAGTCCACCGGCGCCAGTTTTTCCTGACCGACATAATGATTGATCCCACCGCCGTTACGCCCTACACATCCCGTCATCAGCAAGGCAGTGATCCCGGCACGGTAAATCAGGTTCTGATGGTACCAGTGGTTGACTCCTGCACCAATGATGATCATGCACTTTCCATTGGTTGCTTCGGCTGTTCTGCCCCATTCGCGGGCAAACTGCAAGACCGTATTCCGGCCGATACCGGTAAATATCTCCTGCCACGCCGGGGTAAAAGCCCCCTTTTCATCATCGTAATCCTGCGGATAATGACCACCAAGACCACGGTCAACACCAAACTGGGCCATCAGCAGGTCATACACTGTTGTCACCATGGCCCTTTTACCAAGAACTGTTTCGATATATTTTACAGGTACGCCACGTTCATTCTGCAAGCTAAAGGAAAAATCGGTGAATTCAACCATGGCAACATCATCATGATCGGAGATCAGGCTCAGCAAAGGATTATAATTATCTCCTGTTTCCGCATCCTCGGATTTCATGTTCCATTTGCCGTCGGCAGTTCCCCAGCGATGACCCACACTTCCGCCCGGACAAACCAGGTTGCCGTTGGCCTCATCTAAATTGAGGAACTTCCATTCCCCATTTTCAACATCTTTGAACTTATCGACCGAACCGGCCCGCAACAGTCGCCCGGGGAACAGTTTGCCGTCAGTTTCTTCCAGTTCAACCAGGAAAGGTGAATCTGTGTATCGCTTAATGTAATCAATGAAAAAAGGAACCTGCTTATCCACATGGTATTCCTTCAGCAATACATGTGTCACCGCCATCCAGAATGCACCGTCCTGCCCGGCATTGATAGCGATCCATTGATCAGAATATTTGGCAACCATGTTGAAATCGGGCGAAAAAACGACCGTTTTGGTACCGTTATGCCGTGATTCCGAAAAGAAATGAACGTCCGGCGTTCGGGTCATTCCAAGGTTTGACCCCATGCAGGCAATGAACTTGGCATTGTACCAGTCGGCACTTTCG
Source organism: uncultured Prolixibacteraceae bacterium (assembly GCA_964455285.1). Lineage (GTDB taxonomy): Bacteria > Bacteroidota > Bacteroidia > Bacteroidales > FEN-979 > CAIVAT01. The sequence goes on from CAYVVG010000021.1 coordinate 7,436, forward strand.
GCCACGTCGGTTTGTTCGCCCCACACCTCGGGAAATGCATTTGGCAGGTCGCAATACCAGTCATAAAAGCTCAGGTTCACCCCTCCCATCAATTGCAGGAAGCGGGAACCGGCGGCATAACTGATCATTGACATAGCCGGGATCGGCGAAAATCCAACGATCCGGTCGGGACCATATTTCTTTGTGGTGAAAATGTTGGCAGCGCCGATCATCTCCAGGGCTTCATCCCAGTGAATTCTGCGGAATCCGCCTTTTCCCCGTGCCTCTTGATAAGCCTTACGCTTTGCAGGGTCTGACTGGATGTTCTCCCACGCTTTGAATGCATCGCCAGTCTTTGCTTTTTCCTCCCGGAACAGGTCGATAAGTTTGCCCCTGACAAGTGGATATTTTACCCGCAAAGGAGAATACAAATACCATGAAAATGATATCCCACGCTGGCATCCGCGAGGCTCATAGGGAGGCAAACTACTTTCAAGTAAAGGATAATCAACCGCCTGAGTTTCCCATACAACAATGCCGTTTTTTACATGCACATTCCAACTGCATCCTCCGGTACAATTAACCCCATGGGTGCTTCTTACTACTTTGTCATGCGCAAAACGGTTCCTGTAAAACTCCTCCCACTTGCGGGTTTTCGGAGATATAAGATCGGTAATCCAGCTCATCGGTATGATATTGGGTTGATTACATTATTTTTCGGTTGCCATCTGACGTGCAAATATTGCGTGATTCACACTTAACCGCTTTCTTAAACGCCATAATCCAAATAGTAATAACATGAACATGCACCAGCCCCCGATTCCTAATAACAGGAAAGGGAATGTTGACCGGGTTGCCTGGCCTTTTACCATTGTTTGAGAAATATTTTTCAGATAAGCGGCGAGGTCGTATATTTCCTGGTCATTCAGCGGATGCGCTGCATAGGTGTTGGTCATGGCCGGAAAAGGAGGTGACTGCAACATGGCTTTGATACCTTGTCCTTTTAACATGAAGTACGACAGATTCAGACTTTTTGCCAGACTTCCGCCGATCCCGGCAACATCGTGAACCGAATGACAGGTGATGCAGGAAGATCCAGCATTTTTCAAAGGCAGATTTCCTGAAAAAAGTGCTTTGCCATGCATGACATTTTCAACAGAAGCTGCATTTAAGAATGTGTCAGCCGCAGCAGATTGTGCCGAACCTCCCTTAGAATCGATGAAGTTGATTATCGCGGATACTTCATTTTCACTTCCGATAAAGGGTGGCATCAGCAGATTGTTGTATTCCTTTCCAATGGCGACTGCGGCAGGATCACCGCTTTTAATAAGATCGGCCGAATTCTTGATGAACTTCGTCAGCCATACCTTATCTGCTTTTTTGGTGACCCCGGCCAGGTCGGGACCAACCAACCGCCCTCCCCCAATGGAATGGCAGGGAGAACAGGTTCGTTTAAACAGATCAGCACCATCCTGAGACGATGCATAAAAAGTAACCAGACAGAATACAATCGTCATCGAAACCCTTTGCATAAAAACCATATCTTGCGGATTTTAAACCAAGTTAGTGATTGCAAACATAGAATATTTTTTCTTAAATTTGCAATTCAGCAATTAGGTATTTGATTATTTATTTTGATTTTAAATAACCTGTTAAAACATTTTTTAATTTAACGCATTATAAATTCTGCTCCGAGCCTCATTTTCTAAAGGATTTCTCATGAAAATGAAGCCGATGGGTTTGGCCGGAAACAGCCTTGCCTCCCGAGGACACACGAGTCTGAATTGGAAAGGAGACCTTAAATGAATGAATTTTTATTTTTAGGTGCCATTGGCCTGGTAGCATTTTTCTATTCATAGGTCGGCCATGGCGGGGCCAGCGGATACCTTGCATTGATGACGCTTTTTGGATTCGCTCCTGCCGAAATGAGGGCTTCAGCACTGATTCTAAATACCATGGTTGCAGGAATCGCATTTATCAGTTATTATGGAGCAGGGAAATTCAACATCCGGAAATTGTATCCCTTCATCCTGGGTTCAGTCCCTTCAGCTTTTATTGGCGCAATGATCACGGCTGATGTTGGTTTGTATAAAGTTTTACTGGGGGTGGTACTAATTATCGGAATTGTCCGAATGCTGCTTACGCTCAGGGATAATGAATACAGCATCCGCAGGGTTTCTTTTCCAGCTGCATTTTTGACAGGTGCCACCATCGGTTTTTTTTCAGGGATGATTGGAATTGGTGGAGGGATCATTCTGTCCCCAATTTTAATTATTATGCGATGGGCAACTATTAAAGAAACTGCTTTTTTATCGGCAGCTTTTATTGTTGTCAATTCCATGTCCGGTCTCATAGGGTTGACTATTTCCGGGTTCAGGGTATCAACTGAAATCGTCCTGTTTGTCCTGGTTGCGTTTGCCGGAGGGCTTGCAGGCTCCCATATCGGAAGCCGGCACCTCCCAGTCTCTGCGCTCAAATATTTCTTGGCCGGTGTTTTACTTTTCGCCAGCATCAAACTTATCAAGAGTTGATCAATATGGGCACCAATACATCACACGCAATAAAAGATGTTTTTCCAAATCTATTGTTGATCACAGGATCTGGTAGGGAAAGGGGAAAAACATTACTTGCGTGCAATATTATTAACGAGTGGAAGAAGAAATTTGATCTTGTTGCCATAAAAATTTCGGCTCACAGCCATGGAGATACCATTTCAGAGAATTTGATCCATAGTTCAGGAAACTATTCCATTTGGGAAGAAACGGAAATATCGTCCAAAGATAGTGGCAGGTTCCTTGAAGCTGGCGCAGACAAGGTTTTTTACATTGAAGCCCGTGACATGGAACTCACGGACGCGTTTAGGTTCATTTATGGTCTGTGCAGTGAAGAATCGTTGATTATCTGTGAGTCCGGCGGGCTTGGCAGGTTAATAAAACCGGCCGTTATGCTTTTTGTTCAGCATGAGAATGATACAGTAGTACCAGGAAAGGAGGCCATTCGCAACATATGTGACCGCATCGTTTATTCCTCAAGTCCCGAGATGTTGGATCCATCCCTGTTCCTTGAGATTGCAAATCACCGGTGGGAACTGCTCAGGGACGACCGGGATGCAATCCCTTCAACATTACAAGATCCTCTGGGTTATTCAGGCTTTGAAAATAGTTCTGCTTAAAATCAGGGAAACCCTCTTCTACCATCAGCTTATTGACCGGTATCTTTGAAAAAAGATCAGGAAGTTTATAATTGTGTTCCTGCATCATCTGTTCCATCACCGGAATGCATTTCGTCGAATAATATCCCACAAGAGGTTCAAAATACTTGTTCTGAACATACGGTACAGCAACGTGATATGCCGACAGATTCATAGATAACAGGTAATGAAAGAATGCCCTGGTGACAAAGATGTTGTCAACAGCAAGAATGAGATTCGCAGTTGTCGGGGAAGCTTTGAGGGATGAGTATATCCCCATCATCGGCCCATTACCTGCAGCGAGGTCTGGAACAATTCGGTCGGGGAGTATTCTGTATTCCGGATTATTGGAACTGATAATAATTTCATTGCAAAACGGGGAAAGGATTTCGATTGCATATTCGATCAGCTTCCTTCCATTCAACTCGATCAAACCTTTATCCATGCCAAGCCGAATACATTTTCCACCGGCAAGGACGATACCCGTATAAAGCTTTTTGTTTTCCATCTGCACGGTTGAGTAACCTGGTAGCAAAGATAATTGGATTCGGCCCAATTCTGTGAATGACTATTACTAAGACGCAGCAATTTGATTTATGGGTATCTCTATGCTGAAGCGCTCCCCCATTCCAATGATTCCGAGTTGTGAAATCTCCTCAGAAAATTTTGTTACTTCGTAACTTTAAACAAGATTGTAAACGAAATCAATTATTGGTTAATTATGATTTTATTTGTACCTTATTTGTACCTCGAACGCATAACTACCTGATCCTAAACACGAGTTACTTTCTGCATCGGAAAGTGACGGTTGACAGGTGACGCGCGTTGGGTGGTTCCACCTGGATTTCCGGAACAGTCAGTTCGGCTGCTACCACTTTACAAGCTTCACCCTGCATTCCCGCCCATCCTGCATCCCTCCTCTGACTATATAAACGCCAGGCGAAAGGGAAGAGATGTCAATCCGGGTTCTTTCTTCTACCTGCATGACAGTTTTCCCGGTCAGATCGGCAATCTCCATGTTGCCGATGATCGGTCCATCCGGTAAAATCGTGACATGGTCCCTGGCCGGGTTCGGGCTCAGGATTGCATGATCTTCCGGCCGCTTTTCATCGCTCCCTGTAGTTGTGACATCCAGTTTCGCCAGGTAGGGATAGTAATAGGATTCCCTGAACAGGTCCAGGTTGCCGGCGTGGATGGTGTCGTGACCGACGCCGGTGAAATAGATATTTCCCGACGCATCCATATCCAGGGATTTCAGGTCGATGTAGTCGCCCTGCCCGATCCGGGTATAGTTGGGCGTTCCCTCTGCACCGTAATTGATCAGCCATGCGCCCTGGTTCATCGATCCCATGTCGCTGGTCACGCCGTTCCCCCAATCGACGGTTCCACGGGTCACACCCCCCAGGGTCACACTGTTGTCGGGCATGACCCTGAGGATGTCAAGCGCACCGACGGTGGCATCGCCTGTCAGCACCTGGGGCACCTCCCTCCCCCATATCGCGTTTCCCTGCGAATTCATCTTGACCAGGTAGAAATCGTTGCTCCACGACGGCCCCAGCAGCGTTAATGTATCGAACATGCCGGGCATCAAAAGATGGCCCGTCCAGTAAAGGTCGTTGTTCAGGTCAACCCTGACTTTCGGGTGGATGCAGGTCCCGTCCTCCGAATACTTCACCCATACCGGCACCCCTGCGGGATTGAATCTGACCAGGTACTTGTTGTAAAAGGAGGGCGCCGGGAAACTGATCCCGTTATACAGGCTGTTGGTGCCTGCACAGGAACCCGTGCAATATAAGTTGCCATTCGCATCGAAGTCGATACCGGAGATAATGCCAATGTTTGCCATCGTAATATAGGGCGAGGCATTTCCGGATCCATCGATGGAAGATACCCGGGGACTCTGCCAGATGCTGTGCGCCAGATACATATTCCCATTGGACCAGGCCATGTCGGATACCGGGGCATATTCACCCAGGGCGGTATTCAGGTTGACTGCCCAGTCGACAACACCCTGGCTGTTGATCCTTGCCACGAAACTGTTGATCGAATTCCCGTTCCATGGCAGGAGCGTACCGTCCCAGAAAAGGATGTCCTGATCCAGAAAATCGCCCGCCAGGTAAAGGTTGCCGGCCGGATCGCATTTCATGGCGGTGATCACCAGGTTCCCTTCGATCAGGTCAGTCTCGAGCCGGGTTCCCTGTGCATCGTAACGGATCAGAAAGTTTCGGCCCATCATCAGGTAATAGCTCGTCACTCGCTCTTTCAGACCGCCGAACCAGACCGTTCCGTCGGAGGAGGAGCACACCGAATAGTTGACCATGGCAGGGTTGTACTCATAACCGGTCTCCTCCCCGTCGATCCAGGTAAAGGTTTGGGCCACCGCGGAAAGCGACACTATCAGCGAAAAAATAAATACAAGGTATCGTTTCATTTTCACTTAGATTTGGTCTAAATTATAATTACAAAGATACATATTCCAGCATAGCAACCGGGTTTCACTGAAAAAAAACGGGCCTGTACGTCGTGATCTCCGGGGTGTTCACCGATTGTTCGCGCCCGGATGCAGAAAAAAGGCCGGAATCCGTTCACCGGCACGGTCCTTTGGGTATTTTTGCCGGATGTTCCCGAATGACCGGAAATGGTTCATCCCCCTGGTCCTGACCGCGGGTTTTGTCTTCCTGCTTTGCCTGAGACAACTGTCTGACCCCGACCTTGGATTTCACCTGAAATACGGCGAATATATCCTTCATCATGCCAGCGTCCCGGATAACGACCTGACGACCTATACCGCGGGCGATCACCGGTATGTGGATCTTCACTGGCTTTTCCAGGTCGTTTTGTACGGGTTGTACCGGGCAGGCGGCTATGAAACGATCTCGCTTTTTGTATGCCTGGCAGGATGCAGCCTTTTTTTATTGCTGTTCTACCGGCAAAGGAAAGAGTCGGTTCCTGTACCGGTCAGCCTGGGCTGGCTCTTCGTGGCCTTCGTGATCATCGACCCGCGCGTGGCTCCCCGGCCCGAGATGGTCACCTTCCTGCTGATGACCCTTCTGCTGATCATCCTGGATTCCTATGTGAGAAACCGGAAGAACCGGCTTTACCTTCTGCCTTTGATCCTGCTGATCTGGTGCAACATGCACTCCCTGTTCATCCTTGGGATCGTGATCATGGCTGCAACCATGGCAGGACAATGGATACAGCAGAAAAAGCCCGATAAAATACTGTTTCTCTGGTGCGGGGCAGCAACCGTCGCTTGCCTGCTGAATCCATACGGGCTCCGGGGTTTCCTGTTCCCTTTCGAGTTGCTCAGCCGGTTCAGCCCTACCAACATTTTTCATCAGCACATCCTGGAATTCACGGCGTTTTTCAGCCAGCCCGTGTTCCTGCTTCGCGATTATATGTTCCTGGCCATGCTGGCCGGAACCCTCATCATGATCCTATTTCACCTGGACCATGTAGCCCTTCATGAGATATTTCTGACCATCCTCATGGGTTTCCTGGGGCTGACCTCCGTCAGGAACATTCCTTTGTTTGTGTTGATCGCCCTGCCGGTTGTGGCCCGGCTGACCCACGTCACGCTCAGGCGATACCCCATCTTAAAAAAAATAGCCGGCATCCCAGCCTTCCTGGTGATGACCCTGCTTCCAGTCTCTCTGATGCCACGGATTCTTACCAACGCCTATTATGCCGATACCAATTCCTATGCCAAAACAGGCCTTGGACTTGATACCCGGCATTTGCCGGCAGGCGCGGCAAGGTTTTTGACCGGCCACCGGCTCGGCGGACGGATCCTCAACAGCCTCGGATTCGGAGGATGGTTATCCTGGACGATCCCACAACCGGTATTCATGGACGGACGGCTGGAAGTGATGCAGGAATCGCTCTACGAGGAGGTGACGGAAAGCTGGAACGGGAAATTGCCGGCCCTGATCCGGAAGTACCAGCCGGATCTCATCGTGTTCAACTACCTTAAATATGCGCCCTGGACTTTGCAACTCAGGCAAATGAACGAGTGGCGCCTCGTTTATGCCGACGGGCTGGCTGCCGTCTTTGCACGCAGGGGTTATTCGCCGAATGTGGAGGCAATCCCGGTATCCTCCCTGCCCGTTGCCGGGTCGGTATCACCGCCGGCCCGCCGGGACCGCTGGACCAAGGGATTTTACCGGCAGCCGGATTACGCGTTCATCGACCATCTCCACCTATCGGTGCTGCGGGCACAGCTTACGCCTGACTCACCGGGTGAACCCCGGCGTCGAAGGGCCGGTTTTTGCTTCAACCTTGCCAACGAGCGATTTCGCCGGGGGGACTACGGAAGTGCTTTCCGGTACTATGACTCAGCCATCCTGCTGAACCCGGGTTATGTGAAGGCCTATAACAACCGGGGCATCTTGCGTGCCGGGAAGTTCCACGATCTGCCCGGGGCTCTGAATGACTTCCGCTCGGCAACCCGGATCGATCCGACCTATGCGGATGCCTGGGCAGGATGTGGCTCGATCCGGTTTTTAATGCACGATACAGCGGGTGCTATCAACGACTGGTCGCAGGCCAGGAAACTGGGCAGCACCCGGGCTTCCCAGCTGCTGAAGCGGTGGTGTCTTCCACAATGACCAACGGCATCACCTTGCCGCGCACTATAACGACAAGCTGATCCCCGGGCTGCCCTCCTCCGGGAATACCGCCCTGAATGAGTACTCTTCCTGGAGTTCCTGGTCGTTCCATCGTTTGGTCACATCCGACAGGTAATTGAAATAGAAGGTCAACCCCGGTCCGTTGAATTTCAGCATCCGGGCGAGGGTATCGGCATTGGGGTGTCCGAACTTCTTGCCATCGGAGGAGACCAGGATGCGCTTGCATTCAATTTTTTCCATCAGTTCTTCCATGGTATTTTTCCGGCTGCCGTGATGGGCCAGTTTCCAGGCATCGACGGTGAGCCGTTCCCGGCCCGTCGACTGCAGCAGGGGTTCGATCGCGGCCAGCAGCGTCAGGGTGGTGGCATCTCCGGGCAGGAGACAACTTTTTCCCCGGTAGGTGGCCAGCATGGCGATACTGCTGGCGTTGGTCTCACTCTTGTCCGCTTTCACGATTGTTTGCTGCAGATCTTCGATGCCGTATTCATCCCCCAGCAGATCATCCATCGGTTTATCATAATGGGGATCCTTTTCCAGCCGGGCTTTTACGGCTTCTTCATCGCGCAGGTCGGTGGTATCATTCACCCATCCCGGGATCAACGCTTTCAGCTCACCGGGCCCGGGTCCCAGCAGGGTGATCACCATTCCCCCGGGCAGGCGAATCCCGGGCAGACTGGCATAGTCGGAAACCATGACCTGTTTTCCATTGAAGCGGGTATTGTGGGGCAATCCCCACCGGGTGATCAGGGTGCTCAGGTACTCTCCCTGTAGCGATCCCAGGATGTCGTCGCCCACGGTGGATATCTCGTTCCAGCCGTTGTACCAAACCTCGCCGATCACGAAGGGAAGTTTATCGCGGTTTAATAGAAGGATGGCACCATCGATATGGTCGGTATCGATGTGGGTCACCACGAGCAACTCGATCCTTTTCATGGAGGGTGCGGCCCTGCGCAGGGCCGGCACAAGTTCCTCGAAGGCAGTGTAAGGTCCTGCGTCGATCAGGATGTAATATTTCCGCCGGTTCCCGTATTCGAGCAGGATACTGTCGCCATAACTCGCCGGTAAAAGATGAATGTCAAACATGGGTTCAGAGTTTAAGTTTCCAGTCGGCATCCCCCAGGGTGGTCAGAGCCAGCCCCACCATGATCCCTTCCGACAACAGGTATTGTTTCAGGCGGAGTACGATCTCGCCCAGCGGAAATTCCCTGCCCCTGTTCTCCTGCAGGAATCCGATGAGTTTCCGGAGGATGGGTACCGCCTGCCGTCCCCGGATCTTGGTAAAGTTGGATACAACGATGGCCGCACCATGGTTCATCAACTGGCTGCTGATATCAAATCCAGCCTGCCCGATATCCGTGGTTTCGCATCCGAGGACGATCATAAAGGGTGGAGGGTTGTCCCCGGCAGGCCTCACCTTGGCTGCGTCAAAGAAATTCTGGAGTAAAAACTTCCCATCGCCGATCTCGATCTGTTCCACGTTGAGCGCTTTGTTTTTTTCCGTATGACAGATGAGTATCATGCAATCGGGCTGATGTTGCCCTGTCATCCGCTCCCATTCGGTCCAGTCGCGGGCTTCGTAGGAACCGGCGGAGGCGTTGCCGATCATTTCAGCCACCTCCAGCCTTAACCCGGGAACCGCCGCCTCGATCCGCCCGGAGGTCGCGAAAAGGGTCCGCCGGAGTACCTCCAGGGTGGATGTTTCGTGGGTAGGTTCCGACAACAGGGTGTAGTCACCCGGATCGTCGCCGGGCCGGGTGTATCGCTCGATCACCTGGCTGAAACACCAGAAACCAAGAGGACAAACGTACGGTGCCACGGAAAGGGACCGGTCAAAACAGTCGGTGCAAGGTTCTCCTTTCAGGGCGGCTTTCGCATGGGGACACAGGCCTGCATCGGGAGCGGGCGGAGGAAGGGTGTACACGAAATCGAGGGGAACGAAACCCGGCACCTTGCTTACGATCTGGATCGGTCCCTTCAACCGCGCATCCTTTTTTAAATGATTGACATACAAGCTATTTCCCTGATATGCCAGCCGGATCAGCAGATCGATGTTATTCCTGTCCTCGAGCATTTCCGGGAAGTCACCGATATTCAGCACAGTGTTCTCGATCTCTTTTTTGATCTCCTGTACGATCTGCCCGAGTCCCCCTGAAAAGTAAAGGCTCACGGGCTCTCCTCCGGCCATGGCCGGAACAGGATTTCCGGCAGTACTTTCAGGATCATAGAAGATGGAGACGTTGAAATGCCGGGCCAGGCCGAGGTTGCTCAGGTCTTTCTTCAGGCAGTAAAGGATCTTCACCCGGATTCCCTGCGCATCACTTGCGGCACCCGGGCCCTCGCCGACGGGGGCACTGATCCCGATCACCTGCAGCAGCCGGTTGCGATGGTAGGCGAATACCTCGCCCTGGAAAGTGGTGGCCGGCATTCCGGGATCGAACCTGAACAAGGCTGTGCTGCTGACACCGGTTCGCGGCAGTTCAATGACTGAGGACTGGAGGGTGGAGTCGGTATTCGAACGGAACAATAGCCGGATGGGTTCAAGCACCCGGTGGGGGGAGGAAAATACCATGTCATCCTGCACCGGGGCGGATGCATCTTCCAGCCAGCCCTGGCCGGGGTACCCGATCCGGCAGTGCAGTGTGTGAAGTTTGCCGGCCGTCAGGAAGTCCAGCCGGGGAACTTTCCCGGTCTCCTCCGTGATCTTTGCCTGGAGGAACCTGGCGGCCGCTCCTTCCGGAGGCGCTGCTGCCTCCAAGGGTGCTGTTTCCTCCGGGGGCGCCATCTTTTGCGGAGGAGTCATTTCATCATCAGAAGCGTCCGGCAGGACGGATTGGAGGCCACCCGGATCGGACTTGCGGACATTGATCCGCCGGACGATGTTTTTCAGGGGTTCAATTGTTTTCCGCCGGATACCGCGCATTAAGCTGCGCAAGGGGCGGGACGGGGGCGCCGGTGCAGCCCCGCAGGGCGCCGGAAACTCTCCTGTCTCCTCGGGGAATTGTTCGTCGATCCTGTTAGATATATCTGCAATAGCGTCGGCTTCGCCGGATTCGTGCTGGTACCCAAAACCAGGGGATGCTGATTCCAGGAACCAGGCCCATTCCAGGGCACTGCGCGAATATCCTTCCGTAAGCCGGGAGGGTATCTGGAATGCCTGATCCGACTCCCTTCCCGCTTTTTTCAGCCGGTCCACCAGTCCTTCCACCACCCCCTCCAGGCGGGTATTGCGTTCCAGGCGGGTATCAAAAAAATAAAGCCCGTTGTCGGTGAGCCGTTGCAAGGCCTCCGGAAGATTGCGGTTGTGGGAGAGTTCGGCATAGAGCGTCTCTAACCAAACTTCCGGCGGAGTGGCCGGGGAGATGAGAAATACGCCGGTCGAATTTGTGATCTCCCGGATCTGCATGACCCTCTCCCATATCTCCTCTCCTGCCGGTGTATCGCGGCCCGGCGGTTCACAAAGGATCACCGCATCGCTGCAATACCGTGAACCTGAAAGACGGTCGATCACATCAGGCAACTCCGCAAGGATCACCAGCAGGTTTACGCGGACTTTCTGGAAACCGCCTTTCACCTCCGGTTGCATCCGGCTGAATCTACCGGTCAGGGGCAGGCGGGCAACCTGTCGCTGCTGTTCCTCCGTCAGCCCGATCAGGCGCATGCGGACCGGCCAAGTCCAGGCCGGGCTTGCATCCCCATGGAAATTCCTGGTCAGTATTGTCATATTGTGAATTTTTTTGATTAAGCCGTCCTGCCGACAACCCTGTACATGGGATCGTCCCTGAAATGGCGCCAGTCGTCACAACACCGTTCGTACAGCGCCACGATTTCGTCGCGGGTCTCAGGATCAAGTTTGGCGAAACCGCTTTCATTTTCATACATGATCTTTTCGAGGTACTCGACCAGGTTATAACAGAGGGTGAACTGACCGGCTGCCACCAGTTTATCGAGCATTCCTCCCACATGGTCCCGGTCGGTGAACCATAGCGTGGTCCCAAAACCGGCTGCCTCTTCAGCCACTGCTTTGATCTTCAGCCCGACCACATCGCGGTACGTTCCGTGCAGGATCCCCCGCCCCTCGGGAAGGGTCTCTTCCGTGTGATCACTGCTCTTTCTTCGCATCCGAAGGAGGTAATCGGCCTCGGTGAGTTCGCGGATCAGGTTGCTGACCCTCCGGTACCGGTACCTGTCGTCCTCGTAAAGGTTTCCGTAATTCAGTTTCCTGACGACTTTCAGAAATACGCTCGACAGCAAAACCACCAGCGAATTCACCCGGTCGAGGAGCATGGGTTCTATGCGACGGATGGATATTTCACGGTATTTCAGCCGTTTGAACCGTTCCAGGAAATAGGGCGGGATCACCTGTTTCAGCAAACCGTCGAGGTGGGCGACCTTTTTCATTCCCCACCGGACCAGTCTCCATTTCAGGGTGGCCAGCAGCGCGGCAGCCAGTCCGAATCCCAGCGAGATGCCGGTCCAGAGATTATTTTCATAGTCCCAGCACGCCGGAAGCAGGGCACCCGTGAGAATGATCACCGTAAGCACCCAATTGATCAGGCGGTTGCGATTTTTCACACGATGCATCAGGCTTTGCAGGGTCCATTTCCGGAATCCTTCTTTGGGCTGATCGGGAGAGGGTGCAAAGGGATGGATGTAGGGCGAAGCGACATCGGAAATGATGACCAGGTCGAACCAGGGATTTTCTTCGTTTTTCCTGAACCCCAGGATGGAGTCGACCCCCTGGTTGTCGTAGATCCCTCCGTCCATGATCCCGACCCCCCGGGTGTTCGAGGCATAGCTTTTCAGTTCCGGTGATCCCGGATGAACATAGTCATGCGGCCACACCATGGGCTCGAATCCTCCCGGGAAGCAGGAGGAGGATGCGATCGCATCGGCCAGCCTGACTTCACGGGCGCATTTTTCGGGTACGGGGTAATAGTGATTGCCGAAGAATCCACTCCCTTTGTTGCGGAACCGGAAGTCGATGCCATGGTCGAATTCGGTGCTGTTGAAGACCACTGTTTCCAGGTGGGAATTCATTTTCCCGAATACGGCAAAGGTGGCCCCACCGGTGAATTCCCTGTCATAGATCTCGGCGAAGGCATTGATGAGGTTTTTTCTCCTGAAGGGGTTATCCCAAACCGTACCGGGGTTCAGTTTTTCCAGGCCCTGCGTGACCAGGTCGGTGGATCGGAGCTTTTCGATCAAAAACCGGTAGAAGTCATCAAAACTCCGGTCCTGCTGCTTCATGAGCGCATAGATCACGCCCGTGATGGTACCGCCCGACACCGTCGAGATCATCCGGACATTCTCGAGGAGGGGCCTTCCCCGGAAAGGAAGGCTGTTAAGGTATGACATTGCGCCCAGGTGAAAACTGGCGGCACGATAACCGCCACCGGAACAGCTGAGTGCGATGCGGTTCAGTGGTGAAGCCGGGATATCTGACTTTTCCATCGTTAGGTTATTTTCGTGGCGTTTTCTTCCGCAATATACAAATTTTTCGTGTAATCAACAGAACATTTATGTTTCATTTACCAGCCTTGTTTCTTTTCACCAGATTCAGGGTGAAATGAAGTATAAAAAATAAATCGCATAAATATCACTTATTAAAAATTATTCTTAAATTTGCACCGCAAAACATATACCTATGTCAATAACTTTGATCGTACTGGGAGTCGTTGCAGCGGTGGTGACCCTGCTGGTGGTCAACGCCCGCAGGCAGATGAAGAGCCTGAAGAATGTGAAGGCGAGTGAACGGATCCGGACCCTGACAGACCAATCGTTCCAGCAGGCGGTTGGCAAAGGGACCGTGCTGGTCGATTTCTGGGCCGAATGGTGCATGCCCTGCAAAATGATGGTGCCGGTGCTGAACGAGGTCGCCGAAGAGGTGAAGGGAGATGTTGTGATAGCCAAACTGAACGTGGACGAGCAGCGGGCAACGGCTACCCGTTTCGGGATCCGGAGCATTCCCACCCTGATCGTGTTCCGGAACGGGAAGGAGGTCAAACGGATCACCGGCGTCAAGAGCAAGGATTACCTGATCAAAGAGTTGGACAGGAGGAAGAGTCTTTAACATTTAACATTTAACATTTAACCTATAACTTACAAATCCACGCTATGAAAAAGAACATGGGAACCCTCGATATCGCGATCCGGCTGCTGGTTGCGGCGCTGATCGTCGTACTGTACCTGATGAATGTCATCCACGGTACCATCGGCATCATCCTCCTGGCGGCAGCCGCTGTCTTTGCACTCACCAGCCTGCTGGGATCCTGTCCCCTCTACCTGCCTTTCGGGATTAACACCGGAAAAAAGAAGTAGGCAACCCATAAAATTAGTTGCAGCCGGTCGTGATTGCCGGGAAATATCCTATATTTATAGGCCTATTCCCCGGTATGAAACGTTCGCTCATTTTTCTTTTGCTGGCGGGTCACCTGCTGACCTCCGCCCAGCGCATGTGGCAGCCCAGGAGTACGCCTCCCTTTGCGGGTCGCTATGCCCATGTTTCTTTTGTGATCGGAGACCATGCGTACGCCGGTCTCGGTTCGGTGAATGCGGAGGACCGGATCTATTCGGCCGAGATATACCGGTACGATCCGATACCCGACACATGGACCCGCCTGGCCGACTTCCCGGGGGGCAAGCGCTTCGGAGCCTGTGCTTTTTCCGTAAACGGGAAAGGATACATCTGCACCGGGGTGGATTCGACCCACCAGTGGAGGAATGACGTATGGGAGTTCGATCCCGTCACCGAATCGTGGACGCAAAAGTCCCCCTTCCCGGGCGGAGCGCGTTATAATTCCTCCGCTTTCGTCACCGGAGGCTATGCCTACCTTGTTGCAGGCTCGTACAATGCGGGCTTTGACTACCTGAAGGACCTGTGGCGGTATGATCCGGCCACAGACACATGGGAGAGAAAAGCCGACCTGCCGGTGATGCATAAATCGGGACCCGTTACTTTCGCGCTGAACGGGCATGGATATGCCGGTGGTGGTGCCGATAACACCTACCAGACAGCCCGGGATTTTTATGAATATGATCCCGCTGACGACACCTGGAACCCGATTTCCAACATGCCCCAGGCCAGAAGCGGCGCACTGGGATTTGTCGTCGGCGACACGGCGTACGTCGGGACCGGCACCGATCTCAATGTGACATTCAACTCCTTCATTTACATGACCGTTCAATCGGGCGGATGGATCCCGGCACCGGTCCCTCCGGCAGGTTTCAGCGAGCGGCTCTCAGGAACCGCTTTCACGATCGGCAACACCGCCTATGTGCTGGCCGGACGGGACAGACCCTATGATCCGTTTTATGACCCCGGGACCCTCCTCCATGATTTCTGGGCCTATACCTTTTGCACCCTGCCTGTCGCTGATTTCGCTTTTGAGGTTCACAACCGCACCGTGGCCTTCCATGATACCAGTACAGGCGCTACGGGGTACGGGTGGATCTTCGGCGACGGTTCCTATTCCGCCGATAAGGACCCGGTGCACACGTACCTGCTTCCGGGATCTTACACCGTTTGCCATGCCAGCTCTAATGAATGCGGGGAGGACACCGTTTGTAAAACCGTCGTGATCGCCTGCCCGGAACCGGAAGCCCGGATCGGGTTCACGGTGAACTTCCCGGATGTGCAGTTCACCGACCTCTCGGTTACCGGCACCCTTATCTCCCGGCTCTGGGATTTCGGCGACAGTACCTGGTCAACCGAAGCCGACCCGTTGCACACCTACAGCCAGCCGGGAAACTATACCGTTTGCCTCACCGTCGCCGATTCCTGCGGAACCGATTCGGTGTGCGGGACCCTGTCCCTCCTGCTTCCCATGACGCTGCAGGTTTCGGCCGTACCGGCCGAAACCAACGACCTTCTGGCCGTTTTTGCCGACAATACCCCGGAAACCACATACTGGCATTGGGATTTCGGGGATGGTTCCACCTCGGAACAAAAAAGTCCGGTTCATTTGTATAAAGACTATGGAGCGTACCGGGTTTGCCTTACCGCGGGTAATGCCATATCGTCGGGCTCGTGGTGCGACACCCTCCGGATGACGGTCAATCCATCGCTGCACCTGGCCGAACCCGTGAACGTTTATCCAATTCCCTCGTCCGGCATGGTCCATGTGCGGTTTTTCCGCGATTGTTCCGAAACGGATATCCGCTTATACGATTTCACCGGATCGGAGGTCCGTGCCCGGCATCTTTCCGGGTCGGTTTCCGGAACAGTCGGGATGGACCTGACCGGCTTCCCTGCCGGGGTTTATCTCATGAGGGTAACCTGCGATCAGTACGACCGGATCTGGAAGATCGTGGTGCTGTAAAAGGAAGGCTTCCGGCAGGGTTTCAACGGAAACAGGACGATTCGGCGCAAAACAGGGCGTACCGTCCGTACACCGGAAAAATCATACATATGCCTGAATTCGTGGGAGATATCCTTTGATAACAGGATAATCGGTTCCGGTTTTCCTGAAAATAAAAAAGTCAATATCCACAATTGCGGTAGGGATGCTTTTAATATGATCTTTACACCGTAATCAAAGCACTGAAATAGGCGGGTTACAAGATCGAAGATGCTTTTCTAAATTGTGGTTGGTTTAGAAAATCTCTCCCGAGAGACCCTGGCAGCAGCGACTGACCGGGGTCTCTTTTTTTCAGCCGGTCACTTTTTTCCCTATTTTTGCCGGGTCACCGTATATAGATCCGGATATGCTGATTGGAAGCATGTTTACGTTAGATTCCTGGACAAGGGAAGAAGGAGGAGAGCCCTCTTCGCGATGGCTGGCGGTTCTTCGGCCTGATCCTTCGCATGCTGTTTTCGGAGGGCATTTCCCGGGGAACCCGGTGGTGCCGGGGGTGTGCCAGATCCAAGTCATCCGCGAGCTGGCCGAGATGGCTGCCGGTATGCCTCTGAAACTGACCACTTCGGATACGATCAAGTTCCTTTCCGTCATGGTACCGGGTCTTCACCCGCTACTCCGGGCCGAGCTGAACCTGCGGACCTCCGACGGAGCATGTTTTGATATCACGGCCACCCTCGGCAACGGTGAACTTACCTTTCTCAAATTTCGCGGTGTTGCTGAATCCATGAAACCATGCCCGGGAAACTGACGGTCACGATCACGGCACGGGGCTACGAGCTCGATTCGTACAACCATATAAACAATGCGGTTTACCTGAATTATTTCGAGCATGCCCGCTGGGAATATTTCCGCCGGCTGGGCCTTTACGAAAAAATGAGAGCCTCGGGCGACCTGCCGGTGGTCACCGATATCCATATCCGGTATCAGCGTGAGATCCGGCTGTTCGACGAACTGGAGATCGAATCTTCCTGTGTGCATGAAAGTCCTTACCTGGTCTTCCGTCAACGGATATTCAACCGCACCACCGGCGTTCCTTCCGCGCGGGCGGAGACCAAGCTGATCTTTATCGGGCAGGACCGGACGGCCCGTGATGTTCCGGGCGAGATGCTCACCCTAATACGGGATCACGAGGATGGCTGAGAAAGGACCGGTGACCTACCAACGGATCGGCCCGATCGGGGTGATCACCCTCGGCGCCCCGCCCTCCAATGAACTGGACCGGCCGGAATTCATCTCCGCGGACCGGTTCCGGGACTGGACCTCCGATCCCGCGCTGAAGGGGTTGATCATCCGGGGAGAGGGGCGTAATTTCTCGACGGGTGGTAAGCTGGATGCCCTTTTTCGATTTGATGCGGATCTGCTGCATGATATGGTCTTACAGGGACATGCCCTGCTGGATCAGATACACCGCCTGGATCTCCCCGTAATTGCCGCCATCAACCGGGTATGTTTCGGCGGCGGTCTCGAGATCGCCCTTGCCTGTCATATCCGCATCGCTTCGGAGAATGCGTTGCTGGCATTTCCCGAGGTGAACCAGGGACTCATGCCAGGGCTCGGAGGCACGTTCCGTCTTCCCCCTCTGGCCGGATTTTCCGCTTCGGCCTCGATGATCCTTGGAGGGGATATTGTCAATGCTGCCGATGCGAAGCGAATGGGAATCGTAGATTACCTTGCTCCGAAGGACCAGGCCTTCGAGGCGGCTCTTTCGCTGTTGCACAAGATGACCGCCGATCGCCCGGTCAGGGTGATCCGTTCGGTCATGCAAGCCCTGCGAAATGCGTACAAACTTTCCCGGCCGGAAGCCATGGCCGAAGAGGTGCGGCTTTTTTGCGAGCTGGCTGCGGAGGAGGCCCTGAGACGAAGAAAGGGGGATCGTTGACATGGCCGCCGGCTGGACCTTTGAGAACGGTATCGGGCGCCTGACCCTGGGCCCTCCCCCATCGAACACCATGACCCTCGGATTTTTCCGTGAATTCCGCGACCGGGTGGCTGACCTTCCCTCCCTTTCCGGGCTTCGGGCGATCGTAATCGGCGGGGAAGGACGGCATTTCTCATCAGGCGCCGATGTAGATGAGTTGCTGGCGCTTTCAGAGCCCGGGCTGATGATGGAAAACTACAGGGCATTCCTTGCCCTGGAAGAGTTGCATATCCCGGTCATCGCTGCAATCCGCGGCGTATGCCTGGGTTCGGCCCTGGAACTCGCCCTGTTTTGTCATTTCCGCATTTGTGCCGACGATGCCGTGCTCGGCCTGCCCGAAACGACCTTCAACCTGATGCCGGGCATCGGGGGTATCCAGCGGCTGGCGGCCCTGGCCGGCGAGGCACGTGCCATCGAACTGATCCTCCGCGGGAATACCTTCACCGCTGCGGAAGCTTTTACCGCCGGGCTGGCTGATGCCACCTTGCCGAAGCGGGGCATGGATGAAAAGGTCATGGCCCTGGCCGGATCTCTCCCCCTACCCTTTCGCAGGGAAGACCGTGCCCTTATCCTTCATAAATTTATCCGGAAAATTCATGTTGCAGGATAACAGAGATATTCACGTCAGGGTGGCGGGAAGCGGTTCTTACCTTCCCGGCGACCCGGTTCCGGCTACGGAGGTGGACCGTTATCTCGGCGAACTCACCGAAGCCCCTCCCAGGATCCGGCAGTGGCTGGGCCGCGTCCGGCTGCTGATGAAGGAACTGCTGGAGGTGGAATACTATCACTTCGCCATCGACCCGGTGACGCGAAAATTCACCGACGACAACATCACCATGTCGGTAAAGGCAGCCCGCACAGCGCTTCTCGACGCCGGCATGGAGGCGCCGGAGATCGGGCTGATCGTTTACGGCAGCGCCCACCAGGACCAGATGCCGACCGCCAGCGTGCGGATCCAGGAAGCGCTTGGCATCGATGCCTGTGCCGAGATCTCGGTGCACGCCAACTGCACTTCCGCCTACAAGGCCCTTATGCTGGGCAGCGACCTGATCCGGAACGGGCGGTACCGTTCGGCCCTGGTGATCTCATCGGGCATCTCCTCGTCGGAACTGGTGGCCGAATATTACAACCAGCCCCTGGTGAGAAAGGAGGAACTTTTTTTACGTTACTTCCTGAGCGACGGGGCGGCCGCACTGGTGTTGAAAGCCGGCGACCGAAAAGCGGGCGGTCTCTTTATCGAGAACACCTATATTGAATCGGTCGGTGGCCGCAAGCCATCGGCCATGGGGAACCGGCGTCCCGCTTACTTCATGAATCCCCGGGAGGAGTTCGAACACGGATATCACCACCTGGCCCAGATGTTCCAGGAGGAGCTGCGCGCCAACTTCCACGAACCGAACGGCTCGGTTTTCCTGAACGGGCTTAAGCGGATGCTGGCGCAGTATCCTGCCGACCTCTCCGCGCTCCGGTTTTTCCAGGTCAACTTTCCTTCGAAGCATATCTCGGAACTGGTCATGGATGAATGCGCCACCCTGGGGATCGCCCGGAACACCCTATACACCAAGATGGCCACCATGGGATATATCGGTCCTCCGATGGCCCTGCTCTGCCTCGACCGCATCCGGAAGGAGGAAACGCTGGCACCGGGAGACCTGATCCTGAGTTTCGTGACCGAGGTAAGCAAATTCATGCAGGCGGGGTATTTAATGAGGCAATACTGAAATGCAGGAATGGAAATAGATAAGAAGCGTTATACCCTCTTTTTAATATCGCCCAGGCAGCGGTACCTGAATTATCCTGCGCACAGCGAGATGGCGAAGATGTTCGGGAAGAAGAGGCTGATGATCCCGCTGGCGCTGCCGCTGGTGGCGGCTCTTACCCCGGATCATTACGACATCCGGATCTTTGACGAGGAGATCGGGCCGATCGCGGGGAACATCCGTCCGGATGTGGTCGGGATCACCACCCTTGCGGCCACCGGCAGCAGAGCCTTTGAGTTGGGAGACCATTTTCGCCGCATGGGAAGCAAGGTGATCTTCGGAGGACCTTTTGCCTCGTTCATGCAGGAGGAGGCGCTGAAGCACGGTGACTGCGTAGTGGTTGGCGAAGCCGAAGGCAAGTGGGAAAGGGCCCTGGCCGATTTCGAGCAGGGATGCATGCAGCCTGTTTATGATTCGACGGAGTATGTCCCATATAAGCGGCAGAAACCTCCCCGCTGGGACCTGGTCGATATGAACAGCATCTTCCAGGTCTCGATCCAGGTCTCGCGCGGTTGCCCGTTCAATTGCGACTTCTGCCTTGTATCGAAGAATTTCGGCCGCAAGATGCGGTACCGGGAGATCGGGAACGTGGTGGAGGAGATCAGGTCGGCGCCGTCGAAATACTTTTTCTTCGTCGACGACAACCTGACCATCAATAAGAGATATGCGAAGGAACTGATGCGGGCGCTGATCCCGCTGAAGATCTCCTGGGGCTGCATGTGCAGCCTCGACGTGGCCACCGATGAAGAACTCCTGAACCTGATGGCGGAAGCGGGGTGTTTCAACATCCTCGTTGGCTTCGAGTCGCTGAACCCCGACAGTCTGGATGAAACGCAGAAGCACCACAACCGGGGGGGCAGCATCTATGCCGAGGCGATCCGCAAGATCCATGCGGCCGGCATCCAGATCAACGCCAGCTTCGTGGTCGGTTTCGACAACGACACCCTGGCCGAATTCGACCGGATCTTCGACTTCACCCTCGAGCATCATCTCCCGAACGTAAACCTGCACCTGCTCAACGCTCCCCCGGGCACAGAGACTCACCGGAAACTCAGGGAGGAGGGCCGGCTTATCGACTGCGAACCCGAACTGGGAGTAGGTCATTTCCCCACCATCCGATATAAGAACATGTCGCAGATAGAAATTTTCGACAAGTACATGGATACGGTGACCCGGCTCTATTCTTTCGAGACCATCCGGCGAAAGGGCGAGGCCCTCCTGGGAACAGGAGCCTTTACGCGCCCCGGCGCCGACATCCCCGCCAGGCTGAAAGCCCGGCTGTCGTGGATCACATTCCGGTCGTACGTGCTGACACGCGACCCCGACCGGAAAGCGATCTTCCGGTTTGTGCTGAAACTGATCCGCAACAAACAGGTTGCCATCGACAAAGGGCTTGGATACCTGCTTTCGATGCTCGGTTACCACCGGCATATCCGCGATCATCACCGTCACATGGCCGGGTACCGGGAGATGGTGATGCGGCAGGAGCAGCCGTGAATCTTAGGGACGCATTGCAATGCGTCCGTACGTGAGTAGTTAGATATCAGGAGGATGAAAAAAATAGGTGTTGTCGGGGAAGGGAAGATGGGTACGGGAATTTTTCAGTACCTGCTTGATTTTGATCTCAGGCTGGTGTGGGTGTGCAGCGAGGGGGCCGATACGGCGAAACTGGCACACCACCTGAAACGGAGGTTGAATCGTTCGCTGGAGGCGGGGATCATCGGGCAGGAGTCCTACGACGTCAGGATGGCATCCCTCATCACCGGCGATCCGGCGGCACTCCGGGATTGTGACCTGATCATCGAGGCGATCCCCGAGGATGCCGGTCAGAAACAGGCTTTGTTTAACCGGTTGGACCGGATGGTCGATCCAGAATGCCTGTTTGCCAGCAACTCCTCATCCCTCCGTCCGTCGATGATCTCACCGGCCGGTCCCCGGGCAGGAAGGTTCGCCGGGGTTCATTTTTTTTACCCCGTAGCGATGAAAGACATCGTGGAGGTGACCGGGTCGCCAGCCACCCTTCCTTCGACGATCGAATCGATCGGCACTCTGCTCGACAGCCTCGGCCGGCGGTACATCGTGCTTGACGAAACCAACAGTTTCCTGCTCAACCGCATCTTCCTCGACATCCAGACCGAGGCCTGGCATATCGTGGCGCAAGGCCAGTGTACGGTACCTGCGATCGACCGCATTGTCGGGGAACGGCTTTTCCCCCACGGAGTCTTCGATTTTTGCGACAGTGTGGGTCTCGATACGATGCTTGCCTCGGTGCGGAATTATGTGCAGGATTATCCGCACAGGTCGTGGTACGCCGGGTTCATGGAATCCATGGCCACCCTGGTAGCCAACGGAAAACTGGGAAGGAAGAGCGGGGAGGGATTTTACCGGTACCCCGGTAACGGGGAGGAGGCTCCCCTTCCCGGCAATGCAGATGAGATCGCCACTCATTTTCATCAAAGCTATGTGTCAGCATCCAAGCGTTTTACCGCCCAGGCAAGGCTACCCATCGACGACGCCAACCACGCCATCCGGGAGTATTTCGGCCTGGAAAAGGGTCCGTTTGAAAGGTAACCGCCTCCCGGCTGATGAGTCCACCAATTATTGCCTATCTTTGCCTGAAAAAACAGACCCATGAGAAAGTCCTCACTCTATTCCCTGATCTTTATCCTGGGAACGGTTGCCACAGCAGCCCTCTTCGCCTCTTTCACCTCAGGACGTCCGGGGATGGCTGCTCCGGCCGGTCACGAGATGCCGGAAAAGGTGGCGGCGGTTATCCAGAAAGCCTGCATGGACTGTCATTCCGACGACGGAAGCGCCCTTGCCCGCGGGAAAGTCAATTTCTCCCGCTGGAATGAGCTGGATCCGGCCAAACAGGTCAAGAAAGCACAGGCCATCTGCAAGGAGTTGACCAAGGGAGACATGCCGCCGAAGAAATGGCGTGCCAACCACCCTGACAGCATTCCCAACGGTGATGATGTGGCCGTGGTGTGCAACTGGGCCAGGGAACTGAAATAACCCGACACGATGCCGAAAAAGGTCGTTATCACGGGGATGAGCCTGATCACCTCCCTGGGATTATCATTGGAAGACAACTGGAAGAACCTGGTCGCGGGGAACAGCGGGGTAAAAAGGATATCCCTGTTCGATCCTTCGGCGCTGGCCACGCAGATTGCTGCGGAGGTGCCGCCGGAATTCGAGGAATTGTCGAGACGAATGATCAAGAAACGGGCGGCAGGCCAGATGACCCGGGTCACTCGGATGTGCGTCACGGCAGCCAAAATGGCTGTGGAGGATGCCGGGCTCACTTTCGAGAATACCGACCGGGCCCGGTGCAGCGTGATCATGGGCGTGGTGAATACGGGAAATTCGAGCGTCGAAAAGGACACGACCCCTCAGAATACGGTATTCAAGGCAATGACCAACTCCATGCCGGCCTGGATCTCGCTTGAATTCCAGCTGGCCGGCCCAAATTTTGCGGTCAACACCGCCTGTGCCTCGTCGGCCTATGCCC
Source organism: uncultured Prolixibacteraceae bacterium (assembly GCA_964455285.1). Lineage (GTDB taxonomy): Bacteria > Bacteroidota > Bacteroidia > Bacteroidales > FEN-979 > CAIVAT01. The sequence goes on from CAYVVG010000021.1 coordinate 30,779, forward strand.
TCGCATTCGGATACGAGATGATCAGGAACGGTCAGGCCGACGTGGTCATCGCCGGGGGTGCCGACTCGATCATCAATTTCGAGGAGATCCAGGGATTTAATGCGCTGTATGCCCTTTCGGTGGCCAATGATCCCCCGGAGGCTGCCAGCAAGCCCTTTTCAAAAGATCGCGACGGCTTTGTGATCGGTGAAGGCTCGGGAGTGCTGATCCTCGAATCGGAAGAACATGCCAGGACACGGGGTGCCCGGATCCACGGTGAAATGGCCGGCTTTGCGCTCACCAGTGAAGGGTACAACATCATGGCTCCCATGAAGGACGGGGAAGGCATGGCCCGCACCATGGAACTGGCCATGGCAAATGCCGGGGTCGCCCGCGAAGAGATCGGTTACATCAATGCCCACGGAACCTCCACGGAGTTGAACGACCGTTACGAAACCATGGCTATCCGGAAGGTGTTCGGTGAGTTCGCTCCCCGCGTACCGGTTTCCTCCTCCAAATCCATGCTCGGTCATACCATCGGAGCCGCCGGCGCCATCGAAGCGATCATTACGGTGATGAGCCTGAAAGAGGGGATCTTGCCTCCCACCATCAACTACCGGGTCGCCGATCCCGACCTCGACCTCGATTATGTGCCAAACACAGCCCGCCGTGCGGACATCCGGACTGCTTTATCCAATTCGTTCGGATTCGGAGGCCATAACGCCACGCTGGTCCTGAAACGGCCGGGAGGTTGATTTTTCCAAAAAAATCCTATTTTTGCAGAAAATATAGCAGAACATGGCCGCCATTACGGAGAGTATCAAGCAGGAAGTCAAGGATATAGTCTATAATTTTTTTGCTGAAGAGTGTGAAGTAGATATAGCCCGGATCACCGAGGACACCAACATCATTCACGATCTTGACGGGGATTCCCTCATGTTTCTTGAACTGATCGAGATTTTCAAGAAGAAGTACGACCTCGATATCGAGCTGAAGGTCATTGGCAAATATGCCGTGAAAAATCCTGTCGCCACCATCGGTGAGTTGATCCGGATGCAGTTGCTTATCATTGAACATGAGAACCGGCTTCTCGAGCTGGATTAATAATCAGCCGCATATTCCTTTGTCCGGCCAGCGCCTTGCTTTTATCTTCCCTGCCTTCTCGGGCCATTACGAGAATCATCCCGGCACGGACATCCCCGGCTTCAGCGAGCGGTTCGGCGAATACCTGCAGGCCGCTTCACCGGTGGAGCCCCGGCTGACCCTGTTCGACTTCAGGGAAAACGCTTTTCTGGAGGATGAGTTGCTCACCCAGTACGTCACCTTCGTTTACAGTTGCGCGATGTCGTCGTTGCTTCGCGGGGCGGGTATCTTCCCGGCTTTCGCGGCGGGGTACAGCATGGGCATCTATTCGGCACTCTGCGAATCCGGCGCCATCAGTTACAGGACCGGCCTTATCATGATCCGGGAAGCCTACCGGTCGATGGAAGAGACACTCGACGGGAGAAACTACGGGATGGGTGCCGTGATCGGGCTGGAGCGTTCCGATATTGCCATGCTCCTTGACAAACATGGTCTGGAGGCCGCGATAACCAATCAGAATGCCGCGCATGCATTTGTGGTCACCGGCAAACGCGGGGCCGTTCTGCGCTTGCTGTCACTGGCTGCAGAAGAGGGCGCCCTCCATACCCGGGAGCTCGGCGTAACCATACCTTATCACTCTTACCACCTGGAACCGGCCTCCCGTTCCCTGGCCGGGAAACTGGAGGCCATGGAGATCAGCCGGCCCGAATTTCCCATCCTTTCCCTGGTTGACCAGACTGAACTGTCAACCGAAACGATGATCCGCTCAGAGGTGATCCGGAACCTTTATCGCTCCCTTAACTGGGCACAGTCCATGCAATACCTTGTTGAAAGCGGGATTACCGGGTTCATAGAATGCGGACCAGGGACGGGGCTTTCCCGCAACGCGAGGTTCGCAGAAGGAGTCAGATTTCTCCCTCCTGCATCCTTTTTCTCCTGATTCTCAGCAAGGTACGAAACATCGGTTCCGCGCTCATGGTGCCTTTCCGCATCTCGATCGCCTCGGCCATCATATCCGCCGGCGGGGTGCTTTCCCAGGAAGGAATGCAGTTGCTGTGTTCCCGGGAAGCCTTCACGATCAATTCATCCAGCCTGTCAAGGGAAATTCCATGGGGTGTATAAAACCGTGGCGGATGGAACAGGGATTCACCCCGGCGAACCTGTCCCTCCCTTTCGGCCACCCGGGCCAGCGGGGTGTCCGGGTAGATCCGGATCCCCGAGTTCATGAAAACGAGGTCGAGCGGGTTCACCCATCGGTCAATAAAGCGGAGGGTTTCACCGAAGGTCTCTTCATCTTCCCCTGGTCCGCCGAACAGGAAAAACCACATTGTCGGCAGATCGAATTTCCGGATCAGTTCGGCCATCTTTTCAACCGAAGCCAGGTCGAATCCCTTGCCGAGGTTATGCAGCATCCGGGGCGAAGCGCTGTCGGGGGTTGCGTCGATCTGCCGGAATCCCGCTTCCATCATGAGTCCGAACAATTCGGCACTGGAATGGCGGGGGTTGATCCCCATTGTGCGGAGCCGGACACGCAACCGGCGTCGGATCAATTCACGACATATCGCCTCGGCATGTCCTGCGGGGTCGTTGAAGGTACTGTCGACAAATTCGAAGGTGACATCGCCCAGCCGTTCACAGGCCTGTTCAATCTCGTCGGCCACCTCGGTAGCCAAGCGCGGACGGAAACTCCTTCCCTCGATCCACGGATAGGTGCAGTAAATACATTGGTGGGCGCAGCCCCGCTTCGTCTGGATCGAATAGACCCCTTTGGCACGGTATGGCCCGAAATCGATCCACCGGTCAATTTCCGGGAACCTTCGGGATACCTGCACTGGCGGGCCCATGTTGGGTTTCCCCGAGGTTCCTGCTGACCGGGTAAAAAGATTCGGGATCCCGCTTACACCCTTTCCTGTCAGGATCCGGTCGATCAGTAACGGAAGCCACCCGACGGCCTCCCCGGTGATCCCGTATTCGGCCCCGGTAAGCGCCATCAGTTCGGAGGGGAAGATGCTGAAACCACTTCCTCCCAGGATGAAGGGTACCGCGGTGACTTCCCTGACTGGCACGATGAATTTTTCGAGGATGCCCGGGGCATACACCGTGGTCTTTCCCCTCACCACATCGTCGATGTTCCGGATGCCGAATCCCACGACAGCCGGCTGAAACTCCTTCACCAGTCCGGGAAGACTTCGCCCTTCGTCGAAAACCCCGTCGTACACCTTCACCTCGTAACGGTCCTCCAACGCCGAGGCCAGCATGCACAACCCCACCGGCGGCACCGGGTACGGGCCTTTTTCAATGTTGGTATTTACTAACAGTACCCTTTCCATCAGATAATTATCCAGTCTCACGACTCACGACTCACTAAATCACATCCGTCCCCTTCTTGATCAGCCAAAGAGCTCCGATCCGCGCGTGGAATTCGTCATGTGGCAGTTCTGTGCGCATCACGGAGTTAAAGAAGTTGTACTTGCGGTAATCGTGGTCGATGATCCTCTCCTTCACCTGCCGGTGGTAGAGCGTTCCCGGCATGGGGGTCAGCACCGTGTATCCGGCGTAAACAACGCGGTTCTCGGCTGAGTAATGCGCCAGTGCCTCAAAATCGCTCCCGTTATAATCGGGCGGTATCACATAATTCCCGCGGACCATGATCCCGTTGCGTTCGAAAACCTTTACCGCTTCCCGGTTATCGCGCGCCGGTGACGCCTTATTGTATTTTTTCAGCTCTTCGTCGCGGTACGATTCAAAGCCGCATATCACCACCCGGAGACCGCCTTTGGCGAGCTTCTCGATGATATGGGGCTGGTTTGCCGCCACGTCGGCCCGGATATCCATCACAAAGGTCTTCTGAATTCCCTCCTCACGGATCCGTTCGAAAAGCAACAGCATGAATTGCTCATCCACCACCGTGTTGGCGTCGGCGAACCGGACCACCGGGTAATCATCAATGCTTTTCAGTTCCGTGATGAGACTTTCGACGGACCGCTGGTGGTATTTTCCGCGGAACTGGGTCCATATGGAGCAAAAGGTGCATTTGTAGGGGCATCCGAGCGAAGTGAACACATACGTACTCGGGTCGGGGCTCCCCCCCACTTTATAGGTGCCGATCCATCGCTTCAGGTGGCTCCGGTCGGGCATCAGGTAATCGACCCCGGCCGGATCCCGCAGAATTGCCTTCCCGCCGGTTCGTTTCAGCGACCCTCTTTCGTTGAGCAGGATCCCGGGCACGGAGGCCAGTGGCCGGCCTGACTCCCGGGCTTCTGCGACCTCCCGGAAAATGTGAGCGCACTGCCCCGGGATCACGACATCGAAGCAGGGATCGGTGAAATCGCCCGGGCAAAGGGTGGCATGCAGCCCGCCTGCCACAGTGAGCACCGAGGGATCCGATTCTTTCACTACCCGGCATATCTCGGTGCAGTAATCAAACTCCGAGGTGATAGCGGTCACACCCACCAGTTGGGGCCGATGTCGTTCAACCAGATCGCGTACCATCTGGCCGAGCGGAGGTGCAGCCGGGTCCAGGTCATATTCTCCCTTGGTGTCGAATACAGTCACGTCATGATCGGGCACCGATGCGGCAATGGTCAGCAGTCCCAACGGAGGGCCGATCAGTTTCTTATGAATGAACCGCCGTGCCTCCTCCGGTGCAAATTTCAGGATGTTATTCTCCGGCGAGCGGGGTGGGTTGATCAGCAGGATTTTCATCCGGGCAAAATTAACAATTTTTGCTACTTTTGTTGAGTAGTCGCGGCTGGCCTTGAATGTGAATCATACCGTGCCAACTGCCTGTGAATCTTGTTCATGATCGACCTTTCCTCCGTCCGGCAGAAATTCAGGGAATTGCAATGCTGCGTGATCATCCCCACCTTCAACAATGACCATGCGCTGGAGGAGGTGATCCGCGGGGTTCTGCTCTATGCGCAGGATGTGATCGTGGTGAACGACGGTTCCACCGACCGCACCCCGGAGATCCTTGCCGGTTTCCCCGAGGTGGTTGTCGTCACGATCCCTGTCAACACAGGCAAGGGCTGGGCCCTTCGCATGGGGTTCCGCGCTGCCATTGAACGGGGATTCCGATACGCGGTCACGATCGACAGCGACGGCCAGCATTTCCCCGACGATCTGCCCGCCTTTCTTGCCCTGATCGAAAAAGAGCCAGACTCTATGATACTCGGTGCCCGTGATATGGCCAGCGATGAGGTGCCGGGAACCAGCAGTTTCGGCCACAAGTTCTCGATCTTCTGGTTCAAGGTCGAAACCGGGATCACCGTACTCGATGTCCAGACGGGTTACCGGCTCTATCCGTTACACCGGATCCGGGAGATTCGCTGGGTGGTATCCCGCAAGTACGAATATGAAGTGGAGATCCTGGTCCGGTTAGCCTGGCGGGGTGTGAACGTGCTTTCGGTGCCCGTCAGGGTCTATTACGCCCCGCCGGAAACGCGGGTGTCGCATTTCCGTAAGGTTAGGGACTTTACGCGCGTGAGCATCGCCAACAGCATCCTCGTGTTCATGGCGCTGCTCTGGGTCCGACCCCTCTCTTTTTTCAAAGGCCTGCGAAAAAAATCGGTCCGCGAATTTTTCACCGAATACATCATCAACAGCAAAGATTCCAATGCCAGGCTGGCCCTCTCGGTCTCCCTCGGTTTGTTCATCGGTGTGACCCCCATCTGGGGATGGCAGATCGTCACCGCTTTCGGCCTGGCCCATCTTTTTCGCCTCAACAAGTTTGTCACGGTCACTGCGAGCAACATCAGCCTCCCCCCCCTGCTTCCTTTAATCATCTTCGTCAGTTACCTGCTCGGGGGCTGGGTGCTCGGCGCCAACGTCTCGGCCGTTCAATACAGCCAGGGAATCGGACTGCAATGGATCAGGGAGAACCTGGTGCAGTACCTGGTGGGGAGCATGATCTTCGCCGCCTTGCTGGCCATCGTGTTCGGTCCTGTTTCCTACCTGTTATTGAATATCTTCAGAAAGAACATTCCTCATGACTGATCTCCCCGGGAACCTATACCGGTATTTCAAGGACCGGAGGGGAATCTTCTTTACCCTTGTATTCATGCTGTGCCTGGTGCTGGGATGGATGGCCATGCATATCCGGTTCGAAGAAGATATCGCGCAGTCAAACACTTCGGGGAACAACCTGAAAGATGCGGCAGCCGTGATGTCGAAGTTGAAGCTGACCGACAAACTGATCATCCTTATCAGCCTGCGCGATTCGCTGGCCCCGCCCGACCCGGCAGCCCTTGCCGCATGCGGCGCCCGTCTGGCCGATTCCCTGGCCGCGCGGTTCGACACCACCCTGGTCGCTTCTGTCACCTTCCGCAGCTCCGATTCTGTCATGCTGCTGATGAACCGTCTGGTTCTCGAACACCTGCCCGTGTTCCTTGAGGAATCCGACTATGCCGGCATCGACAGCCTGTGCCGGCCCGGATCCATCGCAGCGTCGATGGAGAAAAACTACCGGATCCTCGTTTCCCCAGCAGGGATGGTACTGAAACAAAGGATCCGCCAGGACCCTCTCGGGATCACCGGACAGGCCTTCGGAAAACTACGATCACTCGATGCCGGCGGCAATTTCGAAATCTTCGACGGGTGCGTGTATTCCCCCGGACTACGCCATCTTCTGCTTTTTGTACTCCCCGCCAAACCAGCTGCCGAGACCGACTACAACGACCGGCTGATCAGCGGGCTCGATGAAACGATCGGGCATCTCAACGCAGCCGACAGCGGAAAATTCTCCATCCGTTACTTCGGGGGGGCTGCGGTGGCGGTAAGCAATGCCCGGCAGGTGAAGAAAGACATCACCATGACCATGATCCTGGCCCTGACGGCCATTTTCCTGCTGATCGGATGGTACTACCGCGATTTCCGGATCCCGCTGCTGGGCATGCTCCCTGCCCTTTTCGGGGGTACGCTGGCCCTGTCGCTTATAGGGCTCCTGAAAGGAAAGCTGTCGGTCATCTCACTGGGAATCGGATCGGTCATCCTGGGACTGATCATCGACTACACGCTTTACATCATCAACCATGTGAGGAATACCCGCGACATGAATGTCACTCTGAAAGAAATGTCGCTGACCATCCTGTTGTGTTCGCTCACCACAACCGGAGCTTTTCTCTGCCTGACCTTCCTCCGTTCAGTCGTTCTGCAGGACCTCGGTTGGTTTGCCGCTCTGAGCGTGGCGGGAGCCGCTTTTTTCACACTGCTGATCCTGCCGCATCTCCTGCCTGTGTCGATCAAAGCCGTTTCGGGTCCCGTTCGCATCACTTTCATCGACCGGCTGGCCGCCTACCCCTTCGAACGCAAAAGAGGACTGATCGGTGTGCTCCTCATGGTGACCATCCTTTCATTGTGGTTTGCTGGAAAAACCTCATTTGAAAAGGATATGTGGGCGCTCAGCTACGTCACCCCCGAACTGGGTCGCACCGGCAGGGAACTTGACAGGATCGCCGATCTCAACCTGAAAACCATGTACCTTGTGTACCCGGGAAATGACAATGAAGAGGCGCTGAGGAGACGGGAGCGGATGGCTGCGAGGATCGATTCACTGATCAGGAGGGGAATCGTGAGGTACCGGTCCGATGCAGGCCCACTGCTGCTTTCCGATTCCCTGCAGGAGTTGCGGATACGGCAATGGAACCGGTATTGGACACCGGAGCGAAAAAGAGAGGTGGTGGCCAGGCTTTCCGGAGCAGCCAAAGAGAGGGGTTTCCGCGCGGATGCATTCAATGGCTTTCATGAACTATTGGATCGAAAATACGATCCTCTGCACCCCAGCGATATCCCGGAACCGCTCCACCCCCTGATCCGCGACTGGCTCACCCGGGATAGGGATCTGTCGCTGGCCACCACGATCCTGAAAGTAGCAGCCAGCGACCGCGGCTCCGTTTTCCGGGAATTGGGCGATACACCGGAAATCCTTCTGTTCGACCGCCAGTCCATCACGGAACAGTTCATCGAACGGGTCAGGAAAGATTTTGACCTTCTGGTGCTCCTTTCCATGGGCTTTGTCACCTTGCTGCTCATCCTGTCGTTCGGGCGGGTGGGGCTCGGTATCATGACCGCCGCTCCCATGTTCCTGAGCTGGCTGTTGACCCTCGGATTCATGGGCGTTACCGGAATACACTTCAACATCTTCAACATCATTATCTCTTCCTTTATTTTCGGTCTGGGCGTCGATTACAGCATCCTGGTCATGCGTGGCCTTCAGCAGGCACTCAGGAACGGCGAAACCGACCAGCGGGCCTATAAGGTTTCGGTGCTGCTCTCAGCCCTGACCACCCTGTTCGGGGTTGGCGCACTGGGGGTTACCCGTCACCCGGCGCTGAATTCGATCGCGCTCATTTCGGTTTTCGGCATCACATCGGTGGTGCTCCTCTCGTTCACCCTTCAACCGTTTCTTTATCAGACACTGCTGCTTCGCCGGCAGCAAAGCAACCGTTTCCCGGTCACCGTCAGGATCTTTTTCAAGACTATCGTGACCTGGGGCAACATCGTGATGATCGCATTGATCCTGATGTTCCTGGGGAGCCTGATCAACTGGCTTTTACCGGTGAGCAGGAAAAAGAAGGAACTGTTGTTCCACCGTCTTTTCAGCTCACTCTGCCGGGCGTACATCGCCTTTACATTCAACCGGGACCGGAAGCTGATCAATGAGCCCGGGGAGGACTTCCTGCGACCCGCCATTATCATAAGCAACCACCAGAGCCTCATCGAAACACCTGCTTTCCTGAGTCTTTACCCGAAAATGATCATCCTTACCAACTCATGGGTTTACCGTTCCCCGGTCTTCGGCCCTATCGCCCGGCTTGCAAACTTTTACAACATCGATGATGGGTTGGAGAACCTGGCACATACCCTGAAGGCAAGGATGGAAGAGGGGTTTTCGGTTCTCATCTTTCCTGAAGCTCACCGTTCAAAGGATCAGCATATCCAGCGTTTCCACCGCGGTGCGTTTTACCTGGCCGAACAGTTGCATGCCGACATCCTGCCCATGCTTGTGTTCGGAAGCGGGGACTTCCTCGGCAGAGGTGCGTTCTGGGGTCGGCCCAACGGGTTGCGGATGAAGATCTTCGAACGGGTCCGGCCTGATGATCTCTCCTTCGGGAACAATTACAGGGAACGTGCACGGAACTTCAGGCAATTCTATATCCGGGAATATGCCCGGCTCAGGGCCGAAGAGGGCACAGCCGGCTATTACCGGCGCACGCTGGCCCTGAACTATGTGATGAAAGGCCCGGTGCTGGAGTGGTACATGCGGGTCAAGATGAGGCTCGAACGCAATTACGACCGGGTATGCCGCGAGATGCCTGCCCGGGGGGCAATCCTCGACCTGGGTTGCGGATATGGCTTTGCCTCGTATATGCTGATGTTCACGGGGGAGGGAAGGCGGATCACCGGTGTCGACCATGACAAGGACAAGATCGCCGTAGCGCAGAACGGTTTTGCCCGGAACGACCGGCTCTGCTTCATTCAGGCTGATATAACGCATTACCCGATCACGCCGCACGCCGGGTTCCTCCTGGGTGATGTTCTGCATTACCTGACCCCCGGCGACCAGGAGTCGCTGCTCAGGCGGTGCATGGAAAACCTCGAGCCGGGAGGCTGCATCCTGATCCGCGAGGCGAACGCGTCGCTCAGGCAACGGCAACGCTGGTCGGCTCTGACGGAACTCTTTTCGACCCGGAGCGGGTTCAACAAGACAGCGAACCCCGAAAAACGGCTCTACTTTACCTCGGCCGAGAAGTTGGCCAACCTGGCCGCATCGGCAGGATTGTCGTTTAGGGTGGTCGACAACAAGAAGGTCACCTCAAACAACCTCTATATTCTCCGAAAATGAGCGACAACCGCGTGATCATCATCGGTTCGGGACTGGGAGGACTGCTTTGCGGTCTGATTTTGGGCCGGGAAGGATTTGAGGTGACGGTTCTGGAAAAGGAACCCCGCCCGGGGGGAAACCTGCAAACCTTTACAAGGAATGGCACCCGGTTTGAAACGGGAGTTCATTACGTCGGAGGCCTGGGCGAAGGACAGACGCTTTTCCGGTACTGGAAATATCTGGGACTCACCGGCGCGATCCGGATCCGGCAGCTCGACGAGGATGGTTTCGACCACATCCTGTTCAACGACAGGGAATTTCTCCTTGCCCAGGGATTCGATCGCTTCCGGGATCAGATGCTGAGCCATTTCCCCGGAGAACGCGACGGGATTGACGGCTACCTGGGGATGATCAGGGAGGTGGCGGATGCATTCCCGTTGTACAACCTCCGCTCCCCCGGCAATCATGCGGAACACCTCTACCATACCCGCAGCGCCCGTGATTTCCTGGCCGGCCTGCCCGCGGCCATCCCTCCTGCCGGGACTGTTCCGCTGGCTTCGGTCCTGGCAGGGAATAACTACCTCTTCGGCGGCGACAGCCGGACTCCGCTCAGTTCGGCATCGCTGATCAGCCATTCCTTCATCTCGGGAGCATCGCGATTCGTCGGCGGGAGCGGCCAGGTAGCCGCAGCACTGGTCTCAATGATACGATCGGCCGGAGGCTCGGTCGTCACCGGCCAGGAGGTTACCAGGATCCTGCCGGCAGCTGAAGGCTTTTCCGTTCACACCCGTCAGGGCAGTGAATACATGGCGGGACGAGTGATCTCGGGGATCCATCCGGCCGTGACCCTCTCCATGACGCCCGATGATAGGTTCCGGCCGGTTTATCGCGAAAGGATCGGCACCCTGCCCGAAACGCCCTCACCCTTCATCCTGTTCCTTTCCCTGCGGCCGAGAAAGGTTCCCTATTTCAACCACAACTACTATTATCATTCTTCGACCAGCCCGTGGGACGAAGCCGGCGCCGGGCCGGATCGCTGGCCTGTCATGTACCTCGTGTCGGCCGGATGCGAGGAACCCGACCAGGAATATGCACGCTCGGTGACGGTGATGACCTACCTGCCCTGGGCCTCAGTCGCCCGGTGGTCCTCCACCGTCAGGGGAAGCCGGAGTGAAGATTACCTGGAATTCAAGGAACAGCTTGCGGCCAGGCTGCTGGACAGCGTATCGCAACGCTTCCCTGACCTGACCCGGGCCGTCGAACACACAGAAATTTCAACCCCGCTCACCTACCGGGACTATACCGGCACACCCGGGGGGTCCCTTTACGGGATCCAGAAAAGTCACACCGATGCGGCCCGTACCTCCGTTCTTCCGCGGACAAAAGTTCCCGGATTCTATTTTACCGGGCAGAACACAAATCTGCACGGAGTGCTGGGGGTGACCATTGGAGCGGTAGCCACCTGCGGCGAGATCCTGGGATTCGACTACCTGCTGAACAAAATCAACCATGGCTGAACCCAGGGCACACCGGTACTGGAAAACGAAGATCACCCTCGTGTCGGTGGTGGCGGTGTTTGCCTTATTGGCCGTGGGATTTCACTTACGTACCCGGGTCATCCCACCCGACCCCGGCAACCCGGCCACGCTCTTTCCCGAAGCCGATTCCGTCGCGCCCGGGTTCTATCGCGCCGGTAACAACTGGCTCAGGCACAGCACCAGTGGCTTGTGGGAGATGTACCTGGAAGGAGGGGCCTTTGAACGGGGCGTGATCAACGGACGTCTTACCCGAAGGCTGATCGCTGAGCAGGAATCGGCTTTCATCGGGCAGATCCGGGAGATGATCCCCTCCGATTTCTACCTTCGTTTTCTAAAATATTTCATCTACTGGTTCAACCGCGACCTCGACCGGCATGTCGCGGAGGAGTACCGTCAGGAGATCTACGGGATCTCGCTTTCGGCGCCGGATGCTTACAACTTCATCGGAGCGCCATACCAGCGGATGCTGAACTACCATTCGGCCCACGACATAGGGCATGCGCTCCAGGATCTTATGCTGGTCGGGTGCACCAGCTTCGGAGTCTGGGGCGACCGTTCGGCCGACGGCTCCCTGATCATCGGGCGGAATTTCGATTTTTATGTGGGCGACGAATTCGCGCGGAACAAGATCGTTGCCTTTGTCAGGCCCGACAGTGGACATCCATTTATGATGGTCACCTGGGCCGGGATGGCCGGGGTGGTTTCGGGCATGAACGCAGCCGGGCTGACCGTGACCATCAACGCGGCGAAGTCGGATATCCCGGGCTCGGCCCGCACTCCCATTTCCCTGCTGGCCCGGGAGATCCTGCAGTACGCCTCCACGATCAAGGAAGCGTATGACCTTGCCAGCCGTCGCGAGACATTCGTTTCCGAATCCATTCTCGTCGGATCAGCCCGGGATAAAAAAGCGGTGGTTCTTGAAAAATCGCCGTTCCGGATGGGAGTCCTTCAACCCGCATCCGATCATATCCTGTGTGCAAACCATTTCCAATCCGCCACGTTCCGGACCGACAGCCTGAACCTCGGCAACATGGAGGAAAGTGCATCGGTTTACCGCTACCGGAGGCTGCTCCAGCACATCAGCCAGGCGCCACCTATAGGACCGCTGGAGGCGGCAGCCATCCTGAGGGACCGGCAGGGGCTGAACGGCGCCGACATTGGCCTGGGCAACGAAAAGGCCATGAACCAGATGATCGCTCACCACTCGGTCATATTCATCCCGGAGAAGGGATTGGCCTGGGTCTCGACCTCCCCGTGGCAGGAAGGACCCTACATATGCTACAACCTGTTTGAAATTTTTCATAATTTTGCCGCTCTCCGGCACCAGGGGGAGATTGCCGAGACGGACCTTGCCATTCCGCCAGATCCGTTCCTTGGAACCGACGAATTTAACCGGTTCCGGCAGTTCAGGACATGGAAGATTGCGCTGAAAAACAGCATTCGCACCGGCGATACCACACTGATGCAGGGTACTTTTCCTGACGAATTCAGGAACAGTAATCCCCGGTTTTACGAAACGTATAAACTATTGGGGGACTACTATTCCGGGAGGGGAAACTGGAGACTTGCTTCGGCGGAATACCGGCAGGCGCTCCGGATGGAGTTCCCGAACAAGCCGGAAAAAGAAAAAGTGATAAAAAAACTGGCAGATTGCATCGAAAAAATGCAACCGCAGGCGGGTTTGAACCGCCATCCATTAAAAACCGTGCGATGAAATTCAAACTGATATACCCCCGGTGGGACAAGCTCGAAGGACAAACTATCTTTAACCTGCCGCCCCATGGACCCGTTGTCATGGCGGCCGAGATCCCGGATCACGTGGAGATCGACTTTACCGATGAAAATGTCGAGGATCTCGTCATCGACGATAGTCCGGATTTTGTAGGCATTTCGATGATGCTTACCACCCAGGTCAGGCGGGGATGGGAAATTGCCGACCGTTACCGGGCGATGGGGAAAAAGGTGATCTTCGGGGGCATCTCGACCATGCTCCATGCCGAAGAAACCATGCTGCATGCCGATTCGGTTTTCCTGGGCGAGGTGGAAGGGCGGCTGAAAGATGTTTTTGCCGACTTTCAACGCAATGACCTGAAGAAGGTATATAACTTCCTTACCAAGCCACCCGATATGAACCTGATCGGGCCGGCCAACAGGGATATCCTGAACAAGGATCTTTATTATCACAAGGGCTTCCGGATGGTGGATCTTTTCCACGCATCGCGGGGATGCATCTACGACTGCTACCCGTGTGCCGTGCGGTACCTGGGTGGCCGCGGGTTCCGCCCCCGTCCGATCGACCGCGTGGTGGAGGAGCTTTCGCAAATGGACAACAACCGGCTGTTCATTGTCGACAATTCGCTGGCACTCGATACCCAATGGGAGAAGGAACTCTTCCGGGCCATGATCCCATTGAAAAAGAAATGGGTAAGCCATACCATCGAGGACAAGGATGAGGTACTCGATCTTGCCGCCCAGGCAGGCGCATGGTATGTTTACCAGGCTGTGTTTGATACTTCCGATTATATTCGTAACCGCATCAGGCAATACCACCAGTATGGCATTGCGGTGGAAGGGACGATCCTGCTCGGGTTGGACAACCAGACGGAAGACGATATAAAGCGGCTCATCGATTTCCTGCTTGAGATCGAGCTTGACCTGGCGGAATTCACGGTCCTGGCTCCTTTCCCTCATACCAAAGCTTACAGCGACCTCCTGAAACAAGGACGCATCTTCGACTTCGACTGGAACCATTACAATGCAGGCCGGGTGGTATACCATCCGAAACATATGACGGCCGAGCGTCTGGCAGAACTGTACCAGTACGCCTGGGATACCTTTTACAAAGACGAACCCCAGACCATGAAGATGTTCAACCTGATCAACAAGGTCGTATCGAGAGAGATCGCCGACGGAACCTTCACCCCGCGCAGGAGAGACATTGCTGACCTGAGCTTCGGGAAAAAAGTAGGCTCCCTAATATAACAATTCGCTATTTCGCTACCTCGCTGCTGACTTATGGAGACCAACCCCGACTTCAACAAGTACATGGACCGCTATTACGATTATTCCGGGCATTGGGATTCCCCTTCGCGATGCGGATTGAAGACCGTATGCAGAAAGGATGGAAAACTCCTGGCGATCGCCACCGAGATATACCGTCAGAACCCGGGAACCCCTGTGACAGAGTGGTGCGCTCCCCTGGCTACTGCCATCATGAAAGAATTTGATTGCTCCCCCGACCGTTTCATCTTCATTGAACATACTCCCGACCTGGGAAGCAAACTGACCTTCTACGGCGAAACATTCGACCTTGTCACGTTCGGGACCAGCGGGGGCAACCTGGTCAACCCCACCTGGACCCGCCTTTCACAAGCCCAGGTGGACGAACTTATGGAGGGATGAACCCTCCCAACGACCACGCCATGCATAAACCGGATGATCTTCAAAAACTTCCCCCCGTTGCCATCATCCGGATCATCGATGCCTTTCGCGGTTTCCTGCTGCGCCTGAACCGGAAGCTCTTCCCCGGAACCGCGGTGCTGTATGAACAATTCCAGCATTTCTGGCTCCTCCCCTCTCTTTATGTGGCGGCAAAACTGAACATCGCTGAAATGCTGAGGGATCAGCCGCTGACCGCCGAAGAGATCGCCGCCAGGATCCGGGCCCACCCGGGGAATACCCACCGCCTGATGCGCGCACTGGCCGGTGGCGGGGTGTTCCGGCAAATGGCTGACGGGCGTTTCAAGCTTAACCCGATGGGTCGCGCCCTGCTCGACGGACGCGGATCGCTGCGCCACACGATCCTGCACCACCTGGGACCGGTGAACTGGAACCTGATGAGCAATCTGGAATACGCAGTTACAACCGGCCAGGATGCTTTCAGGGAAAGATATGGAACCGATATCTACCGCTACCTGGAGGACCATCCTGAGGAGTACCGGATCTTTGATCACTCGATGTCCGACTTATCCGATCTCGGACTGGCCCCGCTGTTAAAAGCTTATGATTACGTTCATTACAAGCGGATCGTGGATGTCGGAGGAGGCGAAGGCTTCTTCCTGGCCAACATTCTTCATGCCGCACCGTCAAGCCGGGGCGTACTGCTCGACACCCCCGGATCGGTTGCCAGGGCGCCCGGGGTGTTCGCCCGGTATGGTGTCGGCGACCGGATTGAGATCGTACCGGGCGACTTCTTCAAGGCTGTACCGGCAGGAGGCGATCTCTACCTGTTGAAGAACATCATCCACAACTGGGACGACCGCCATTGCTCGGAGATCCTGCGCCATATCGCCGGGGCCATGTCACCGGAAGGCCGTGTGCTCATCTTCGAGATGGTGGTGCCCGACGGAGGTGCTTTTTCGGCTGCCAAATTACTCGACATCCAGATGATGGCCAGCATGCCCGGGGGGAAGGAACGTACCGGTCAGGAATACCGGGAAATGCTCGAAGGAGCGGGACTGACGTGCCGCCGGACGATCCGGACCATTGCCCCCGTCAGCATCATCGAAGCTGTAAAAAAGCGGTAAAATTCTCCGGGTCCATGCGAAAACTCTGGTTTATCCTGAAAAAAGAGACCCTGCTGCTGATCCGGGATATCCCCGGACTGATCATCCTGTTCCTCATGCCGGTGCTGCTCATCTTCGTGGTCACCCTGGCCCAGGATAAGGCGCTGAAAGACCTCCACGAAAAAACCCGAATCCTGTTTGTCGATCTTGTGCAGAATGAATTCTCCGGGTCGTTGCGTGCAAACCTCGATTCATCGGGTATCTTCATCCCCGTCGCCACCGCTGGCAACCGTCCTGTGACCCCGGTGGAGGCCAGGAGGCTGACCGGCAAGGGCGAATTTCCCTTTGCCGTGATCCTCCTCCACCCCGATTCCGGCGTGGTCCTGCTGACCGACCCGGCGTTGAAAGAAAACTACCGTGCCTCGGTGGCCAGTTCGCTCACCTTTGTCATCAAAGGCACCCAGGCCGGCGCCGCGATGAATGAGATGCTGAAAGGTTTACCGCCCGCACTTCAACCGGCAGTCCGTGCATCGGTCGAGGGAAAGATGAAGCACCTGCCCCCGGTCAGGGAACGCTTTGCCATGGCCGACAGGTCGGATATCCGGCCCAACGTGATCCAGAACAATGTTCCGGGGTTCATCCTATTCGCTATGTTCTTCGTCGTGATTCCACTTGCCGGAAGCCTGATCAGCGAGAAGAACGAAGGGAGTTTCCGCCGGCTGCGGTCCCTCCCGGTCAGCCTGGGGCTTCTTCTCAGCGGAAAGGTTGTCGCCTATCTCGCCATCTGCCTGGTCCAATTCGCCCTCATGATCTTCATCGGGACCGTCGTGTTCCCCGCCTGCTGCGGGCTGCCCGCCCTCGACCTTGGAAGCAGGCACCTGGCGATCCTGGTGGCCACCCTGGGTGCGTCGCTGGCCGCCATCGGCTTCGGGATCCTTGTCGGAGCGACCGCTTCCACCCACAACCAGGCCGGGCTCTTTGGCTCGGTCATGGTGGTCATACTGGGCATCATCAGCGGCACCTTCTTCCCGGTCCACCTGATGCCCGGCTTCATCCGGTTCATCAGCCATGCCTCCCCGGTACGGTGGGGAATCGACAACTACCTCGATCTCTTTATCCGCGACGGGAACCTGTTGACGATCCTGCCGCGGGTACTTCTGCTGGTCCTCTTTTTTGTGTTTGCCATGATCGCCAGCATTGCTATTTTTGCAAGGCATAAATGAGAAGTTAAAGGGTGAGCGATATGAAGGAAAAGGAAGGATTTGTAGATTTCCCCGACCAGCAGATGATCGTTTACGTCGAGAAAGACGACGGCAAGTACGGGCCGATGCAAACCGGGTCGTACCTCTCGGCCAATTACCTCGACGATTATTTCGGGAAACGCAGAAACCTCGAACAGGGGCTTCGTGAACAGCTTGCCGCCTACCGCATCAGCCCGGTAAAGTATTACATGGTGCTGGTCGATCTCTCCCTCGCCGAACTGGCCGCCCGTACGGGCATCAGGAAGTCGAGGGTAAAAAGGCACCTCGAACCGGAACCGTTCGGTACGGCCACCGTGGCCGAACTGGCCCGCTATGCAGCCGTTTTCAACATTCCCGTCGCCAACCTGTTCCAGGTGATCCTGGTTCCGGCCGGGGGCGGGCAGGAGGCCCATTACATCCTGGAGAACCGGGGGGGAAAGTACAACGTCGTTCAGCAACCCACCGCCAATCCCGGTGTGGTGGTTACCCAATTCGAAGAGAAAACACAATGATCATATCCGGTTATCATCATAAAATGGCCGCCCACTGTGA
The DNA here is from genome assembly GCA_964455285.1 of uncultured Prolixibacteraceae bacterium. Classification (GTDB taxonomy): domain Bacteria; phylum Bacteroidota; class Bacteroidia; order Bacteroidales; family FEN-979; genus CAIVAT01. Next base: position 48,498 of record CAYVVG010000021.1, read on the forward strand.
ATCAGGGACGATCACCTCCCTTTTGAACCACGGCGGGCTGGATATTTCGGAACCCCTGGTGTTCGGCATCGCAGGCGGTATCTTTTTCGGCTATTTCCACAGGATGAAGGCCTTCCCATTCCCTACCTTCATCGTCAGGAACAAGCCCGGGAAGATGCGCACCAACATTGAGAAGCGGCTGGGAGTATCGTTCAGCACATATACATTCAAAGACCCTGTAAAAGGCAGGGAGACCCTCGACCGGCTTTTGGAAGAGAACAAGCCGGTTGCGGCCCAGGTCGATTTCTTTTACATGGACTATGTCCCTTCCTGGGAAAGGGTGCACATCAACGTCCATTTCATGGTCGTAGCGGGAAAGGAGGACGGCCAGTATGTCATCAGCGATTCCTATTTCCCGCGGATGGTCAGTTTGGATGCCTCTTCGCTGGAAAAGGGCCGATTTGCCGGCGGGAACATGTCACCCGAAGGTTTTCTTTTCCATGTCAGGAACATTCCCCCTGCAGCCGACCTGAACAAAGCCATCCTGAAGGGGATCAGTCAGGCATGCTTTTACATGCTGAAACTGCCCGTGCCCTTCATCGGCATCCGGGGAATGAGGATGTTTTCACGGAAGATCACCGAGTGGCCAAAATTCGCCCGCGATACGGAACATCTGTCCCATGAGATCATGAAGATCAATATCCTGTTGGAAGACCAGGGTACGGGCGGAGCCGGTTTCCGGTTCATGTATGCGACCTTCCTCCAGCAGGCGGCTGCAATCACGGGTCTGTCACAGCTGAAGGAACTCTCGGGGGAACTGATGAAGATCGGCGACGGATGGCGCGAGATCTCGCTGTTTTCAGCCCGGATCGGAAAGAACCGCGACCTCGGTCCTGAGCGGCTGAAGGAACTCGGCGAGATGATCGCCGGCCGGGCCGACGCTGAAGAGGCTTTTTTCAAAACCCTTTCCAAAGCAATCAAGTAAAAAACCACCAATTTCCGAATCATGACAGAACCAACCCAGGAACTGAAGCTCGAAATAAAGAACATGATCCTGTCGACACTTTCGATCACCGACGTGAACCCTGACGATGTGGACGACGAGGCCCCTCTGTTCGGAGGCAACAACGCCCTCACACTCGATTCTGTCGATGCGATCGAGATCATCATGGCCATCCAGAGAAAATACGGCTTCCGCATCGCCGACCAGAACCTCGCCCGCGAGGTGGTACGGTCGGTCAACAGCATTGCCCGTTTTATCTGCGAACAGCGAGACCTTCAGAAATCCTGATCCTGTGATGTCCTCCCCTTTCTTTCCCGAGATCGAGCGTGACTCCCTGCCCGCAATATCCGCCTACCAGGATATCCGATTGCGTGAAGCACTCGCTTACCTGAGTGAACGGTCGCCCTTCTACCGGAATGTCTTCGCAAAGAACGGGATCGATGCAGCAAAGATCCGTACCCTGGGTGACCTGGTCCACATCCCGGTGACGACGAAAGAAGACCTTCAGCAGCATAACGACGACTTTCTGTGCGTTCCCCGCACCCGGGTGATCGATTATATCACCACCTCGGGGACCCTGGGCGATCCGGTCACATTCGCCATGACCGACCGGGATCTCGACCGGCTGGCTTACAATGAAGCGATCTCGTTCACCTGCGCCGGCGGAAGCCCGGCCGAAGTCTATCAGTTGATGACCACCATCGACCGGCGTTTTATGGCCGGACTTGCCTACTTCCTGGGGATCCGGAAACTGGGTGCCAGCGTCGTGCGGGTGGGCAACGGCATACCGGAACTCCAGTGGGATTCGATCCGGCGCATCCGCCCCAGCACCCTGATCGCGGTGCCTTCCTTCATCCTGAAGGTGATCGAATATGCCGAACAACACGGCATCGAATACCGGAACAGCAGCGTGAAGAACGCCGTATGCATCGGGGAGCCGCTGCGGAAAGCCGACCTCAGCCTCAATACCCTGGGCAGGAAGATCACCGAACGGTGGGACATCCAGCTCTGTTCCACTTACGCTTCGACCGAGATGAGCACCACATTTACCGAGTGCCCCGAAGGAATTGGCGGACATCATCACCCCGAACTGATCATCGTAGAGTTTCTCGACGACCAGGACCGACCGGTGCCGGAAGGGGAATTCGGCGAGGTGACCGTCACCACCCTGGGCGTGGAAGGGATGCCCCTGCTGCGGTTCAAGACGGGCGACGTGTGCCGCCGGTACACCGAACCCTGCGCCTGCGGAAGGAAGACCATGCGTATCGGACCCGTGGTGGGTAGAAAGAACCAGATGATCAAATACAAGGGAACCACCCTTTACCCTCCCGCCTTGTACGACATTCTCGACAACATCGATTACATCACCGGGTATGTCGTCGAGGTGTACACCAACGCCATCGGCACCGACGAGATCCTGATCCATGTGAGCGGAAAGGGGATCGGCGAGGAAAGGGAGAAGGACATCAAAGACCACTTCCGCGCCAAGTTGCGCGTCGCCCCGCTCATCACCTTCTCCACCGAGGCGACCATCCAGAAAATGCTCTTCCCCGAAACCAGCCGGAAGCCGGTGAAATTCATCGATAACCGCGAAAAAAACGGAAATTATCACGGATGATTTGGCGGATTGAAAGGATTATTTTAATTTTGTCTAAATAATCTTAAAAATCCAACCAATATTCATCCACTATGAAAACCAGATTTGCTATGATGCTGGCAGGTTCGATCCTGCTTTCTGCCTCTGTTTCTGCACAAAAAATCAAGTCCGACGACCTCTCCTTGCTGAAGGGACAAAGCGAAGTGAATATCCGCTATGACTATGCCTCCGCTGCCGTAGGAAAGTTCAAAACCGAAGCCGAATACCTGCAGAAAGGCACCGACGAACGCAATGCGAAGAAACCGGGCTCGGGCGATGAATGGGCCTCCCGCTGGAATTCCAACAAGGATTCGCGCTACCAGCCCGTGTTCGAAAAGAAGTTCAACGATGCCGCCGAATCCTGTGGTCTCAAAGTAAAACCCGGCAGCGAAAATGCGAAATACACCCTCGTCGTCCATACTACGTTCATCGAACAGGGTGTGGAAACCGTGGTGATCGGGGCTGCCAAATCCGCTTCGGTGAACCTGATGATCGAAGTGGTGGAAACGGCCGCCCCCGGCAAGGTGCTGGCCACCCTCACCTCAAACGATAACAAGCCGCGGTCAAACGCCCGGGTCAGCGTGGGCGGAGTACCGGTGAACAAGGAGGTTTACGATTACGGCGCCCGAATTTCCGAATGCTACGAAACCGCCGGGAAATCCCTTGGTAAGTATCTCTGCAAAGCATTGAAATAAGATCCTGCAGATCATTCCTGTTTACGAGGCTGCCCGAAAGGCAGCCTTTTTTTATCATTTCCTCCTCCACCCTTCCATGATCGAATCCGAAAACATGGTTGAAGTTCCCCAGCATTTTGTCCTGTAAAATTTGGATTCCCGATCCGGGTATAGTATATTAGCCGTTCCATTTTTTTGACGTTGTTATGACTATTGGTAATAAAATGACAAAAGGATCACCCTGATTTGGATGTATCACCTGCTTTTCCTGGTCTCGAAAACCCGCTTATCATAAATTAACAACCGATACACGCTGCAACCATCAAATCACAACCAAAATCAACGCCATGAAAACAAGGAAACCGACTGTTCTGCTGGGATTCCTCCCGGCCCTGCTGTTGCTCTTCATTTTTTCGGTCAATGCATTTTCCCAGGACCTCGTCCAGGAAAAGATCGTAACGCTCTCCAAGAAGGCCCAGATCAACAAGCTGGCCCACATTCAGTTCAATGACGACCAGTCCTTTGCCCTTTATTACGTCACCAAGGCGAAGAAGGATTACGCAAAGATCGAAACCTATTTTGTCGATCGCGACTTCAACCTGGCCAACTCTGATGTAACCGAGATCACCTTCAACGATGTAAAAAGCAAGTACCCATGGTGGAAATATTCCGGAGAATCGGTGGTCATAAAAGGCCTGTACATTGAACCGAAAGACAATCTCATCGTGAAGAAGCGGCAACTGACAGGAAAATTCAACTGGGTCACGCTCAGCTATATGTACAAGACCAAGATCCTCCAAAAGGTCAAGATCCGCAACGAGGAAGGCGACCGGTATTTTCTGATCAAGTATTTCATGGATGACAAGAGGGGCTGCGCTTATGTGCTCGCGGGTGTGAAGGACCGTTCGAACAAGAACAGTCAGTGGACCGACATTCATTTCATGAAGATCAACGAGAACATCGATATCGAGAAGAACATCCCGCTCAACCTGTCGTTCCCTGTCGATCTGAAGGCCAGTAAAGCGATCACCGACAGCGAGGACGGGCTGGCGAACTGGCTGTTCCTGATGCAGGATAAAGGGCAAAGCGGCAAGTCGATCCTGTTCAACTTCTCGGGTGACTGCGATATAGTCGACCGCATTGAGTTCGATGTAAAAGACCCGTCGTGGAAAGTCGAAGATCTCCTGATGGATAACAATACCGGTGCCGTATGCGCATTTGGTCCGTCAGGCAAGGGATCCTTCCAGAATCTGAAATTCGCCGGTCACAATCTCGTGTACAACACCATCACTCCATTCAGCGAATTCAAGGAAAAATTCCGGAAGCCTCCCTCCCAGCCCAAAGGAGATCCTTACAGCGGAAAGACCTTCTTTATCGACGGAGCCACCTTCCTCGACGACGGTTCGCTCGTAATCATGGGTCAGAACTGGGACCTGGGTGGCGCCTCCAACGTGCTGAGCGCCATCTCCGGGTCGCCTGAAGACATCAAGATCCGATACATGGACAGTTTCCTTTTCCAGTACAATCCGGCCGGTGACTTCATCGGCCAGTACTGCTATTATACCAAAGACAAAGGGTGGTCGAACGAACATCCCAACTCCCAGGTGATCCTTCCGGGCACCAGCGGAAAGTATTACTATTGGCTGGTGATGCCCGTCGCGCAATTTGGTTTCCGGCACCATCCGACCATGATCAGCAAGATCAACAAGGAGGGTTCCTCCATGGAGGAATTCAAGGTGATCAATGATTTCAAGGGTGAAAAGGGCATCTTTTTTCATGATTACGAACATCCCTGGTTCAAGGCAAGCGACGGCAGCATCATCTTCTTCGGCAGCGTCCTCCCCGCTCCGACATCCTATAAAACAAACAAAGTTTGGTTTTCAAAATTCCGCCTTGAATAGTCCGGCAAGAAATGAGACCTTTTTATTGCATCATTAAAGCCCTGGCCGGCACCGCGATCCTGATATCGATGGTGCCGGCGTGGGCCTTTTCACAAAAGTTGTTCGACCTGTATATCAAAAGGGACCTGAAACGTTTCGAGGCTACCCTGAAAAAGAATCCCAACCTGGTCAACGACACGAACCGGATAGGAAGCACGGTCCTTCACCAGTGTGTCAGGAACAACTCGATCAACTTCATCCACGCAGCCATCAGGTACGGGGCAAACCTGAACGCCCGTGACCGTGACGGCTGGACCCCGGTCATGTACGCCGCCCGGAACGGGAACACCGAGATCGTATCCCTGCTTTATACAAAAGGCGCCGACCTGTCGGTCAAGGACCGGAACGGGAGGACCGTGTTGTACCATTGCACGGAAACTCCGGCCGTTTTCGACTACCTGGTAACCAATAAAGCGGAGATCAATTCCCAGGACAGCCGGGGCACAACGATCCTCATGTTCTGCATCGAAAATGGATTGACCGACCTCGCCCTGTATCTGATAAAGGCGGGTGCCGACCTTTCGAAAAGGGACCTTTGGGGGGAGACCGCATTGCATGACGCCATGCGTTCGGGCAACCGCAGTGTCGCCGAGCAGCTGATATACGGCGGGGCGGACCTATCGGCCGAGAACAACGACGGAAAGACGCCCTTGATGCTGGCCTGCGCCAGTGGTCAGAAAGAGATGGTGATGTACCTGCTGATGAAGGGAGCCAACATCCATAAAAAGGACAATTTCGGGAACACTCCGCTCATGCATGCCGCCACCCAGGACAACCTGGAAGTGGTGAAGATATTGCTGCAGAACGGGGCCGGCGTCAA
>CAYVVG010000022.1:0-47861 GCA_964455285.1 uncultured Prolixibacteraceae bacterium
CTCCCCAAACAGGGAGGGGTATCAGCACATCAGCACATCAGCACATCAGCACATTAGCACATTAGCACATTATTCCTATCTTTGCTCCGTAAAAACATCATGAACATGAAAAGAGTAATTTTCGTCCTGCTGGCGCTTATCCTGGCCTGCAACGCAAGTGTAATGTCCCAAACCAAAACCGACAAAAAAGTGGTAAAATTCGTCATTCACACCGATTTCGGTGACATGAAGGGGATCCTGTACAACGAAACCCCGCAGCACCGCGACAATTTCGTCAAACTCGCCAAATCAGGCTATTATGATGGCACCCTTTTCCACCGGGTCATCAGCGGCTTCATGATCCAGGGCGGCGACCCCGATTCCAAGAACGCAAAACCGGGCCAGGCACTGGGCATGGGCGGCCCCGGATACACGGTTCCCGCCGAATTTGTGCCTACGATCAAACATAAGCGCGGCGCCCTGGCGGCAGCCCGTCTGGGTGGTCCCCAGAACCCGCAGAAAGCTTCGTCGGGCTCGCAGTTCTATATTGTCCATCCTGAAAAAGGAGCCCATTTTCTCGACAACGAATATACCATCTACGGGGAGATCACCGAAGGACTGAACGTGATCGACAAGATCGCCAACGTCGAAAAAGACCGTTCCGACCGTCCGCTGAAGGATGTGAAGATGACGGTGAAGATCGTGGAGTGATGATAGAACGCATACGGGAGCTGATTGCCGAAATAGAGACGCTGAAGGCCGGTAGCGCAGCCGAGGCCGAGGAACTCCGGCTGAAGTACCTGAGCAAAAAAGGGCTGATCCCGGCCCTGTTCGAGGATTTCAAGGGGATCGAGCCTACCCTGAAGCGCGAGGTCGGGCAACTGCTGAACGACCTGAAGAACAAGGCGCAGGAACGAATCGAATCGTTCCAGTCTGCTTTCCGGCTTTCAGGCGGAGAACAGGCTGCCGGAACCGACCCTACCCGGCCTGCCATACAAAGCCGCCCCGGGACCCGTCATCCGCTTTCGATCGTCCGTAACCGCATCACCGAGATCTTCGGCAGGATGGGATTTACCGTGGCCGAAGGCCCCGAGATCGAGGACGACTGGCACAATTTTTCGGCCCTGAATTTCGCTCCGAACCACCCGGCGCGCGACATGCAAGATACCTTCTTCATTGCCACCCAGCCCGATATCCTTTTGCGTACGCACACCTCGTCGGTGCAGATCCGGACGATGGAGAAGAGTTCCCCTCCCATCCGGATGATCTTCCCGGGCCGCGTCTTCCGCAACGAGGCGATCTCAGCCCGGGCCCACTGCATCTTCCACCAGGTCGAGGGACTCTACATCGACAAGGGCGTTTCATTTGCCGACCTGAAGCAGACACTGATGTACTTCGCCAAGGAGATGTTCGGGGAGTCGACCCGGATCCGGCTCCGTCCCTCCTATTTCCCCTTCACCGAGCCTTCCGGCGAGATGGATATCAGCTGCAACATCTGCGGCGGGACCGGTTGCAACATCTGCAAGCATACCGGGTGGGTGGAAATTCTCGGCTGCGGCATGGTCGATCCGCAGGTGCTGGAGAATTGCGGGATCGACAGCTCCGTCTATACCGGATTTGCGTTCGGCATGGGAATCGAGCGCATCACCCTGCTGAAATACCAGGTTCGCGACCTGCGGCTTTTCTTCGAGAACGACGTCCGTTTCCTGCAGCAGTTCACCGGCGCCATGTAAATGTGCTGATGTGCTGATGTGCTGATGTGAAAATTTGAAGATTTACAGGCCGGCGACTGCCGACTGGCGACTGGTAAAAGCTTCAGGCAGCGTGGAGTTCTACAACTTATTCTTTCTGAGCAGCTTTACCAGCAGCCAGAATCCGAGAATCCCGGCAATGATGAAGACCACGGCGCCGATGGAGCGGGTTTGTTCCCATTGCGAGATGATGGAGGCGCCGATGATCAGCGCGGCGAGCACGATCGCAATTGAGACGCGCGTGCTGGAGGTGTCGAGGTGCTCGCTGAGGGGTTCGAGGCCCCTGACCTCGATCTGCGTTTTAAATCTTCCTTCCCTGATCTTGTAAATGATCTCGTTCAGGTCGGAGGGGAGTTCTTTCACCAGTTTCAGGTATTCGCGGATCGAATCGAACGCCTCGAGGGCGATCCGCTTGGGATCGTATTGCCGGGCGATGAGTTTTACCGCGTAGGGCTGCATTTCGCGGGCGAAATCGATGCCCGGCCAGAGGGCGACGGCCACGCTTTCACTCGCCATGAGGGCCTTTACGAGCAGGTAGATGCCCGGGGGTATGCGGAGGCCGTAATGAACGATGATGTCGACTGATTCGTTCATGATACGCCCGAAATCCATTTCCTTGATGCTCATGTATTTATAATGAGCCAGCATGTCGCCGATCTGGAATTCGAGTTCCTTGTACCGGGAGATGTTGCGTTTGCCGGAGACCAGCAGGAGGGCTTCGGTCATGGCCTTTGCATCGCGTCCGAGGTATCCCAGCACATATTTCCCGAGAAATTGCTGGTGCTCCGGGCGCAGCGACCCCATCATCCCGAAATCGATGAACGAAACCACGCCGTCGCCGAGGATGAAGAGGTTGCCCGGGTGGGGGTCGGCATGGAAGAATCCGTGGGTAAAGATCTGATCGAAAACCAGGCGCATGGCCTTTCTCGCCAGCTCTTTCGTATCCAGGCCGGTTCGTTGCAGGTTTTCCAGGTCGCTGACTTTGGTGCCCCGGATGAATTCTTCGACCAGCAGCCGGCGGGTGGTGTACTGGGAATAGACCTTCGGGATGCGAATATCGGGGTCGTCGGCAAAGCAATAGCTGAACCTGACGATGTTGGCTGCTTCGTTGCGGAAGTCGAGTTCGCGCCGGATGGTCTTGCCGAACTCCTTCACCACCCCGGTGAGATTGATCGCCTCCATTTCCGGGTTATGGCGTTGGATGCGTGTGGCAAAGAAATTCATCAGGTTCAGGTCCAGCTCGATCTTTTTTTCAATGCCCGGCCGCTGGATCTTGATGCACACCTCTTCGCCGTTCAGCAGTACGGCCCGGTAGGTCTGGGCAATCGAGGCGGAGGCCAGCCTGACCGTGTCGAATTCCCTGAAAAGTTCAGGCACGGGACGGCCGAGTTCTTTCTCGATTTCGGCAAGGGCCTGGTCATCAGGCAAGGGTTGTGCTTCGTCCTGGAGTTTGCGGAACTGTTCCCGCAACGGTTCCGGCACAATATCCGGCCGGTCGGCAAGGATCTGCCCGAATTTAATGAACGTGGGCCCCAGTTCTTCCACTGCCATCCGGATGCGCTCCCACATGTCGAACCTTTCCAGGCGGGCGAGCCGTTTGCGCGAAACGAGGTGCTTGCCCAGTCCCGAGGTGGTCAGCCACTCGCTCAGCCCGTACTTGACGACGATGGCGGTGATCTCCCGGGCCCGGCCGATCTCATTTACCGCCAGACCGATCTTTGTCAGTTTCACGGATCACGGATGTTACGAACGGCGGGATCTACTTTGTCCTGGCCGCTTTGACCGGTTTCGGCGCCGCCTTTCTGACCGGGGTCTTTTTCTTCCCTTCGAGTTTCCCGATCCTTTCTTCGAGCTTTTTCAAGTCGTCGCGGGTCGCCACATCCATTTTCTTCAGCGTGGTTTTCACCAGCACCTGGAGTTCCTGTTCCACGTTTTTGCGGGTTTCTTCCGACTTTTTTACCAGGTAGTCGTACAGCTTTTTTGCCTCTTCGCGGGTCAGTTTGTTCTCTTTAGCGAGCTCTTTGGCCGCCTGGGCGAGTTTTTCAGCGTTCATGAACGCGATGTCCAGCCCTTTGTCGATGGATTTTTTGATGTCTTCGAACATGGTTGAGTCTCCTATTTTTTAATGGGGGAGTAGGTTACTTTGGATTCCTTATGAATGGTCATTACGTGGATCTCCAGGTCGGTGAGCAACTGGTCGAACCGGCGGATCGTGTCGAAGCGTATCTCGAATGCCGTAAGCACGTTCTGGATCCCCTTGATCTTTTCGAGGAGTTTCTCTTTTTGGGGTTTCTTGATGGGTCCTTCGGTGAGCAGCAGGTAATCGGTCTGTTTCAGGTCGGGCACAAGCAGCGACTCCTCCCCGCGGTTTCCGAGCAGGTAATAGGTGGTAAAACGGTCTTCGTCGCGGCAATAATAAAATGAAAAGTCGCGGAAGTCATCCATTTTAACAAATTCCAGGTCCAACTGCCGGTTCAGGAGATAGGAAAGACGGAAATCTTTCAGGTGGCAGGAGATGCCGAACAGCGTAAATTGCGCCGGCACCGGCCGGGTATCCAGCATGACTCGCTTGGGCATGGCAGCGCTTCGTTAGTTTCTAACAAAGATAACCAATCCCGGTTCAAAGGTCAATACCTTCGTCGGTAATTTTTTGCCATCCCTTTTCGGCCGCGTTCCGTTCCGCCCCTTTGATCGAATAATCCTGTCCCCGGGCCAGCGTTTCGGCTCCGACCACGAGTTCCACGACATATTGTTTCCGGAAGCCCGAACCCACTTCATCGACCACATTGAACCGGGCCGGACTGTGCCGGTGCTGGGCCCATTCGATGATCTTGCTTTTGTAATTCAATTCCTGGTTCACCAGTTCGTCGATGTTGAAATAGCGGCTGATGATCCGGTCGAGGATGATGCGGCGGGTAAAGTCGTAACCTTTATCGAGATAGATCGCGCCGATCAGGGCTTCGAAGGCGTCTCCCTTCAGCGAGCGGAAGGTGCCGGAGCCCGAGGTGTCGTGCTGAACGAGCTGGTCGATGGCCATTTTCTGCGAGAGTTTGTTCAGCGTGACCCGGCTGACGATCTTCGATCTCATCTCGGTAAGAAAGCCCTCGTCGCGGGTGGGGAAGGTTTTAAAGAGGTAGTCGGCAACGACGGCGTCGAGGATGGCATCGCCGAGGAATTCAAGGCGTTCGTTATTGATGCGGATACCGCTGCTGGTTTCCTGGGTGGCCGAGCGGTGAAGGAACGCCAGGTGGTAGAGAAAAATATTGCCGGGGGTGTATCCGAAAATACTCCGGATCGCCTGTTTGATCTGTCTGTCGGATAGTAGACCGGTTTCCTTTCGGGACCAGTTCCAGAATTTCAAAGCCGCTACGCCTTAAATTTGGTTAAGATGATGGAGGCGTTATGGCCGCCAAAACCAAAGGTGTTGCTGAGTGCATAGTTCACCACCCGCGATTGAGCCTTATTGAACGTATAATTCAGGGGGGCGACATCCGGGTCGTCGGTGAAGTGGTTGATCGTCGGCGGCACGATATCGTTCTTTACCGCGAGGAGCGTGGCGATGGCTTCGATGGCGCCGGCTGCGCCCAGCAGGTGGCCGGTCATTGATTTGGTCGAGTTGATGTTCATCGAGTAGGCGTGTTCGCCAAAGAGGGTGATGATCGCCCTGGGTTCGGCGATATCGCCGGCCGGGGTGGCGGTACCGTGGGTGTTGATATGGTCGATGGCCTCTTTCGGGATCCCGGCGTCTTCCAGTGCATTCCTCATCGACAGCACGGCTCCCAAACCCTCGGGATGGGGGGCTGTCATGTGATAGGCATCGGCCGAAAGCCCGCCCCCGACGATTTCCCCGTAAATGCGGGCTCCACGGGCCAGGGCGTGATTCAGTTCTTCGAAGATCATGGCCCCGGCGCCTTCGCCCATGACGAATCCATCGCGGTCTTTGTCGAAGGGCCGCGACGCGGTACGCGGGTCGTCGTTGCGGGTCGACATGGCGTGCATGGCGTTAAATCCACCGACCCCCACCGGGGTGATGGCAGCTTCCGAGCCTCCGGCAATGAAAACATCCGCCTTGCCGAGCCGGATATAATTGAATGCATCGACCAGCGCGTTGGCCGACGAGGCGCAGGCCGATACGGTGGCAAAGTTGGGTCCGTGGAAACTGTATTTCATCGAGATGTGCCCGGCAGTGATGTCGGAGATCATCTTGGGGATGAAGAAAGGGTTGAACCGGGGGGTCCCGTCGCCCTGGCAAAAGTTCATCACCTCGGTGTAGAAGGTCTCAAGTCCGCCGATGCCCGACGCCCAGATCACCCCCACCCGGTCGGGGTTGAGGGTGGCCATGTCGAACCCGGCATCCTGTACGGCCTGATCGGCGCATACGATGCCGAAATGAGAACAGCGGTCATATTTCCGCACCTCTTTCCGGTCGAAGTAATCTTCGGGGTTGAAATTCTTTACTTCGCAGGCAAACTGGGTCTTGAATTTTGCAGCATCGAACCGGGTAATGGGGCCCGCGCCGCTCATGCCGGCAATCAGGTTGTTCCAGAACTCGGTTACCGTATTACCGACCGGGGAAAGCACGCCAAGTCCCGTTACAACAACTCGCCTTAATTCCACGTGTTATGATTTTAGGTTTATGCTTAAATGGATAACCCCGCGGAGGGCGGGGTTAAATTTCTTCAGGAGTGATCGGAGAACACATCCGGAAATGCTTGCAGTTCCGGCTGCGCTACTTCGTATTGTTCTCGATGTAAGCAATGGCTTCTCCAACCGTGCTGATCTTTTCGGCCTGATCGTCGGGGATGGCAATGTCGAATTCCTTTTCGAATTCCATGATCAGCTCAACAGTGTCGAGGGAGTCTGCGCCAAGGTCATTGGTGAAGCTGGCTTCAAGGGTCACTTCACTCTCATCAACACCAAGCTTATCAACAATGATAGCTTTAACTTTTGCGGCAATGTCGGACATGTTAATTTTTTTTGTGGTTTAAAACGGATGCAAAGAAAAGAATATTCTTCCATCCCGCAATCTATTTTTAAGATTTTTTAACAATTCAAAAGTATATTTATTTGATTCCGTGATTGTTATAAAATATGTAAGGGCATGACATTTCGATACTCATTTACTTCTTCACTTTATATCAACAGGTTATAACCAGTTACCGTTAGGTTTGTTACTTTTGTTTTTTCCAACGCACGCCCTATGCCCCGACTGGCCATTTTTGCTTCCGGCAGCGGTACCAACGCCCAACGGATCACCGAGTATTTCCGAGGTCATCCCACCATCGCTGTTGAATTGATCCTCTGCAACAATCCGGCTGCCGGGGTGCTGGACCGTGCCGCAGCGCTGGGAGTTCCGTCGGTTCTCTTCACCCGCCACGAATTCTGCGAAACCGGCGTCGTTGCCGGCCTCCTTGCCCGATACCGGATCGACCATGTGGTACTGGCCGGTTTCCTGTGGCTGGTTCCTTCCGATATTTTGCTCGCCTATCCGGGCCGGATCGTGAATATCCACCCGGCCCTGCTGCCAAAGTACGGCGGCAAGGGAATGTACGGGGAGCGGGTACACCGCGCGGTGATCGGGGCAGGCGAGGCCGAGTCGGGGATCACCATTCACCTGGTCGATGAACGTTACGACGAGGGCCGGATCCTGTTCCAGGCCCGGTGCCGCGTCGAACCGGGCGATACGCCCGAAACCCTGGCGGAGCGGGTGCACGCGCTGGAACATGCGCATTATCCGGAGGTGATTGAAAAGTGGGTGACACGTCACGCGTGACGCGTGACAAGTGACGATATTATTCTCGTCACTCTGTCACTCTGTCACTTTCCTTGCAGCCTCTCCCTCAGTTTGGCGGTTTCCTGCTCATAGCCCGGTTTGCCGAGGAGGGCGAACATGTTTTTCTTGTAAGCCTCCACGCCGGGCTGGTCGAACGGGTTTACGCCGAGGGCATATCCGCTGAGGGCACAGGCGATTTCGAAGAAATAGATCAGGGAGCCCAGGTTGAATTCGTCCAGTGCGGGCATGTGAAGCGTGAGGGTCGGCACTCCGCCGTCGAAGTGGGCAAGAAGCGTGCCCAGGGCAGCCATCCGGTTCACCTCGTTCAGGGTTTTGCCTTCCAGGAAATTCAGTCCGTCGGCATCGTCGGGATCGCCCGGTACCGCCAGGGCCGAGGAGGGGGTATCGACCAGGATCACGGTCTCGAACAGGTTTCTCTTCCCCTCCTGGATATATTGCCCTATGGAATGAAGGTCGGTGGTGAAGATCACCCCGGCGGGGAATATGCCTTTGTTCTCTTTTCCTTCGCTTTCGCCGTAAAGCTGCTTCCACCATTCGATCAGACTGAGCAGGCGCGGCTCGTAGGCTGCCAGTATCTCATTGGTCCGGCCCGTTTCATACAGCAGGTTCCTCACCATGGCATATTGCATGCAGGGATTCTTTTCGGGATCCGTCGATTCCAGGGCATGGGCACGCATGGCGGCGGCCCCCCTGAGCAGTTCCCTGATGTCGAAGCCGGCCACCGCGATGGGGAGTAGTCCCACCGGGGTCAGCACCGAATAACGGCCGCCCACATCATCGGGGATCACGTAGGATGCATACCCTTCCGCGTCGGCCAGGCTTTTCAAGGCGCCCCGCGAAGCATCGGTGACGGCGAAGATGCGTTCGCGGGCACCCTGTTTCCCGTATTTCGCTTCGAGATGCCTGCGGATGAGCCGGAATGCGACAGCCGGTTCGGTGGTGGTGCCCGATTTGGAGATCACGGCCACGGCATAGTCGGTGGTATCGAGCAGTTCCAGCAGCCGTTCGTGGTATTCTCCGCTAAGGTTCTCGCCGGCAAATACCACGCGGGGATGGCCGGCGCCGGACAGATACGGGGCGAACGGGTTTCCGAGGGCTTCGATCACCGCTTTGGAACCCAGGTAGGAACCACCGATGCCGATGACCACGAAGAGGGAGGCCATGTTCCTTATCTTTTGCGCATCGGACAGGATGCGCCCGATCAGCGCTTCCTCCGCCAGGGGAAGGTCGAGCCACCCGAGAAAATCATTTCCTTTCCCGGTGCGGGCGGTGAGTTCCCGGTGGCAATGAAGCAGGCGTTCCTGCATGGGATTCCGGGCCGCGGCCGGGAGGAACGGGGTTACATGGGTGAGGTCAGGCAGAGGATGGGTCATAAGGAGGGGTGTTATCCGCCCCGGAGGCGGGCCGGTTCAACAAAAAAGGTGTGCCTGCACTGGGCAGGCACACCTCAAATCAATAAACAAAATCGAAGAACTTGCGGGCACTTTGTATCTGCTGCGAAACGAAGGCCTCAATGAATTAACCTGCGAGGCAAAATTAGTGCGTATGCCGGTTGCCGAATGTTAACGAATATTAATATACGTTAAAAATTGTTAAATCGGCAGGATCAATTTGCGTTACCTTTGCATCCATGAACAGGAGGATCATCATCCTGACGATCATCGTCATGACGGTAGCGTTGACAGGCCTGATGGGCATCCAGATATACTGGATCCAGAGCGCTTCGGCCATCAAGGAGGCCAATTTCAGGCGGAGCGTGAACGAGGCAATGACGAAGGTTGTCCAGAAAGTCGAGCGGCTGGAACAGGCCCGGGCGATGCGAAGCAACCCGGGGGGAAAGATGCTCAGCCTGAGCCGCCACCTGCCTTACGACAGCATCCTGACGATGCGGGAGATGGACTCGCTGATCCGTCTTCAACTCAACATCAGGGGGGTCGAAACCCGTTTTGAGTTCTGCATCTATCAGCCGGAGCAGCAGAAGTTCCTCATGGAGCCCTCTCCCGCCTCCCGGAAAGTCCTGATCGAGAAAGGCAGTGCCTATATCCTGTTCCAGGCCGACATCTATTCCAGCCCGGAGTACCTGCTGATCTATTTTCCGAATGAGAAACAGTTCCTCCTGACAGAATTGTGGGGAATGCTGCTGATCTCGATCATCCTGATCATCGTCATCGTCTACTCCTTCGTTTATACCATAGCCACGGTGTTCCGCCAGAAACGGTTGTCGGAGATCAAGAACGATTTCATCAACAATATGACCCACGAGTTCAAGACCCCGATCTCGACCATTTCGCTGGCGTGTGAGGCCCTGAACGACAAGGATATGCGCAATTCGGGAGAATTCCTCGACAACTATCTCTCCATGATCAGCGAGGAGAACAAGCGGCTGGCCGGCATGGCGGAGAAGATCCTGCAGACCGCGGTGATCGAGAAGGGGCAGTTGAAGATGAAAAGGGAGCTGATCAACCTTCACACGATCATCACCGATGTGATCAAGAACCTGCGGATCCAGGTCGAGATCAAGGACGGGGAGATCAAGCGGAGGCTGAAGGCTTCGCGTCCGGAGATCGAGGGCGACCGGGTTCACATCACCAACCTGGTGTACAACCTGCTCGACAATGCAAACAAGTACGCCCCGAAGCGGCCGCTGATCATCATCAGCACCGAGAACACAGGCCAGGGGATCGTCATGACCATTTCCGACAACGGCATCGGCATCAGCAAGAACGAACAGAAGAAGATTTTCGACAAGTTGTACCGGGTGCCGACGGGGAACCTGCACGAGGTGCGTGGTTTCGGGCTGGGGCTGAGCTATGTGAAGGCCATCGTGGAGGAGCATCACGGGAAGATCAGCGTCGAGAGTGAAGTGAACCGGGGCACTACCTTCCGGGTCTTCCTGCCTTTTGTGATCAAAGAATAATGTCGTACCTTGGCCGGACTTTTACAAGAACCGATGGAAAAGAACCCGATCCGTTTGCTCCTGGCGGAGGATGACCGCAACCTGGGAAGCATCCTGAAGAACTTCCTGGATGCCAAGGGTTACGCCACCACGCTATGCAGCAACGGGCTGGAAGCCGTCGAAGCGTTCGGGCGGAAGGAATTTGATTTCTGCATCCTGGATGTGATGATGCCGGTGAAAGATGGTTTTGCCGCGGCCGGCGAGATCCGGGCCCTGAACCGGAAAGTCCCGATCCTGTTCCTGACGGCCAAAGCCCTGCAGGAAGACAAACTGAAGGGGTTCGAGGCCGGGGCCGACGATTACATCACCAAGCCATTCAGCATGGAGGAGTTGCTGATGCGGATGCAGGCCATTCTGCGCCGCACCGAGGAGACTATGCGGCCCGCCGCTCCCGACAACATATTCCATATCGGAAGCTACATTTTCGATTACAACCGTCAGTCGCTCACCTTCCGAAACAAGGAGCAGAAGCTGACCTCGAAGGAGGCCGGGCTGCTGAGGCTGTTGTGCCTGCATGCCAATGACGTGCTCGACCGCCATACGGCGCTCAAGGAGATCTGGAATGCCGACAGCTATTTCAACGCCCGGAGCATGGATGTTTACGTGGTGAAGCTGCGCAAGTATCTCAAAAACGATCCCCGGGTGGAACTGCTCAACGTGCACGGGGTCGGTTTCAAACTGGTGATGAACAGTTGATCGCTATGAATGAACCCGGCCGCCTGTACGTGGTCCCGACTCCGATCGGCAACCTGGAGGATATCACCCTCAGGGCAATCCGGATCCTGAAAGAGGTTGATTTCATCCTGGCCGAGGATACCCGCACCTCTGCCAGGCTGCTGCAGCATTATTCGATCGACCGTAAAGTGGTCGCCCACCATATGTTCAACGAGCACCGGGCCGTCGACCGGGTTGTCGAACAGCTCCTGGCGGGAGCCGTTTGCGCGCTGATCAGCGATGCCGGCACTCCCGCCATTTCCGATCCGGGATTCCTGCTGGTCCGATCCTGTGTGCAGGCCGGGATCGTTGTGGAGTGCCTTCCCGGCGCCACGGCCCTGGTACCGGCCCTGGTCAACGCCGGGATCGCGTGCGACCGGTTTGTTTTTGAAGGATTCCTGCCTCACAAAAAAGGGAGGCATAGCCGGCTTGCATCGCTGGCCGGGGAGCGGCGGACGATGGTATTCTATGAATCCCCGCACCGGCTGGTCAAAACCCTTGCCGGGCTCGCGGAGGTTTTCGGTGAAGACCGCCCCGCGTGCGTTTCGCGCGAACTGACGAAAATATATGAAGAGAACCGGCGCGGCACCCTGAAGGAACTTGCAGGATGGTATGCCACGAAGGCCGTAAAAGGCGAAATCGTGATCGTAGTCGCGGGCTGTGACGATTGAATCAGGTCCGGTTAACGATCTCGAATGTTGCGTAATTCCTAATCTCCCCTTCCCGGATCTCGACATTCTCCACCCTTGCTCCCATCGGGCCTTTGCGGCACCATGCCAGAAACCTGGCCAGGTTTTCGGGCGTCCCCTCTGCCTCGATCATCACATCCTTGTCGCCCGAATTCATAACAAACCCCCGGACCGAATAGCGGTAGGCCGCCTCCATTGCCGAGAACCGGAATCCCACCCGCTGCACCCTGCCAGTTATGGTGAGATCCAGATGCTTCATGAATTGTGTTGGTTTGGATGTCAAAGATAGCGGAATTTTCCCGAAAACAAAATTCAGGCTATATTTACGCAGAGAAATCATGACTTCGATGTGCGGAAGGTACTCATTTGCTATGGAGGATTCGCTGATCCTGGAACGGTTCGGTGTTAGGGTCCGGACCGCTATTTACAAGGCGCGGTACAACTGTGCTCCGACACAGAACCTGGTGGTCATAACCGGACATGACCCGGGCACGCTCCAGTTTTTCCGGTGGGGGCTGGTACCTTCCTGGGCAAAAGACCTTTCGATCGGCAACAAACTCATCAATGCCCGGGCCGAGACCCTGGCCGAAAAACCCTCTTTCCGGAATGCGTTTCGCATGCGCCGGTGCCTGGTCCCCGCCAGCGGTTTCTTTGAATGGAAACGCGACGAGGGAAAACAGCCTTACCTCATCCGGCTGAAAAACGGCGAACCGTTCTGTTTTGCAGGCCTGTGGGAAGAGTGGAAAGCGCCGGGGGCGGAGCCCATCCGGTCGTTCACCATCATTACCACCACCCCGAACGGGCTGATGGCCGGCATCCACGACCGGATGCCGGTGATCCTTCAGCGGGAGGACGAACCGCGGTGGATCGACCCCGAATGCCACCCGGTTCCCACCGCGTTGCTAAAACCGTTTCCCGACGATCTGATGGAGGCCCGTCCGGTATCCCGGCTGGTGAATTCCCCGGCCAACGACAGTCCCGCAGTCCTGGAAACTTTGTGATCAATTTAGCCGCTAGATCATCAAACTGCAGCCCCTGGCTTCTGCTGCATCGAACCGGCCAAGCACTTCAAACCGGCCACCGGGCAGTTCCCGGCCGAGATCTTCCGTGGCGATAAAGGCGCAGGAATCGATATTGGCCAGGTCGATCACGCTGATCCCTCCCGTTTCGCCGGTTTGCGCATACGCCAGCGGATCGTAGGGATCGCGGATAAGCACCTTCATCCAGGGGGGGCAGGCGAAGTGACCGGCTCCGTGGGACCACGCCTGGGAGAGGAGTTCGGTCATGCCATACTCCGAGTGGATGGCCCCAAGGCCCATCGCCCGGCACAGGCGCCCGTGAAGCTCTTCGCGGACCATCTCTTCCCGGCGGCCTTTCATGCCACCGGTCTCTATCACCGTGAGCGGGGCATAGGCGCCCGGGTATTGTTCGGCAAAGTCGAGGAGGGCATAGGCAAGGCCGGCCAGGATCACCTGTTCACCCTCCCGTGCGGCGGATTCCAGCCGAGAGCGGAGTTCGGCTTGCCTTCCCAGGAAAAAACCATGATCCCGGCCGGGGCTGTTTTCCATCAGGCTGCGGATCATGAACGCCAGCGATGAATCGGGTGCTGACGCGGGATCGGGGGTCAGTGCCAGGAAGGTATACCCCGCCGGCGGACCGTAAGCCCTTTCGAATCCGAGTAGGATCGAGCGAAGGTAGAGGGAGGGATCACCCACGAGGTGCCGGCTCCGTACCGTCCCGGTGGTCCCGCTGCTCAGGAAGGTCAGCCGGGCATCCGATTCTCTGCACCGGACGTCATGGGTTTTGAAGAATCCGATGGGGAGGAACGGGATCTGCGCGACGGTCGTGACATCGCCGGGCGCAACCCCCCGGGCGTCGGCATAGGCACGGTACACGGGGTTGCGCCGGTACTGTTCCCGGAAAAGCTCCAGCGCGGCCCTTTCAAACCCCGCCTCTCCTGAAATAGCGAATATGCCCCGTGACGCTGCCGATCCGTTCACCCCTTGCCTGATTGCGTGTTCCCTTGTTGCCCTGTTCCCTAACCCTGTACGCGTTTTTTTTCTACCTTTACCGCCTTACAAATGTACTGGAATAACTTCGAACTGACAATGAGCCTCAGCCCCGCTCCTTCCGCCTTCCGCCGACCCCTCGTCCCGATCCTGGTATTGGCATGTCTGACGATGGCATCCTGCATGAAAAAAGAGAGCTTTCCGGTGACGCCGGAGATCGTATTCGAGCAGATGATCCTGGAATTCGATACCGGGATGTATGCCAGCCGGGGGTACCTCACTTTCTCTTTCAGGGACGGTGACGGCGACATCGGGCTGACCGACGACATGACCCAGCCCCCGTTCGACACGGGCAGCATTTACTATTACAACCTGTTCATCGAATATCTCGAAAAACGGAATGGCACCTACGTCAAGGTCGATCTGAATCCCACCCTCAATGCCCGGATCCCTTATCTCACACCCGATGATCCCAACAAAGCCATCCGGGGTCTGATCACCGACACGCTGCCGCTGAACCCGATGCCGGTGTACGACACGGTGAAGATCCGTTTCCGGATATGCGACAGGGCCCTCCATCTCAGCAACCTGGATTCCACCCCGCCCATCATCCTGAAAAAACGGTAACGGGCGATGGAACGCATTTATGCCGACCGGAAATACATCATCATCGGGTTTTTCCTGCTGATCGGCGCCGTTATCCTGATCAGGCTGTTCTATGTGCAGATCCTGGTCGACAAATATGTGCTTTCCGCCAACAACAACGTGCTGCGGTACGTTACGCAATACCCCGCGCGGGGACTGGTTTTCGACCGGTTTGGAAAGCTCCTTGTTTACAACGAAGCGGCTTACGACCTGATGGTGATCCCGAAACAGGTGAAGAACCCCGACACCGCCTCACTTTGTCGCCTGATCGGTATCGACCGGGAGGAGTTCGTAACCCGGTTGAAGAAGGCCCGGAATTTTTCGCCATACCGGCCGTCGATCTTTGAAGCGCAGATCACACGCGACAGTTACGGGTTCCTGGAGGAGAAGCTTTTCCTTTTCCCCGGGTTTTACGTGCAGCCGCGCACCCTGCGGAAATACACCTACCCGGTTGCGGCCCACACCTTCGGGTACATCGGGGAGGCCAATCCCGAGGTGATCGAAAAAAATCCCTATTACCGGTCGGGCGACTACATCGGGATCAACGGCATCGAAAAATCGTACGAGGAGGTTCTCCGGGGCCGGAAGGGCATGAAGATCAGGGTGTTCGACGTGTTGAACCGCGACAAGGGAAGTTTCCGCGACGGCAGGTACGATACAGCCTCGGTGGCGGGCACCGATCTCTACTCTTCGCTCGATGCGGAACTCCAGCAGTACGGCGAAATGCTGATGGCCAACAAGAAAGGCAGCATTGTTGCCATCGAGCCCGCCACGGGCGAGATCCTGTGCATGGTGACCAGTCCTTCGTACGATCCCAACCTGCTGGCAGGCAACATCCGGAAAAAGAATTACCAGCGCCTGGCTGCCGACACCGTCTATGTGCCCCTTTTCAACCGGGCACTCATGGCCATGTACCCGCCGGGATCGACCTTCAAGCTGGTCGATGCCCTGGTAGGCCAGCAGGAGGGAGTTCTATTCCCCGACACCCGGTACGGATGTCCGGGGGGCTTTCCGCTCGGCAACGGCAAGAAGGTGGGTTGCCATCCCCACCCGGGCCCCGTCGACCTGCTCGGGGCCATCCAGATCTCCTGTAACACCTATTTCTGCCGGGTATTCAAGTCGATCATCGACAAAAAGAGCTGGCCGTCGACGCGGAAAGCATACGAAAACTGGCGCAAGGAGGTGATGAGTTTCGGTCTCGGGAAGAAACTGGGTATCGACGTTCCCGGCGAACTGAACGGGAACATCCCCTCGCCCAATTATTACGACCGTTACCATGGCATGAACCGATGGCGGTCGACCACCATCATTTCGCTGGGCATCGGGCAGGGCGAGATCGGGATCACGCCGGTGCAGCTGGCCAACCTGGCCGCGTTGATCTCGAACCGGGGCTGGTACCGCACTCCGCACGTGATCCGGGCGATCGGCGACAAGGACAGCCTCATCCGGGCGTTTCAGACAAAGCACACCACCCTGGTCGATCCGCGGTATTTCGACATCGTCATCCGGGGCATGGCCGACGTGGTCACCGGGGGCACGGGCACCATAGCCAAGCTCGACAGCATCACCGTGGCCGGGAAGACCGGCACGGCTCAGAACCCGCACGGAAAGAACCATTCCCTCTTCATCTCTTTCGCCCCGGTCGAGACGCCCCGTATCGCCGTGTCGGTGGTGGTGGAGAACTCGGGTTACGGCGCGACCTGGGCCGCACCGATCGCCAGCCTGATGATCGAAAAATACCTGAACCGCACGGTGAAGCGAAAAGACATGGAAGATCGCATGATCAACGGAAACCTGATCAACGGAACACAACCTGACAGTGAGAGAGGACAAGGGAATATTTTACCGGATTGACTGGCTGACGGTGGGGCTGTACCTGGCCCTGGTCGTGATCGGCTGGCTGAACATCTATGCGGCGGTGTATGACGAGGCTCATCAGAACATCGTCGACCTGAGCCAAAAATACGGAAAACAGGCGATCTTCATGATCGCTGCCTTCCTGCTCGCGCTGGGAATACTGATCATCGACCCGAAGTTTTTTTCCCAATTTTCTTGGGTCATCTACGGTTTCTTCCTCTTCATGATCATCCTCGTGATCTTTTCCGGTCGCGAAGTGGCAGGTTCGAAAGGGTGGTTCGGGGTAGGCGGTTTCGGGATCCAGCCGGCCGAGTTCGCCAAGATGGCCACGGCGCTGGCCCTGGCTAAATACCTCGGCTCGCTCGATGTCACCATCAGCCGCATGCGCGACCTGACGATCGCCGCAGCCATCATCCTCGTTCCCGCGTTGGTGGTCCTGCTTCAGCACGACACCGGTTCGGCGATCGTTTTCCTGGCGCTGGTCATCGTCCTGTACAGGGCTGGCCTGACCGGGTTAATCCCGCTGGCCTTCATCGTATTGCCCTTGGTGGGGATCCTGGCATTGGTGATGCCAAAATGGGTGCTCCTGGGCATCCTGCTGGCATCGGCATCCGGTTTCTATCTTTACAGCAACCGCAGGATGAGGACAACCCTGGCGATCCTGATGGTCTTCGTGGGATTGGCCGGGTTTATCTTTTCTGTGGATTATGCCGTGAACCGGATCCTGGAACCCCACCAACGGAACCGCATCCATGTTCTGCTGGGTCAGGATGTCGATCTGAAAGGAGCCGGTTATAACGTGAATCAATCGCTCATCGCCATCGGTTCGGGGGGGCTCTCCGGAAAAGGATTCCTGCAGGGAACGCAAACCAAGTACAACTTCGTGCCCGAGCAGAGCACCGATTTCATCTTCTGTACGGTTGGTGAAGAGTGGGGATTCCTGGGATCGGCCGTGGTCGTGATCCTCTACCTCAGCCTTTTTATCCGGTTGATCCTGATGGCCGAGCGGCAGCGATCACGGTTCAGCCGGTTTTACGGGTACGGCGTCGCCTCCATCCTCTTTTTTCATTTCGCAATCAACATCGGCATGACCCTCGGGATGGTGCCGGTGATCGGGATCCCGCTTCCGTATATCAGTTACGGAGGCTCTTCCCTTTGGGCCTTCACCATCCTGCTCTTCATCTTCATCCGGCAGGATTCGTTCCGGTACGAGCTGGTGTAGGGCGGAGCCCTCCTGTCAAGCGTCACAGACGCGCGACAGGTTTGGCGTCTCCGGCACAACGCGGTCCACAAGTTAACGCGTGCCACAGTGGGCTACCGGACCGTCACCAGTTCCGGTGTCTCCAACACAACCTCGATCAATGAACTTAACCCGGCATAATTCCTTGCGGAACTAAAGAGATAATCTTCCGGTTTTTCGACGATCTTGGCCTTGACCGGATTTCTATGGATATAATTCAGCTTTTGATAGAATATCTTCGGAGAATAGATAAGGATGCCATGATTTCCATCCTTCCAGAACTTGTACCTGGAAATACGTTTCAGCGGCTTTCCGTTATGTTCGAACATGTCCAGCATCCATTTTCGGTGACCGGGCACTTGTGACATGTCGGCGCAAATCGCCTTTGCCGTGAACTTCTTGAAGTCGCGTAAAATTTCCCACAGGTATTGCTCTCCGGTAGCTTTTGCGATCATATGCAGGTGATTGGACATCAGGCACCAGCCGTAGATTTCAAGTCCTTTCATTCGCTGGCAGTATCGCAGGGAATGGACGATTATATTCCGGTATCGTGTACGGGTGAATACATCCACCCAATCCACAACGGTCATGGTGACAAAATACGCTTTGTCTTTTTCGGGCATTTTATATTTTTCCGACATTGCTTTTTTGCTTAATCGGAAAATAAGGGGAAAGGTGATATGTGTGGGGGGGGAAATAAGCACGCGTTACAAACGCGCGCATTGTGGCACGCGTCACAGACGCGCGACCAAGGGGGGAGTCAGCGTCACAGACGCGCGACCAAAGGGGGAGTCAGCGTCACAGACGCGCGACCAAGGGGGGACGCGCGACGGGGGTTACGCGACCAAGGGGGATCATTTCATTTTCCGGTAGGTCACGCGGAAGTCGTCGATGGCCACCCGCTTTTTAGCAGGATTCCAGACGTATATCTTCAGCAGATCGGCAGGATCGCCGGAAAGGATGGGACCGGAAGCGTTGATTGTGAACCACCTGCCCACCTTAAGACTGTCGTCGGGGATCAGTCCGGCATAATACTTCAGCACCTTCCCGTCCCTTTCTCTCGAGATGGACAGCATCAACCTTCCCGGTGTCATCAATTCCAGCGGACAAACTCTGACGGTAGCCGCGATGAACACCGACGGGTGCCGGATAAGTCCGGAGTAAGTTCCGGAGACGCCCGGACTGAACTCGGAGGAGGTCTCCAGCCACGTGTTGCCGTCGGGACCCTTCCGGTATTGGTCTTTGACTGTCCGGGCAGGGGGTGTCTCGAAGTTGTTTTCGTACAGGACATACTCATCGCCCCTGCTGAGATCCCGGTTTGTCAGCGACCGGGTCCGCGAGCCGGAAAGGTCGAAATAGCGGGGATGAAGCTTTCTTACTTCATGGTTCCGGATCCACGGAACGATGAAAAAATGCCGGGTATCGTTCAGGTCGTCCGTACTGTCGAGCCGGCCGGCCGCATCGTTGACATAGATCACCACCGTTGAATCGGGACCGTCGAGGGAGCTCAGCAGCAGGGATTCCGGACCCAGGCCCCAGAACACGCTCAGCCGGCTGCGGTCGACCAGGGTATCGGAGATCACGAATTTCTTCTCAGGAAAATTCCGGACCGTTTGAATCAACTCCCCCACATAGGCCAGGTGATCTTTGTAAGCATGCGACGCTACCACGATGTGAACCGTCCCGGCGAGGAATGCCAGTGCCAGGAAGAGGGACCTGACCAGGTTTCCGCGACGGAAACGGAATTCCACCTCTTTCAAAAACGGGATCAGCACCACCAGGTTCAGCGCCATCAGGTTTTTCTCCTGGATGAACGGCAGGAACCAGATATTGAAAGTGGTGAAGAGGACCAGTGCAAAAAGGATGAAATACCCGGCATACCCGGCGATCTTCAGGTATTCGCGGCGCCGGATATACCATGCCACGGTGATCAGAAAGATCAGCAACGGAAAGAGATAGATGCCGGACAGGTTCTTCCCCAGGAATTTAAAGCTTTCCGAATGGAATACATACCCCAGGCGATCGAAGAATTCGCTGAACCCGTTGAAAAAGAATCCTTCATACCCGCCGGACCGACTCGTCAGGAATTTATAAACGGCCATTGCCACAATAACGGAGGCCAGGAGATACCCTTCGGGCCGGTTCCAGCGCCGGTTGACCAGCATGCAGTAACCGAGCACGAACAGCACGGTAAAAAGTGCGACCGGATGGGAAAAGAAACACAGCCAAAGCATCCCGGAGGCGATCACAATCCGGATGGCGGCCGAAAGAATTCCTTTCGGAAAATTCAGCGACCAGGTGAGAAACGCATAAAACAGGATGGTATAAACCAGGGCCTGGTGGGTTTCGGTACTGATCCAGAAAAAGCTGTACTTGATCCCGAGCACCAGCACCAGGGGAACCGCCAGCGCCAGGGTCCCCAGCCTGAAAACATGCGCGATCACCAGGTAGACGAGATAATACAGCAGGATAAAGGAAACCGAATAGATAAAAAGAACGGTCCTGAGCGGCCACTCGTTCACGATCGCCACGAGCGCCAGCGACTGCGGGAAAACAGAAGCTGTTCGTCCCGCCGCCTCGACAAAGTCGCGGAAATAGGTAAGGTTGAATACCGCATAGGCGGGATCGACAAAGATCGTCCGCTCGATGTAAAAAAGGGCGGCAAGGACGAAGAGCACGGCAAACATCAGGTGCCCGAGGATCGTGTCGGTGTAAATCCTTTTTCTTGCCCAATCCATTTTCTTTGCGTCTTTGCGGTTGTTTACTTTTTAAAACCTGAAATAGATGAACGGGCTGAACCCGGTGGCGGTGATGGTGGCCAGGTTCAGGATGAAGAGGAGTATCCCAACCACCGAGAATGAGATGATGACGGCATTGCCAGGGTTCAGCCACAGGGTATCGACGGCCGCTTCGGCCCGTTTCCACACTCCCCAGAAAGAGAAAACGGCGGCCACAGCCAGCAGGCTCCAGAATTTCGCGCTGAGGTATACCATATTGTCCGCCCCGCTGAACTCGAACATCCGGTGAAGGTAATGCCAGGCCCCGGTCAGCGTTTCCGAACGGAAGAGGACCCATCCCAGGGTGATTACCAGGAAGGTGAAGAGCAGTGCCGGGATCCTGCCTCTCTTTTTCAGGAACTTCAGCAGGAACAGCCGGTCGAGGATCAGGAAAATGCCCATGTAGCCGCCCCAGGCGATGAAGGTCCACGCCGCCCCGTGCCAGAAGCCGCACAGCAGGAAGGTGACCGTGGTGGCGATGAGGTAGATCACCTTGTCGGCCCTCAGCCCGAGGTACCGCTCTTTCGGCATCTTCCGCGAGGTGGCGTAGGCCAGGGGCAGGAACACGTAATCGCGGAACCAGAAAGAGAGGGTGATATGCCACCGGCGCCAGAATTCGGTGATGCTGCCTGAGATGTAAGGAAAGTTGAAGTTCTCGGGGAGACGGAAACCGAGCATCCTCGCCAGCCCGATGGCCATGTCGGAATAGCCCGAAAAATCGAAGTATATCTGAAAGGTATAGGCGACGGCACCCGTCCAGGCAAGGCCCGTGGAAAGGTTCTCAGGAGGGAGGGCGAAGATCTCATCGACCCCGGCGCCCAGCACATCGGCCACCAGCACTTTCTTGGCCAGTCCGATCATAAACCGGTAAAAACCGGACAGTTTCCAGTCGGTGTTCATCTGTTCCGCCCGGCCGGCGATCTGGCCGGCGATCTGCCCCGGGCGCACGATGGGCCCCGAAAGGAGCTGCGGGAACATGAAGATGTAGAGGGCAAAGTCGTGCAGGCGGGCAAAGGGCGCCTGATGCCGCTTGTACACGTCGAGGGTGTAGGCCAGCTTCTGGAAAGTGATGAAGGAGATCCCGACCGGCAGGGCGATCTTCACCCACTTTGCCGGTTCCGCTCCCGGGTCGGTCAAGAGGATCGAGAACTGATCGACAAAGAAATTCATGTATTTGAACCAGAGCAGCAGGCCCAGGTTCAGTGCGACCGAGGCCCACATCAGCCCCCGCCGGGCAATTCCATCCCGTTTGCTCATCTCCCCGGCCAGGAAAAAATCGACCAGCACCGAGCCCATCACGAAGAAGACGAACTTCGGGGCGCCCCAGGCATAGAAAAGGATCCCGGTGACAAGCAGGAACCAGTTCCGCAGGCGCGGTCCGGCCAGGTAATAAAGGATCAGGAATGCCGGTAAAAAGTAAACGAGGAATAGCGTGCTGTTGAATATCATGGGTCAAAATTTATCGTCCGTTTTTATTTTGCTGATCATGCGGTTTTCAGGATCCCGGCTTTTTGGTTCTGGCTTTCCCCTCGTTGATCAGGTAGCGGGCATCCCGGCGGATCTGTTCATCTGCCGGGAGGTGGTTCCTGAGGGCTTTCTCCCTTACCGTGCGATACCACGCCGAATCGTTGCGTATCTTATCCATCAAAATGGACATCTGCAGCTCATCATCGTCCGGCGTATCCGGTACAAAATCCCTGAGATAGGCGTCGGTGAGCCCGAAAGGAAATATCTGCCAGGTCGCTTCCGTCAGCAGGAGAATGACGATATCCTGTTGCTGCAGTTCATGCCTCACACTGATGGAGGAGACCGGGCAGATCTTCTCTTCCTCCTCATACACATCCCGGCCGTAGAACCAGTAACGGGGGCGGGAGAACACCTGGCAGCTGATCCCCGAAGTGATCACTCCCCACCAGTAGCTGTCGGCGACGATCACCGCCCTGGGCCTTGTCTTTCCCTCTGTGTTGAAAGTCAGGCGGGGGTATGGCATCGGGCCGTTTGCCGGGTCGCAGATCAGGTTCATCAGCCGGGCGGCGTCGTTATCGGAATACCGGAGGGAATCGGACACCGGAACGCCTGCCATGATGATCTCCGGCATATCGATCTGCCGGAGGCTTTCGATGTATCGTACCAGGGTATCGCAGGCCAGCGTCACGCAATAGGAGGACCAGTGCACTCCGGTCTTCGGGTAAAGCGGGTAGGAGGCCGACGGCTTGATCTTTCGTGACCATGCGTTCAGGTCAATCACATGAAGCCCGGCCGACTTCATCTTCCTCAGGTAGTGATCGTAATTGGTGATCCCTTTTTTACGGTACCTCGCGGGAATGAGTTCCTGGTTGAAGGTTGCCTTGCCGGGAGCGACAACCACCAGGAAATCGACATTTTTCTTCTTCAGATCCCGGGCCAGCAGTTTGAGCTGATTGACCTCGTACTCGATTTTTCGTGTGCCCTGAAACTCGATGCCGCAATAGTTCTTTATGTAAGATTCCAGGAACAGACACCCCTCTTTACCGATGACCACGCCTCCGCTGCCGGTGTGGTTGAACAGGGAATAATCCACCTGGTTTTTCAGCCGGATCAGCCAGGGCCGGAATCCCGTTTGCTGGGTGATCCAGGCCTCCATTCGCAACTGGTACGTTCCATCGAAAAACGAAGACCGGGAGAAGCCGGGCCCGGCCAGCGTGTCGGTCACTCCGTAGAGGGGTTTCATCGGGATGGGCATCAACGCCTTCTGCGCGAGGGGCAGAAGGAGTGCCAGGAAGAGGAGCAGCAACAGCAGGAGTCGGATCGTTTTCATGGCGCCGGGAGGATCAATGCTCTATATGCCGGTTGTCTTAAAAAGTCGGTCGAGAAAATAGTAACCCAGTTCCCCGTTACCGGCATTGGTTTGCATGATGATGATCGCGTTCACCCGGTCGAGCCACTGCTGCAAAGGCTCAGCGGCTGCTTGTTTACCTGTAAAATGGGTTCCGCTATAAACGTCGTGGTCATAATACCAGAAGTCGCTGTTTGCGAAGACCTTCCCGATGTACCCTCCTTCGGCCCAGGCAAAGTAGAAACTGTCGCCGATGAACAGGGCGGAGAAGGGCCGTGCGCCGGCCGGCGCCGTGAAAGTCACCCCGGGGTATGCCAGCGGGGGTGCATCGATCGGGCAGAGCAGGTTGCAGGCCCGCTCCACATCGTTGTCTCTTCCCTCGGCCTGGTGACTGATTCGCCACCGGGAGATCCTGGCCTGCGGCAGATCATGACCGGTGACGCCGGAGAGGTAGCGGGTCAGGGAATCAAAGGCAAGAAAGGCGCCGTACTGGCTCCAGTGTATGCCGGTTTTCGGGTAGAGCGGATACCGGCAGGTATCTTTCAGACGGAGGAACCAGGCATTGAAATCGATGTGGTTCACCCCGCACTCGCCGAGTTTGTCGCGGTACCTTTCATAATTGGTGACGATTCCTTCTCCCCGCCTGTACTTATCCGGAACAAACCCGGGATAAAAGGTGCCCTTGTCGGGAAGCAGCAGGACGAGGAAGAGGATGCTTTTCTCTTTCCACAACCGGTCCTGGGCATAGCGGAACTGCCTCACGCGCGCATCGATGATCCTTTCGCCGATGAAGTCCTTGCCGGCAAACGCGTCGAGGTAACTCTCCTCGAACAGGTATTGATCTTTTCCCATCACCACCTTCTGCGCGTGAATGATCCGGAAGAGCGAAAAATCGACCTGGTTGCGCAGCCGGACCAGGTCGTTGTGAAAGCCCGTTCCCCGGTCAAAATGACGGGTGACTGCCGGAAGCCAGCTGCCGTTAAACAGGCTGTCGGTACTGAAGGCGGGGAAAGGATTCGGCGCCGAGTATCCGTCGAGCCCCCTTGAATGGAAGGGCCGGAACCCTTTCTGGATCGCAGGCAGAACCGCCAGCCCGGCAATGACGATCAGGAGGAAACGTTTGAAGGCCGTGCTGCTTTCGCCGGTCATGGTGAACAAATGTAGGAATATATTCCGGATCTGAAATGATGACATACCCCACCCCGCCCGTCCGCTTATCCGCCCGTCCGCCTGTCCGCTTGTCCGCTTGTCCTCTTATCCACTTGTCCGCTTGTCCGCTTGTCCGCTTGTCCGCTTGTCCGATTGTCCGCTTGTCCGCTTGTCCGCTTGTCCCTCACGGCTTCACATACCCTATAAAGTTTTTCCCTGCGTTTGAAAAACTACCTGTAACTTTACCCCCTCCAAGTCAAGTCGCCCCTGCATGTAACATGAATGCCGCTCCCTTACCCCGGATCTTGCTCGCCTGCCTTTTGCCCTTCCTGCTTGTCGTGGTCGCCCCCTTCACCTTTTATTTCGGGAATGTCAACGAGATCGCCTTCAGCCTGGAAGAACTGGCATGGCCCATGATCGGGCTGTTCGCAGCGTTCTCGGCGCTCCTCTACCTCATCCTGTGGATCTTTCGGAGCAACCGCCTCCTTTCGGCCGTGCTTGCCGGGCTCCTGGCCGGGCTGGCGCTGGCGGTCTGGATCCAGAGCCAGCTCTTCGCCTGGAAATTCGGGTTGCTCAACGGTCAGAAGATCAACTGGGCCGAATGGAGAACGACCATGTATCTCGAAGGTGCAGTCTGGATCGTGGTCCTTGCCATGACCCTGCTGTTCTTCCTGTTAAAAACCAGGAAACACGCGACCCTGCTGCTTTCGGGAATCTGCCTGGCCGGCATCCTTTCGGTGGCCGCCGCCTGGATCTCCGCTCCGCGGAAGACGCCCGCCGCGTTCAGCGAACCTGAATTTGAAGATGTTTTTTTATTCCACCCGGAAAAGAATGTGCTGGTGATCCTTCTTGACACCTACCAGTCTGACTATTTCGACCTGGTTGCCCGCAAATACCCCGACGATATCCGGGAACTCGACGGGTTCACCTTTTACAGGAACACCTCCAGCCATTTTCCGACGACCAAGGGAAGCCTGCCGTCGATCCTCACCGGAGCCCTCTATCTCAACGATCAGCCATTCTCCGACTTCTTCAACGAGGCCAACCGTTCCTTTTACATGGTTGACGCGTACAAGCAACGGGCCTTCCGTTCCCACATGGTGGGTTTGCCGGGCAGTTCGCCGGGCGTCGTCCCCATGAGCCGGGTGGTAGAGAGACTGGGCACGGATTATGTCCATCCGGTTTACGAATACCTGGATTACGCGCTGTTCCGTGCCCTTCCGGCCTTTTTCAAACCCTGCATATACAATTCCGGACGGTGGCTTTTCTCCTGTTACCACCGGAAAAATTATCCCCCGGGCCATATCGGAACGGATATCCGGTTCACGACACTCTTCCGAAAGGCTGCCCGGGTGACCCGGGAGAAGGGGGTGGAGGGCTCCTTCAAGTTTTTTCATTTCTCGCTTCCGCACGCCCCCTCGATGATTGATGAAAAGATGCAGTACAACACGCGCCTGAGCGGAACCGACGGATATCTTCGACAGGCCCGGGGAACCATCCGGATGACCGGCACCCTTCTTTCGACGCTGAAAAGACTCGGCATTTACGATAAAACCGAGATCGTCCTGATGTCGGATCACGGAACGATGAACATCCCCCAGGCAGGCGGGCAGGAGGATCCTGCAGATATACTGAGCCCGGTACCCAATGCTGTGCGCACCTCCTCTCATGCCCTGCTGCTGCACAAACCGGCCGGCTCTTCGGGCAACCTCGTCATCACGGATGTCCCGATGGTCCTGTCGGACCTTGCGTGGCTGCTGGGCCTCCGGGACCGGTACACCGCGGATCTTTCAAAACGCACCTTCTACTTTTACGATTGGGACGACGACTGGAATAACGAGTATATGCCGGATATGACCGAATATGTGATCACCGGGCATGTGTTCGGGAAGTCGAGCTATGCCCCGGGAAAAAACATCTATACCTCGGGTGGGATCGTCCGGCAGCCGGAGCAGGAACCCTATCCCATCGGAACACCGGTCCTCTTCGAGGCCGGCGGTAAATCCACCCTGTACATGCGCGGCGGATGGAGCCTGCAGGAACCGGGTTTCCGCTGGACGGTGGGGTCGCGTGCGGGATTATCGTTTCAACTGGAAAAGGATCCAGTGAAAGACATGGTGCTTCATCTCCTGGGGTGCGGGTACAATGAACCGGGAAGCAAAGAGATCCAAAAGGCCCGGGTCATCGTGAACGGCACCCGGGTGGCGCAATGGATCCTGTCGGAAGAGAAGGAATACCTGGCACCGGTCCCGGCCTCCCTGGTGCCCGATGGAAAAATCGATATTATTTTCGAATTCAGCAGTCCAAGGAAGTACCCGGTGGATACAAGACCCATTGCCATGCAGGTGCGGAAACTGGTCATCTCGGAAAAATAACCGTGGAAACGGCTCAGGGCCTCCAGCCGTAAAGAAACCTGACCGAAAGGTCGTCGGCGAAAAGCATCGTCCCGTCGGGATTATCCAGGAAGATCCTTACCACGAGTGAGGAATCGGGCACGTCGGGCAGGATGAATTCGCCCGCGACCCGGCTCCACGACAAGGGTTCCACGGACTGCGCGGCCAGCGGGATGCTGTCGGTGAAAATCACCGAGTTGTCCCGCGTAACCTCCCACGACAATGCCTCTCCCCCCTTCAGGCGGCCGGGCGAAAACACCCGGGCTTCGGCGCGGAACCGTTTGGGCCAATGGCCCCCGAATTCGTAAAGAGGCCTTTCGAACAACACCGTCCGGCGGTCGGCGGCATCGCTGCGTACGCTGTACTGCCCCGACCGGGTGAAGAGGGCTGAAGGGTGGCGACCCGGGAAGATCGCCAGGTTCTCGAAGTCATTTTCAAAAGATGCGACGGGCCCGACGGGCGAAAAGATCCCGGCCTTCTCCAGCGCCCTGAGGTAGTGGGACCAATCCCAGGTGGAGCCGTAATAGCAGCGGTCGTGACGATAGACCACCAGGGTGTATCGCAGGGGAAGATAGACCGTAAGCAGGAGCATAAAAAGAAGGGCCGCCTGAACGGCCACCCGTCTCACCTCCAGGATCCCTGTTACAGCAAAGCCCAGCGGGATCGCAAAAAGCGGGAGGTATTCGATGAAGGATCGCTGACCGTAGCTGCAGCCGAAATACCACATCGACCAGGCCCCGCAGATGTACGTGACCGACACGAACACCGCTGCCATCATCCAGGCGTTCGTCTTCTTACGGAAGAGCATCCAGAGGATCGCCGCGACGATGACCAGCATCAGCGGGGTGACGGGGATCAGGCCATTGAGCGGGGAGAAAAGCACTTCGGCGATCCGCGGTTGGCGCCAGTGGGTGAAGCCTTCGTTTCCATAGGAAAAATGGATCCAGCGACCCGACAGGTACCTCCAGTAGATCATCTGCGGCAAAAATGCCAGGAAGAGGCATCCTGCCAGGGCCAGCAGGAACCGGGGTTTCGCGAGGAGCCGCAGATTCTGCCAGAAGGCCGCGAACCCGCGGGCATTCCAGGCGGGAAGGAGCAGCACGAGCAGGAGGTTCACCGGGCGGATCAGGGTGATCAGGGCCAGCGCCGCCGACAACAGCAGGAACCACCGGTAATGTCCGGTATCGCGGAAACGGACCAGGGAGACCAGGTACAGCGACACCAGGAAAAAGGAATATACATGCGACATCATCCCGTCGATCAGCGAGTAATAGAAGAGGTGGGTGCCGGCATACAGCAGCAGCAGGACCAGGTAAACCACGCCAGGCCGGAAGTACCGGTCGAGGAATTTCTTCAGCAGCCACAACCCTAAGATGAGATACACCACCGCCGCGACCATCATCATCCTCATGTAGAAGATGGAAAAACCTTGTTCGCTGTCGAATCCGGCCACCCGAGAGATCATTCCGGCGGCCACGAAAAAAGGAGCCTGCATCAGGGCCACGCCGTATGTATATTTGGTGTCGATCCGGTTGCGGAGCGAGTCGATCGCAAATCCGCCGCCGGTGCGGATGTCGAGATCGGCTGGCATCCGGCGGGCATCGAAATGCCAGAAGAAGGCGGCCGGAAGGTAGATGTAGTACCCGGCGCGGTCGGACCAGAGTTCATGGCGGTTGCTGAAGGTGGTGGCATCCCGGTGGAAGTACCAGGCCAGCCCCAGTGAAAGGCAAAAGAGGAGGTAGAAGAACCAGGAGGCGGTTTTCATAACGCCGGCGTGCTGCCGATCGGACCCCTCCCCGGCCCTCCCCATGGTAACCTGTTCGCCGTGGTGCTGCCATTCGGACCCCTCCCCGGCCCTCCCCTTGGAGGGGAGGGGGGACTTTTCTGCTTGTCGTTGAGGTTGCTGTTTCAAGTCAATGGTCAATAGGGTGATTGTTTGACCCTTTTGGTTTTGGGATAAAATATTCTATGGCCACATCATCCACCCGCATCTCCCCTTCTCCCCGGTACCAGAAGTACGCCTGCAGCACATCGCCGGGATGCGGCGCCCGGGGGATCCGGTAGTGGATGCTCACCCGGTTCCATTTCCCGGGAACGAGTCTCTCCTTCCCGAGGTCGATATACATATACTTGTAATTCACCCCGTTATGGTTGCATGTAGCCACCAGGTAGGCCTTCACGCCCTCTTTCCCGGCAGGAAAATAAACCCACCCCGACGCGAGGATCCAGGCCGTGTCGGAGGGCTGCAGGTCGGCAAAGCGGATCCACAGTCCGGGGGAAAAGGGAGCCCACGGCTTCAAACGAAGCGCCTGGCGGCCGGAATGTCCCCCGTCGGACAGGCGGAGGGCCGTATCGGCCGGGTTGCCCGCCTCGAAATCATGGAAAGCCAGCCGGCGGCATTCCCAGCCGGCAGTGTCGGGCAATTGTTCCCGGTCAGGGAGCCCTTCGCGGGAAGAGTCGCCTTCGCGTATCTGCCCGGCCTTCCATTCGTTCCATCCGATGAAAAGGGCAAGGAGGAGGATGGCGATGAAAAGGCTGAGGGTACTTTTACCACGAAGGCGCGAAAACGCGGAGGAAGTCTCTGAATTCCTTTCGCGTCCTGGCGCCCTGGTGGTTAACATTGCAAGTCAGAAGATCCGTTCCCTGCAAATGTATCAACAAATTCGTTCAATCATGCGGTGGGATTTATCCCTTATCAGCGTTTGATGATCTTTTCGGTTACCGACCTCAGACCCGACGTGACATGGACCACATACACCCCGGTCGGTTTTTCGGTGAGCGAAAACTCCTGTTTCCGGTCGACCATCATGCTCTTTGATAACACCCGGTCGCCGAGGACCCCGAAGATCTCCACCTGTACCGGGGCAGAGGTGGCTTCCCCATTCAGTTCAAGGGTGAATTTTCCGGGTGTCGGGTTCGGATAGATCGTGAAAAATGAGTCGCCCGGATCGTCGTTACCCGGATCCCCGATGCCGGCGATGACCGGCGCCGCGGAAACCGGATGAACGTACGGGTTGCAGAAAGTGGTCGAAATGTAGCCATGCAGGTACCCTCCGGCATCGACATCCGTTCCGGGATAGTAGATGATATTGGTACCGGCGATGTGATTCACATTCCCGGTGGAGGTTACCTGGTAGCTGGTTCCATTGCCCGCGATCAGGAGGGTTTGGGTGGCATCGGCACACTCAGGCCCCCCTGAAATGGTCTTGTCCTGCAACGAACGGACCGCCGGCGGCACACTGCCATTGCCCAGGTTGCCGGTGAAGGTGCCGAAGGCGGCCAACCCGTGCGCATCGATGGTGTTGGCGCCGGTGTTGGCGGCATTATACACGGTGAACGGTCCCGGCAGTACGCGGGTGGCGAAAATATCCGCTTCGGTACCTGCCACGTCGGCATTCGTGTACCCGAATGTCGCCTGGCACGAAAATCCGGTGATCCCC
This sequence comes from uncultured Prolixibacteraceae bacterium, assembly GCA_964455285.1. Lineage (GTDB taxonomy): Bacteria > Bacteroidota > Bacteroidia > Bacteroidales > FEN-979 > CAIVAT01. The sequence goes on from CAYVVG010000022.1 coordinate 30,209, forward strand.
GACTGGGAGATGTTCCAGTAGCGCGAAAGGTAACTGGTTCCTGTCCCCGGGAACTGGGCATCCGCCAGGCTGACGCCTGCGTAACTGCCCGCGCCGAACGTACCGCCGGTAAAAGCGAGGGTAACGGGCGAGTATTCAGCCACCCCGGCGGCATCTCCCACCGGGAAGATGAAACTGCCGGCCGCGGCGAACTCTTTCCGGAGCTCGCCGGTGCCGGTAGCCACGACCATATTGGAGGACGACAGCCCGCCTGCAACGGTGGCGGCGGGTCCCATCGTCAGATGGTTGGAACCCAGGGTCACCCGGCCACTGGTGAGCGCAAGCACCCCATTGACCTGTGTGTTACCGTTCACCGTGAGCCCGGTGGCATTATTGAGTGTGAGGTTCCGGATGAGATTGGTTCCGCTCACGGCCTGGCTGGCCGTTCCGGAGAAAACGACGGTCCCGCTTCCGATGGAATTGGGGCCGGCGTTACCGTTCACCAGGTTTTTCTTCAGCACCAGTGTACCCTGGTTGTCAAGGGTCGCTCCGGTGTTCAGCACCAGGTTCTCGGCCGAGTGAAAAACCGAAGCGGCCGTGATCTTCACCGTCGTGCCGCTGAGAACGGTGACCTGGGCCGTACCGGTCGATCCGGTAAGCAACCAGGCAATCCCGGTTGCCAATCCGGAAAAACCCCACACTTTTATTGAGTGATATAGCGTGTTTTTCATGTGTCGAAAATTTAAGTGATTGGGTCACACGGTGTTACTCTGCTATCTTTCCAGCGTACGTACCCCGCACCATGTTGATCGGGTTTGTAATGGGAGCTCCCAGGTTGCATGGGCCGAGCGTGGCCTTGAACAAATTGTTCGCTTTGGCATGAAATCCGGTGGTGAGTTTTACATAGTTATCTGCTTTATACTCCACATCGGTACCTAAACCTCCGGTGATCACACGGGAAGAAAGAACGTAATTGCTCGCCTCATAAAACTGATAACCGGTATAATTCGGATTGCTGGGATCATTGCCCACGGTAAGACTCCAGCCAGATGCACAGGTTGAATAGAGGTTCGACCGCCACAATCCCCGGCCGTAAGTCCCCACCGTCAGCACGTTGCTCGTCTCGTTGAGCTCGATATCGAATACCGGAACGGTCGGCAGCCCGTTGCGGAACGGGATCCAGTCGGTGTGGTTGTCGTCGCGGTAAAAAACGCCGATATCATTCCCTATATAGAGTGCGTCGGCGGGGGTTCCGCCGTTGTTCTCGACCGCAATGCAGTTGGTGGGAACATTGGGAAGCGATCCCGAACGGTTGATCCAGGTTGCGCCTCCGTCGGTACTTTCATACACCTTCTGGCCGGCGGTATATCCGCCCAGGGTGACAAATACCTGCAGGGAATTGGCCGGGTCTACCGCGATAAAGGTGATGGTGAGACCGGGCAATCCTGCACTGACGTTGGTCCAGGTGCCGGCCGCATCGTCCGACCGGTAAATGGTAGCCCCGTTCGAGGCATATATCCTGCTGGTGTTGCTGGTCCCAATGGCCATGGCGCCCCGTCCGTCGATCCCCGTGTTCGTCCAGGTGCTTCCCCCGTTGGTGCTTTTATAAACATCGCTGTACCCGGCGTAAATGGTGGTGCTGGTGCCAGGGTTCATGACATAGGGCGTTACCCAGCTTCCGGTGGAGCCGGCAGGCTTGATACTGGTAAAAGAATTGCCTCCGTCGGTCGATTTTCGCAGTCCTCCGTTCTGTGTCGAAGAATAGTAGATCAGCGGATTGGCGTGATCGATCATGCAATCCATTCCGTCGGCCCCGAGCATATGCTCCATGGAAGCCCCGCCGGCCCACTCGTTCGAACCATTGTCCTGGGTTCCGAAGATCTGCAGGTTCACGGAAGGTTCGTAACCGGCCAGCCGGTAGATCTGCGTGTGTGCGATACCCCCGGTAAGGTCGGTCCACGTACTTCCGAAATTGGTCGAGCGGAACACTCCTCCGTCGCTGACGCAGTAGAGGTAATTGTTCAGCGGATTGATCTCCAGCCCGTGAATATCGGCGTGGGTATAACCGATCCCTCCCGAATTGTCCCACATGGAGGTGATGGTCCACGAGGTTCCCCAGTTCGCGGAGGTCCAGGTGTTGATCCCCCCGATCATGACATCCGAACTGGCGCTCCTCGAAACGGCAATGGCAAGGTCGTAGGTTGCCTGGTTGTCATTGTCGTTCCCGGCAGGATCGTACCCCAGGATGTTGGGGGTGGTGGAGCGGGTCGAGAAGCTGGCGCCGCTGTTGGTGGAAAGGAAGGTTCCCCTGTAGGATCCTACCCCGGTCGATGGCCCCGCGAGAAGAAAAACATAGGTGGGCGCATCAGGGGTGACACCGATGGCGATGCGGGAAGCGGTGGTCGGCACCCCGGTGGTGGTCTCGGTCCAGGTGTCGCCCGTATCGGTCGATTTCCAGAATTCCGTGCTGTTCCCGGTGGCATACACGACCGTCGGATCTCCCGGTTTAAATTCGATATCCCGGAAACTGCCGGTCTTGACCTGGGTCCAGGTGGTCCCTCCGTTGGTGGTCTTATGGATGCCATCGGTGGAGACGGTAAACAGGACCAGGTGGTTGGTGGGGTGCATCAGCAGTTTGTACCCCCGTACGCTGGAGGTGACCTCGTAACTCAGTCCGGTCGATAACCAGGTTTCCCCCCCGTTGGTGGTCTTGAGCACGCCGATGGAATAGGTGTCGCCACCGTCTCCGTCACCTGAAAGGAGATACAGGATGTTGGTGTTGGTATAATCCACCGCGATGCCGGAAACTCCGATGCTCGGCATTCCGTCGGTGAGAGGAGTCCAGGAGGTGCCGCCGTTGGTCGTTTTCCACAATCCGCCGGCAGGCGCTCCCACCCAGAAGATGCTGGAGTTCGAGGGATGGAAGGCAATGCAGTTAAGCCTCCCCACGCCGCCGTTCCAGCCGTTTCCCCAGGTGAAATCCGTGGGGCCGAGACTGGTCCAATGGCCGTTCGGCACATCGGTCGGTTCACCGTTGTCGGCATTTGCCAGGGATTCCATGTAGGCGTTGTACTCCTCAAAGTTGCGTGCCGCCCAGTTGGTTATTTTGCCATCGGGCGTAAGCCTCCGTTCCGCCAGGTATTCCCAGCGTTTCCATTGCTTGTACCCGGATCCCCTGCCGGTGTTTTTGCCCTCGAAGTACTGTTCCATCCGGTTCCGGATGGTGGCAAAATCATCGGTTCCCGCATTCAGGTAGAGGTCCGAAACACTGTTCTGTCCCGAAAGACTTCCGATACCAATCATCAGGAAGACCCCCAGGAGGATATATAGGTGTGTTCTCATCTTCATCAATGTTTTTGAATGACATCACGCCTGCCGGTGACAGGCTCTTTCATTTATCGTTTGGGTTTTTCGCCTTCCGGCTGGGTTTTCTGGCCTTTCAGCACCCCCTTTCGGGTCACCGTGGCCGGCGTGGAGGCATCCGGTTGCGTCTTAGCCCCTTTCAGGTCACGGCGGTTCACCGCCTTTACCGCGGGCTCAAGCCCGGCAGGCTGGGAACCGTCTACAACCGTTTCTCTCTCCGCAACAGACCTGCTGCGGTTCCCTTTTTCCGGTTCCGGGTACATTCTTTCGTCATCCGCGACTTTTACCGGTTTCCGGTTCAACGGAACGGCCTGTTCCGCGGCAGGATCCATCCGCGGATCCACCGGGCCGGCTACCACGGTCTTTGACGGATTGCGCGGCAAGGATCGTTCATAAGCAGCCTGCTCCTCCGGACTCCTTCGGACCTCTGCCTGGCTGCTCTGGGCCCGCGTGGAAGTGATGCCGAAGCAAAGCAACAATATTCCTGTATATAGGATCTTTTTCATATTTGCTGGATTAAGGAACGTGCTGGCACCGCTATTTTCTTACCGCTTTTCTCAGGGATGCGTTTTCCGCCTTCAGCGTCTCGAGCTCCTTTTTAAGCTCGCGCAGCATTTTCCCCTGCTCGATGGTGTAGAGCGTCAGCTCCTCGACCTTCTCCACCACCTGCTTCTGCATGTTCCCCAAGTGAAGTCCCCCGGATTCGATTTCGCGGGCCGAGGGAAGTCCCGGCAGGTGCCCGTTCTCACGGATGCTCTGTTCCAGGTCTTCGAGGCTCATGAGTTCGTAATCGCTCTTGAATACATAGTCGGGCCAGGATGCCATATCCTGTACAAGGACCTCTTCGCAGGCGATCTTCCCGTTTACGGAAAGCGTGTAACCGGTGGCCTCCGTCGTGGTGCCGATGCGCAGGTCGCCGCTCATGTAATTCGATCCGACGAAGTAGCTTCCCCAGTTTGACGTTCCGCCGGATGCGCTGCCGTAAACGCCGATCCGTTCACCGCCGCCGGTGGTCGCTGTAGCATAACCCTGAACGCCGATTACCCGCGAACTGTAATCCTGGCCGTTGCCATAACCGTAAATACCGCGGTAAGCGCCCCTCCCATACACACCGTAACCAAATCCGGGCTGAGGCTCGGAAATCCCCTGTACGGCGTAGGTGTCAACAGTCCGTGTATGGTTAACAGTGGCTGTGAACAGGTGCCCGGTAGAGTCATTTCCCGCCGAAGTGCCGCTGTTCCCTTCCACGGAAACACGGCCTTTGAAAAATCCGGCAAAATTCTGGTTGGCTCCGGCCGCTTCCGAATAGATTCCGAAGTTGTTCACCTGACCCCCGGTTCCGTCGCCCTTGAAATAGCCCGCATAGTTATTCAGCGCATTCCGTGCGGTCGAGAAGACCCCATAGTTGGAGCCGTTGGTTATATTGGCGCCGTCGGCAAAGAAAATACTGCCATAATTGGAGCTATTGTCATCGTTGTTCCAACCATACACGGCGGCGCCGTTGCTCCCGTTCGCCACCTTGATCCCCAGAACACCGATATTGGTAACGCTCAGCGGAATACCCAGCAACGCCGGAGAAAGAACGCCCAGGTACCCCTCGGCGTAGATGGTCGATCCGTTCTGATCGGCACCGCGTACGGCTCCCCTTCCGCTCACATAGTTCATCACATTCAACCCGTTGTTATCCGGTGAGGTCGTACCGATGCCGACCCGGCCCGAAGAAAAATAGATGTCCGGTCCGTTCGGATTCCAGAAGTCATAGGCGGCCAGGCTCATTTTCTGCCATGCGGCGCCATCATAATAATAGATGCCCGGGCTCGAATCGAGCTGGTACAACACCAGTCCGGCAGCCGGTACCAGCGGCCGCTGTGCCAGGTTCATGCGCGGCAGGAGCAAACCCCGGCTGCTCGACTTCACCTCGAGCATGGCCGAGGCATCCGGTGCGCTGCCATCGGTATTGATGCTGACCTGGGAAAATCCAAGCAGGGATGAAAACAAGGCAATAACCATAAGGACTCCTCTCAGTGTGCTCATGACGACGGAGGAAGATTGATCGTACAGAATAAAAGTTGATTTCATGGGAATGGATTTTGTGAATAACACCATATTATTGATTAAGGATTTTTGCACTTATCTCCCTAATATTTATATTTAGGAATAAGAGTACTGTTTTATTTATTGGGCGTAAAAGTAATACATTTTACAGGCCATGTCAAGCTTTTTTATCAATTTTATCATGTTAAGAATTTCACAAAAGACCGGGTTCGTAACGATCCACTGTTATCCGGCCGACACAATGTGCTGTCTATCTACTATAACATGTGTATTACATCCTTCCTTCACGTGTCACGCCCCCCCGAACCGCCCTCGATGGCTGCCCGTGCGGGGAATGAACCGGTCATGGCCGGGATACCGTCAATTCCCGTACCTTTGGAGTGCAAGAGTAACCCGAATTCCGGATGGCCGAACGCCTGCCCATACTTTCTTCGTCGCTGACCGCACTCCTCGCCCTGCTGCTCCTCGGATGCACGGTTTACAAAGCCGCGACGGCCTCCTTCACCCACGACGAGAGCTTCACCTACAACCATTATGTCACGGCGCCTGTGCCCGAAGTTGTCGCCCTGAAGCTGGTCTCGCCCAACAACCACTTGCTTAACACGTTGCTGATGAAGGGATTTGCCATCGTGCTGGGACCATCGCCCCTGGTTCTCCGTCTGCCCAATATCCTTGCCCACCTGGGCTTCCTGGTCTTCACCTTCCTCCTTCTGAAACGGTCGCACCCGCTGCTTCTGCTGCCTCTTTTCAGCCTGGTCAACTGCAATCCTTACCTGCTCGACTTCTTCGCCCTCGCCCGGGGGAACGGGCTGTCGCTCTTTTTTATGGCCGGAAGTCTCTGGTTCTTGTTAAAGTTTGCCCGGACACGCCAGACACCCGCCTTCGCGGGGGCTTCGGTAATGGCGGCCCTGGCGGTGCTCAGTCATTCGACGCTGGTGTATTATTTCCTGTCGATGGCGGCGCTCTCCCTCCTGCTGCCCCTGGTCGTGCCGGAAACCCGGCAGCCCGGTTCCCATCAACCCGGCTATCCGCTGAAAAGAGTGATCCTGATCAATGCCGTCGCCGGAGGGGTCCTGACGGCCTTTCTCTGGCTCCCGGTGCACAAGCTGGTGGAAGCCGGACAGCTTTTCTACGGAGGCGAAAACGGCTTCTGGAAGGATACCGTTGGCACACTCACCGAAACCTTTTTCTACGGTACTGCCTACTCGGCCGGGGGGGGCGTCTTGCTGAAGGGGATCATCCTCCTGGTGATGCTGTCGGCGCCGGTCGCCATTTTTTTCGGTCACCGGAATCGGCAGGGGGATGGGGCGGGAAACACCCGCGACCTGATGCTCCTTTTCGCCCTCCTGGCAATGGCAGCGGGAATTGTCGCTGCCCAGTTTCTCCTGTCCGGGATCAAACTCCCGGTGCGCCGGTACGGGTTGCTGTTCGCCCCGGTGTTCATGGTGACTTTCGCCGGCCTCCTACATTTCCTCGCGGAACGCAGCAAAGGAAAGGCGATGGCGCTGGCCACGGCCTGGACCCTGGCGGCGCTCTTCACCGCGCATACCCTGGCCTCCTTCTCCTTATCCTCATACCTCGACTGGACCTACGAGCGGAATGCCGCCCGGGTGATGGAGATCGTGGAGCAGGATCATCAAAAAGATCCCTCCGGTCATGCGGTCACGATGGGGATCACCTGGCTGTTCGAGCCGACCGTCAACTTCTACCGGCAAACGCGGGAACTCTCCTGGCTGAAACCCGCGACGCGTGACGGTCCATCCGTCCCGGCCGATTACTACTATGTTTTCCGCGACGACCTTCCGCGGATCCCCCTGCATGGCCGCCGGCCGGTGATCCTTTTTGACGATGGGGAGACTTTGCTGGTGAGGGGCCGGGGTGGGGTCCGGTCACCTCTCCAATGACCCGATGGAGAGCAACAGTGCAAGCTCATGGGCAAATACGCTGGAACCGGATATATCCCTGTCGGTCAGGTCGATGCTGTACATTATCCGGGCAAACGAATCTTTCCGGAACGGCACGCGATACCCGATCCTGATCGATGTAACCTTTTCCGGCGAGGCATCATTCAGCACATCCCGGTACCAGATCCCGAGCGTGATATTCATCTTCACGAGGTCGACACCCGCCCGCAGAATGCCGGTTTTCCACTGATCCAGGTAAACGATGCCCGGACTGATCACCAGGGGATCGGCAAATCCCGGGAATTTCAGCGAGGAGGTGGACCGCTCCCCGGTCGAGAGCTCGAAGGTAGTGTGCGCAATCCAGGTACGGGGATAAGCACTCTTTGTCCCCGTAAGAAATGATACATCGGGCTCGAAAAGATGGTCGGCTGCGACTCCGGTGGTGTTCCTGAACCATCCGCCGTTCCTGCCAAACCGCGCGGCCAGCCCGAATCCGAAATCTGCCACGGTCACGTCATCGCGATCCGGACCGTCAAAGCCGGTCGGAATGATAATCCCGTACTTCGGATCGTAAAAGGAAGACCAGTTCAATTCATCCCAATCCATCTTCCGGTGCATGACCGACGCCTTCATCCCTGCCTGGAGGGCCACGCTGCTTCCGAAGCTGAACCTCGCCGCAAGGGAGATCCCGGCCTGCAGGGTGTGGAGATACTCGCCCTGCGACGAGCCATTCATGAACAACCCGACGCCGCCCAGGAACGGCACCTTCCGCTGCCCCCAGTCGCCCGAGAAACTGAACGACCCGACTTTCCAAGGCGTATCCATCCCCTGCAGCCGTCCGAGCGAACAGGTATGCAAACCAGCCTCAATTCCCGTCAATGCCGGGTTATGATACTGGGGTGCATGTTCAAACTGGGTATAAACGATGTCCTGGGCGTTCGCACCCGTCAGCAGGAAGGCAAACAGCATTGCACCAGCCGCTTTAAGAATTCCTTTCATACTATTCAAAGGGTTATGCTCAATCGCACGGGGATCAAGAGTCTGAAAAACGCTTCTAAATTAGGGAGATTTATCGGTATGGAAATAACATAGGAGGTTCGGGACAATCCTCTTCAACCTTCGCAGCTCCCCGGCCCGCATGTGCTGCCGACCTTATTCCCTTATTGATTTCCTGGTGAAGGAAACGATGATCTGCCCAATTCACAATGTTGCTCATTGCTCATTGCTCATTACTCATTGCAGGGGGTCGGGGTGGGGTGAACCCATCTCCCCCACGATCTTCATCGTCTCCACGCTCACGGTGCAGACGCGTTTCAGCAGGTCGATCACCTTTGTTTTGTAGTCGGCGAAGCGGTAGGTGTCGAACTTCTCGGCGATGGTGGGGTCGGAGGGCTTCTTCTCCTTGTACTGGTCGAGGATCCATTCGAGGGCCGAACGGTTGCCGAGCTTGTATTCCCAGGCTTCGGGCGGCACGCCGCTCAGGAAGGTGAGCTCGTCAATTTCAATGATACCGGCTGTTTTGTCGGCCTTCAGTTTTACTTTTATTTTCGGGATGTGCTGATACAGGACATCGGTATCCTGCACTTCATCTTTGAACATCTTCACCTGCCGCTTCGCCTCGGCCTTCACTTCGTAAGTGTTCTCCTTCAGATCGTAAGGGACCACGGTCTCATAGTGGATGTGCAGCTCCATCAGCCGCCTCCCCCACTCCGCCCATTGCCTGAAATCGTCGTAAAAGGGCAGCCGCGGGAACTCCCGCTTCAGGTTCAGCTCGTACTTGGTGCGGTAGGCCGGGTTGTGCAACACGGCATAGGTATAATGAAAGATATCTTCCTTGGTGATGGTCTCGTCCTGGTAATGCTCCGTAAACTGCTGCAACCCCCAGTCGGTGAGGTTGTCGTGGCGGGTGCCGGTGGAATCGTAACGAAAAAGTGGAATATTCTGTCCATTTGGAGTAAATTGAAGGTGAGGAATATACTTGGTCGCCATAACATGAAATGGATGTTCCATTCCACCTCCTTTAATCGAAATGCAAATATTATCCGGAAAAATTTCCGGCATTTTGTATAGCATTTCGTTGATATCCCGACTGAAATAATAAAATTGCTTTACGAAAGGCCGGAACATCGATTCAGTAAATGAAGACTTCCCGATTTCGATTTTCTTATCTTTCACCAATGCTTTCTTCAAATCTCTAGTCCATTTAATTTTAGCACTTAACTCGGAATCCTTTTTTGAACAAACTCTTTGGTTTTCATAAACTTCATAGAAAAATCCTACCTTGTTTTTCAACCCTTTCAGATTAAAATCATAAACCCACTCATCCCTGTTACTAACCACTCCCAGAGAAAAAAGCTTAAACAAGGCTTGTCCTTCTTTGCCTAATTTCACTTCTTTACTTGCAAATGGTAGAAGCTCATCGAAATCCAATGATTCACTGATATTTATCCAATTATTACTTTTATCCGGAGTGATCTTCGAATAGATCAGATTTGGGAATTTGTTCACCCGCAGATACTCCTTTTTCTCATCCGATTTTGCGTAATCTGATATTTCATTATAGTTAATTTGACAGCCATTTATTGCCTCATTTTTAATCAAAAAATAAACAGCGACACCCACCCTGATCAAATCCGAAAAGACATTTCCGCCTTCCTTTTTTCTCTGTTCGCCGCTGATTCTTGCATTGCCTTTCAGATTGACGATCCATATCTCATTAAACTCCTGGCTGACTGCCTTTCTGAATCCATCGTAAGTTCTTGAATTAATGAACGAATTATTACTGACGAACGCAACAATCCCGTTCCTATCAATTCGGTCGGAAGCCCACCTAAGAAACCGGGCATACATATCATACAATTTCGTCTTTTGTGCGGTACTAAAATTAATATAGGTCTCCTTGATCCGCTTGTCGATGAAAGGATATTCCCGGTTCTTGTTGTTCTCGTTTTCGTTGGCCTGGTTGGCATTGTAAGGCGGGTTCCCGATGATGACGGAGATCTTCTTGGAATTCTGCCGCCGGATGCGATCGGTGTTCTCGCTGGTGAGGGCGAACATGTCGTGCTGCCGGCCGCTGTAGGCAAGCGCATCGGTGTTATCGAGCGTATCGACGAAGCAGAGGTTGCGGAACTCCTCGTAGTAGCCCATCTTCTGCTTGAAGGTGAACTCAATGTTGAGGTTGGCCACGTAGTAGGGCAGGATGGCCACCTCGTTGGCGTGGATCTCGTGCAGGTATTTGTAAGCCAGGTACTGTTTCGGGATGTAGTCGATGAGCGAGGTGATGAAGGTGCCGGTGCCGGTGGCCGGGTCGAGGATTTCCACCTCTTTGTCCGACAGCGTTTTACCGAAATGGCGATGCAGCAGGTGATCGACGCTTTCGATCATGAACTGCACGATCTCGTTGGGGGTATAGACCACGCCCAGCCGGTCGGCGGCTTTGGGATTATACACCTTGTAAAAGTTCTCGTAGAGCACCTTCAGGAACTTCTGCTTTTCGTGGTGGTCGGTAATGCCGGCGGCGGCGCTGTTGATGGCGTCGTAATAGTGTTCGATGAGAGCGAGCAGGTTGCGCCTTTCGCCGTAGGAGAAGAGTGTCTCCAGCAGCTTTTCCAGCTCGCGGGCGATGCTGTTGTGGCGGTGGAATTCGGGATCGTCGAAGATGCGGTTGAAGATGTCGCTGGTGAGGATGTGCTGGATCATCATCTCGCGCACATCGGCTTCGGTGATCAACGGGTTGATCTCGGCCTTGCAGAGTTCAAGAAATGTCTCGCTGCCTTTGATGAAATGCTCATTCTTCTGCCCGGCCTCCTCGATGCGGCTGCGGAGGGTCTCGACGATGGTGGGGATGTCGGCCTTGAATTTCTCCATCGCATCCTCGAAGCGATAGATTGTCTCGCTGCGGAACCCGATGAATTCCGTCAGGATCCGGTGCAGCTTGTCGGGTTCCTTCATCGGCACGCGCATCGTCTCTTCGCCCCGCTGGAACAGCACGGCGGTGTGGCTGTCTTCGAACAGGATGTTGGTGAGCGGGTACCCTTTTTTGATCTTGGCATCAATCTCTTCGCCGAGGTCGGTTTTTTCGTCCTTGCTTTCCCAAAGGCCGATGTCGAGCCCGAAGAGGTTCTTCACGATCCCGTCGGGGCGCACCGCTTTTCCCTTGGTCCCCAGGCAGGCGATCTCGGCGATCACCTCGTAATTCTGTTTCCGGGCGTATTCGTTGAGCAGGTTCAGGAAAGGGGTTCGAATGCTTTGTTCGTTGCGTGATTTCCCGAACTGCAGCGCCCGTTCGAGGTTGGTGTAGTACTGGTGGATGAGGAGTTTGCTCATGGGGTAAGTCAGAGTCTGAAAAACGCTTCTAAGTTAGGGAGATTTATCGGTATGGAAATAACATAGGAGGATCGGTAAAATCTTCTTCAACCTTCGTAGCTCCCCGGCCCGCATGTGCTGCTGACCTTATTCCCTTATTGATTTCCTGGTGAAGGAAACGATGAATCTGCCCATCCGGACCTGTAATAAGGTCAACAATCCCGGGGGGGGAACCCGGGCTACTACGAAGGTTTACATTTGTTACCCGTCACCCGTCACCTGTGACAGGCAATATGCAAATGGGACCATTGTAATGATGAGGAATGAGCAATGAACGATCAGGCCAATTCACACTATTGCTCATTGTTCATTGATCATTGATCATTGATCATTGCCGGGGGCCGGGGGTGGGGTACCACGGGGCGGGTCCCTGACCCGCCCCTACTCTAGTTTGATCCTCACATCATCGATATACACCGTGCGCCGCTCCCGGTTCCAGAGGTAGATCTTCAGGCGGCCGGATGGATCGTCGAGCCAGCGCGGAAGGTCGAACGAGAGGGTAACCCGGGTCCACTCCCCGGCACGGGTGCCGAAACGGTTTACCGGGACATTCCGGTAGAACCGCGGGGTCCGGGCATCGTCCTCGACCGAGGCGACAAGTACCGCCCCGGTCGAATCGCGCCACACCGGGTTGATCCACACCGACGCTTCGATACGGGTCACCGGGTGGTCGAGGATACCCGGCAGGTGCCGGTCAAAAAGGCCTGTATAGGACCAGCGGTTGTCGGTCACGGCTGCCTGGGTGCGGGAATGAACGCGCAGGTTCGTCTGCGTCAGGCTGGGATCCGAAGGGAGATTCTCGAAATCGTTGATATAGGTGTAGGTGTCGTGACTGAAATTCACGATCCCCGCCTTCTCCAACCGGTTTCGATATTCCTGCCAGTCCCAGGTCGAACCGTTGTACCAGTAGTTGTGATGGATCATCCGCAGGTTGAACCCGGTGAAGGCGGCCAGGGCCAGGATCAGCATGGCCCGGTACAGGTGGTTCGGGTGCCTGAAGGCGGCGGTGAGCAGCCACCCAAGCCCGACCGACAACAGGGTGTAGTACTCGATGAACGGCCGCGCCCCGAAACTTCCCCCGAAAAACCACATGTGCCACGATCCGGCCATGTATGTGACCAGCAGAAAGGTAACCAGGATCAGCCACCCGTTCGATCTCTTCCGGAATATCATCCACAGCGATCCGCCCACAAAGAGCCATACGACGGGGTTATAGGCGAACAGCCCGTTGAACGGGGAAAACCAGACAGGAAGGATCACCGGGTTCCGCCAGTTTACAAACCCTTCCTTTCCATACGAATAATGAAGGAAATGGCCCGAAACGTACTTCCAGTAGATCATCTGCGGCAGGAAGACAACGAATAGGATGACCAGGAATGTCGCCAGCCATGCCGGCTTCAGCAGGAGGCGCACCCGCCGGAGGAGATCCCTGCCTGTGGCCGCATCCAGGAGAAAGAACCACAGCGCGATCAGGGCGTTGGTGGGCCGGATCAGCACGGCCAGGGCGAAAACCAGGCACAGGGTTGCAAAGATCCGGAAGGAATCGCATCCCCCGTCGATGAACCTCTTCAGCAGGTACAGAAAGAGGGCAAAAAGAAAAAAGGAATGGACATGCGACATCAGTCCTTCGGCCAGCGAGAAATAGTAGAGGTTGGTGGCGGCCAGGGTGAGAAGCACGACCAGCCACGGGATGAACCCGGTAAAGTACCGTTCGAGGAATCGTTTCAGGAAGAACAGGCCCAGCACGAGGTATATCACGGGGGGGATCACCGCCATCTGCTGGTAAAAGAGCGAGAACCCGTCGGGTTTAAGATCAAAGACCTTCGCGGCGGCATGGGTGGCCAGGAAGAAAGGCGTCCAGAGCAGGGCCACCCCGCAGGTCATCTTGTTCACCACTTTTCCCTTCCGGTAATCGAGGATAAACCCGCGGTACAGGGTGTCGCAACGGTGGGGGAACCGGTTCACGTCCCAGCCGTAAATGAAGGTGGCCGGCAGATATACGTAATAGATGCTTTTGTCGGAGGCGAAGACTCCGTGGCCGGGGGCTTTGTCTTCGCTGAAATTGAGGCGGAATGCCAGGATGAGGCAAACCGCCAGGAGCGCGGTAAAAAATACCGTTTCGGTGAGCCGCTTACGGAGAAAGGGGTGGTTCATGGCTGCCTGTCCGGTTGGCAAAGGGTGAATTCCAGGTCGTCGATAAAGATCTCTTCCGGCCCGTAGGTCATGAAATAGGCCTGCAGCCGGTCGCCGGGTGCTGCCTGAACATCCAGCAGGTAACTCATGTTCACGCGGTTCCAACGGCCGGGGAGGAATTCCCTGCGCGCCAGGTCGGTGGTGCGGTACTTATAGGGCCTGCCGTCGTGCACGCAGGTGATCGCGAGGGAAGCCTTCAGGTCGCGGTTGAGGCACCGGAACCGGAAAAACCCGGAGACCATGATCCAGGCCGAATCGCGGGGCACCCACTCGTCCAGCGGAAGATCGATGCCCGGCGAAAAGGCATTGGATGGATCCAGCACCATGCCGGAACTGCCCGTGCGGGCCGCCTTCGCCAGGCGAAAAGATTCACGGTTCCCGGCGGGCGTCTCAAAATCGTAGGTCGCCAGCGGTTTGCACCGGAGCCAGGAGGACCCGGGTACCGTATCGGAAAACACGGCGGCCGGGGGTTTCAGCCAATGCCGGTCTCCGGCCGTGGCAGCCGTCCGGCCGAACACGGCGGCGTAATATTTCCCGGTCATCCGGCCGGGCACCAGGATCGACCGGCTGAACTGAAAGGTCTGGAACAGGTTCAGGATCACCATGAAGCCGGTCAGCACAGGAAGAAGGTATCGGGCGATGCCCGGCTTTTTCGCGGTGGCGCCGGCCAGGTGGGCCAGGGGAATTGCGAGCACCGCCCAGGCCTCCGCCAGGGCAGGATGGCTGAATTGTCCGGGGAAATACTCTTCCGGACTGCTTCCGGCGAATAAGAGGAGAAGGACCAGGGAAAGAAAGACCGTGTAAAAGAGGGGGGTGTCGGTGGCGGCTGTCCGCCACAAACCGGCGAGGGCGACAAACGCCAGGGGGGTGTAGATCAGCCACCCGTTCTGCCAGGAAAACAGCGTCCGGTGGAGGTTGGCAGGGTTCAGCGAGAAGGGGTCGGCCGGGGGGGATCCGAAGTAAAGCCACGACGATGGATCGGTGCAGGCGGGCAGGAGCCGGGCCAGGAATCCTGCTGCGAGGATCCCCGGGGCGAGCAGGAGCAGCGGGGCCCACCGGAACCGTTCCTTCAGGTGCAGACCGGCCAGCAGGAGCACCAGGTACAGGTCGAGCCGGAGCAGGCGGGCCGGGGCGCCGGGCAGAAGGACCATCGCCGCCAGGTTGCTGCCCGTCCACACCAGCAGGAGGGTGAACAGGGCGAGGCGGAACCCGGAAAAAAAGCGCAGGACCCTCCACATCAGGAGAATCCCCAGGATGGCCGCTGCGAGCCGCAACCCGGGGAAGACCATATCGGAAAGCATATCAGCCCTTGGTTTTCAGGTATTTCCGGTCGAAAATATTGTACTTTACCAGGCACCAGACCGCGCGGAAGGCGTCCTTCATCCCGATCTTCTTTCCCTCTTCGTAGGTCCGGCCGTAATAGGAGATCCCCACCTCATAGATCCTCACCCCGGGGAACCGGGCGATCTTGGAGGTCACCTCGGGCTCGAATCCGAAACGGTTCTCGCGGAACCGGATCTGCTTCAGCATGTCGGCCCGGAAAAGCTTGTAGCAGGTCTCCATGTCGGTGAGATTCAGGTTGGTGAACATATTCGACAGGAAGGTGAGGAACTTGTTTCCGATGGAGTGCCAGAAGAAGAGGATGCGGTGGGGCCGGCCTCCCATGAAGCGGGATCCGTACACCACGTCGGCGAAGCCGTCGAGAACCGGTTTCAGCAACAGGTTGTACTCGGCGGGGTCGTACTCTAGGTCGGCGTCCTGGATGATGATGAAATCGCCGGTGGCCTCCTCGATGCCCCGGTGAAGGGCGGCGCCTTTCCCCATGTTCCGTGGCTGGCTGAAGAGCCGGATGTCATGACCCGGGTGGCCGGCGATATAATGTCCGACCACGCCCACCGTATCGTCGCGGCTGAAATCGTTGACGATGATGACCTCTTTCTGCACGCCGCCTGTCAGTTCCACGGCCAGTACTTTGTCGAGGATCCGGTGGATGGTGGCTGCTTCGTTGTAGGCGGGGATCAGGATGCTGAGTCGGGGCGATTCCATAAGGGGTCCGGTTCTGGGGGTAAAAATAGGGGAAAATATCGGGGTTTCTCTTATTCGTGAAAATAGATGCGTCTGACCCGGCGGGAGATACCGGTAAGCACTTCGTAGGGGATCGTGCCTATTTCGTCGGCCAGTCCGGCGACCGGATGGATGTCGCCGAAGAGGATCACTTCGTCGCCTTCGCGGACCTCGGGGGGTACCCACCCTGGCCTCCGGCCACCCCTCCCTGCCAGCAGGGAGGGGGCTGGGGGGTGGGTATCCCCGGAGGGAGGGGACAGGGGGTGGGTAACATCGATCATCGTCAGATCCATGCAAATGTTGCCGACGATCGGTGCCGGCATGCCGTTGACGTACATCCGGCCGCGTCCGTTGCCAAGGCGGCGGTCGAGGCCGTCGGCGTACCCGACGGGCACCACGGCGATGGTCATGTCGTGTTCCGCCTTTCCTTTGCGGTTATACCCGATGGTGTCGCCGGCCGGGATATGCTTGATCTGGGTGATCACCGATTTCAGGGTACTTACGTTGCGGAGCAGCGATTGTTCGGCGGGACTGCTGCCAACCCCGTAAAGACCGATGCCCAGCCGTACCATGTCGAACCGGGCTTCGGGAAACCGGGTGGTGCCGGCCGAATTGGCCAGGTGCCTGAGCACCGGGTAGTCAAGTGCGCCGGTGATCCGTTCGCTCATGGAACGAAAACGGGCGATCTGCATCCGGGTGAAATCATCTTCGGCCGGATCTTCGCTGGCGGCCAGGTGCGAAAAAACCGACTGTACGCGCAGGGCCGGGTTGGCGGCCAGTTTCTCGAGGAGCGGACCGATCTCATCGCCGGAAAAGCCCAGCCGGTGCATCCCGGTGTCGAGCTTGACATGGATGCGCACCTCCTGCAGGATGGAGGTCTGGTTTCGTGCGATGGCCTGTTCGAGCAGTCCCAGGATATGCAGGTTATAGATCTCCGGTTCGAGGTTGTATTTCAGCAGCATGTCGAGGCTGTGTTCCTCGGGGCTCATCACCATCACCGGCAGGCGGATCCCGGCTTTACGGAGTTCGACGCCCTCGTCGGCATAAGCGACGGCCAGGTAATCGACATGATGGAACTGCAGTTCGTTGGCAATCTCGAAACTGCCGCTGCCGTATGAAAAAGCCTTCACCATGGCCATGGTCTTCATTCCCGGCGCCAGCATGTTCCGGTAAACATTCAGGTTATGGACCAGGGCATCCAGGTTGATCTCCATCACGGTCTCGTGCGCCTTTTGCTGCAGCACCTGGCTGATCTTCTCGAATTCGAACAGCCGGGCTCCCTTCAGCAGGATGGTCTCATCGCGGAAAGAGGATACGGGGAAATGCTGGAGAAAATCGTCGGTGGTGAGGAAGAACGCCTTCTGCATGGGGAAAGCATCCCCGTGCCTGACCATGTCGCGACCGATGCCTATGATGCGGCCGACCCCCCGGGAGACCAGCATCGCGGCAATGTCGCGGTATAGTTCCTGCTTGTCCCTCCCCGTCTGGAGGATATCCGACAGGATCACCGTCTTTTTCCGGTGCTGGTTTTGCTGGTTCAGAAAGTCGAGGGCGATGCTGAGCGAGTTGACGTCGGAGTTGTAGCTGTCGTTGATCAGCGAGCAATGGTTGATGGCCTCGTTGAGTTCGAGGCGCATGGCGATGGGAACAAGGGAGGCGAAAGGTGACGCGTAACGAGTGACGCGTGACGCCACTTCCCCCTCTCCCTGGGGAGAGGGGGCCGGGGGGTG
>CAYVVG010000023.1:0-46512 GCA_964455285.1 uncultured Prolixibacteraceae bacterium
CAAACAGACGCAAACCTTTTTGAAAAAAGTGTCCAACTTATAGGGGGTTAAGACAATTCCACCCTCAGAAATCCTGACTTTCCGAATCACCTTGTTTGCCCGGTTAAGCATCAGCACCCAAAATTCCTCATACGGCAGGTCTCCGATGACGGAATGGAGGATCCGGAAGACATCTGTACTGGATTTGATTTTGTCTTTGAGGATGACTTCACTTTCATTCCGGCGACGGGCCAGGGCGAACATGGCCACGATCTGAACTGCCCGCTTGGGGCCGATGCCTTTGATCTGCTGAAGCTCGGTGACACCCAGGCACCAGAACTCGCACTGGTTGTTTCCGCACTGGGATAAGGTTTTCATGGCAATGTCGAGAGAATTCTCCCCTTCGATGCCATTGCCAATGATGATACTAAGCAACTCAGCATTCGATAGAATAGCCAATCCTTTGAGCAGCAGTTTGTTTGAAGGAATGTCGTCTTCTGCCCAGGCGCTCATGGGGATCCTTCGTTCATAGTTGGTCAATATTTGATTGTTGTTTATAGTTTCCATAGCTGATGGTTTTATGCAGCATTGTGGCCGCGGTTCGTACTGAAATTTTGCCACCAGCCATACCGGGGAGCAATAAATGATGTCAAGGGGTTGGGTCATTCCCCCGAGTACTCGGGGGATGAATAACCCTGAAAGGCGACGGTTCCGGCAGGCAGAAATCCATCCCGCTTTATAAAATTTGCGTATAGAAAACCAAGGGCGCGGCCCCTATTGAATACTCGAATACTCGAATACTCGAACAATCGATTTTTGAATTACGTAAGAACGCTTTTCCGATATCACCTCGTTCAATTGTTCAATTGTTCGATTGTTCAATTGTTCGATTGTTCAATTGTTCGATTGTTCGATTGTTCGATTGTTCCTCCGGGGTTGGGGGAATGGCGAAAAAATATCTGCAAGATGTTTATAATGAGTTGCCCTAAAAGTGAGGGGAATTCACGACTCACAGCTCACGGCTCCCGCATAGCGCTCCACAAACCTGCGGTACCCTCCCCACCTGAGGAGCACCCGCTCGTAGATCAGTATCCCCGCAACGGCACAAACGACGCCCAGGATGGCATCGATCACGTAGTGATGACCGGAATAGACCGCGGCGTACCAGATGCCCAGCATAAAGACCGCGAGCAGGATGTTCACCCAACCGCATCGCGACCGGATGCCGTACCAGAGCACCACCACCGGGTAGGCGCAGTGGAGCGACGGGATGGCGGCAAACACGTTGGAGTTCTTGGTGTAGATCGACCCGAAAATATTCAGGCCGACGAGGTCGTCGAAGCGGCTTAACCCCGCCGCGCTGCCGGGAGTATGAAGGTCGAGGGTGAAGCCATACCGGCTTACGTACCACGGCGGAGCTGCCGGGTGCAGGTAGTAGATCGCGAAACCGAGCAGGTTCACGAAGAGAAAGGTCAGCGAAAAATTCAGGAACATTTTCCGGTCGTGGAAATAAAGCCACACGGCAAAGGCCAGGGGAACCGGCATCCAGTTGATGTAAAATATACCCGCCACCAGGTCGGCGGCGGGAGTGGCATTGGCGGCACAGAACTCATTCGGGGTCAGGCGGGCACCCGCGAAATCGATGCCGAACCACCGCTTCTCCAGGAGGTACAGCGGCCCGATATCGACAGTGTTGTAGAGGTAGTTCGGGAAGGCGCGCATCACGTCGTACAGCATTCCGAACACGGCGAAGATCGCGAAACCCAGGATGAACCGGCGCGTACCGGGGCCCAGGTAGAAAAGCAGGTTCATCGCCGCGATGATGGCCCCGTGTTCGGCGCGCAACCCCGTCAGGAAATGCATCAGCAACAGGTACGACACGGAGGCGACCGAAAAGGCGACCGAACCCCGGGGCAACCCCGACCACTTCTTAGCCAATTGTTTCTCTTCCATGGATTTACGGTATAACGCGCTCCCTGACTGCCTGTCCCGTGGCCGGGTCGATGCCGCTGATGTCGATGTACCGGACCGACGAGGGGATACCCAGCGCGTTGGTGACCGACATGATGAACAGGTTCGAAAGTTCCGTCATCTTCCCGTTGATCCGGATCAGGGCCCGGTAGGTGTTGCTTTTCGGGTTCCTGGTCAGGTATATCTCCCGTTTCCTGTACTGCCGGAACTTCAGCAGCCAGGTATCCGCGTCGATCTTTTTGCAGTCGAGACCATACACCCGCGTCTGCACATACGACAGTTCCTTCCGTGTTCCGCCCTCTTCATACCGGATCCACGAAGCATGCAGGGGCTCTTTCGCGTTGACCGTGCCGTCGGGCAGCCGGTTCAGTTCATAGATGACGGTGTTGCGGTTGTGGGTACGCTGGACAAAGAAAAGCAGCCTGTCGTCGCGCTGCGGCACCGGGTAATCGCGCCCCCCGGGTTGCTCTTCC
Source organism: uncultured Prolixibacteraceae bacterium (assembly GCA_964455285.1). Taxonomy (GTDB): domain Bacteria; phylum Bacteroidota; class Bacteroidia; order Bacteroidales; family FEN-979; genus CAIVAT01. Next base: position 2,424 of record CAYVVG010000023.1, read on the forward strand.
GCGGCGGCTACCAGCGCCACTGCCGCGAGCAGGGGGATCAGCAGCAAACCGATCCGGTTACTGCGCCGCATCATGCCCGGTTCTGTCTTTCCTCTCCAGTTCATGTTTGCTGTTCAGCAACCGCTGGATCGCGGTCAGGTTGCTCAGGATGGCCACAAAAGCCATCGGGTAGATGAAGATCGAGATGGTCTCGATGATGGCAAAGGGTACGTCGAAGGCAAACAGCTTCTGATTTCCTCCGGTGACCGACGCGACGATCCCGCACACCAGGGCCGACAGGCCAAGGGTGACCACGCGTTCGGGCCGTTGCATCATCCCTTCCCGGCAGTCGATGCCCAGCCCTTCGGACCGCGCCCTCACATAACTCACCATCATCGAGCCGATCAGCCCAATGAAAGCGATGAGCGATCCCAGGAAATAGTGGCGCGCCACGAGAAAATAACAGAATCCGAGAAACATCACCAGCTCGCTGTAGCGGTCGAGCACCGAATCGTACAACGCCCCGTAGCGGGTCGCCATCTTCCCTACCCGCGCCAGCCGTCCGTCGATCATGTCGAACAGACCGGCGAAAAGGATCAGACCCCCGCCCCAGCCGAGCGGGGTCAGGTCGCTGTGTTCGCCGCGCTCACCGCCACGGATCATCACCACCGCCGCAACAACATTGATCAGGAATCCGGCCGTGGTGACCTGGTTGGGTGTCACCTTCAGCCGGATCAGGAGGTCGACCAGCGGCTGGATGATCGTGTAGATAAGTCCCTGCAGGAATTTTTTCATGACCTGTGTTTTAAAAGTCAAACTTGAACCGCGCCCGTATGCCGAAACCCGCGACATTGGGGTGGTCGAGATAGGTCAGCCTTTTGACAAATTCCACCCTGAAGAGTTTCAGGATGTTCCCGATGCCCGCACTCACCTCGATGTAAGGCCGTTGTTTCAGGGTGAAAGTCTGGGGGGTTCCGGAATCATCAACCGGGAACCGGAAGAGGTCGGGTTGTTTGAGGGGGTCATTTTCCGATGTCACGCGGCCATACAACACCTTGGCCGAAACACATTCACGCCATTTCAGCTTTTTCAGCAAGGGGATTTTATTGAAAAGGAAACCGTTGAAATTCTGATCGATGTGCAGGGATACATATTCATCGCTGACAAACTCGAGGAAGTTCATGAGATTGTACGAGTTGATCTGGTAGGAGTAGGTCTGGTTGGCACGGTGGATGAACAGCAGCGGATAGGGTGCCTTGCCGATCACCTTGCCCGCTTCGAAAACAGCGTCCATATAACCAAGAACCGACAGGTAAAACCTTTTGGTAATGCTCAGCTTGACATTCAGGTAATCGTAGTCGTTCCAGAGCTTTTTCGAGCCCCAGGTGAAGGTAAGCTGGGTGACGGGGTATTTGCTGGCCATCGGTACGCGGTACTGCTTGCCCTGGTAAAAACTTTCGTTCCGGGCATAGCGGAGCGACAGCGACAATTCGGAAATGTTGAGGTGGTGGCTGGTGTTGACGTGCTGCAGGTAATTTTCTGCATTGAAATAGAGCCCCCCGCCGGCTCTTTGCCTCATATACTGGTAGCCGAGCGTGTAGGAGAAGTGATTATGAAATTCGTTGAGGTGCTCGATCTTGAATATCTGGTTGTACAGCAGCTTGTCGTTCACGCCCCGCTTGATGGAGAGAAGGAAATTGTCCTCCTGCACGAACTGCAGCTCCTGCCCGGGTATTTTGGTCTCGTCCTGGTAGCTGATGCGCACCGATTTGACGGGGAATACCCATATGGACTTTTTCCTCAGCGAAAGAGTCGCTCCCAGGTAATATTTGGGCTGCCTGTCGCGAAAGCCATAGGCCACGTATGAATCCACGCTGAGGCGTTTGCTCAGGGCGTCGGTCGTCCGTCCCCCGATGCGGAGCCGGTGACCTTCGACAGGATTGTAGCTGTAGAAGGTGCTGACCGGCCCGAACTCGAAGTACCCCAGGTCGCGGTACCCGGCAAAGAGCAGCATGATGATGTTCATCATGCTCTTGAATACCGGCACCTGCTTCACGCTGTCCATCATGGCATAGGTCCCGTTTTCGGACCGGCTGAGCGGCTTGTGCCGGTGCAATTCCCAGTAGGCGTTGTCGCGACGGGAAGCGCTGTCGGTCTCGAATGGGTTTTCCTGCAGGAATACCTTGTCGGAGATGGGGATGTTCAGTTGCATGTCGCGGTACGAGACCGCCCGTTCACCATAGATCCCGACCCCGTTTTTGGTCAACCCGAAATCGATGCCGATAAAGTCGTCGGTCAGCATCCACCCCTGATCTCCGATGCGGGCATATTCCTGGGTCACCTTCACCTCCTTGGCCCAGTTCAGGTTGATCTCGGCAGGAACCGAGAGTTCAATTTTTCTCACCGCGTAACTGCTGTCGGCCGTGATGTACAGGAAACCCTGGAAGAGCATGTCGGTCTTGTTCCGCGGGGCAAATAGCAGCTTGAAACACCGGTTGGAGCCGACATCTACCGTATCCATGATGAAATACCGGTAGAAGGTCGGAGCCGTGACGGCGATCGGGCTCAGGAAGATATTCGTCAGGAAGGTGATGTCATTCTTGTAAATGTCGATGTCCTGGTACATGTATTTCAGGTACTCGGTCATTCCCTGGTTGTTCAGGTATCCCTCGAAGGTCACCATTTTGATCCCTTTGATCACCTCCTGTGCCGATTCGGGTTCCTTTCGGGAATAATAATCCGACAATGTTTCTTTCATGTACAGCGTCAGTATCTCCTTGCCCGGGATCTTGGTTGAATCGGTATTGTTGAAGATAAACTGGAATTTACGCAGGTATTTACGGTTTTTGAACTCCGGCGTGAGATTGCTCAGGGCGAACTGGGTCTTTTCGTATTTCTCGTAACGGAAGGTGCTGAGCTGCTCCTTACGGTTGAGACTTTTATGCCCGATCACCTGGTTGATCAGCGAGACTGCCGGATTATCCTTGTTGCGGTAACGTTTTTTCTGGGGCTTGACTACCACCTCGGTCAGTTGCCTGGTCTGGGGCTTCAGCTTCACTTCGACCGTTTGGGTCTGGCCGGTCAGGACAGGCACTTCAAGGGTTTCGTACCCCAGACAGGAGACCTGGACCTTGTTGGAATATTTCTTTCCGGTCAGGGTGAAAAAACCGGCCGTATCGGTGGTCGTGCCGGTTACGGTTTTTGCAAAAACCACGGCCACCAGGGGCAAAGGCTCGCCGGTTACCGCATCGGTGACCCTTCCTTTCACCACGGTCGGACCCGTTATCTGGGCGCCGGCCAGGGAGGTGATCAACAAGGCCAGAATGAGTAGAATGGTTTTATTTGACAGTGGCTTTACGAACATCACCGATTTCATGAAAAACAAAATTCTTCTGCAGGTAATAATTGAAAAAAACTCCCACCAGCAACGATATGATCACTTTCGATACCAGGTAGTTAAAATGCCAAACGCTGGTCAGCAGGAAAACCCCGCCGATGTTCAGCAGCATGCTGCCCACCCAAACGAGGATGTAGCGCATGGCCTGGGTGCCTTTGGGGCGTTCGGTTACCCGGAACACCCAGCAACGGCCTAGCATGAAATTGGTCACCCCGCCCACCAACGTTCCGGCCGAAGTGCTGAACAGGTACCAGAGTCCGCAACCCTCCTTCAGCAGGATGGTGATGCCGAAATCAACCACTGTGGCCGCGGCCGAAGCGAACTGGGCCTTGATGAAGCAGGTCAGTTTCAGGTGGGTCATGCCAGTGACGGTGTTAGACAGAGGATGATGCGGACGGTTACATTCGTGTAAAGGCCTGCCAGGATGTCGTCGGCCATGACCCCGATGCCCCCGGGGAGGTGTTCAGCCCGGCGTATTCCCAGGGGTTTGACAATGTCGAAAAAACGGAACAGCAGGAAGGAGGAAGCCAGGGGGAACCATCCGGTGCCCGTTCCCAGCAGTCCGATCCACATGCCCGCGACCTCGTCGATCACGATCTTCTGCGGATCCTTTCCCCACAGGGGGGCCAGCCGGTTTGAGGCAACCACACCCAGGCCGGTGAAAAGAAGGATGAGGATCCCCATCACCAGCCAGGGGTGCGATGTGTACCTTAGCAGCAGGAAGGCCACGACCAGTCCGCCGGCCGCACCGGCGGTACCGGGAGCCCGCGGAACATAGCCCAGTCCGCCTGCCGTGGCAATTGCCTTCCAGGCCAGTTCCTCACTCTTCCTCATAATAATCGAGACCCAGGTGGGTGATCAGGTCTTCGCCCTGCATGTGCCGCAGGGTATTCTCCAGTTTCATGAGCTGGCGGAACAGGTCATGGACCGGGTTCAGGCCCGGAGCGGTCTGGGGTGATTTAAAGAAGAAAGAGAGCCATTCCTGGATGCCGCTCATGCCGGCGCGTTTGGCCAGGTCGAGCAACAGTGCCAGGTCGAGCACGATCGGGGCGGCCAGGATCGAGTCACGGCAGAGGAAGTTGATCTTGATCTGCATTTTGTACCCCAGCCAGCCGAATATGTCGATGTTGTCCCAGCTCTCCTTGTTGTCGCCCCGCGGGGGGTAATAGTTGATGCGGATCTTGTGATAGATGTCGCTGTAAAGATCCGGATTCAGCTCAGGCTCAAAAATATAGCTAAGGCTGCCGAGTTTCGATACCTCTTTGGTCTTGAAGCTTTCGGGGTCGTCGAGCACTTCGCCGTCGCGGTTCCCCAGGATGTTGGTGCTGAACCACCCGTCGACGCCCAGGTTGCGGGCCTTCAGGCCGGGGGCGATGATGGTTTTCATCAGGGTCTGGCCGGTTTTAAAGTCTTTACCCCCGATCGGCATTTTATGCAGCCGGGCCAGTTCGACCATGGCGGGGAAGTCGCACGAGAGGTTGGGTGCTCCGTTGGCGTAAGGCACCCCCGATCTGATCGCGGCGTAGGCATAGATCATGCTGGGGGCGATGTCGGGGTTGTTGCTCCGGAGCCCATCTTCGAAGGCTTTCAGGGTCATGTGCACCTCCTTCATCTCCTGATAGGTCTCGGTACTGGCGCACCAGATCATCACGAGCCGCGAACATCCGTTCTTTTCGCGGAATCCGGCTATATCCTGCATGAGGGCTTCGGCCAGGTCCATCTTGGTCGGGGCCGATTTCACGTTCTTTCCGTCGATGTTGTGGACAAATTTCTTGTCGAACACGGCCTTCATCGGGAGGATCTGGGATAGTTCCGGCTTCAGCACATCGAGCAGTTGCTGATCGATGACACCTGCGTTGGATGCAGCTTCATACGCGTTGTCTTCGAAGATATCCCATCCGCCAAAGACGAGGTCGTCGAGGCTGGCCAGGGGAACGAAATCCCGGATCTTCGGGTTGCGGTTGTCGGTTCTTTTTCCCAACCGGATGCTTCCCATCTGTGTATAGGATCCGATGGGCACTCCAATGCCCTTTCTGACTGCGTAAACGCCTGTGATCATGGTCGTTGCGACAGCTCCAAGGCCGGGAAGAAGGATCCCCAGCTTCCCTTCGCATGATTCCAAAGTAGTCTTCATATGTAAAAGAGTTTAAATTGATCGGTTTGTCTGATTTTTAACGGATTCCCATTTTTTAAACAGGGAGGGCATCTCACCGGCGACAAATTCGACGAAGAGGATCACATCTTCGAGCCCCCGGTTGAATTCGACGGTATGAGGGGGCCTTTGGGCCAGTATTTTCCTAAGAACTTTGATCACCTCCTCCAGGCTGCGGAACGTCTCCCTGACCTGCTCGTGCCAGTGAATGAAACAGCTGCGGAAATACCGTTTGCGGTCGTTCGGCTTGGTGATGTACATGACCGAGCGGGTATGCATCAACAGGGTCAGGGCGTTGCTGGTCGCGCTTTTGCTGATGTTCAGCGCACTCCGGATCTCGTCGAACGTCAGTTCCGCTCTGTCCGAGACGATCAGCAGGGCCAGGATGCGGGAGGCGACCGGCGAATTTTTACTCCGCTCGAAGAGCACACCCAGCTCCTCAATCAGATGTTTCTGATTTTCTGATAATTGCACTGTATTCATTCAAAGAGAGAAAAGAATTGTCGGTCACAAAGGTACACGGTTTTTTTAGTTCTGTAATGTTTGAACCAAAAAATACTTTTGCAATAATTACAATTAACAGGATGGTTAAAACTTAACTCCTTCTTAACAGGGATATTATCCGGTGAATAAAAAAAAAGGTCAAACGTCCGGTTAACTGTCAGGACCGCATCCGGTGCCGGTGCCGGGATTGGATTATAATCGCTATTTTTGTCCTCATCTACCGGTTGTGACTAAAAAACCCTCATACCGTACCCTCATCTCCCCCGGCATCCGGTCGGGCACAACTCCCCGGCCCGGGTTCAACCGGATTTGGGCCGGGCTTGTATTCCTTGCCATTTCTTTCCTCACGGGCTGTTCCGTGACCCGCAACCTGGCGCCGGGTGAATATCTGCTGAGCCGTAACCGCATTTCCATAACCGACCGGCAGGTACCTGCCGAAGAGTTGGAACCCTACTTCCAGCAACAACCCAACCGGAAGTTCCTGGGGTTGTTCCGCGCCAACATCGCGTTTTACAACCTGGGCAGTCACGGCAAAGACACCCGTTTCAAGAAATGGCTCCGGAACAAAGTCGGCAGCGCCCCGGTGGTCCTGGATACCGGGCTGATCGGCGTCTCACGGAAGCAGATGAACATTTACCTGGGGAATAAGGGTTTTTTCCACTCGGTGATCCGCGACACGGTGGTTTACCACCGCCGGAAGGCAACGGTGACCTACCTGGTTGATCCTCAAAGACCTTACCTGATCCGGAACTTCGGGTACAACATCGCCGACACGCATCTTGCCCGTTACATTTACACGGATACGGCCAAGTGCCTGATCCGGCGCGGTCACAACTTCGATTCCTACCTGCTCGACGACGAGCGCACACGGATCACGGCAAACCTTCAGAATTTCGGCTTTTTCCGGTTTTCGGCGATCTATATCAAATACACCATCGACACCAACTTCAGGAGTCACCAGTGCGACATCACCATGGAGGTCATCAACCGGGTCATGCCTTCGTTCGACGACCTTATGTCGGTCAGGCTGGTTCCTCACAAGCAGTATTTCATCAACCGTATTTACATCTATCCCGATTACGATCACCTGTCGGCCGACACCGGGGCTTATGACACGCTGGCGAGGTTGTACCAGAGTCCGTTCAAGGGGCAGCCTCCCTACACCTATCATTTTCTTTCGAAGAGGCCATTCCGGGTAAAGCCCCGGACCATCGCGCAATCGGTTTTCGTCACGCCCCTGTCCAATTACAACCTGTCCGATGTCAACCAAAGCTACTCGCAACTGGCCGGGCTGCAGGTATTCAAGTACATCAACATTCAGTTCACCGAGACCAACCAGGGGAGGACTGAGCTTTTCGGGAACCGCGACCGGGTCGACTGCCATATCCAGCTATCGCGGTCTCCGGCACAATCGTTCTCGGTAACCACCGACGGCACCAATTCGGGAGGCGCTTTCGGTGTACAGGGAAGCATCGGGTATCAAAACAGGAATGTATTCGGGGGGGCACAACTGTTCCGGCTCAACCTCACCGGATCGCTGCAGATGCAGGCAACCGGGGGTACCGGGGGCAACCGGTTTTTCAACACCATCGAGCTGGGTGTCAACGCAGGTGTCACCTTTCCGCAGTTCCTGCTTCCGGTCCGGCCCGAGATCATGCGCAAAAGCTATAAGCCGAAAACCACGATCAACCTGGGTTACAATTACCAGCGGCAACAGCATTACGACCGGCATATCTCCAACATCAATTTCGGATATGCCTGGATGCAGAATGATAAGATCCAGCACCTGATCAACCCGGCCGAGGTCTCGCTGGTGAAGGTCACACACGATGCCTATTTCGATTCGGTGATGAACAGCGAACAGGATCACCGGCTGAAAAACCAGTATACCGATCACGTGGTTGCCGGGTTGAAGTACACCTTTACATTCAACAGTCAGCAGATCAGCAAAGTGAAGGATTTTGCGTATGTCCGGTTAAATCTGGAGACCGGCGGGAACCTGATCTATGCGATCCACTCGATCCTGGGGTCATCGCGGACATCCGAGGGATCCTATCGCCTGATGGGGCTCCCGTATGCGCAGTACGTGAGGCCCGACCTCGATTTCCGTTTCTATAACGTATTCCCCGACAACCTTTCGCTGGTGTGGAGGTTCTTTGGCGGGATCGGGATCCCTTACGGCAACGACAAAGTGTTGCCTTTCGAGAAGACGTTTTTCGCCGGCGGAGCGAACGGCATGCGCGGGTGGCGCATGTACACGCTGGGTCCCGGCAGCTATTTCAACCCCGCGGGGAGCACCACGTTCAACCAGATCGGCGATATCAAGCTCGAAGGGAATGTCGAATTCCGCTTCCCGGTCTATCACTGGATCCGCGGTGCGGTGTTCGCCGATGCCGGCAATATCTGGCTTCTCCAGGATTCGCCCGACCTGCCCGGAGGCCGGTTCCAGGCCGGGACATTCCTGCACCAGGTCGGCCTTGACGCCGGCATAGGCCTCCGCCTGGATTTCGACTTCTTTATTTTCCGCCTCGATCCCTCCATCCGGCTTCGCGACCCCTCGTCGCCCGGCAACCATCACTGGTACTTCAACCGCATGCAATTGAAAGATGTCGTATGGAATTTCGGGATCGGGTATCCCTTCTGATGAACGATCTACGATTTAACCGCGGAGACGCGAAGACGCAGAGAGCTACAAATCAATTTCTTATTTCTCTGCGCCTCTGCGCCTCTGCGGTTATTTTTGACTTTTGAGTCATCCTCCTGCTTTGCCCCGTGATAAAGCGGGATGGATTGTGCCGGTGAAATCACGACACACGACTCACTGTGTCATCGAGTTGATGGTGTTCACCGAGATCAGGCGATCGTGCAGCGAGCCCGTTTCGTGGAAATAGACGAGAATGTGGTAGTCGTTCTCCGCATCCCAGTGGCTGCCTTCGGTCACCGAACCATCGCCGGGGCTCGTTTCATCTGCCTTCAGCAGGTACGTGTAATTGTAATATCCCTGTTTCAGGAACAGGTCAAGGGTATATCCTTTGCGGTCGGGATGGAAGGTCATGCGGCTGCTTTCGTCGGTTCTCCAGCCGGTCAGCTCCCCGGCCACATGGAATGAGCCCGAGGTCAGCCGGGCGGGAAAAGCGAGGAAGAAATGGACCCATGAATAATCGGCTTCTGTCTGGCTATCCTCCGCATGGTCTTCACTTTTAATGAAATACCATCCGTTCAGGTCTTTCTCGGCCGAAACGTAAGGCTTGTTCGGCCGTGGAAGGTCAGGAACAAGGAAAACCTGGTAAGCCGTGTCGAAAGATATGTTGGCAATCCTTTCCGACTGGTATTGAAGGCTTTTTGTATCGAAGTAGCGGAACTGGTTCCCTCCGCGAAACGAGATGGCCTCGTCGTACCGGTAGTCGAGCTGGCCGGTCCGGGCGAACCGGGGCCGCGACAGTCGCAGCGCGTTATCCCAACGGCCGTTCTGCATCACAACCACCCTGACCTCCCGTTCGATGTCGTTGATCCTGAATCCTCCCAGGTTGACGGTGAAATCGACCTGCTGGCGATCGAAATGGTCGGGGCCAGCCGCCGGTTGCACCACGCGCCCTTCGGCAACAACGGAGGTCACTTCGGTCACCATGAACCGGGCGGTGAAGGAGAGTTGTGAGATCTCGTCGTCGTAAACAACCAGGAGATAATTTCCCGACAGTCTGGGTCGCATGTTTTCGGTGGGGAACACCCCTGTGAAATGGGTATAACGTGTTGTGGTGTTGTAGGAATACCGGTAGGATTCGACATTCTCTTCGCGGAATCCTTCGAGATAATCGGCAGGGATCAGGTCGGTTGAGGGCGACCAGTCGTTCCCGCAATGGATCACCGTAAACCGGAACCTCTTCAGCCCGGGCCCCAGGTCGTCGAACCGGAAGGTCAGCTTTTCATCCGAATGAAGGCGGATCACCGGGAGTCCGAGTTCGTCACCCTCCCTGAACACCTGGACACTCTTCAGTTCGGGGTCGTACACGCGGTTGATGGCCGGTATGTCGCCGGCCCGGCAAGTCATGCCGAGCCAGGGGAGGAACAGCAGGAACGGGAGGATTTTCATCATGGAAGAAGTGTAGAAAACATTGACGGGAGGGGTCAACCGGGCGAAGTTATCCGGCGGCGGAATTCGGCGCAGATCACCGCGGTGGCCACCGAGGCGTTGAGCGACTCCGCCTTCCCTCCGGCGACATCGCCGAATGAAGGGATCCGAAGGCGCCGGGTGATGAACGGGTCCAGTGCGGAAGAGATCCCTCTCGACTCGTTACCGATGACGAGCACTCCCTCCTCCGACAGGCAGGACTGAAAGATATTCTCCCCTTCCAGGAACGCGCCGTAAACCGGCAAATCCTGTGTGGCAGCTGCGGCCGATGCCAGGAATTCCGGAAGATTGCACGAAGAGGTCCGGATGCGTGCAATGGAGCCCATGGTGGAGTGAACAACCTTGGGGTTCCACACTTCGACGCAGTCGGGCGAGCAAACGACCTCTCCGATGCCGAACCAGTCGGCCACCCGGAGGATGGTGCCGAGGTTTCCCGGGTCGCGGATCCCGTCGAGGGCCAGTACAAGGCCTCCGCGGTATTCCGGACCCGGTCCGGGAACCGGGATGCAAACCTCAGCCATCACCGGGCTGGGGGTGGCAAACTGGGTTACCTTTTCCATGATGTGGGGAGGGATCGTAAAGACAGGTATGGCAGGATCGCAGGCCGGCCCGCCATTGGCTGACAGCCATTCGGCGGTGGCGTAGACCGCACATACCCGGAGGCGGCTGGCGCAGAGTTCGGTCACCAGTTTGTGGCCCTCGGCCAGGAACCGGCCCGTCTCTTCCCGGTACTTTTTATTCCCGAGTGCACGGAGGTGTTTGATCTGAGGGTGTGTCAGCATAAAAAAATCCCGGGTGCCGTTCGGGAACCCGGGATAAAAGTACGAATTTCCGGCCAGGGATCAATCGGCGAACACCTCGAGGGTGATCTCCACCTGGACCTCTTTGTGCAAATGGACCTTTGCCTTGTAGGTTCCCAGTTCCTTGATGTGTTCATGATCGACGTGGATCTTCTTGCGGTCGATATCGACGTCGAACTGCTCCTTGAGCGCCTGTGCCACCTGGATGGTGTTGACCGATCCGAAGATCTTGCCGCTTTCGGCTGCTTTGGCCCCGATGCGGACGACGAGGTTTTTCAGGCTGCCGGAAAGGTCTTCGGCCGATTTACGGATCTTGGCCTCCTTATGCGCTTTCTGCTTGAGAGTTTCGGCCAGGACCTTTTTGTTGGATCCCGTGGCCGGGATGGCGAAACCTTTTGGGATCAGGTAATTCCTGGCGTATCCCGGTTTCACGTTGACGGTATCGTTGGTATAGCCCAGTTCCTGGACATCCTGAATTAAAATCACTTCCATAATCCTGCCTCCTTATTTTAAAAGATCTCCAACATAGGGCAGAAGTGCGATGTGCCGTGCCCGTTTGACTGCCTGTGCCACCTTCCGCTGGTACTTGGTGGAGGTACCTGTGATGCGCCGGGGGAGCAGTTTTCCCTGCTCGTTGACGAACTTGATAAGAAAGTCAGCGTCTTTGTAATCGATATATTTGATGCCGCTCTTCTTGAAACGGCAATACTTTTTCCTTTTGGTATCGACCGCGATCGGGGTCAGATACTTTATTTCGCCTTGTTGCTGAGTTGCCATGATCTTGGATTTTGCTGGGTTACGACTCGGTTACTTCTTTGGGTGCCTTCGACTTGGCGCGCTTTTTCTCGCTCCAGGCGAGCATATGCTTGTCGAAGACCACGGTAAGGAAGCGGAGTATCCGCTCATCCCGTTTGAAGGTCACTTCCCATTCCCGGATCAGGGCAGGGTCGGCTTTGAATTCGATCAGGTGATAGAATCCGCTGGCTTTTTTCTGGATGGGGTAGGCGAGCTTGCGCAATCCCCAGTGTTCCTCGTGAACGATCTCAGCGCCTTTGCTGACAAGGAACTTCTGATACTTTTCAACCGTTTCCTTCATCTGTTCATCAGACAAAACGGGAGTCATAATGAAAACGGTTTCATACTGTTTTACCATTTCTTGTCGGTTTAATGTATTGGTTTGTTAAAAAAGGACTGCAAAAGTACTAAAAAAAATCATATTGCCAAATAGTTATGTTGGCTATTTTTGGTGAATCGCAGGGGCGCATTGTAATGCGTCCGTACGTGAGTGGCAGGGACGCATTGTAATGCGTCCGTACGTGAGTGGCAGGGACGCATTGTAATGCGTCCGTACGTGAGTGGCAGGGACGCATTATAATGCGTCCGTACGTGAATCGCAGGAGCGCATTGCGATGTGTCCGTACGTGAGGTGCCAAAGAATGTGCAATGAGCAATGAAAATATAAAACCATCATGGACGATCATCCTTCCATCAGGACCCTGTTGATATTCCTGGCCGGGCTAATGGCCGGGATGTTCTTTCAGTTGAGGGTCTTCAACGACGGGGTGCCGGGGTGGAAACAGATTGTCACCAGCGACGGCCGGGGATATTACGCCTATCTTCCGGCCCTGTTGCTCGACGGTGACCCTACCTATGCCGGGGTGACGGAACGGGAAGCGAGCCTGCTCGGGTACCCCCAGTACAAGCCCGGCTACCTGGTGAAGGCGAGCGACCGGCCGCTGAACAAATATTTCGCCGGAGTGGCCTTCCTCCTGCTCCCCTTTTTTCTTGCCGGCTGGATATTTACCTGGATCACAGGGGGAACTCCGGACGGGTATTCTTTCTTTTTCCAGTTCTTCGCCGGCGCCGGAACGCTGTTTTACCTGTTCGCCGGCCTGGTATTCCTCCGGAATCTGCTGAAAGACCTGGGCGTATCGGCTTTCGGCGCCGGGCTTGCCCTGGTGGTCATCCTGGCCGGCACCAACCTGTTCTATTACAGCCTTTGGCAGCCCACGATGTCGCATACCTTCTCCTTTTTCGCGATCAACGGCTTTCTCTGGTTCGCGTACCGGGCGATCCGAAACGGACAGATCCGTGACCTGATCGCGGCGGGATTCTATCTGGGAGTGACCTGCCTGATCCGCCCCACCAACGGAGGGGTGGTGCTGCTGGTCCCGTTTCTGGCCGCAACCCCTTCCCGGCCCTCCCCTTTGCTGTTAACGGCATGGCGCAGAAAAAGACAGGCATTCGCCTTCCTCCTGCCCTTCCTGGCGGTGGTCGTCATCCAGCCAGTGCTATGGCGCATCCAGTCGGGCGACTGGCTGCTCTGGCCGTATCGCGGGGAAGGATTCCGGTTCAGCCGGCCGGAGATCCTGCAGGTGCTTTTCAGTTACCGCAAGGGCCTTTTCGTTTACACTCCGGTGTTGGCGCTCGCGCTGGCCGGCTTCATCCCCTTATGCCGGCGGAGTGTCGCCGGATTTTTATCGGTCCTGATCTATCTGATCGCCGTCACCTGGGTCATCGCCTCCTGGTGGAACTGGTATTACGGCGACGGGTTCGGCCTGCGCGCGTTTATCGACCATTACGGGGTATTCGCCATCCTCCTGGCACTGGCAGCCGACCGTTGGAAGAAGCGCTCGTCGCGGATCCTGGTTTCCGTCCTGCCTGCGCTGCTGATCCTTGTCAACCTTATCCAGACCTGGCAATACACGCACGGGGTGATCCATCCCAACAGCATGAACGAGGCCAAATTCCGGTATATTTTCCTGCGGACCGACCCGGAGGTGATCCGTTCACTGGGTGGGAACCAGGAGATGGCGGCCTTCCCGGTCGACCTGACCCGCCCGGTGGAATTCTTCAACGACTTCGAGACCCGCCGGGAGGAGTGGATCGAAAACAGGGTGACGGAAAGTAGCCCGGCTTTTTCCGGCCGTCATGCGGGCTGTGTCGATCCGGATCATCCTTACAGTCCGGCACTGGCCATCCCCGCAACCCGCCTGGGCAAACTGCAGGGATCCTGCTTTTTATCCGCGTCGGTGATGGTTTACGACAGCACCGCGGGTGCGGGCAACCAGGCCATGGTCGTGCTGAGCATGGATTCGATCGGGCCGGGAGAGAACTGGTGGCAGGGATTCCGGCTCAACGATGTTCCCGTGCATAAAAAAGGGCACTGGAGAAAGATCGAATTTTCGCTGATGCTGCCCGTGATCAGGAATCCACGGGGCATCCTGAAGGTCTATGTGTGGAATACCGGGAAAGGAACGATCCTGGTGGATGATTTCAGGGTGATGGTTTTCGGTGAATCGTAGGGACGCATCGCCATACGTCCGTACGTGGGGGGCAGGGACGCATCGCCATGCCTCCGTACGTGGGCGGGGTTATTTCGAAAGCATTTTTTCAAGCAGGACGACAGCGTAAGCCGAGATCCCCTCTTCGCGGCCGATAAAGCCCAGGTTCTCGCTGGTTTTTGCCTTGACGGACACCTGGTCAGGACCTACTTTCAATATTGCGGCCAGCACCCCGTTGATGGCCGGGATGAAATCAGCGATTTTCGGTCGCTGAAGCACGACCGTGGCGTCGATGTTGCCTATGGCGAATCCTTTCCCGCCGATCAGGACCATGGTCCGTTCCAGGAGTATCCTGCTTTCAATTCCCTTGTATTCAGCGGAAGTGTCGGGAAACTGCGTCCCGATGTCGCGCAAACCGGCGGCACCCAGAAGGGCATCGATGATGGCATGGATCAGCACATCGGCATCGGAATGGCCGGCAGCTCCCTTTTCATGCGGGATCAGCAGTCCACCCAGCCAGAACTCGCGGCCGGGTTCGAGTTTGTGCGTATCGAAGCCAAAACCGACGCGGAACATAAATCAGATAGCGAAATGGCGAAATGGCGAAATTAGTTGGTGCCGCCCGATTTTTCTGCCTTTTTGGTATTGTCGAAGTTGAACAGCAGGGTGAATTGCAGGGTGTTCTGCAACGGGTTGTTCTGCCTGACCGGGATCAGGTAGGAAAAATCGAGACCGAACACGTTGTACCGCAATCCGGCGCCGATGGTGAAGAACTGGCGGTCGCCTTTGTATTTGGATTCATAGAAGTAACCGGCGCGGACCGAGAAGAGCTTGTTATACCAGTATTCGGCGGCGGCGGAAATATTGATCTCCTGCAGTTCTTCCTTGAAACCGTAAGGGGCATCATAGAACGACTGGATCATGCCTTTGACCACGGATACATCGGGATTTTTCCCCTTCAGGATCTTTTTTGAACCGTTCGGTTCTGTCAGAATATTTCCCAACGAATCGGTGGCGTACACCGGCGGGGTGGGAACCAGGTATTTCGAGAGGTCGACCGACAGCGAAACCCGGTTGTAATCGTCGAGGTCCATGGTAAATGAGGGGCCCAGGCGCAGCGTAGTGGGGATAAAGTCGCGCACGATGGAGGTGCTGCTGTAGGACATTTTGGCGCCGATGTTCGAGATGTTCAGCCCGAAATCGATATAGGCGTTCGACAATCCTTTGACCTCCATCTCATGGTGGTAGTACATGGCCACGTCGGCGGCGAACGATTTTCCCGGGCGAACTTCAATGTTGCCATAGTTCACCGGGACCAGGTTCGAATAGATGAATCGTCCCGCGACGGCACCGGAGAATTCCCGGGAGAATTTCCGGGCGTAGGTGGCGTCAAGGGCCCATTCATTCGGCTTCACCGCCCCCAGTTCATCCCCAACGTCATTGGTGAACATCACCTCTCCCATCGAGAAGAAACGCAGGGTGGCGGCAACGGCCTGCTTGTCGCCGAATTTCCCGTAACCGGCGACCGAAGCCAGCCCGATGTCGTTTACAAGGTTCCTCAGCCAGGGCACGTAGCCCACTCCGAATCCGAAGGTTTTATCCATAAAGGCATACTTCGCCGGGTTCCAGTACATCGAATATACATCGGGGGTGGTCGCAGCCCCAAGATCACCCATTCCACCTGAACGGGCATCCGGCGATATGGTAACGAAGGGTACCGCAGTGGATATCACGCGGCTGCCGTCGGCAGGTTCGGTATCCTGAGCAAAAATCGTGGTCGCTGCAAGCAAACACAGTAAGAAAATTGAGAATCTGATCTTCATCTGCTGAATTCTAATGATCTGCAATGTGAATAAGAGGCGCAAAATTAACGTTTTTACTTTTCAGTTATTGCCCGGGTCCGAAAAATGATCGGATTTGAGGCCGGCATTTGTGTTCACCGGGCGATGATCAGTTTCTGCGAGGTCTCGCGCAAAACCCCGCTGCTGCTCATGAATACCGCTTTATATGGATATATCCCGCCGCCCAGAAGTTTTCCCCTTTCATCCGTTCCGTCCCAGGCGATGGCCAGGCCTCCCGGTCCGGGTTCGGGAAAGTCCTGCGTCAGTTTCCGCACGGGAATCCCCTGCAGGTTATACACGGTGATGCTGACACTGAGCGAGCCGTACCCCTCCCCGTCGGGACGGAAACGGAATTCCGTATGGTCGGCAAAGGGGTTGGGTGTGTTGACCAGGTCCTTCACCTTCAGACCCGAGCGGTCGGGCACGACGAAGGTGATCGACCGGGAGGAGGAATTATCGAACATATCCCAGGCCTTCACGGTCAGCACATGGGTTCCCGCCGAAAGCCCGTCGAGCGGATACGCCACCGATCCCCTCGTCCAGGAGTTGAAGGCCGGTTCGAAATAGTCGTTGAGTACGAGGGCGTGGCTGTGATCGTTGTCGATGACGGCCGTGATCTCATGTCCCAGTCCCAGCCCGGTGCTGTTGATGCCGTTGGTATCGGCAAGATCCACCAGCAGGATTGCCGCTTCACCCGTCACCCCCCCGCTGACAAAGGTCCGGTCGTCGAGGTACACCCCGATCTCCGGCCCGCCATTGACCGGGTTGACCGTCGCATCCCGTCCCCCGATGATGACCTTGTCGGTATAGCCCGAAGCGGCAGCGGAACCGCTCCGCGCAAAATAGCTCAGTTTTCCTTTTCCATAAGGCAGTGATACCGTCCGGGGAACAACGAAGGAAAAGGTGAATTCCCCCGATTCCACCGGGAAGTCTCCCCTGAAGAGCAGGCTGTTCTGAAGGCTGAATTCGGCGGGCCAGTTTTCCGAACCTCCGCGGTTGCCCAGCGTGGTGTTGACCACCGGCTTGTCGTACACCCGGCAACTGACGGTTCCGTTGAACGAACTAATTTTCAGCCCGTTACGATCTTCGATGCATCCCCTGACGGTAACCGTCGACAGCCCGGTGGCGGTATCGTTGCCCGAGAGGGGTTTGCCATCGATCTCAGTCGTTTTCACATTCAGTTCGGGAAAGGCAATGTGCTGCGCCGGATCGCCGAGCAACACGAAGTTCTTCAGCTGGCTGTTGTTATTGATGTCATTTTTTGAGATGCGGATCAGGTCGCCCATCCGGATATAGTTCCCGTCGTCGCCCTGGTCCATGAAATGGTTAAAGAAGCTGGTGTTCAACTGGATATTGGTACCTGCATAAGCGAGTCGGGTTGTTGAATAGAGGGCGATCGCCCCGCCGCCGGGCTGGTTGATGAGCATCTCCCCTGCCGTGTAGCGTTCGGGATTGTCGAACCGGCTGAATTCGCAGGTAGCCGTCACGAACACCGGCATTTTATCCTTGTTCTTCCATGAAAGGATATCCGCCACGGTGAGTACCTGCTCATAGCTCCACCCGGTCTCTCCGCCGTGCCCGGTATAGTTGACCACCAGCGATCCACGGCCGACCGCCGCGTTGAGCGCCCGGCTGGCATCGGGAAACCGCTCCCCGCCCGGCACCCTGACCATCTGGTAGGCATCGAAATAGATCTTGTTGACGTTAAAGACAGGGTATTGGCTGGCAACGATGTCGCACAATTCCTCCGCCTGTGTAAAATGGAGGTTCTGGTTCTCGTCGTCAGCCACAAAGGTGACGACGTTTCTCCAGTCCGACATGACCGGTTCATCCGGCGAGGCATAGTGCAGGATCTTATCGACCATTGCCTGGGCCTCCTCGGTCGTCGAGACGGGAAAGCGGCCGATCCCGATGTCGATCACGCCGTTGGCCTCCTGCCCGGAGTTGTCGGACATGATGCCGAAATAGTCGTCGGTGACGTACGATTTCGTCGAATTCAGCGATTCGACGGCCTGGAAAGTCGGGATGAAGTTGTTGTTTCCCGGCACCCGGTCCTTCGGATCATATGATCCGTCGCCGATCAGCAGGAGGTATGCCGGACGGGTGGCTTCCGTGCCACGGTCGTACAGCATTTTCATCATGTCGCGGATCGCGGTGGGTTCGGGGCGTCCGCAGGAAAACTCATGGTAAACCTGGTCGGTTCGAACAACCCCGGTGCTCAGCCCGTTGTGTTCGCGATGGTATTCGCCGAGTTGTTCAGCCTGCTGCAGAAACAGCGGATGAGTGACAATGATGAGCCGCACCGGCTGCAGGGCATGCAGGTTCTGGTTGGGAACCGCTCCGCGCATGGTAACCGGGTAAACGACGGATCCGTCGAACGCGATGAATTCGCGGATGGAGTCGGTGGCCCTCGTGAACCGGAGGGTATCGCCATTCAGCGAAGGGTTCATGCGGAGGATCTGTGCCGGGTTGGTGACATCCCACACTGTAACTCCCGGGCCCGCGCCCGTCATGGTGAACCGGGTGACCTTACCCGGACCGAGTGTCGCCACATCCCGGAAAGAGAGCTGGGGTGCGATCCAATGGAGGTGTCTCCGGCACATCAGCTCGAGATAATTGAGCCAGCCTTTTGAATTGGTGGTGGGAAGCCCGTAGCGAAGACCGATGCCGATATAGGGAACCGGGTGGGGAAGGATTGTGCTTTTCAGTTTCGTGGCCCCCGCCAGGGTGTACTCTTTGGGATTGGTGGAATCGATTTTCAGCGAATCGACCACGGTCCCGTTCACCGAGAGATAAAAATAGCTGGGAACCGGCGCGTTGGCAGCCACCGACCACTTGAGGCGAAGTACCGATACCGAATCGGCATTGGGAAAGTCGAATGGAAAGGTATACTGGTCGGTAATGTTGTTAAAGGTTTCGCCGTACCACTCCTTTCCGGAACGGATGAGGTTCTGAAGGTCGCTCTCATGCAGTTGAAAATCGTCAAATGAGGACGACTCCGTGTTGGGTGCTGCCGGATCTCCCGGCTGCAGGACCACTCTTTTTCCGGGGGCCGTATTGATATTCAGGTAATAATACGACGTGTCGGAATAAAGATTGCGCTGATGGGAAAAGAACCGGCTCAGATTGTCGAATTTCCATTTATCGGCCGTCTCGCCGTAAAACAGGATGCAGTCGGCGGTATCAAATTTCCCGTCACTTCCGTCCTCGACGACTATGGCGATTTCACGCAGGTCGTCGATCCTCGGTGAAACGTTCACTTCGGGCAGCATGCCTGAACCGTTCCCGAAAAGCCGGATCCGGGCGACGTCAACGGAGGCGGGGTCGATCCCCACCTGGAGCAGGTTCTGGTAGCTGATGCGGTGAACACCCTGCCGGGTGACAGCCAGCTGATACCATGAACCGGTCGCGAGGACCGATGAATCGGCATGAGGCACCGCCGCAAAAGCGATCGATGGCAGAGCCGGCACCAGGCAAAGTAACAGAGTTCTCAGTATATGCATAGAGCAAAAATAAGCAATTACCGGATTACCACGAGTCTGGAGGTTTGTGTCCGGCCGGTGCCATCGGGCAGGGTGAGCTGTACCGAGTAAAGATAGAGCCCCGAGCTGATCTTCCGGCCGTTGTCCTGGGTACCGTCCCACCGGATCGTGGCCGTCCGGAATCCTGAAGGAACGATCGTTTCACGGAATATTTTCACCGGCCTTCCGTCGAGGGCGACGATGCGCAGTTCGACTTCGACGGGCCGGTCGGACTGGTTTGTCTCCCAGCAGAAAGTGGTCTGGTCTTTCATGGGGTTCGGGTAGTTGATCAGGTGTTGCAGAACGAATTCGTCCCGGTCGGCCACCACGAATTCAATGACCCCGGTGGCGGAGTTGTTGTAAACATCCCACACCTTGACGGTGATCTCGTGCCTTCCGTTGCCCAGTCCGTTGAGCGGATATCGGATCTCACCGCTTTTATAGGTATTCAGTCCTGCCACATAGTAGTCATTGAGCACGATGGGGTCGGTGTTTTTCCCGTCGAGCACGGCGGTGATATCGTGCCCGATCCCATTCCCCACCGCGTTGATGCCCGAAGAATCGGTCACATCCACCAGGAGCAACGGGTTGGCATCGGTGATCCCCCCCGATCGGAAACTCCGGTCGTTCATATACAGGGCGACCAAGGGCCCCGAACCATCCTGTCCGGCCCCGGTGGAATATCCTCCCACCTGAATGTTCCCGTCGCAGCCGTTGGCATCGGTTTCGGCACTGCGGGCATAATAACTGATCTTTCCCGGTCCGAAATTGTAAGCGATGTCTTTGGGGACGACAAAAGTGAAGGAGAAGGCTCCGTTCACCACCTCTGCCTGTCCCTTGTAAACCGGGTTTTTGCGGACCTTGAACGAGACGGCGGGTGCCGGCCCCTGGTTGGCGAGGGTCCATATTTCCTGCTCTTTGTCGTAGACCGTCGGAAACACAGTGCCGTTGAACTGCGAAGCCAGGTTCCCCGACAGATCGCGTACTTCGCCGGCCATTGTAACCGTTGCCAGGGCCTTCAGTGTATCGGGAGCCGACGACACCGCCCGGGCGTTGATGGCAGTGGTGACCACCTCCAGCGAAGGGTACGCCATCTGCATGGCGGGATCGCCCAGCAGAACGAATGCGTGGATATTGGCCGAGCTTCCCATGCCGGTCTTAGCCTCGACCAATAAGTCGCCCAGGCGCGGATACTCGCCGGCGACTTTCCGGAAGGCGTGGTTGTAGAAGTTTATCAGCATCGACTGGTTGGTGCCGGCAAAGGTGAGCCGGGTGGTGGTAAAGAGCGCTACCCCCCCGCCGTTGCCATTGAGCAGGACCCATTCGCCTGCCGACACCCGGCCCGGGTCGTCGAACCTGCTGAACTCACAGGTAGCGGTCACAAAAACCGGAAGATTGTCAAAGTTGCTCCAGTTCCTGATATCGGCCACTTCCAGTATCCGTTCATGAGCCCAGCCGACCTCCCCGCCGTGGCCGATATAATTGACCAGGAGTGATCCTTTGGATACTCTTTTAAAAATTGCGGTGTTGACCTCGGGATACCGGGAACCCCCGGGGGTGGAGACAATGGGATAAGCGTCGGCATAGATCTTATCGAGGTTATAGTCGGGGTTGGCGGTCCCGACCAGGCCGGCCAGGACTTCCGATTGCTCGATGAACAGGTTGCCTTCGTTCACATTCCGGTCGTCGGAGACAAAGGTCACGACATTTCTCCAATCATTCTTCACGGCAACGCTCCCTGCCTGGTAATGGATGACTTTATCGACCACCGCAGCGGCTTCCCCGGCATTATCCACCGGGAGACGCCCCACGCCGATCAGCAGGTCGCCGTTGGCCGACTGCCCTCCGGTGGCACCGAGTATGCCGAAGTAATCATCGGACACGAATGAGGAGACCGGTGAGAGCGACTCCACAGCGGTGTATGCCGGGACGAAGTTGGTATTGTCCGGCACCCTCCCTTTGTAATCGTAGGAGGCATCGCCGAACAAAAGCAGGTATTTCAATCCGGAACCCGACGGGTCGCGGTCGTACATCATTTTCATAAAATCGCGTATGGCGGTCACATCCTGGGCTCCCGACGAGAATTCGTTGTAAATGGTCTCAGGTGTTACCACAAGGACCGAAAGGCCGCTTTTTTCCCGGTGAAAGGAAGCCAGCCGTTCTGCTTCCGCTGCAAAAAGAGGGTGGGTCACGATGACGTAATTGACCACGCCGGTGCCATGGAGGTCCTGGTTGGCGACCGGTCCGACATACTCAGGGGCCAGGTAGGTGACGCCGTCGAATGCGATGAACTCGCGCAACGTTGAGGTCTGCAGCCGGAACAGGTAATCGTTTCCGTTCCGCGTTGCCTGCACGTTCCGCACCTCTCCGCCGGCCGTCACCTCCCATATCTGCAACGGCTGACCGGTCGAGGCGAGGGTAAACTGTGTGACCGCTCCGGGAGAGGTGGCGGCCACCGACCGGAACATCATTTGCGAGCCGTACATCGAAAGAGCGCGCACGGCATTCATTTCAAGGTAGTTGAGATATCCGACAGAACCGGAGGAGAATTTTTTATAGGTGAGCATGATATCAAGAGACGCTCCCGCCGGCACAAAAGTTGCTTTCCCGACGGCGGAATTGGCGAAGGGGTCCTCAAAACCTCCCGTTACATTGGATATGTTGAGAGTCATCAGGGATTTCCCCTGTGCCGAAACTGTAAAACTCGTGGTTTCGGAGATGGACCGTGCCGCCACGTAGGCAAACACGCTCACCGGCTGCTGGGTGTCGATATTCGGAAAGAGGAAGGAATAGTTGCGCTGCGTGGTCAGGTCGAAATACTGAGCGTCCCACCATATCCGTCCGGACTTGATGAGGTTTTTGTCGTCTTTTTCATAAACGGCATAATCTTCGAAGGCTGTGACCTGCCGGGTAGCCGTTTCGGTCACCGAGGGTTCTGCCGCCACCCGCTTCCCGGGGCCGATGTCCACATTGAGAAAATAGTACATCCGGTCCGAGTAGGCATTCTTCCTGCAATGGAACAATTTATCGCTGTCGCTGTAAACCCAGGGATCGGGTCCTTCGCCGAAAAAGATGAGATAATCGCCCGGGTCGAACCGGCCATCCTCTTCTCCGGAAACGTAAATGCTGTTCTCTTTCAAATCGTCGATCCTGGCCGTTGCGTTCGCTTCCGGAAGCATGCCTCCCCCGTTCCCGTAAATGCGGATATTCTTCGGGTCCAGGTTTCCGACGTTGATCCCGATATTTTTCAGGTCGTCGTACGAGAGACGGTAGATCCCGTTGACGGCCACCCCGAATTTATACCAGGTACCGGCAGCGAGCACTGAATGCGCGGCAGGAGGGTTCGCAGGCTTCAAAGTCGCATGAGCGCCCCCGGTCATTGTTACGATCACGAGGGAGAATGAAGTCATCCTTTCGATCCGGCCGGTTTCTTCATTTCTCCTGAATGGCAGAAGGCTGACCTCCAGGGCCTTGCCATCCCTGGGAACTGCGATGCGCGTAAAGATCAGTGCTTCAGGCCCGATCTTTTCGAGTCCTGCGACACCCTTCGGAGGTTCGTCGCCGAAGGATTCCCAATGATCGTCCCGCAGGGAGACGGAAACCACCGAATCCTCTTCAGTGGAGAGGGGGAACCACTGTTGCCATACAGGGAGCCAGCCACAATCTTCCCTGAGCAGCGAACCGCTGAAGCTGAGCAGATTCATCCTTCCGGCCGAATCAGCCCCGGTGGCCACCGGAGCATTCCAGGAAAGCCGGTATGGGGCGGTCACGATCTCGCCGGCCCGGAGTCCCGGCAGATGGGCCATCAGCAGTCCAGAAAGGAGAATAAAATGAATGGGGCGGAAGTGGCTGGGCATAGGGAATGATCTTCGGTTAACACAGTTTTTCACAACAGGAGCCAGTCCGGCCGTGAACTTAATTTTCTGCAAAACTATATCATTGTCACCTTTTTTAACGTTTGCCGGTTAGTAATATTGTAGCGCTCCATTCCGCGACGTTCATAAATTTTGTAATATTGTATCCTTAAATATTCCGGCAAAAGGACGTACATGACCAGGCGAGTTGCGTTACTTTTTCTTTTCTGCGTATCATGGGCCTGCATGGAGCTTTACGCACAGGATCCCGAGTTCTCCCAGTTTTATGCGAATCCACTCTACCTCAATCCCGCGCTGGCGGGGGCCACGGTATGTCCCAAAATCAACGGCAACTACAGGAACCAGTGGCCCGGGATCGGGAAGGCGTTTGTCACCTACAATTTCTCCTACGATCAGTACGTCAGTTACCTGCATGGCGGGCTGGGGGTCCTGGTCACGGCCGACCGTGCCGGGGGCGGCAACCTCAACACCACGGCCATCAGCCTGATGTATGCCTACAAGTTCAACCTGACCACACGGCTGCAGGCCAGCGGCGCGTTGAAGGTGGGTTATTACCAGCGGCACCTGAACTGGGACAACCTGAAATTCGAGGACATGATCGACCCGGTGCTGGGCTTCACCCTGCCGACCTCGGAGAAGCAGCCCGACAACCTCAGTGTCGGGGTGCCCGATTTCTCGACGGGTGTCTTTCTCAGTTACAACGACCAGTTTTATGGTGGCGTCACGGTCGATCACATGACCCAGCCCAAGGTCGGGTTTTACACCGACAACAAGACACAACTCGACATGAAGTTCACGATCCATGCAGGCTCCGTGATCAGCCTGCAAAAGAGCGGGAGCTCGACCGACGAGCGGGAGTTCTCGATCTCCCCTAACATCCTTTACCAGCAGCAATTCCGGTTTCATCAGCTGAACGTGGGATTATACCTGACTGTAGATCCGTTCATCGGCGGAGTGTGGTTCCGCCACAACTTTGAGAATGCCGATGCCCTCATCCCGATGTTAGGGCTCCACTATAAAAATCTCCGGGTCGGTTACAGTTACGACCTGACAATCAGTCGCCTGAAAGGCGCGTCGGGCGGGTCACACGAAGTGTCGGCTTCATGGCAATTCCCCTGCATCGAAAAAAGAAGGCATATCCGGGCAATAAAGTGCCCGCGTTTTTAGTTATTGACTATTATTTGCGAAATTTGAGTATTTCACGTAGGTTTGCAAAAATTTTCATCGGATGAAAGTCACACGAATTTTTCAGGTCAGCGCGCTCCTCATCGTCATTGTTATGATGGCCGGTTGCAAAAAGGAGGCCTCCCGCTCCACCGGATGGGAATACAACAATCCCAAGAACGGCGGATTTGAAAAATCCCAGTTTGTCGATCAGCAGACCGGACCGGGGCTCGTCTTCATCGAAGGAGGAACCTTCACGATGGGCAACACCCAGGACGATGTGATGTACGAATGGAACAATAGTCCGCGACGGGTTACCGTAACCAGTTTTTATATGGACGAGACCGAGGTCAGCAACCTCGATTACCTGGAATACCTCTACTGGCTGCACCGTGTTTACAGTACCGACTATCCCGGTGTGTACCGCAAGGCCCTTCCCGACACCCTTGTGTGGCGGCAGAAACTGGCTTACAACGAGCCGCTTTCGGAATATTATTTCCGTCACCCTGCTTACCGGAACTACCCCGTGGTGGGCGTTTCGTGGGTTCAGGCCAATGATTACTGCCAGTGGCGCACCGACCGCGTGAACGAGATGCTGCTGATCCAGCGGGGCATCCTCACCATGGATCCGGCCCAGAAGAACGAGAACAACTTCAACACCGAATCTTACCTGGCCGGTCAGTATGAAGGGCTCCCCGACAAACTGCTGCCCGACCTCAATCCCAACGGAACCGGAACACGCAAGGTGCGCATGGAGGACGGGATCCTGCTCCCGAAATATCGCCTCCCGACCGAAGCGGAATGGGAATACGCCGCCCTCGGCCTGATCGGCAACACCTTGTACGAGCGGGTGGTCGAGCGTAAAAACTACCCGTGGAACGGGAATTATGTCCGCACCAGCGAGTCGCGCTATTACGGCAGCTTCATGGACAACTTCCGCCGCGGCAAAGGCGATTATATGGGTGTGGCCGGCAACCTGAACGACGGTTCGGACATCCCTGCCGCATGCGGTTCCTATTTCCCGAACGACTACGGCCTTTACAACATGGCTGGCAATGTCAGCGAATGGGTGCTGGATGTTTACCGTCCTCTCAACTCTTACGAAGTGAACGACCTGAGGCCATTCCGCGGCAATGTATTCAAAACACCGGTTCGCGATGCCGAAGGATTCCTCGCTGAAAAAGACAGTCTGGGCCATATGAAATACCGCGATATCACCACGGCCGAGGCCCTGAACCGGAAGAACTACCGGCAGGCCGACAACATCAATTACCTCGATGGCGATTACGCCTCCAGCATCGACAACAACATCTGGAAGGAAGGCGCCAGGGATACCAGCTCGACCAACCTGATGTACCAGTACGGCGTCAGTTCGCTCGTTACCGACCATGCCCGCGTTTACAAAGGCGGCAGCTGGCGCGACCAGGCTTTCTATATGAGCCCGGGTACCCGCCGGTTCCTCGACGAGAACGAAGCCTCCGACGCCATCGGATTCCGGTGCGCCATGATCCGTGTCGGCGGTTCGATCGCCGGCCGGTAACCGTATCTTGCGAAACAACCAAAAACCCCGTTTCAGACCAGAAACGGGGTTTTATTTATAGGGGAACCATGATCGAGTTGATTTACAGGCATTTCCGGGCAAATCCGTCTGTTACGACCGACAGCAGGCAGGTCGTGCCGGGTTCGCTCTTCTTTGCCCTCCGGGGCGATCATTTCGATGGCAACCGGTTCGCCCTGCAGGCCGTTGAATCGGGAGCATCCCTCGCCGTGACCGACGACCCCGCCCTGCCTGCGAACGACCGCTTCATACGGGTACCCGATACCCTTAAAGCCCTTCAGGCCCTGGCCCTTCACCACCGCCGGCAATGCTCCATCCCCGTAATCGGGATCACCGGCACCAACGGAAAGACGACAACCAAGGAGCTGCTCTATCGCGTGCTGTCAAAAAAGTACCGGACCGTGGCGACAGAAGGGAACCTGAACAACCATATCGGAGTCCCCCTGACCCTGCTCAGGATCATGGGCGATACCGGGATGGCCATCATCGAAATGGGGGCCAACCATCCCGGAGAGATCGATTTTCTCTGCCGCCTGGCCGAACCCAGCTACGGGTTGATCACCAATGTCGGCAAAGCGCACCTGGAAGGGTTCGGAAGCTACGAAGGGGTGATCCGGACCAAGACAGAGCTTTACCGGTACCTGGCCGAAACCGGGGGTACCGTCTTCCTTCATCGCGACGACGAAGTGCTGGCCGCCCACGCATCCGGGATGCGCACGCTCACCTACGGTTCTCCTCCGGCCGATCTACCGGCCGGACCAGTTACCGCCACCCCGTTCGTTTCAATGGAGCTGACTATCGGTGGAACAACGGTACCTGTCCGGTCAAAGCTGTACGGAAAATACAACGCCGCCAACATGATGGCCGCCGCTGCGGTGGGGATGCATTTCCAGGTCGCACCCGAAGAGATCCGTTCCGCCCTCGAGGGGTATGAACCGGTTAACAACCGGTCGCAGATCGTGGAGACCGGCCGGAACCGGCTCATCCTCGATGCCTACAACGCCAATCCCAGCAGCATGCGGGCGGGCATCGAATCCTTTCTCGATTCACCCTACTCTCCTAAAATCCTTCTCCTTGGCGACATGCTGGAACTGGGCGAAGAATCGGACCGGGAGCACCTCGCCATCCTGGAATGGATCGGCACACTGCCGTTCGAAGAGGTGTACCTGATCGGCCCGCAATTCACCCGGCTCAACACGCACCGGGGGAATATCTGCTTCCACGACAGCGACCTGGCCCTGCTCTGGTTCGAGCATCATCCCCCCAGCGATGCCACGATCCTGATCAAGGGGTCCCGGGGCATCCGTTTGGAAAAGGTTGTGCCGGCCCTTTAATCGTCGAATGAACCCGGAAATCATGCAACACTTTCGCGTTATCGGGTTAATGTCGGGAACCAGCCTTGACGGGCTCGACATCGCCCATTGCGAGTTCACTCGCACCAACGGCTTCTGGCAGTATGAGGTCACCGTGGCCGAGACAATCCCTTACTCCCCCGGGTGGAAGGAGCGGCTGTCGGGCCTGGACCGATCATCCGCCCTGGCCTTTGTGCAGACAGATGCGGAATACGGGCATCTGCTGGGTCGTCTGACGCATGACTTCATCGGCCGGCACCGGCTCGCACCCGATTTTATCGCCTCGCACGGCCACACCATCTTTCACCAGCCTGCACGGGGGTTCACCTGCCAGATCGGCAAGGGAGCATCCATCGCCGCTGAAACCGGCCTGCCTGTCATCTGCGATTTCAGGTCGCTCGACGTGGCCCTCGGCGGGCAGGGAGCCCCGCTGGTTCCCATTGGCGACCGGCTCCTGTTCGGTCAGTACGGATTTTGCCTGAACCTGGGCGGCTTTGCCAACATCTCGTGTGACCTCGAGGGGAGTCGTATTGCCTGGGATATCTGCCCGGTGAACATCGTCATGAACCGGCTGGCCAATCGCGAAGGTCATGAATTCGATCCCGGCGGATCCCTGGCCGCCTCCGGGAACCTTGACCACAGTTTGCTGGAAACGCTCAACGGTCTTTCTTACCACCGGCAGCCTCCCCCGAAATCGCTGGGCAAGGAATGGACCGACGAAGTGATCTTCCCCCTGCTCGATCACTCCGGGTTGAACAATCCCGACCTGCTGGCGACCTGGTGCGAGCATGCGGCTCTTCAGATCGCAGGAGCGGCGCAAGGGAGCCGGGATGCCACCATGCTGGTCACCGGCGGAGGCGCTTTCAATGCGCACCTGGTCAGCAGGATAGCCCATTATTCATCCCCCCGTCTATGCCTTCCCGATCCCCTGATCATCTCTTTCAAGGAGGCCCTGATCTTTGCATTTTTAGGGGTTCTGCGTCATACCGGCGAGGTCAACTGCCTGAAGAGCGTAACCGGGGCCGTTCGCGATTCTTCCGGGGGAGTTATCTGCTGATCCATGAACTACAAGCAAACCCTCGAATACCTCTACGAGCAGCTCCCGATGTACCACCGGGTCGGTCCCCAGGCCTATAAGGCCGACCTCGGAAATACCCTCGCACTTTGCCGGATGCTGGACGATCCCCACCGTTCATTTCCCTCAGTCCACATCACCGGCACCAATGGAAAAGGTTCCGTTTCCCACATGCTGGCGTCGGTCCTGCAGGAAGCAGGATACCGGACGGGCTTGTACACCTCCCCCCACCTGAAAGATTTCAGGGAGCGAATCCGGGTCAACGGCAAGATGATCGGCAAAAGAAGCGTGACAACATTCATCCGGCAGTACAGGAGCCGTTTCGAATCGATCCGCCCCTCCTTTTTCGAGCTGACTGTGGCCATGGCGTTCGATCATTTCCGGAGGGAGTCGGTGGATGTCGCCGTTATCGAGGTCGGCCTCGGCGGGCGGCTCGACTCCACCAACATCATCACCCCGCTTGTTTCGGTGATCACCAATGTGAGTTTCGATCACATGCAGCTGCTGGGTGACACCCTGGAAAAGATCGCGAGCGAAAAGGCGGGGATTATAAAACCCGGCATCCCGGTCGTGGTCGGCGAATCACAGCCTGAAAGCCTGCCGGTTTTTCTCCAGCGGGCGGAGGCCCTCGGTTCGACCGTTTGCATCGCCGACCGGGTTTACAGGGCTACTTTCCGGCGGAGAGAAAAAGAGCCAGGGTCAGCATGCCTGGTTGATGTGATTCGCCAAGGAAAACCGTTCCTGGAAGGCATTGAATCACCGCTGGCAGGCATTTACCAGCAAAAGAACATCCAGACCCTGCTGGCTGTGTGCGAAATCCTTGAACCACTGGGTTTACCCACCGGGAAAAAGCCGGTAAGGAAGGGAATCGCCGGGGTGATACGGAATACCGGCCTTGCCGGTCGTTGGCAGACATTGAGCCACCGGCCGCTCACCATCTGCGATACCGGCCACAACGAAGGAGGCCTGCGGGAAATATTGGCACAGATAGACCTCACCCCCCACCGGCGGCTGCATTTTGTCATGGGCGTGGTCAACGACAAACACCTGGCACCTATCCTGGACATGCTCCCCCGCGATGCCGATTATTATTTCTGCCGCCCCGATATTCCCCGGGGGCTCGACGCGGGGGAGCTTCAAAGGCAGGCCAGGGAAGCCGGACTTCATGGCGACCTCTATCCATCTGTCGGAGAAGCGCTGGAGGAGGCCAGGAGGGCGGCCGGACCTGATGACCTTGTGTTCGTCGGAGGGAGTACGTTTGTGGTGGCGGAGGTGGTATAAAACGAGCGGACAGGCGGACAAGCGGACGAGCGGACGAGCGGACGAGCGGACAAGCGGACAGGCGGACAGGCGGACAGGCGGACAGGCGGACAGGCGGACCGGGATGTTCAGCCCCCTGAGATCAGGTGGAGCACGTGGACTTCGTCGCCGTCGGCAATAGCCGATGTTTCGTAATCCGTCTTTTTGACCAGGTTCCCGTTAATCTTGACAACCAGCATCTTAAATGTGAAATTCTTCTCCTTGAGCAGTTCACTCACGGTCATCGCTTCCCGCCCGAAAACCTCCGGATTATTATTCAGCAGTATCTTCATCGTTTTCAAATTTCGCCATTTCGCCATTTCGCTATTTCACCATTTCGCTACCTCGCTATTTCCTGCTTAACAAAATCTCCGTCACCACATTGGCCTGCATATTCGCTACCACCCCGACACGGGGAGCCAGGGGCGGAAGGTCAGGGCCGACTTCCGACACTTCATCCCCGCAAATATAGATATTCCCGGCCTGGCGGCACCGCAGCAAATCGTTCCTGCCCCAGCCCGCCATGCCCAGGCCGGTCACCAGCGGGGTGCCCGGCAAGGCTGTCAGGGCTGTTTCGATCAGCATCATCTTCTCCGCGGCGAGATCGAGCGCCTCGACCAGCACATCACAACCGGAAAACACCCCCGGAACATTCGCCGGGGTAAGATGCAGGTCATGAGTGATCACCTTCACGCGGGGGTTGATCCGGGCCAGGTTCGCTTTCAATGCCTCGGTCTTCTTTTGCCCGACCTGGTCGAGGAAATAGTACTGCCGGTTCAGGTTACTTTCGGAAACGACATCAAAATCGGCGATCACGAGTGATCCGACCCCGATCCTGGCCAGCGCGACAGCACAATTGGATCCAAGACCGCCGCAACCGGCGATGCCGACCCTGAAGGCAGCCAGTTTGTGCGATATTTCATCTATATTCATGGGAACGTGTTTCCGGATTACCAATCAAATTCTCACACCGGCCGGTACAGCGAATCTCTTTCGACCGGAACCCGGCCGGCAGCAACGATCAGGTCGCGCATGCCAGTCACCGTCATCACCGGGTTCTGGTCTTCGGCCCCGGCCAGCGAATAGATCTGCGTCGAATCGTTGATCGTCCCGTCAAGGTCGTCAACCCCGAAGGCGAGCGAGATGCGGGCCAGTCTGCGCCCAACTGCGGGCCAGTATGCTTTCAGGTGGACAATGTTGTCGAGGTAGATGCGGGCAACGGCATACATGCGCATGTCTTCGGTCACCGCCACCTCCGGCAGGTCCGACATCTCGTTAGCGGCGTTCCGGAACTTCAGCGGGATGAAGGCATTGAACCCACCCGTGCGGTCCTGAAGCGAACGGATCCGTTCGAGGTGGTCGATCCGCTGCTCCCAGGTCTCCTTATGCCCGTAAAGCATCGTTGCGTTGGAAGGGATCCCCAGGCGATGAGCCGCTTCGTGAACGGCCAGCCATGCCTCCGAGCTTGTCTTCATTCCGCAGATCTCGCGACGCAACGGTTCATCGAATATTTCCGCCCCTCCGCCGGGGACCGAACCGAGCCCGCAGGATTTCAGGTAGGCGAGGCCTTCGGCGGGCGTCATTCCCTCCTTACGGAACATATAATCCAGTTCGACCGCTGAATAAGCCTTGATGTGAAGGTCGGGCCGAAGCGCCTTGATGCGGGCCAGCAAATCGCCGTAATAACGGATATCCCGCTCGGGATGAACGGCCCCCGTGATGTGAAGTTCCCTTGTATCTGCCGCCTCTCCGGCTACCCTGGCCAGGATCTCGTCCACCGACAATTCCCACTTCGTCCTGCTGAAATGATGGGAATAGGAGCAGAATTTACAACGGTTGACGCAGATATTGGTCGGTTCAATATGAAAATTCCGGATAAAATAGGCACGATCTCCGTTCTTCTTTTTTCGGACCCGGTCGGCCAGCATGCCGAGGAACCCCGGCTCTCCTTTCCGGAACAGGGCTACTCCCTCTTCCGGACCGATCCTCTCCCCTGCTGCAACCTTCCTGGCGATGGCTTTCAACTCACCAGGCACATCCAGTTTTTCCGGATCCAAAACAATATCATTCAGGTCAGATGTCATCATTTTTAATAATCGCGGCGGTGCCGGATACCCGGACCAGGAATGACCATCCGGTCAACGATCTGTCCAATTATCCGGTGGAACAATTTACTGCTTTATAATCTTATGCACTTTCACCGACAGGCCATCCCCAACGGTCAGCAGGTAGATGCCGGGTCGGAATCCCGCCATGGGAATGATCTGTTCGGCGTGATCCGAAGGCATCCATTCCGTCCGGAACAGCACGTTGCCAAACACGTCGCTCAGTGTCACTGCGAGCCTTTCTCGCTCCGGTCCCTGCGCCTGCAGCCGCAGATGATCTCCGACCGGATTGGGACCTGCGACAACCTTTTCAGCGCAACCTGGTTCAGGGGCACTCATGGCCCAACCCTTCAGCCGGGTAACCCCGGTGTTGTCGGGATCGAGCCAGTATTTGAGCACGCTGGCGGAGTCGGTGCCGTTCTGGTCCCAGTGGTAGGAGAACATCCCGAAATAGTCGGGTTGGGTCAGCTTGGCGGAATCACAGGAAGATTCCCCCCCGGTAAGCGTGCCGATGATCAAGCCTTCGCTGTTGAACAAGGGCGAGCCCGACGACCCTCCCTCCGTGGTTCCGTGCCCGTTGCCGGTCTGAGTCCAGTTCACCCGCCAGTGGGACAGAGGCAATCCCCCGGCCCAATGCGCGGCTGCCACCGGCGTCGAATAGGTGGAAACCTTTTTGATGTCGCCCATCGGGTGGTGGATGCAGACCCCGGAAGGACTGACGGGGTCGGTCTCCCGGCTCCATCCGTTATAGTAAGCATTGTAGGCTGAAGGCACATTATTATCCAGCAGCACCAGGAAAAAATCCGACCCGTTGTAACCCATGTTTCCCCCGTGGGCGATCCGTTTGGCGCCGGTCAGGGAGAGATACGGGGGTTCCTGGTCAGGCACGGGACAGTCCGCGCTTTCGTAATTGAAATAGAAGATCCACTGGCTGAGGTTGGTATCGGAAGAAAAAACTCCGCAGTGATCTGCCGTCAGAAGGTAGGGTTTTCCGTCGTGACGCACATTGTCGACCAGTGATCCTGAACACCAGACACTGCCCGAATTGCGTTTGACCGCGATCCGGGTGACCCCTCTTTTCTGGACCTGCCAGGAAGTTCCCTCGGTGCAGTTGATGTTCACCTGGCAATCCCCCGAACCCTTGAATCCATTCCTGGATCCTCCCGGCTGTGCAATTCCGCGGTATGCATAGCCCACCTCCGAGATCCGGAGTTCGGGAAGCGGGGCGCCGGCCGGGGCGTTGTATTCGATCTCGGCCTGGTCACCCATGAGCAGGCCCGTGGCAAAGGTGTTCATGCGGTTCTGGTTGGCGGCGGTAAAAGCACCGAGCACCTGCGTGCGGCCCGGGTTGTAAACAAACAGCCTGCCCCCTTCCGGCAAACGGAAACGGTCGAAGTACAGGAGCAGCGCCCTGGCACCGGCCGCGGTGATCCTACAGCGCCATATCCGCGTTCCGTCCCCTGCGGTCGTCCAATTCCCCGTGTTCCGGATGTCGAGCCCCGCCGTAAGGTTGACCGAAAAACGGTACGGCACCGGCGCCACCCGGTCTTCGGCCTCGAGCATTTCCTCATCCGGTGGGGTGAAAAAAGCGGCACCCGCGGTATCGGGAGGCAAAGCCCGGGAAAAACTAAGGGGGACTCCTCCCTGGCTGATCTGGGCCTCCGACGAAAAAACAAGACCCAGGTTCAGGATGAAACCCATGCAGAGAGAAATTGGAAAGTATCTTTTCATAAAGGAGATATTACGGATGGATGATGATCACTTTTCTGGTCAGGCACTCCCCCCCGCCGGTCAGGCGCAGCAGGTACAGGCCCGATGGAAGGTGCCGGATGTCGAATTCAACAGTCCCGGGACGGGCCGGGATCTGCCATGTCCCGGCCGGAACCCCGCAGGAACTCTCCAGTTCCGCATTGACGGAACCGGTAAATCCCGGAGGGATCCCCAGTCGAAGCCGGTCGCCGGCCGGATTGGGGAAGACCGAAATTCCGCCGAGCCTGCTAATCTCTTCTGTCAGCAGGGCGGAGGTCAGGGAAATATCGTCAAGCATGAAGATAAATCCGTCGTTGGTTACACATCGGATGCCGATATGAACATCGTGGTTCGCGAAGGAGGACAGATCATAGGTCCTCAGGGTCCATTCTGTCGGGGCACGCTCAGCATCCGCCGTCAGGAAGGAAAAATCGGCCGTGTCGGTACCGGCGACCGACACACCTGTGAAATACCTTTCCTCTCCGAAGGCATCGTTATATGTCCTCACCCAGAATTGCAGCACGGGTTCGCCGCCCAGGCTCACTTTCGGCGAGATCAGCCATTTGTCGTTCGGGGAGGTTGCAGGCAACGGCGGTGCGGAAGGTATTGAAGAAAAACAACATCCCATTTTTTGTCCTGCATGGGCGGTCATTCCGGTAACCGGCGGTGTGGTGGCCGACGGGTTAAAGCAGACATAGGCCATGGGTTCGAACGCATGAGGGAAAGTCACGTTCTGAATTCCGTACGTCTCTCCCCCTTTTACATCGAGCACGGTCCATGGAGAAAACGACCTTGAAAAATCGTCAACTGTTTCAAAGTCAAGGAAAAGCGAGACCGGATAACCCGTTACGGTGACATAGGAGGTCTTGGTCAACGAATCGGCCGTGGAACCGGCACCAATCTTCAGGCTCACATCGTAGGTGCCGGCTGCAGCGTATCTGACCGGGGGAGGTACGGGCAGATCGGAGAAGGAAGGGGTTCCCCCCGGGAATTCCCAGTGCCAGGTCGAGGGAGCGCCTGCCGACTGGTCGGAAAAATTCACGGTGTCGCCGATCCGTACAGAAGTGCGGTCGGCGATGAAATCGGCCGATAAAATCGTTGCTGCCTGGGGCCGGATGACGAGGTCGTCGATCATCATCAGGTAGCGGTCGGAGGATGTGCAGCGGATGGCGATATAGATCCTTTTCCCCGCATAGGCACCGAGATTGAATATTTTCCGCGTCCAGTCGGTGGTCGTCTGAAGCGGTTGCGACCCTGAGATCACCGTGAAATCACCCGGGGCGTTATCCGTTTCCGAAACGGCAACCGAGTATGAATCGACTCCGTAAAGGTCGGTGTACGATTTGATCCAGAATGAGAGACTGCCATTTGGGCCGATCTTGACCTGGGGCGAGATGAACCAGTCGTCGTTCGCCGGGGGATTGGAAGAGAAACAGGCACCGAACCGTTCTCCCCCGTGCGGCTGGATGGCCGGGTCGCCGGTCATGGGCGGACTGACCGCGGCGGGGTTGAAACAGAGGAACGACATAGGCTCGTTCTGATGGGGAAAGGTGTATCCCGATATTCCGTAAGTATCGTGGTGGTCGGCGTCGAGAACCGTCCAGGATCCGAACGAAAGGGAGAAGTCGGGAGTATCTTCGAAATCCATCAACACCTCGCCTCCCGCAGGATCGGGGAATATTCCGGTAAGTGCCCGGAGGCCGGCGGTGAAATAAAGGTTCCCCGGCGCCAGGCTGTCGGGAGGGTAAAACCCGTCGTACAGTCCTCCCCATCCCCACCGGATATGCCACCTCCCTGCCGTATCGTATCCGTCGCAGACAAAGAACCTCGAAACAGCTTCCAGGGGATCGGTACCGTGAAGGATCACCGGCCGCAATGCATCAAGTTCCCCTGTGATCACGGTGTTCCACCCCCCCGTATCCTCCTTTGCGATCCATCGGCCGGCAGGATAGCCAAAGTAGCGTCGAAGGGCCGAGTCGAGGGCATCGGGTGCGGAGACCGAAGCCGTTGTACCGAAATTCATATCCTGGGCGATGGCGCACTGGTAGATCAGGGTCGCCACCTGCTCGTCGCCCGTGGTGAGAGAATCGGGCATCCCGGACCAGTTGTAGCTGGTGGCGCCAAAATTGGCATACTGGATGCCGTACACCGGGTGGTTATAGCTGTGCTCGCCGGTTCCCTGAATCGGAAAACCGTAATATTTCATCAGTTGGGCGATGGCCACGGCCCCTGAACCCGCCGGCACATGGAGGCAGGTGGCATGGGCGGCGGTGTCGACCGGGCAGGATGGGTTGTAGAGGCATCCCTCGCCCCAGGCGGTGCTCATCAGGGCAAGAACGGCGGACCGGGGACCCCGTCCGGAAGGGAAAAGGCGACCATTCCCTGCTCCCTGGCCCGCTTCACGGGGAGCAGGCTGTCCGGACAGAGTTCCGGTCATCAGCACCCATAGCAGGGAGGCCAGGAGAATGGGGAACGGTCTCACGGAAGTGGCAGATATTTCAGCAGCAGGCTATTTTTTGTTGGGCAGTTCCAGCCCGTATTTCATTTTCTTGTCTTCGCGCCGCAGCATGAAACCAAGGAAGATCGCAGCGACGCCGAGTGCAGAGAAAACGAGCATGGGTGCCTTATAGTCGTACAGTACGCCCGGAACTCCCTGCTGGATCTTTTCAGCAACGCCGGGGTTGGCCCATTCCAGCACCATCCCGATCAGCCACGGGAAGAACATCAGGCCGATATTCTGGATCCAGAAGACCAGGGCGTAAGCCGATCCCAGGTATCGTTCTTCGACGATCTTGGGCACAGAGGGCCACATGGAGGCCGGGACCAGTGAAAAGGCCACGCCCAGAACAATGATGGTCATCACGGCGATGCCGGTGGTCAGCGGAACAAGAGCGAAGGTGAGGTGTGCAAGGGTCAGGAGCGCTGCACCGAAGATCATCATGGTGGCCCCCTTTCCTTTCTTGTCGAGGAAATAGCCGATGATCGGGGTGAGGAGGATGGTTCCCACCGGAAGCATTCCCGAGATGTATCCTCCGACGGACGCGGAGACACCCAGTTTGTTTTGCATCATGTTCACGGCGTATTTCAGGAAGGGGAAGACACCCGAATAAAACAGCACGCACAGGAAGGAGATGTAGAGAAAGCCCCGGTTGGTTATGATTTTGGCAAGGTCCTTCACATGGAACTCCTCGGTCGGGTCAGCACCGGGGCCGGCGTTACCGGTTTGCTTGTCCAATTTCCGGTCCATGAAGGTATAGGTGAGAAAAGTCAGGAACCCGATGGTGATGAGGGCCACGCCCAGGTAGATCGGGTTGAGGACATTCCCTTCATGGACGCCGTTCACCGTACGTTCACCGGCCAGCATGGCGGAGAAGAAGAAGGCGACGGATGCGCCCATTCGGGCGGTGGCCAGCTGCATGCCCATGGCCAGGGCCAGCTCCTTGCCTTTGAACCATTTCACGATGGTGCGGGAGGTGGTGATGCCGGCCATCTCCACGCCGATGCCGAAGATCCCGTATCCCAGCGCAGCCAGTTTGGCCGTGGCAGGCATGGTTACCCAGAAGGAGGAAAAGAATTCATGTCCAAACCCGCCGTTCGAAAAGTAAGGAGTCAGCGCGTACAACTTGATCAGTCCGCCGCCGAGCATAACACCCGTGGAGAGCAGTCCGGTGAAGCGGATCCCCATCTTGTCAAGGATGATCCCCGAGATGATCAGGAAACCCAGCACATTCAGCATGTACTCCGATCCCGAGAAGAAACCATAGTTGCTGGGGGTCCAGCTATAGGTCTTTTCCATCAGCGATTGCAGCGGGGCGATCATGTCGACGAAATAGTAAGCGGCCAGCATGGTCAGAGAAACAAGTACCAGGGCGGTCCATCGCGCAGCGGTCGACTCGCTGAGGACCTTTTGCATTTTTTCGGTCATGGTTGAAGGTTTAAACGTGGAGTTGATTTGATTGCGAGGCACAAAGCTATAAAATAATCGGGTTCCAAGGGCTGCGGAAAGTCATAATTTGGAAATGGCTACCTTTGCCGGAAAAAGGGCGGATGGAGTTATTGCTGGTATCGGCTACTATGATGGAGATCAGGCCGTTTCTTCAGGGTCTGACATTTTTGTCGGTCACCGATGAACAGGTTTCAGCCTACCGGTACCGCGATCTCCGCATCGATGTGCTGATCCCCGGGGTAGGCATGGTGGCCACCGCCTATTACCTGGGCCGGCAGTTGACCCGTAAGTCCTACGATCTTGCCGTCAATGCAGGCATTTCGGGTGCTTTCGACCGGAACCTTCCCATCGGGTCGGTGGTGAACGTCACTTCGGATTGCGTGCCCGAACTGGGTGCCGAGGACGGCGAGCAGTTCCTGTCGGTGTTTGACCTTGGCCTCTCCGACCCCGACACACCGCCATACCGTCAGGGCAGGCTGACGGGCAGCCTTCCGTCAATGCTTCCTCCCGCGGCCAGGAGCCTGGTGGAGGGACTTCCGCAGGTCTCTGCCATCACTTCGAATACCGTCAGGGGCAATCCCGTCAGCATCGATCGCATCCGCAGGCTGGCGCCTGCTGCCCTGGAAAGCATGGAAGGTGCCGCCTTTTTCTACGGCTGCCTGTCGGCCGGGATTCCCGGTCTCCAGGTGCGTGCCGTTTCCAACTATGTGGAGCAGAGAGACAAGTCAGGCTGGAACCTCGATCTCGCCCTGAAAAACCTCAACCGGAATCTGGGAGGGATCATCACCGCCTGTGCCGGCTGAAGTCTCCCGGTTGAGAAAATCCCGGGTTCCCATTGATATTTGTTAATCACCCGGTTAACAAATCTCATGTGAATTAATTAACAGATTCATCTTTTTGTTCTTATTTTTGCCCTGCCTGGGAAAACCACTCTGCCCGGGTGTTGTTATTGTGATCCCATCTTCAACGTAAGGCACCATGTTGTCGCTCGCTATTTCATCCTGTCCCAACGACACCTTCATTTTCGACGCCATCATCCACGAACGGATCGATCTCGAGGGGCTTAAATTCCGTTACAGCCTGCACGACGTTCAGCATTTGAACGAGATGGCCATGAACGGGGGAGCCGACATGATCAAGGTCAGTTTTTACACTTACCTCATGTTGCAGCACAACTATGTCCTGCTCGACTCGGGCAGTGCACTGGGGTTTGGCAACGGGCCGCTGGTCATCGCCCGTCGTCCGATCGCCCCGGGGGAGATGAAAGACATGACCGTAGCGCTTCCCGGGAAGTACACGACCGCGCACATGCTGTTCAGCATTGCCGTTCCGCAGGTAAAAAGCAAGGTATTCATGGTTTTTCACGAGATCGAGGAGGCCATCCTGTCCGGGAAGGTGGACGCCGGTGTGATCATCCATGAGAACCGGTTCACCTATGAGCAGAAGGGTCTCAGGAAGGTGATGGATCTCGGGAATTACTGGGAGACGCTTACGGGGTCGCCCATTCCGCTGGGCGGGATCATTGCCCGGAAAGGGTTGGGGTACAATATCATCAACAAGCTCAACCGCATCATGCACAGGAGCGTCGCCTATGCCCGGCAGCATCCGGCGGAGGCGCTGGATTTCGTGCGTGCCTACGCCCAGGAGATGGAGCCCTCGGTGATGGAAAAGCACATCGAACTGTATGTCAATGAGAACACCCTGAGCCTGGGCACCGGGGGCAAAGTGGCCATCGCCAAGCTGCAGACCATGGCCCTTGAACGCGGGTTGATCCCGAATTCATAGCATCGTGGGACCAGCCGGCGAATGGCAGAGCACGGAGGCTTCCCGGGAACGCGGTGAAAAAACCGGGTTCCAGTTGCGGGCAATACTCTCGAGGGGCCTGGCAAGGGAAGAGGATACACTCTTCCAGGTGTTTGACCTGGCCTGGTTTGAAAACCGCCTGCAGCAGTTGGTCGCTGCGTTCCCCGGCAACACGTTGCATGCCCTGGCCATGAAAGCCAACCCCCTGGTGCGCATTTTGGAAAGGGCACTGAAAGTTCACCCGGCCATCGGCGCAGAAGCTGCGTCGACCGGGGAGATAGCCCTGGCGTTAAAGGCCGGCTTTCCCCCCGGGCGCATCGTATTCGATTCCCCCGTCAAGACGCCGGCCGACATCCGTTATGCGACCGGCCTGGGCATCCATCTGAACATCGACAACCTTTCGGAACTGGGACGGGTGGCCACCCTGACGGGGTGGGGGGACCCCGTCGGGGTGGGGGGACCCCGTCGGGGTGGGGGGACCCTGTCGGGGTCCTTTGGCCTGCGGATCAACCCCCAGGTGGGCACCGGGACCATTGAAGAGTCGAGTGTGGCCGGCACCTGGTCGAAATTCGGCATCCCCATCGGGCACCGTCGCAATGAACTGGAAAAAGCATTCCTGTCCTTTCCATGGCTAACGGGCGTACACCTTCATGTGGGTTCCCAGGGTTGTCATCCCGACATGCTCACCCGCGGGGTGGGGATTTTGTATGATTTCGTGGAGGAGGTCAACCTGAAACGGGAGCGGAACGGGATGGCTCCCGTGGCCATCTTCGATATCGGAGGGGGGCTCCCCATATCCTACCGGTCGGACGTATCTCCCCCTTTGCTGACGGATTATGCAGAAGCGCTGCGGAAGCAGGCTCCCGGACTCTTCGACACTACCCGGTTCCGCCTCATCACCGAGTTCGGCCGGTGGGTCTTCACCCATGCGGGATGGACCGTCAGCCGGGTGGAGTATGTCAAGCGCGATCCGGAAGTGAACACGGCCATGATCCATGCCGGGGCGGATCTGTTCCTGCGGGAGTGCCTGAGCCCGGCCCACTGGCAGCACGAATACAGTGTGTATGACCGGCAAGGGGATCTGAAGAAAGGCACCGACGATCTCCCCTACCACCTGGCCGGCCCGCTTTGTTTCTCCGGTGACATCCTGGCCCGGAATGTCGTCCTTCCCCGGATTGAGGAGGGCGATTACCTGGTGATCCACGACACCGGCGGTTATACCTTCAGCATGTGGTCGCGGTACAACAGCCGTCAAACCCCGCGCATCCTGGGCTGGACCGGGAACGATGCATGCATGCTGAAAGAACGGGAAACCCCCGAAGAACTGACCCGGTTCTGGCAATAAAACCACGCACCACTCCCGGACGGACGCATTGCGATGCGTCCGTACCATTCACCTGAAACGCCATGAAATGTTTCCCTATTTATTCCTGACGCACCTCACCGCCATCCCGGCAGCCTTGTCGTTGGTGCTGACCGCGACGCTTTTTGACCCGCGGGCGAACAGGTAAGTTTCCGCCACGGAATCGTTTACACTGGCTGAGGACCAGCATCCTCCCCAGAGGTTGAGCCCGCTGAAATTCATATCACGATAACGGATTCCGCAAAACAGCGAGGAGATCTTTTTTGCCGTATTGCCCGTGGCGGCAGGATCTTTGCGGTTGGCCAGGGTGTCCATATCCTGCAATTTTCCGCCGGCCAGGTCGGGCCCGCCAAGAGCCACGATCAGGGCGCTCCATTCCTTCGGCGAAGGCAGATGCCACCCTTTCGGACAGGCCTTCTGTGCCGTTTCCCAGGAATAGAGGCGTCCGAACTTCATCTCATGGACCGAATCATAATCGTAGGCCCAGCTTCCCGCGACCTGGTAACGAAGGTTGTCGGCCATCCACGCCTGCTTGCCCGCTTTATTCCAGTAGTATTCATTCCCGTCGCGCGGATCGGTAAAGGTGCCGTGGGTCTGAGCCCGCGTGACGGCAGTCATGAGCATCAGCCCGGCCACTACCATAAGTGCGGGCAAAAAGATCTTCTTCATCGTTTATTCGTTTAGGCCGCCCGTTCGGTCGACGGAGTAAAAGTAACGAGAAATTGAACATCCGTGACCAATTTCCAACGTGATATGACTATTTTTGCAGAAAGGAATTCAGCGAAACATGATCGTCATCACGGGAGCGGCCGGGTTCATCGGAAGTTGCATGGCCGGCAAACTCAACAACAAAGGATTCAAGGACGTTGTGCTGGTGGATGACTTCTCCCGCAAAGAAAAGGAACCGAACCTGTCCCATAAGATCTGGCGCGAAAAGGTGGAACGGGACCGGTTCTTTCCCTGGCTTGAAAAACATGCCGGTGAAATTTCGTTCATCTACCATATCGGTGCACGCACCGATACCGCCGAGTTCAACATGGCGGTGCTGGAAGAGCTCAACCTGAACTATTCGAAAAGGGTCTGGGATGCATGCACCCGTTTCGGCATCCCCCTCGTGTACGCATCGTCGGCAGCCACTTACGGCGACGGCGCCCTGGGGTATGACGACCGCGACCCTGCCCTCAGCGACCGGCTGGAACCCCTCAATCCCTATGGAGTTTCGAAGAACGAATTCGACAAATGGGCGCTGCAGCAGGCACAGGCTCCCCCGCGCTGGCACGGGCTGAAGTTCTTTAACGTTTTCGGTCCGAATGAGTACCACAAGGGGAGAATGGCCTCGGTGGTGCTGCACTCGTTCAACCAGGTGACGGGCGGACTAGCGGACAAGCGGACGGGCAGTGAGGGGGTTGTGAAACTGTTCAGATCACATAGGCCGGATTATCCCGACGGGGGGCAGAAGCGGGATTTCATCTATGTCAAGGATGTCACCGATGTACTGTGGTTCCTGATGGAGGCAAAGCCGGCCAGCGGCCTCTACAACCTGGGAACAGGCAAGGCAAGGACCTTTCTCGACCTCGCCCGGGCGGTTTTTGCGGCACTTGGGCGGGAACCTTCGATCGGGTTTATCGACACTCCTGCGGATATCCGCGACAAGTACCAGTATTTCACCGAAGCACGGATGGACAAGCTGCGGGAAGCCGGATATGGTAAACCCTTCCGTACGCTGGAAGAGGCGGTAACGGAATATGTACAGGGTTACCTGGTCGAAAAGGCCTGCTATTGAAATGGTCAACTTTAGTTTATGTGATATTTTCAAACACCATTAACACCTGAAATATTTTTTATCTTTGTATGAATTCACAGATTGATTTTCCCTCGATTGAAGTAGAAACGATTTTACTCCGAGTGGTTTTGTTCTGTTTTATCCAACCTTAAACAAAGTTCCGTTATGAGAAAAATTAAACGATTTGCAAGTGTATCCTTTGCGATAGCATTTTCTCTGTTCCTATTTCCATCAGGATACACACAATCACCATTTACGCAAGGAAATCTGGTCGTTGTGCGATCGGGTGATGGGGCCGCCGCATTAACAAGCGCATCCACAATTGTTTACCTGGAAGAGATAACGGTTGCCGGTAATCCGGTACAATCATTTGCACTTCCCACCTCAGGAGCAGATATGATCACCATTGCCGGGAGTTCGGGAACAGAAGGACAGCTCACCCTCTCGCCGGACGGGCTCAACCTTGTGATTGCGGGATACCATGTCGGGATAGGAACAACCGGTGTTGCGTCAACTTCTTCGGCTGTTGTCAATCGCAAACTCCTCAAGATAAGTGGTTCAGCGGCCTACACTTCTATTCTTTCAGCAACTGCTTTTTCAGGCAACAGTATTCGTTGCGGAGTTATGAACGGAACAGATTACTGGGCCTCGGGAAATGGTTCAATCGGAACTAACGGAGTTCAGTATTTCGGGTCCGGAACACCTTGTCAGGTTACATCGACCATAACAAATCTACGCGGAGTCAATATCTATAATGGTCAACTTTATTTCAGCACAGGATCATCTCCGACCGGAATTTATTCAGTCGGCACAGGCTTACCCACCACCTCCGGAACGGTCAGCACCTTGATGATTGCCGGGACCGGCACATCTGCCTCTCCAAATGCCTTCGTCATCAACACCACATCGGATGTATGTTATGTGGCAGATGACAGAACGCCCGCCAATGGCGGAGGCATTCAGAAATTCACAAAAACTGGCGGTGTTTGGACACTGAGTTATACATTATCGGTTGGCACCACAGGTGCGCGAGGAGTAACTGTTGACTGGTCAGGGGCAAATCCCGTCATTTATGCGACCACCACGGAATCATCAGCCAACAGGGTTGTAAAAATAATTGATACCGGTTCCGGAGCGTCTTTCACAACCCTATATACGGCTGCTACGAACACTGCATTAAAGGGATTAGCCTTTGCCCCATCAGGAGGGATCATCAATACACCCACCCTCCAGGCCTCCAACCTCACCTTCTCCAACATCCAGCAGAACCAGATGGACGTTACGTGGACTAACGGGAACGGCGGGAAGCGGATCGTGAAGATGAACACTACGAACAGCTTCACCGATCCCGCAGATGGCACTGATCCCACAGCCAGCTCCGTTTGGGCCAATGCCGGCGAACAGGTGATC
>CAYVVG010000024.1:0-46159 GCA_964455285.1 uncultured Prolixibacteraceae bacterium
TGAAGGCTTTTCGTTTTTACCTACAGGATATGACCGGCCGGTCCACTGGTTCCTCTACGTTTCCGTCATCCTCTCCGCCTTCCTCTACCTGGTGCTGATCGTCGAAAGTGTTGTGATCACGGGGCCGCTCCTGGCTTTCCTCCGCCTTGCCATCCTGACCATGCTCATCGGCATGGCCCTGGTCGTCACCTTCTACCTTTCGATCCTGGTGATCATCCTTGCCATCGTCATGCTGTTCCTTTGGATCTTATCCGTGTCAAGAGCCCGCGAGAATTTTGTCTGTCCGCATTGCAGCCGCACCTTTTCGGCCCAATCGGGCTCGTCCGGAACCTGTCCTTATTGCGGCGGCGGGGTAAGAACCTGAGCATATGGTACAGGAAGAATTCTGCCTTTCCCCGGAATTTCCCGCCGATGCCGTCAAGGAAGGCTGGAATAAGGGATTCGATATCGCTCACCTGGCCTATGGCAACAACCAGTGGGCGGTAATGATGAACGACCGGCTGAAATACTCCGGCCAGAACTATTACCAGCGCGGGACATTTCCGGTTGCATGCATCGAAGAGGGATGGAAGAACGATCTGTACATCACGGCATTGGCTTATGGTAATGCTACCTGGGTGCTGGTGATGTCGAAAGGGCCCGCGTACAACGACCAGGTATGGCGATCGGGAAGCAAAGTGCCGGTGAAGGAAATGGAAAAGGCGGGAAAGGAAGGCTATTCGGCCACGCTGGTGGCTTACGGAGAAAAACGATGGGTGGCAGTCCTTTCCCGTGACGGGAAAACCCGCGATCAGACCATCGGTGTTTCGGCCGGGTTTCCCGAAGGGCAGATTGACGATGGATGGAGGAAGGGGTTCCTGATCACCTCCCTGGTTT
Organism: uncultured Prolixibacteraceae bacterium; assembly: GCA_964455285.1. GTDB lineage: Bacteria > Bacteroidota > Bacteroidia > Bacteroidales > FEN-979 > CAIVAT01. The sequence goes on from CAYVVG010000024.1 coordinate 877, forward strand.
ACGGTGATGGCCAATGGGTGTTGGTGATGACCAAACCCGAAGCCCCCCTGCACCAGTACTGGCTCAGGAATAGTGCCTTTCCATCCGGCCAGATAGGGGAAAAGCAGCGACAGGATTTTATCCTTACACATCTTTCCTGCAACGGGGGGGAATGGGTGGCGGTAGTCACCACCACGGAAGCGGATCCTGACGGCGGGAGGACGAAGAGAAGAAGATCCGGACACCAGGACAACATCACTTCAAAAGATCCTGAGGCCGGTGGAGGAAATTCCGGTACGGACCTTACCGATGAACAGCGGTATGAACGGGCGATGAAAAAACTTCATCAAATGGTGGGTCTGAAGAAGCTGAAAGGGGAGGTGGACTCGCTGATGAAGTACATTCATGTAGAGAAATTGAGGCAGGAAAAAGGCCTCTCGGTGAATCCTGTATCGCTGCATGCAGTTTTTTCGGGCCCCCCTGGAACCGGTAAAACAACGGTGGCAAGGCTGTTGGGAAAGATCTACCAGACGATTGGGTTGCTGGAAAGCGGACATGTTGTCGAGGTGGACCGGTCGGGGCTGGTCGCCGAATATGTGGGGCAAACGGCGGTCAAAACTAACCAGGCCATCGACCGTGCCCTCGACGGGATCTTGTTCATCGACGAAGCCTATTCCCTTATCGGAACAGGGCAGGGAGGGTTCGGCAGAGAGGCTGTGGATACGCTGGTCAAGAGGATGGAAGACGAACGTGGCAGGCTGGTGGTGATCGTGGCCGGTTATCCCGAGGAGATGCGTGATTTCATCAATTCCAATCCCGGGCTTGCTTCGAGGTTCACACAGTTCTTCACATTTAACGATTTTACACCCGACGAACTAACCGAGATCATGGCGAACCATGTTGCGGATCGAAAGTTCACCTTGTCGGCTGAAGCCGGAGCCAAGATGGGTCGGTATTTCCGGTTTTTATTTGAATCAAGGACAAAGACCTTCGGAAACGCCCGGATCGTAAGAAATCTCTTTGAAGACCTGATCCGTTGCCAGGCAGTGCGGTTGGCCGCGATGGAAAATCCGACGCCGGAAGAACTGCAGGCACTGACACTGGCGGATGCGGAGGAGGCCTTGAGGGATGATTTCACGGAACCAGGAGAGGAGAACCTGGAGACGATCATGGGGGAGATGAACCGTCTGACCGGGCTCGGACCCGTGAAACAGGATCTTCGGCGACTGGCGGAGTTTGTCAGGATGGAGAGCCTGCGGAAGGAAAAGGGTTTACCGGTGACACCGTTGATGCTGCACGCGGTGTTTTCGGGACCCCCCGGAACCGGAAAAACCACCGTGGCGAGGTATTACGGCCGGATCCTGAAAGCCCTGGGCATTCTTCCGAAAGGGCACACCGTGGAGGTTTCGCGGGCCGACCTGGTCGGGAAGTATGTCGGTCACACAGCTCCCCGAACCTTGCAGGCGATCGACCGTGCCATGCACGGCGTACTGTTTATCGATGAGGCCTATATGCTGGTCAGGGGAGGGGAGAACGATTTCGGGCAAGAGGCCCTCGAAACGCTGCTGAAAAGGATGGAGGACGACCGGGACAAGTTCGTGGTGATCCTGGCCGGCTATGAGCGGGAAATGGAAGAGCTCATCGACTCCAATCCGGGTTTGCGTTCACGGTTCTCCCAGTACTTTTATTTCCCGAATTACAGCCCGGAGGAACTGCGACAAATATTTGGTTCGATCGCGGAGCAAAAGCGATACCGGATCGATGATGCGGCCAGTCAGGCTTTGATCGGATATTTTACCGGACTGGAACAGGAGGAGGTTAATTCGCTTGGTAACGCCCGGTTGTCGCGCAACTTGTTTGAGGCAGCTGTAAAATGCCTATCCGAAAGGATATCCTGTCTTGGGTCTCCCTCGGTCGAACAATTGTCGACGATTACCGGGGAGGATTTGGAACGAGCTATTGCGTCTCGCAGACCAGGCAATTAGGGTCTTCCTTAAAGGCTGCAAGGATTTCTTTTCCTCCCTCAAGAACCTCGGCTTCTGAGATATCTTCTCCCTGGATTTCAACCACATTTACCGTGCCCACCTGTTTCCGCCGGGTGACGTCCCGGCCATTGTAATTCAGCACTTTAACCCGGAGTACCTTCAGTTTCATATTTTTCGAAAGTCCAAGGTTTGTCCCGCCAAGGAGCTGCACCCGTTCCGCTTCCCCTTTTTTCTCCTGGAGCACATCGACCAAGGCAAAACTGACCGCAAACTGGTCGGTAAGAAAGGAGGTTACCTGGCGTTTCATGCCCTGGATGGTTTTCAGGATGGCGTTCTGTTCCGTTTCATACGACATGTTCACATACCCGCCGATCAGTCCGTAGCTGTCAAACTCTTTAACAATACGGGTCTTCCCGTTGACAACATCGATCAATTTCAGGGAGAAGATCACATGGGCGGTATAGGCCGTTTTCCCAAGGATGTCGGTGGTGGGCTTGGTGGAAATATTCTTGATATTTCCGGCAATCAGGAAATGTATTCCCAGCGACCTGCACAAGTTGATACAGGCGACCGTTGCTGTTGTGTCGCCCGGTAAACCGGTAACTTTGCCTTCGGTGAGTGCCTGCCTGAACCGGTCATCATCGAACAGGGAGAACCTTCCGACGGATGCCGCGGACTGGGTAACCATTTCCGCAATGTTTTTCTGGTCGGCCACACTTCCGGCGTTATAATCCGACCGGAAGGGCAGGATGGCTGCAACGATTTTATCTGCCTGAGAGACGGCGTTGAGACTCAGCAGCAGAAAAACCGGGATCATCAGTTTTCTATTCATGGGTCCATGTTTTATTGTCGGAAACCGATTCTTCAGAATAATCCAAGCAAAGGATCAAAGGTATTCTGCTGCCTGTCCCGGTGCAAATCCCCGGTGTCCGGATTTATAAAATGAGGCAGATAGATTGCGGGCTGCGGGGTGGGGGAGTTGTTTCACCCCTTTAGGAACTGACCGGGATATCTTCCTCCGTCACGACCCCGAACATCTTGTGCACCCGCGACAGCGCCTCGCGGTCGGCGGCGGTCACCTGCAGCCGGTCGCCCGGCCGGATCACCGTCGATCCCCCCGGGGCCAGGAATTTTCCGCCGCGTTCGAGGGAGGTTACCGTGAGGCTGGCGCCCATCTGGAGATCGACGATCGCGCGCCCGATGCATGGGCAGGAAGCGCCGACATCGATGCGGGTCATCAGGGGCTGCCCGGCCGGGAGCTGCTCCTTGTCGAACAGGGTATTCCGACGGATCCCGGCCGGCAGGGACTGCCCGAGCCAGCGGGCGACGAGCGGGATGGTGGTTCCCTGCAGGAGCACCGAAGTGATGGAGATGAAAAAGACCAGGTTGAAGATCAGGTCGGCATGGGGAACCCCCGCCGTGAGCGGATAGATGGCCAGCACGATCGGGACGGCTCCGCGCAGACCTACCCAGGAGATGAAAAACCGCTTACGGAGGCTGATCCTGAAGAAGATCAGCGAAAGAAATACGCCGGCCGGCCGGGCTAAGACAATCAGGATCACCGAAATAAGCAGCCCGATCCCGATGTTGGGCAAGAGCGCTTTGGGAAAGACCAGCAAGCCCAGGGTGATGAACATGAGCCCCTGCATGAACCAAGCCTGGCCGTCGAAATGCTTGATCAGGCTTTTCTTGTGAATGAAGTCGCGGTTCCCCAGGATGCAACCGGCCAAATAAACGGCCAGGAACCCGTTGCCGCCCATGAAATCGGTGAATGAGAAGGTGAAGACCATCAGGGCGATCAGCAGCACGGAATAAAGTCCGTCGATATCCAGCCTTATCCAGTTGAGGATGCGGTGCATGACCAGCCCCATGCCCACCCCCATCAGTCCTCCGAGCAGCATCTGCTTGAAAAACAGGGGAACGAGCGACAGGAACGATGCCTCCTGGTTTCCGAGCATATAGGTGAAGAAGATGGTCAGCAGGTACGCCATGGCATCGTTGCTTCCGCTCTCCAGTTCCAGCAGGGGCCTGAGATTGCCTTTCAGGCCGATGCTCCGGGAACGGAGGATGGAAAACACGGCGGCGGCATCGGTCGATGAAACGATCGATCCCAGGAGCAACCCTTCGGTCAGGCTCAATCCGGTGAATTGCCAGACCAGCAGCCCCGTGATCACCGCGGTCAGGATCACGCCGATCGTGGATAGGCTGATCCCCTGCCAGAGGACAGGCCGGATGTCGTTCCAGCGCGTATCGAGCCCTCCGCTGAAAAGGATGAACGACAATGCCATGATCCCGATGAACTTCGACAGGTTCAGGTCGTTGAAGTAGATCCCCCCGATGCCGTCGGAGCCTGCCAGCATGCCTACTGCCAGGAACAACAGCAGAACCGGGATCCCGAACCGGGTGGTACGGGTGGCCAGGATGCCGGTGATCAGCAGGATCGATCCGAGCAGGAGAAGGTTGTCGTAAGTGAGAATCATCGGCAGGAGCTGACTTTTTAACAAAAGTAGTTAAAAACCCGCTTTACCCGGGAATGGGGACCTCTAATGAAGATTTGATATGTTGTATCTTTGAAACCGATGCAAATGGTCGCCATGACCCGGCTATTCCGGGAATTTTTCAATAGTGAAAAGGCTGGAGGGCTGATCCTCATCGCCAGTACCGCGTTTTCGATTCTGCTTGCGAATTCCTCGGTGGGCATCGAATGGACCGGCATCTGGAAGACCCCTGTGGCCGGGCACGATCTGGCGCACTGGATCAACGACGGGCTGATGGCGGTCTTTTTCCTCCTGATCGGACTGGAACTGGAGCGGGAGGTGTATGCCGGTGAACTCTCCGGGATCCGGGCCGCCGTTCTGCCCGTTTCGGGAGCCCTGGGCGGCATGCTCATTCCTGCCGGCATCTACCTGGCATTCAATGTCGGAACTCCCGGAGCCGCCGGTGCCGGAATTCCCATGGCCACCGACATCGCTTTTGCACTCGGTATCCTCTCCCTGCTGGGCAAACGGGTACCTGCATCCTGGAAAATTTTCCTTACTTCCCTGGCGGTCATAGATGACCTGGGCGCCATCATGGTCATCGCCCTGTTTTATGCCAGCACGCTGGTCCTGATGAACCTGGCCATCGCCCTGGCCATTTTCGCCGTGCTGATCCTCCTGAACCGGTTGCGTGTGCACAACCTGATCCCTTACCTGGCCGGGGGAGTGGTGATGTGGTATTTCATGCTCCATTCGGGGGTTCATGCCACCATCACCGGGGTGCTGCTCGCTTTTGCCATTCCCTTTGGCGATGGGGGAGAGCGGTCTCCCTCGTTCATCCTGCAGCATTACCTCCACATACCTGTCGCGTTCATCATCCTTCCCCTCTTTGCCCTGGCCAACACGGCACTGGTCATCGACCCCGGAACCTGGAAGGCCCTGACACAACCGGTCGGCCTGGGGATCGCCCTTGGCCTCTTCGCCGGAAAACCCCTGGGCATTTTCCTGTTCACGTCGCTGGCCGTTGCCGCCCGCCTGGCCCGGTTTCCCGCGGGGTTCGACCGACGGTCGCTGATCGGGTTGGGTTTCCTCGCCGGCATCGGATTTACCATGTCGATCTTCATCGCCATGCTGGCGTTCGACGATCCTGCCACCGTCACACTGGCAAAGACCGTTGTGCTGATGGCCTCCTGTCTTGCCGGGATGACCGGGCTCATGGTGCTGAGATTTCGCCGGCGACACCGGAGCTGATGGATTCCTTTCAACCGTCATACCCATGCATTGATACTCATAGAAAACGAAAACCCTCTTCCGGTGACTTGATGCAGATCCCCGGTGTCGGCCGTTCGATCGCCGCCGACCTTCACGCGATCGGGGTACTCCGGGTGTAACCTCCGTGAGGTGAATCGTCAAATCCGTCAGAAACTATCCCGGCCATGAACTTCCAAAAGATCTTTCGCGACAAAGTCACCCGACGACTCGATTCGTTGCCCGAACCCGGACTGCTGACAGAGGAGGATATGCTCCATCTGCCGCCTCCCGTGCAGAAGTACCTGCGGATTACCGGAGCTGTCGGGAAACCCCGCATCACACACATCCGGCTCGTATTCAAGGGATCCATGAAACGGAACCTGAGAAGCGGATGGATGCCGATCCGGTCGGTCCAGTACAACTTCTTCGACGAACCGTCGAGGTTCTTTTATATCCGTTCGAAAGTGGCCGGGATCCCGTTCGACGGGCTGCATGCCTATGAGGGAACCGAGGCAACGATGCAGATAAGGGTCGCTTCGATGTTCCGGGTGGCTGATGCGAAAGGAGAGAAAATGAGCCGGGGAGAGACGGTGACACTGTTCAACGACATGTGCTTTATGGCCCCTTCGACGTTGGTCTCACCGGATATCCGGTGGGAGACCCCGGAGGGTAACCGGACCCGTGCCTGGTTTACACAGGGACCCCATGAAATTTCGGCGGAACTGGAATTCAATGAAGCCGGTGAACTGGTGGGATTCATTTCAGGCGACCGGTACCTCTGCGAAGACGGAAAGACCTACCTGAGCTTTCCCTGGTCGACCCCGACCGGGAATTACCGCGAAGTGGATGGCAGGAAAATTCCCGGTTACGGGGAGGCTGTCTGGCATCTGCCCGAAGGACCGTTCTGCTACGCACGGTTCCATTTAGAGGAGGTGGAATTCAACCCGGGGGCGTTCAAACCGTAAGCCCGGGGATATTCCTTTCGGAATTTTCAGTACTTTTGCCCCGCCTTTTTAAACAGAAAATTCATGGCTACAAATACTGAACTCGAATCGAAAGTAAAAAATGTCCTGGAACAGATCCGTCCCTACCTGCAGTCCGACGGCGGAGATGTGGAATATGTCAACATCACCGAAGACAATACTGTCAACATTCGCCTGCTGGGTATGTGCGGCAATTGCCCCCATAGCCGCATGACCCTCAAGAATGGCATCGAAGCAGCGGTGATCCGGGCGATCCCGGAGATAAAATCAGTTGAATCGGTAGCTGAATAAAGAGTCTTCGTTCCTCCCGGCCGGTTTGAAATTCAGCAAAGGTATTTCCCGACGATCGGCAGACGGCGCCCCATTCCAAAGGCTTTCGGGGAGACACGCAAAATGGGCGGTGTTTGGTATCGCTTGTACTCGTTCGTATTGACTAGCCGCAGCACACGATCGACCGTAGCCTGGTCAAACCCCTCCTCCACCAGTTCGGCGGGTCCTTTCCGGTGTTCGATATACCGGTAGAGGATCCGGTCTAGGAGGTCGTATTCAGGCAGGGAGTCCGAATCCTTCTGGTCGGGCCGGAGTTCCGCCGAAGGTGGTTTTAAAATTGAATTTTCGGGGATGATCTCACCACTGCGGTTGATGTATCGGGCGAGGTCGTACACCTGGGTCTTATACACATCGCCCAGCACCGACAACCCCCCGCACATGTCGCCGTACAACGTGCCGTATCCCACGGCTGCTTCGCTCTTGTTGGAGGTGTTCAGCAGGATGTTCCCGAACTTGTTCGACATTGCCATCAGGATCACGGCCCGCAGCCTTGCCTGGATGTTCTCTTCGGCCAAACCGGGAGCCAGTCCTGAAAACTGGGGTTGCAGCGTGTTTTCCACCGCCCGGAATGACTCTTCGATAGGGATGATGTCGTATTGCACGCCGAGGTTTTGCGCCAGGACAACGGCGTCGGTGATGCTATGATCGGATGAATAGCGCGAGGGGAGCATCACCGCCCGTACATTCTCCTTTCCCAGTGCATGCACTGCCAGTACCAGGGTTACCGCCGAGTCAATTCCCCCCGATAGGCCCAGGATCGCCTTCCGGAAACCCATTTTCCCGAAATAATCCCGGATCCCGAGTACAAGGGCATCGTGGATCATCGGGATTATGTGCTGATGCCCCTCCCTGTCGGGGGAGGCCTGCCTGCCTGCCTGCAGGGGGTGGCCGAAGGCCGGGGGATGGGTGCTGAGGTCGGCAACCACCAGGTCCTCTTCGAAGGATTTCAGCGAAGCGATGGTTTTGCCTTCTTTGTTCAGTGCCATGGACCCGCCGTCGAAGATCAATTCGGTCTGGCCTCCGACCTGGTTGACATAAACGACGGGCAATCCGTACTGGACTGCATTCCGGGTGAGTATATCGAGGCGGAGACGGGCCTGATCGTAATGGAACGGGGAGGCTGCAATATTGATAAGGATGTCGGGGGAAAGCGCGGAAAGCTCTTCCACCGGGTTTCGCACATACAACGGGTTGTCGGCGATATTCCAGAGGTCTTCGCAGATGGTGAGGGCAAACCGCTTCCCGCCGTACTCAACCACCTGGTAAGGCAGCTGGTTGGGTTCGAAATAGCGGTATTCGTCGAACACGTCGTAATTCGGCAGCAACGTTTTGTGGACCGTGGCGAAAACCCCGCCATCGGCAAGGAAGCATGCGGAATTATACAGCCTCTTTCCCCGGGGGGAGGGGTTGAGGGTCGGAACCCCGACGATTGCGGCAATGCCCTTGCAGCCGGCGGCGATCCTGGCTAACGCATCCTCGCAGCGCCGGAGGAAATCGCCGAATTCGAGGAAGTCGCGCGGGGGGTATCCGCATACGGAGAGTTCGGCAAAGACCACGAGATCCGCCTGCCGGTCCTTCGCCTGTGCGATGGTTTCCAGGATCTTCTCCGCATTCCTGTCGAAATCGCCGACCCGGTAGTTCAGCTGGGCAAGGGCTATCTTCATCCGGTGAGTTTAAAACAGGAAACCGATGCTGATCTCGGCAAAGTTAAGCTGACTCTTCTCCACCAGGTTCGATTTGTGGTTTTCGCCGGTGAGAATGTTGTTCAGTGCATTTGAATACGACAACCCCAGCAGAATGCGCGACGACTCGTCGATGGTGTATTCAAGACCGATCCCCACCAGAATGGATTCACGGATCAGCGTGGTGCCGTAATTGAAGTTCTCCGGTGTTCCCATATCGGGAACGGCAGGGGTTAAATTATCCCTGGTGGTTGCCTTCAGCCGGAATGCGGTGCCCAGGCCGATCTGACCATAATAGGCGATCTGCCCGAAATTCTTGGTTTTCATCTTGATCATCAACGGGATCTCCAGGTACATGAAATTGACCTTCCTGGCTATGTCTTCATGCACACGCGGGAGATTTCCTCCAATTAGCAGCGAATCGGCGTAGCTGAGTTTTCCCCCGAGATACTGAAAATTAAACCCGGTGGCCAGGGCGTAATTCTCGGCGAAATAGTATTCGCTCAAAAATCCGATGGTGGCTCCGATCCTGGCTCCGTCGCTCGAATACCCTTTGGTTCCCGGACTCATCCATCCAAGGTTCGGCGCCACTTTCAACCCCAGTTTCAACGGAAATTTCACCTGGCTGAATACGGTCCCGGGCAGCGAAACGATCAGAATGAGCAGGCTGGCAATCACAAATTTTTTCATACGATCCGGTTTTAGTCGATCCTTGCGGCAAAAGTATCTATTTCGGAAGCTTGGCTGCCTGGTTTCTTCCTGTTTTTATTCAAAAATAATGAACAGAATTGTACGTTATTTTTGCGGTCCGGGCAATTCCCGGAAATAATGGACCGATTTTATGAACCAAATGAGATCTTTATTGCCTGTATGGATGGTCATGATCTTATTCCTTTCGGGGTGCGGGGGGGGGCATGACCGGCTCGATGTGAGCCTGTCCGGCGCCGGCCCCGGTCGGGTAGTGATCCACCGGTATGATGCCGACCTTTTTCGTATCGACCGCAATCGGCTGGATGCCGAGCTGGAGCGATTGAAACCTGAGTACCCGTTCTTTCTCGACACCGACCTGGGCGATACCGCCAAGACAGCTGCTATGCGCAGCTACCTGGAGAACCCCCGGAACCTTTCTTTCCACAGGGCCGTCGACAGTGTTTACCGGAGCACCGAGACCCTGGAAAAGGAACTTGCCCTTGCATTTCGTCATTACCTTCACTATTTCCCCGGATCCGGGCTGCCGCGGGTGTACACGTATATTTCGGGAGGAGATTACAATGCGCCGGTACAATGGGCCGACAGCGTGTTGCTGATCGGCCTCGACAATTACCTGGGCGATCGGTTCAGGGCATATGCGGCCGACGGGTTACCGTCGTACCGGGTGGCCCGGATGACCGCTGCTCACGTGGTCCCCGGTTGCATGGAAGAGATGTACAGGGCCACCTTCCCCCGGCGGATGCCCGGTACTACGCTCCTCGATTATATGGTGGAGGCCGGGAAGAAATACCTGTTCATCGACGCCATGATACCCGGCACGGACGACCGGCTGAAAATCGGGTACAACCCGCAACAGCATGACTGGATACTGAAGAACGAGTCCCATGTGTGGGCCGCCATCGTCTCTAACCGCATGCTCTATTCCACCGACGGTAACCTGATCCGTACATTCATGGCCGACGGACCTTTTACGGCAGAGTTTTCACGGGAAGCACCTCCCCGCCTGGGGGAATGGATCGGCTGGCAGATCGTCAGGAAGTACTATCAGAACCGGAAGGAAGTTTCCCTGAAGGATCTCATGGCCGCTGATAATGCCCAGGAGATCCTCACCCTGTCGGGATATAAGCCTGAGAAATGAAGTACTGATGCCCCTCCCTGTTTGGGGAGGGGTGGCCGAAGGCCGGGGAGGGGTGCTGATGCCCCTCCCTGTTTGGGGAGGGGTGGATTCATGAAGCATATCGTTCCCGGACCTCACTTTCTTTGCTCCGGTCAGTGATCCAGATGATGGTCCTGCCCTCGTCGAGAACGACCGGAAAACGGTTCACGACAGAACCGGGCGCCTCTTTCCTGCGTATCTCTTTCTTACGGTTTTGGGAATATATCATGGATTCGCGACGGAAAGGTTTCGGGGTATGAAAAACCAGCTTTTTCATGGATGAAGGATTTGGATTCCACAATGCATGGAACAGAAGATAAAACCCTGTTTACTGTTCGTTATTATATTGGGAAAGAAGGTTTAACATATTTTTAACAAAGCCCGGCAACCGGGATCGGCCTGCCGGGTACAACCCCTGTTCATAACTTTCTCCCTTTTCCCTATCACCTTTATCCTGTTTTAATGATTAAGCGATAAACAGGAATCATGCTCGTTAAAACTTACGGAAGTGCCGTGTTCGGAATCAGGGCCATCACTGTGACGGTGGAAGTTTATATGGATCAGGGAATTCAGTTCTTTATGGTCGGGTTGCCCGACAATGCAGTAAAGGAGAGTCACCAGCGCATTGAGTCGGCCCTGCGCAACAACGGGCAGCGCATTCCGGGGAAGAAGATCATCATCAACCTCGCCCCGGCCGACATCCGGAAGGAGGGATCATCGTACGACCTGACCATCGCGATGGGGATCCTCGCCGCCAACGGCGTCATCAGCACGGAGAAGCTCGACCGCTTCATGATCATGGGGGAGTTGTCGCTCGACGGCGGACTTCTTCCGATCAAGGGGGCGCTTCCTATCGCGCTCGAAGCAAAGGAGAGGGGATTCCGGGGGATCCTGCTGCCCTTGCAGAATGCGCGCGAAGCCTCGATCGTTCGTGAACTGGAAGTGTATGGCGTTAAATCGATTACCGAGGTGATCGCTTTTTTCAACAACGATCAGGCGGCTTCTCCCGCCCGCGTGGAGCCGCGCGACGACCTGTCATTCAGTGCACCCCGTTACGACCATGACTTTTCCGATGTACGCGGACAGGAGAACATCAAGCGTGCGCTCGAGATCGGGGCGGCAGGCGGACATAACGTGATCCTGATCGGTCCCCCGGGGGCTGGCAAGACCATGCTGGCCAAGCGGATCCCTTCCATCCTGCCTCCCCTGAGCCGCCAGGAGGCGCTGGAGACCACCAAGATCCACTCGGTGGCTGGAAAACTGGGAAGCCACCGGTCGATGGTCACTTCCCGGCCTTACCGGGCGCCGCATCACACCATCTCCGACATGGCTCTGGTCGGAGGCGGAAGCATCCCGCAGCCGGGAGAGATCTCGCTGGCCCACAACGGGGTGTTGTTTCTCGACGAGTTGCCGGAATTCCGGCGAACCGTGCTGGAGGTGCTCCGCCAGCCGATGGAAGACCGCATGGTGACCATCTCGCGGGCAAGAATGACCGTGGAATTCCCGGCCAGTTTCATGCTCATCGCGGCGATGAATCCCTGCCCGTGCGGCTATTACAACCATCCGACGATCGACTGCCAGTGCAAGCCGGGGGAGGTGCAGAAATACCTTAACCGGATCTCCGGCCCGCTGTTCGACCGGATCGACATCCACATCGAAGTGGCGCCGGTTGACTATGCCCGGTTGAGCGACGCCAGGCCGTCTGAGACCAGCAGCGTGATCCGCGAGCGCGTGATCAGGGCCCGGAAGGTCCAGCAGGCGCGGTTTGCAGGCATGGAGGGAATTCACGGAAATGCCCAGATCCCGTCGCGGATGCTGCGCGAGGTGTGCCGTATCGACGATGCCGGGAACCGGATGCTGAAGAATGCCATGGACCGGCTGGGTTTGTCGGCCCGTGCCTACGACCGCATTTTAAAAGTGTCGCGCACCATTGCCGACCTCGACCTGTCGGAATCGATCGGTGCTGAACACCTGGCCGAGGCGATCAACTACCGGAGCCTGGACAGGGATAACTGGGGACGGTAGCCCCGATCCCTGCCTTCCTCAGAAAGCCCCCATCCCCGGCCCTTCCCCCGGGAGGGGGAAGGGGGAAATAAAATAGCAGCACCATGGCAAAACTAAAAGGAGAAGAGGATTATCCCATTTATTGTGGTGCAAAACCGGAATTGTTTAGGCTTGCCGGTAATTTGAGGCATGCCATGACCCCAGCAGAAAAGAAATTGTGGGAGGAGTTGAGGAACAGAAAGGTTTTGGGATTCAAATTCCGCCGCCAGCATCCGTTTAATGAGATCATCCTTGATTTTTATTGCCATGAGGCGCATCTTTCCATAGAAGTTGATGGTGATGTCCATTGTGATCTGTCTCAAAAGGAAAGAGATACCGGAAGAAGATTGCAGCTGGAAAGGTTTGGGGTTGAGGAGCTGAGATTTTCAAACCGGGAAGTGGAACGCCGGATGGAGGAAGTCCTGGAAAAGATCAAGGTGCATCTTCAAAGATATCTTCCCCCTTCCCCCGGGAGGGGGAAGGGCCGGGGATGGGGGCTGTTAGCCTGGACAGGGATAACCGGGGATGGTAAATTATGACCGCTGTGGAAATCAAATCAGTTGAGGCACTCAACAATGTTCATCTGGCACAAATCCTGACCTGTCTGAAGTTATCAGGACTGAGACTCGGGTTGTTGGTGAATTGTTAATGTCAGGAAATATCTTGCATTTCTTATTGAAAATCACTATATTTGGAGAAATCACCCAATCATGAAAACAACCGTGCTCTTTCTGACCATGGTGCTGTTGTTTTGCCAGGCACCGGGCCAGGTATCGATCAATAAGGACAGCAGCTTGCCGGATCCGGCAGCCATCCTTGACCTGAAATCGACGACACAGGGTTTCCTGCCTCCCCGTCTGACCACCCTTCAGATCTGGCAGATCACTGAACCACCGGCAGGCCTCATGGTCTTTAACAGCGATTCGAACCGGCTTAGCCTGTTTGACGGGACGAACTGGCGCGAAATTCTTTTCGGGAACTGCATCCCGCTGCCTTCCGCCGCCAATGCCGGGACTGACCAATTCCTGCCTTCCGGCGATACCGCCATTCTCAACGCGGAGGATCCGCTGATCGGGCACGGACTCTGGACGGTCCTTACGGGGCAGGGTGGAGCCTTTTCCGACCCCGCGAATCCGGCGAGCCTCTTCTGGGGCCCGCCCGTGAGCAACTTTACATTGAGATGGACAGTCTCCACCGGCTGCGGTGCGACGTTCGATGATGTGAACATCACCTTCAGGAACTTCGATACGATCGTTTATGTAAGTGTGCTGGGAGATGATGCCAATCCGGGCACAATGGCTCTGCCAGTGAGGACAATACATCAGGGGATCACCTTGTCGCAGGCAAGCGGTAAAACCAGGGTGAACATCACGGCCGGCAATTACTCCGAATCGGTTGCCCTGGCCTCCTCCGTCCACTTGTACGGGGGGTATGATTCCCTCACCTGGGTAAGGGATCCTGTATCCTATGTGACGATTGTTTACGGAGGATCAACGGCGGTCAGCGGAGTTTCCGTTTCCGGCGCCACGATCGACGGCGTTACGATCCACGGATCGGACGCCACCGGCACGGGTGGCAGCGCCTATGGCATTTACCTGGCCAACAGCTCGGGCATCCGGATTGTTTCGTGTCCGGTCATCGCGGGCAGCGGAACCCAGGGAACCGGCGGCGTGCAGGGATCGAACGGATCAATCGGGGCACCGGGCAACTATGGCCAACCCGGGTGCGAGAACAGCAGCTTTCTTTGCGAAACCTGCAGCCAGCCCCAGGGTGGCGCCGGCGCCGGCGCTTCATGGGGATCCTATGGGGGCCACGGCGGTTCGGCTGGATATAATGTAGATCCCGGGAATTATGGTCAGCCCGGAGGGGGTACCGGTGGCGGCAGTCCCGGAGTCGGCGGAACATGGGGGAACGGATCTTCCTGCGCGGGTAATAAAATTCCCGGGTATCCAGCCAACGGAGGGGATGGGCAGCCCGGCATGAACGGCGGGAATGGTGCCGGAGGAACCTCCTTTGGAACGATGACTTCTTCGGGATACAGCCCGTCCAATGCCGCCACCGGGATGGCGGGGATGGCAGGCGGCGGCGGTGGCGGCGGTGGCGGCGGCATGGGGGGTGACGACGGATGCGACAGTTATGGCAGCGGTGGCGGTGGCGGCGGCAGCGGCGGTCAGCAGGGAAGCCCCGGAACGGGAGGAACGGGCGGCGGCGGTTCATTTGCCGTTTGGTGCTTTACCTCCCAGTTGGAGATCACCGGATGCATACTAACCACCGGGAACGGCGGAGGGGGCGGCGGCGGTGCCATGGGTGGTACCGGAGGGAACGGCGGGTATGGAGCCCCCGGCGGACCCTGGACCGATGGACAGGATGATGCCGGCTGCGGCGGTTGGGGAGGCAACGGAGGCAAGGGAGGCAACGGCGGCATCGGCGGTGGGGGAGGAGGCGGTCCTACGGTCGGGATCGTTAAAGATGGTTCCAGCACCGTGGTCCAGACCGGGAATGTATTTGTCCTTGGTACCCCCGGTGCCGGTGGCGCATCTGCCGGAAATAACGGCCAGAACGGGATGCAGGCAAACACCAAATTCTAGAACCATCATTATCCTTCAGGATCTCTTTGCGGTCATTTATCCCGCAAACATCGTAATTGCCTGAACGAGGTCTTGGGAACGACCTGGTACCCCGACCGGCCGGCGTGACCGTCGACAAAGAAACCTCCCGCATCTTCCCCGTGATCGGACGATGACCACCATTGCGCAATATACCCTCGGGGTGTAAAATTGCCGTCGAGCACCTTTGCAGCATTTCTTTCGCCTCCGAGCGAATACCATAGGGAAGACCATTCGGCCTGCTCAGGGACGTGCCATCCGGCAGGACAGATCTTCCTGGAATCGGACACGGCCCTCCAGTCATAGCTGTTCCCGACGGATAGCGGTCTCATCCATTCAACGGGTATGGGTGTATTGTCTCTGAACATTTTAACTTTCAGGTTCTCGGCCATCCAAATCTGGTCGCCCGTCGTCAGGAGGAGATAGATGTTGCCATCCGCATCGGTCAGTGTGTCCTTCAAAGATGAAATGCCGGCGACAACAGAATCCGGGAACATCCATGGAGGATGATAGCTGCAGGACTCCAGTTTGAGCCGGTGACGGTCGAGTTCTGCCTGACTTCCCCGGATCGGGATCTTGATCTTGATCCCTCCCACAGTTCCACCGATCCCCGCACCGATACCGGCGCATAGCAGGGTTGAGAAGATCATGGCCCCTTCGGAAAAAGACCGGTTCAGATTGTCATCGGCGCCGGGTTTCTCCGCTGCGAGCCCGATCAGGAGTCCTGCAACGGCACCGGCTGAGGCTCCGATCAGCACCCCCATACCGTTCGCTCCACGTTTCCTGAGTTCAACCTGTCTGATGTTAGTCGTCCACACCTCGATGGCGGGATCCGTCACCGGTGATTGCCCGACAACGGGAGGGGTTCTGGAAATAAGGAGAGAGGAATCGCGGGTCTCAGCTAAAAAACCGGTTATCGTTCTCGAACGAGTCATCGGTTTGACCCAGACACGATAGCTTTTCGGCGTTTCCGTCACGATTTGCGCATAAACCGGCCGGGACAGCCCGGTCAGCATCGCCAGGATAAATAGAGTAGTTTTCATAAGTCGGAGGTTTTTTGGTTATTCAGCGTATCATCCATCAAGACAATGTTCTCAATAAGGCCAGTATTTTCGTGAGAATGGTTTTACTGCCAAAGTTACCTCCGGAATGCATCGGGAAGAAATGGTTTTCCGGGTAGTGGATCGGCCCCTTGCAATGATCAGGGAGTTTTCCCGGGGAGGGATGACTCTATTGGCGAAAAATCCAAAGTGGATGACCTTCCGGTCGTGGATTTTGCAGAAATCCATAAAAATGGCAGATGTTCCGGGGATATTCTCAGGGGGAAAGATTCCAATCCCGGCAGGTGATTCCTTCAGGGAAGGGCAAGTGCCGGCTCAGGGATACAGGAACAGGTCGGCGATCACAAAACAGGCAAAGATGACCGACGCCATGCCGTTCAGGGTGGCGAAAGCCAGGTTGACCCGGGATATGTCGTCGGGCCTCACCACCCGGTGCTCATAGGTCAGCAGGAGTGCGAAAATGGCCGCGCCCAGCCAGTAAAAGAGATGGAATTCTCCCGTGAGGCCGGCTGCTGCGACGAGCAGGAGCGTGACGACATGCGACACAGCGGAGATGAGGAGAGAGTTTTTCCTCCCGATCCGGGCGGGGATCGAGTTCAGATTTTCCTGCCGGTCGAATTCGGCATCCTGCAGGGCGTAAAGGATATCGAACCCGGCGACCCAGAAGATCACGATCCCCGAGAATAACAGAGGAAGAGGGTCAAACCGGGCCGTGATGGCAATATAGGCCCCGATGGGGGCAAGAGCCAGCCCCAGCCCCAGGATCAAATGGGAAAGCCATGTGAACCGTTTGGTCAGGCTGTATCCCAGAACCACCAACAGGGCAACCGGTGAGAGGAACAGGCAGAGTCGGTTGATCAAACCGGCTGCGGCAATGAAAAGCACGGAATTGGCGGCAACAAACCACAATGCTGAACGCGGACTGATTATATTGCGCGGGATCTCGCGCCAAGCGGTGCGGGGATTCTTCCGGTCGATCTCCCGGTCGGCGTAACGGTTGAATCCCATGGCCGCATTCCGGGCAAAAAAAACACAGGCCAGTACCAGGATCAATTCCCGGAAGGGCAGAAACTGACCGGTTTGTTTCACCGCCAGAAAAAAGCCGATCAATGCAAAGGGAAGAGAAAAGATCGTATGGCTGATCTTCACCAATGAAAAATAATCCCCGACAGCCGACGTTTTCCCTTTGAACATATATCAACCTTCTGTGACAAAATTAGTAAAAACGGCGGTGACCCCGGTAACGGCTGTAACTAATTCGCGGTTCCGTCGTCAAAGTTGTCATTCTGCCGGAATTGCCCTACTTTTGTGGATTCAATAACGGTATATGGGCAGGAAGGCAGGTGCGGTGATCGCCTACATGAAACACGCAATGAGGGCACAATCGAGGTACCATATCCATTCCCCGTTCGTTTACGGTTTTTACCGCGATGTGCTCCGCAACGACCACCCGTACACCCAGTACCGCGTGGTGAACCGGCTGCGGAAAGAACTGGTGACCGTGAGCCGGTTTATCAAGCGCAAGGACCTGGGTGCCTGCGGCAAGGATTATCCCAGCGATCAGCGGTTTGTCCGGGTGAAGGATGTCGTTCACCACTCTTCCATAAACAGGAAGAATGGGGAATTTCTTTTCAGGCTGGTGCATCATTTCCGGCCCCAGGAGATTCTCGAGTTGGGCACCTCGGTGGGGATCAGCGCTATGTATTTCGCCCTGGCACTCCCCGAGAGTCGCATCATCACCCTTGAAGGGTGCATCGACTCGGCCAACCTGGCCAGGGAAAACTTTGAGAAAACCGGCATTCATAATGTCCGGGTCATCACCGGAAGTTTTGAAGAGCAGCTTACCGTCGCCCTGGAGGCGATGCCGCGGCCCGACCTGGTCTATTTCGACGGCAACCATAAAAAGGAGCCGACCCTGGCCTATTTCGAGCAATGCCTCGCCCACACACACCCCGGTACGATCTTCATATTTGACGACATCCACTGGTCGGCTGACATGGAAGAGGCATGGGCGATCATCCGGGCCGACTCCCGTGTTAAGGTCACCATCGATCTTTACCATATGGGGATTGTGTTCTTTAAAGAAGAGCTAAGCAAGGAAGATTTTCACATTTTGTTATAACCGAATGTCATGAGCACCGAAGTTATCCGTCTTGAAAACATCGTAAAGACCTACCGGATCGGGAATATCCAGGTGGAGGCCCTGCGTTCCGTATCGCTGGAGATAAGGAGGAATGAATTTGTCGCGCTGATGGGACCTTCCGGTTCGGGAAAGTCGACCCTGATGAATATCCTGGGATGCCTGGATACGCCCACCAGCGGAAGTTATTTCCTCAACGGCGAGGATGTGAGTAAAATGGACGATAACGCCCTGGCCGAGATCCGGAATAACCAGATCGGTTTCGTATTCCAGACCTTCAACCTGCTTCCCCGTTCAACGGCACTCGAAAATGTGATGCTGCCGTTGATCTATGCCGGCATCGGGAAATCCAGAAGGCTTGAACTCGCGAAAAAGACGCTGGAGGAGGTCAAACTGACCGACCGGATGGCTCATAAACCGAATGAATTGTCGGGAGGACAGCGACAGCGTGTGGCCATCGCCCGGGCCCTGGTAAATCACCCGTCGATCATCCTTGCCGACGAGCCGACCGGGAATCTCGATTCCAAGACCTCTATCGAGATCCTGGGACTGCTCGAGGAGATCCATAAAATCGGGAATACCGTGATCATTGTTACGCATGAAGAGGATATCGCACAACATGCCCATCGCATCATCCGTCTGACCGACGGGCGCATCCACCAGGATCAGGCCAATGTCAGCATCAAGACCATGGCCGACTACCGGTTCGATGCCGCCTCAGCCTGAAACGGCCGGCCATTCACCCCGAAATCCTGACCGCCATGCACAAGGAGGGAAATTATAAGAAGCTTTTCGATGATTTCAACGGCCTGAATGTCCTGGTCATCGGAGATGTCATGGTCGATTCTTACCTGTGGGGTAAGGTGGAACGGGTATCGCCCGAAGCACCGATCCCGATCGTGGCGCTGAAAAAGCGGGAAAACAGGATGGGAGGCGCCGCGAACGTCGCCTTGAATCTCCGGTCGCTGGGGGCCAACCCCGTTCTTTGTTCGGTCATCGGATCCGATCACAAGGGAAATCAGTTCCTTGAGCTGCTGAAAAAGGAAAAGATCAGCGATGAGGGTATCGTGCGCAGCGATCGCCGGATCACCACCACCAAATTCCGGATTTTCGGTAATGCATACCAGATGTTGCGCGTGGATGAAGAGATCGACGAGGAGCTGGCAGCCCCCGACCACCTGACGCTGATGCGCGTGATCGATCAGATCCTGGCGACCCGGACGATCCATGCCGTTGTCTTCCAGGATTATGACAAAGGGGTGATCACGCCCAAATTGATTGATGAGGTGGTGGCCCGGGCTCAGAAAGCCGGCATTCCGGTTGCTGTAGATCCCAAGCGCAGGAACTTCATGGCATACAGGCAGGTGACGCTTTTCAAGCCCAACCTGAAAGAGATGAAGGAGGGCCTGAACCTGGGGCAGGATTTGAGCGATAACCAGTCGGTGATCGATGCATGCCGGCAACTGCGGGAACGGCTCGAATGCCGGTTCGTACTCACCACCATGAGCGATCGCGGTGTGATCATGTATTCGAGGGAGCGAAATGAAGAGCAAAATTACTTTGTTCCCGCCCATATGCGAAGCATCTCCGATGTTTCAGGAGCGGGCGACACGGTGATCAGCGTGGCCACCCTTTGCCTGGCCATGAACCGGGGGCCGCACGAAATTGCCTACATTTCCAACCTGGCCGGAGGACTTGTGTGTGAAGAGGTCGGGGTGGTTCCCATCAACAAGGATAAGCTTCTGAAGGAGGTTATGGGGCTTCTTTGACCAATGACGACCGATGCCGATGTGATCGTGGCCGGCGCGGGTCCGGCCGGCTCGATGGCCGCCTGGGAGCTGGCTTCCCGCGGCCATCAGGTGCTGGTCCTGGAGAAGTCGGGTTTTCCCCGGTACAAGGTTTGCGGGGCCGGTCTCACAGCGAAGATCCTGCGTGAGATTCCGTTCGATGTGTCGCCTGTACTGGAAACGGAGATTCACACCATCCTGTTCTCAAGTAATTTCCAAAGGGTCTATGCCCGTACATCCGCCGAGCCGGTCCTTTTCTGTACTGACCGTGGGCGTTTCGATGAGTTCCTGCTGGGAAAAGCCGTTGCCGCAGGAGCGCGGGTAATCCACGGCGCCCATGTCAGGCAGGTGAACAAACAGTCCGACCGGGTTGAGGTCGTCACGAACGATCGCATTTTCCATTCGAAGCTGGTGGTGGGCGCCGATGGCGCCTCGGGGGTGACCGCGCGTTTCGCCGGATTGAGGAATAACATCGTGCTGGGGATTGCCTGGGAGGCTGAAGTGGCGCCGGGAGAGGGACGGACGGATGCCTGGAAACAAACTGTTTTTCTTGACTGGGGAGCCTTCCCGGGTGGATATGGGTGGGCATTCCCCAAAGGCGATCATCTCTCGATCGGCGTGGGAGGACCCGGTCCTCTGTCGAAGCACATGATGGACTATTTCCATGGATTCCTGGAATACCTCGACCTGCGTGAATCACAGGTTCTTTCGCTGAAGTCGTGGCCGATTCCCGTGAAAAGGTGCCGGGATGCTTTCAGCGACGGGCGGATCCTGGTCGCCGGGGATGCTGCGGGGCTGACCGATCCCCTGACGGGAGAAGGGATCTATTATGCGGTCAGGAGCGGCCGGATGGCAGGTGAAGCCTGCGATGCCTTTCTTGCCGGGCGGTCACCGGGCACAGAACCCTATTCCGAACGGATCAACCGGGAACTGATGGGCGAGCTGCTGGAAGCCGAAAGGATCCGGGCTGTTTTCAACACGGTTCCGCTTCGCATCCATTCTTTTGTTCGTGACAGCGAACGCGGCTGGAGGGCTTTTGGAAAAATCCTTCGCGGCGAACGTGGGTACGCCGATGTGCCGGCCGGGTTCGGACGGTGGAGATTGTTGTGGGGGACTGCCTGCCTGATTTCCGGTAGGGTCTCCGCTGCCAGGGAACAATGGTTCAGAACACATGGTTTTACACACAGCGGATGGAAAAGACAGTACTGATCACCGGGGCCGCCGGGGGACTTGGATCTGCATTGGTCCGTCGCTTCCGGGAAGAGGGGTGGAGGATCATTGCCACCGATTACAACGACCTTTCGATGGCCTGGATGCTCGGATGCCGGGAGATCATGGTCCTGCCAATGGATGTTACGAGCGATGAGTCGGTGCGTGCTGCATTCCTTCGTATCCGTGAGCAGGGGATCCCCATCGACCTGGTGATCAATAACGCCGGCGTCGACCGCTATTTCCCTTTGTCTGAAGCCCCGGTCAGCCGGTTCCGGGAGGTTTTCGAGGTGAACGTGTTCGGAGCCTACCGGGTAAATCAGACCTTTTTGCCTGTGATCCGGCGCCCCGGCGGGCGGATCATCCAGGTGAGCAGCGAGAGCCTAAACCTGACGATGCCTTTCATGCCCTATCCCCTGTCGAAAAAACTGGCGGAAGGATATTCCAGGGCGTTGCGCCAGGAATTGCGTTTCCTGGGCATTGATGTGATGATCGTCCGACCCGGCGCCATCCGGACCCCGTTGTTGCAAACGGTTTCAACCCTCGACCCGGCCGACGAGGGCTGGCGCCTGGCGGGACCGTTTACGCGCTTTGCATCGGCAGCGCCTGGCCGGATCGGCCGCACCCTGACGCCCGAAAAGGCGGCGGATTTCATCCATCGGAAAGCGTTGGTCAAAAATCCCGCGGCAGTTTACCGGATAAACAATATGACCGGACTGCAGCTGGCCGCCAGGATCCCATTCAGCCTGATGGAAAAACTGGTTTACCGGATGTTGAAGGGGTGAGAAAAAAACGTAGAGACGCGGTATTTTGCGTCTCTACGGCGAACATGAGAACACTGTAACCAGAAAAAATTTCTTCGTCGGCTTTTCAGTCCGACAGCAACCCTTTTACAATCCCGGAGATCATTTTATTGTCGGCTCTCCCGGCGAGTTCGGCAGCGGCAGCGCCCATCACCTTTCCCATATCCTTGATGGAGGTGGCCCCGGTCCGGGTCACGATGCCCCGGATGATCTCCGTCACCTCTTCCAAGGTCAGTTGTTTGGGAAGATACGTCTCGATGACGGAGGCTTCAAAAATTTCCTTCGATGAAAGGTCCTGGCGCCCGGCCTGGCCGTAGATCTCGGCCGATTCGCGGCGTTGCTTGACCAGTTTCTGCAGGATCTTCAGTTCGGTCTCCCCGGTCACTTCCCCCGTGGCCCCTTCTTTTGATTTTTCCAGGAGCAGCGCGGCTTTCACAGCGCGCAAGGCTTCCAGTGTCTGGCTGTCGCGCGCCAGCATCGCAGCCTTGATATCGTCGTTGATCTTCTGTTCGAGGTTCATCAATCGACCTTTTTATTGAGGAACTTGTTTTCACTCCGGATTTCTACCGAATTATCGGAGCCTTCAGAAACGGTGTACTCGGCGACCTGTGATTCGGAGGAAGGAACGACATCGGTCAGTTCAACGTTCCGGCGCTTATAGGCGGGGACATTCTCCAGCTCGTACAGGTTTTGTTCGATAGGCTGGTGGGTTTTCAGCTTTTCGCTGAGCTGGCGCAGCTTGGAAACCCGTTCAAAGGCTTTTTTCGACTGGAAGTCCCCCTCATCGGGTCCGGTAATGTCAGGTGCCGGTTTCGCGCGGAAAATGACCTTCGGTTCGGAGAGTTCTTCCTGCAATTCAGGGTGAGTCTCATCGGCCAGGGCGCTGGTGGTTTCGGGTTGGATGTCGGGTTCGGGTTTTTCGAAATAAAACTCGATATTGCGTACAGGTTCTGCCGTGGAGATTTCGGGTTCCGGGCTGATATCGGTGGGTTCCGGAGCAGAGGCGAGGTCGGGGGCGGGAAAGCTGAGGTCGCGGGTCTCGGTCTTTTCCGGCTCTGAAGTAATCACCCGCTTTTCGATCTTCGGCTCATCGGGGTTGTACAGTGTGAATACCTTGACGGTTTCAGGCTCGGCAGGGCCTTTCTGTTTATGGTCTTCATCAAAGCCGGTGGCGATGATGGTCACGCTGATCTTGTCGTCGAGATCCTCCTCATAGCCGTTACCCCAGATGATATCGCCGGTCGATTTGGTCTTCTCCTGGATGTAGTCGGTGATATCGGATACTTCATCCATGGTGATCTCATTTTTGCCCGAAGAGATGTACAGCAGGAGGTTGCCCGCCCCGTTAATGTCGTTGTTGTCGAGCAGGGGGGAGTTCAACGCCTCTTCGACAGCCACCTGGGCGCGGTTCGGACCGCTGGCCACGCCGGTTCCCATAATGGCTACCCCGCTGTTCTTCATCACGGTCTTAACGTCTTCGAAATCGACATTGATATACCCCGCAACGGTAATGATCTCGGCGATCCCTTTGGCGGCAGTCGTCAGCACATTGTCGGCCCGGGTGAAAGCTTCCGACAGGGGGAGGTCGCCACAGAGGAGCCTCAGCTTGTCGTTGCTGATGATCAGCAGCGCATCGACATGTTGTTTCAGCTGACGGATCCCGTCCTCGGCCGACTGCCTGCGTTTTCGTCCTTCAAAGGCGAAGGGGATGGTGACGATCCCGACCGTCAGAATCTCCATTTCGCGTGAGATCTGGGCGATCACCGGGGCGGCGCCGGTGCCTGTCCCGCCGCCGAGACCCGCTGTGATAAAGAGCATCTTGGTCCCTGTTTCCAGGACCGACCGAATGTCGTCGGCATTTTCGAGGGCGGCATTTCTCCCCACCGACGGAGCGGCTCCTGCTCCGAGACCACCGGTGAGATTGGCTCCCAGCTGGATCTTTGTCGGGACTGGACTGGTTTCCATAGCCTGTGCATCGGTGTTGCAGATAATAAAATCCACACCCTTGATACCTTGCTTGTACATGTGGTTCACCGCGTTGCTGCCGCCGCCGCCGACGCCGATCACCTTGATGATAGAGGACTGGTTCTTAGGTAATTCGAATTTTAACATCTCGGCCATGATCGTCATTATTTATCAGGTTTAAAAGTATTAAGAATGGTTGTCGAATATCCGTTCGGCCTGTTTAGTTATTAACGAAACGTTGTTAATAGCAGCCTATTCCACATCTTCCTCAAAGATGTTCCGGATTTTATCGAGAAAAATATCGGGGAACCGCTTCCCTGGTTTATCGGGTTCCCTGGTCTTTTTTTCCTTTGTTTTTTTCTTTTTTTCGGGTGTCTCAGTCTTGACCGGTTCCGGTTCCGGTTCTTCCGGACGCGATTTATCGACCTCTTTTTCGTAACGGTTGATCCCCTCGATCACCAGCCCTACGCCGGTGGCATACATGGGACTGGCCATTTCGGCGATGGTATCGCTCGACAGGTGTTCGTTCGGGTAGCCGATCCGGGTATCGAGGCCGGTCATGAACTCGGTAAGCTGGGCGATGTGCTTCATCTGGGCGCCGCCCCCCGTCAGCACGATCCCCCCGATCAGTTTTTTTTCGTATCCCGAATTTTTTATCTCGTAGTAAATGTGTTCGATGATCTCTTCCATTCGCGCCTGGATGATGGAGGCAAGGTTGCGGATGCTGATCTCCTTGGGGGCACGGCCCCGCAACCCGGGAATGGCTACGATCTCCTCTTCGCGGTTTTCGCGGGCAAGGGCAGATCCGAATTTTACCTTCAGCTCTTCCGCATGTTTTTTAATGATCGAACATCCCTCTTTGATATCTTCCGTCACGATCTCTCCCCCCAGGGGGATGACCGCCGTATGCCGGATGATCCCGCCGTGGAATATGGCGATGTCGGAAGTGCCTCCCCCGATGTCGACCAGAACGACCCCGGCCTCTTTTTCTTCATCGCTCAATACTGCTTCGGCCGAAGCCATGGGCTCGATGATCAGTTCCACCACCTCCAGGCCCGCCTTGCGAATGCATTTGTAGATGTTTTTTGCTGCCGCCGTCTGTCCGATGATGATGTGGAAATTGGCTTCCAGGTTACTGCCGATCATCCCCCTGGGCATCAGGTTGCCATGCTCTCCGTCGATGCTGAACTCCTGGGGGATCACATCCAGGATCTCCTCGCCCGGATTCATGTTCAGGTTGTACATGCTGTTGCACAACTTGTCGATGTCTTCCTGGCTGATCTCGATCTCGCTGTCCTCCCGGATCATGCTGCCCCGGTGCTGCATGCTCTTTATGTGCTGGCCTGCAATGCCGACATTCACATAGCGGATATCGACACCGGTCTTCTGGGCGGCTTCCGCCACGGCATCCCGGATCGATTGCACCGTGTTGTCAATGTTTGCGACCACCCCGCGCTTGACACCGATGGAAGGCACTTTGCCGTAGCCGAGTATGTCAATTTTCCCGTATTCATTCTTCCGGCCGACAATTACCGCGATCTTCGTCGTACCGATGTCGAGTCCTACAATGATGCCTGATGCTTTTTCCATGCCTGATTAGATTTTAGAACAAACCACTTGATTCCTGTATTTGATGTTGATCACGTTATATTTATTCCATCCGATCCGGTTGAGTCCGAATTTATAGAAGGCGAAAAGCCGCCTGAATTTGTCGTCGAGATCCTCGGCCTTCCCCAGCAGGATGACATGATCGCCCACCCGGGGGATCAACTCGAATTCACGGTCGGCATTGACGTAGATCTGCGATATCTGGGCTTTGAGAAACTTGTCGTGGGTAATGTACATGGTGAGCTTGTAAAGGTTGGTGAGCAGCGAGTCGTAGTAGATAGAATCGGAAACGGCCAGGACGTTCACCCGGTATCCCGGATTTTTCATGTAGGAATCGTCGATCACCCCGTTGGCTACCAGCACGCGGGCGGAGAAACTGGGACTGACGGGCAGGAGGGTCCCGGACACGTCGAGATAGAAACTTTCATATCTGCGGTTGATGATGCGCAGCAGCGGTTCGCGCTGGCGAATGCGGATGGAGAGGGTCCCCTCGTTGTTTTCGTAAACTGCCACCGCTTCCACATAGGGTTGCCTGCGGATGGCGGATTCGATCGCCCCGGTATTGATGTAACCCAGGGGCTTGCCTTTCAGCATTCCGGCATTCCTCAGAAGGATCGAATCTACTTCCCTTTGGGTGATCAGTACGTCGGCAGCACCGTAATCGATGCGGATATCCACCTTTTTACAGGGCCGGCTGTAGTGGTTCACCTCCACGAAGCCCACCAGGACGCCGGCTCCCGAAACCAGGAGGACCCACAGGACGATCCGTGCTATTTTCAGGATCTTATTCATCATGGCTCGAAACCCTCCATCACTTCGGTGAGTGGCTCCACCAGAAGGTCGATGTCGCCGGCCCCCATGGTCAGCAGTACTTCGGGGCGTACCCGCACGATCTCGGCGGCCAGTTCATTTTTGCTGACCAGCTTTTTTGTGCCGATGGAAACCCGGTCGAGCAACATCCCCGATGTCACCCCTTCGATCGGCTGTTCCCTGGCCGGATAAATGTCGAGCAGGATCAGTTCGTCGAGGAGTTCCAGGCTCCGGGCGAAATCATCGGCCAGGTCGCGGGTACGTGAAAAGAGATGGGGCTGGAACACACCCGTGAGCCTGCGACCGGGATAAAGTTCGCGGGCCGCCCCTATACACGCCTTCAGCTCTTCGGGATGGTGCGCGTAATCATCGATATACACCCGGCCGGGTTTCCGGACGCGGAACTCGAACCGGCGCCTTACTCCCTGGTAGGTGGCGAGGGCGGTGCGAAGGTGGTCCTCTCCGACGCCGGCACATAGGCACGCGGTAAGAGCGGCCACTGCATTTTCGAGGTTGAACCGGCCCGGAACACCCAGTACCAGATCTTTCAGGACCCCTCCGGGGTGGATGAAATCGAAATGGAACAGATCCTCCGCCACCCGGATGTTGCCGGCACGGAAGTCGGCCGGCCCGGCCGCTGAATAGGAGTGTACCCCGACGGCGTTGGAAACGGACGGAGTTACCCGGGTGCCCGACCGGATGGCAAGAACACCTCCGGCAACCACCCGTTGGGTGAACCTGGTGAACGCCTGCTGTAAATCCTCGTAATTGCCGTAAATGTCGAGATGATCGGGATCAGCCGAGGTGATGACCGCGATCTGCGGGGTAAGGTGGAGGAACGATTTGTCGTATTCGTCGGCTTCCACGACACACCAGGTGCCGGAGAGATCGTTGGCCGACGGGGTTTCCCGGGGGATGTCGAGGAAGTTGGTACCGTAATTCCTGGAAATTCCTCCCAGGAATGCCATCGAAGGCAAACCCGCCGTTCGCAGGATATGCGCCACGAGGGTGGTCGTGGTGGTTTTGCCGTGGGTTCCCGCCACCGCGATCGTTTTATGGTTTGCCGATACCATCCCGAGCACTTCAGCCCGCTTTTTCAGCGGGATTCCCTGTTTTTCCAGGAAACGATATTCGGCATGGTCGCGGGAAACGGCCGGCGTGTAAACGGCCAGTGCGGTGTTGTGAGGAACGCGGGAAGGATCCTCGGAAAAGTGGATGTCCATCCCCTCGGTCTGCAACTGGTCAGTGAGTTCGGTGGGGGTGCGGTCATAGCCCGCGACCAACGATCCCCGGGCGTTGAAATAGCGGGCGAGCGCACTCATCCCGATGCCGCCGATACCCAGGAAATAGACGGATGATGGATCGTAAATTAATTTCATGGCTTCTTCCGCGATCTTATCCGCTGCATCGGTGACCCCCATCCGGGCGATGTTGCCGCTCAGGACCGACTGACGGGCGGTATCCTGAAAAAGGCTGTCAACGACATTGCCCAGTCGCTCAACGGCATCTTTGTCGGCCACCATGATCGCGGCATCCCTCCCGGTAAGGGCCTGGGCATTGCGTGTCTGGTGGTCTTCCGCTACATTGGGCGACGGGACCAGGATCACCGGCTTTCCCACCACGCACAATTCGGAGATGGCGATGGCCCCGGCCCGCGAAACGATGATATCGGCGGCGGCATAGGCGAGGTCCATGCGGTCGATAAAGGGAAGAACTGAAAGATTGAAGATTGAAGATTGAAGATTGACGATTTCGGAGTGGATCTGTTCGTAGTAGTATTTTCCGGTTTGCCAGAGGACCTGTAGGTTGTCGGATGGGCCGGAACCGGTGACATATTTCAGGATCGCCTGGTTGATGGTGCGGGCGCCGAGGCTGCCGCCTACCACCACCAGGGTTTTTTTCGAGGGATCCAGGTCAAAAAACCTCATCGCCTCCTCTCTTTTCCCGGCGATCTGTACCACCTCCCTTCGGATGGGGTTACCGGTGTGGATGATCTTTTCACGCGGGAAAAAGCGGTCCATGTCGGGATAAGCCACGCATATCCTGTTTACTTTGGAGGCGAGGATCCGGTTGGTCACCCCCGGGTAGCTGTTCTGTTCCTGGATCAGTGCCGGGATCCTGCGCAGGGTGGCCATGCGCAGCGTCGGACCGCTGGCGTATCCTCCAACCCCGATGACCACCTCGGGCCTGAACCGGCGAAGGATGATCCAGGCTTTCAGCATGCTTCCCGCCAGCTTGAAAGGAAAGACCAGGTTTTTCCAGGTCAGTCTGCGTTGAAACCCGCTGATGGCAAGCCCTTCGATCGGGTATCCCGCAGCCGGCACCTTTTCCATTTCCATCCGGCCTTTTGCCCCGATGAAGAGGATCTCCGCCTCCTTGTCCAGGTTCCGCAAGGCGTTGGCAATGGCAATTGCGGGAAATACATGCCCCCCGGTTCCGCCTCCGCTGATGATCGCCCGTATCATACTGCCGGTATAGTTTGAGGGTTTTCCGGTCGGGTTGACTCCTGCAGGATATCAACCTCCGTCCCGTTCTTCGTTTCTATTTCGGTGGTGCGGCTTACGCTCAGGATGATCCCGATGGCGATGCTGGTGAACCAGATCGACGTGCCTCCCATGCTGACCAGCGGCAGCGTCTGACCGGTGACTGGAAAGAGGTTCACGGCGACCGCCATATTGATGAAGGCCTGGAAGACCAGGCTGAACCCGATCCCCAGGCTGAGCAGCGTGCCGAAGTTCCCCTGGCATCGTGTGGCGATGCGGATCACCCGGAAGAAAAGGATCAGGTAGAGCAACAGGACGAAACTGCCTCCCACCAGGCCGTATTCTTCGATGATAATGGCAAAAATAAAGTCGGAATAAGGGTGCGGCAGGAAATTGCGCTGGGTGCTTTTCCCGGGCGATTTACCCAGAATGCCGCCCTGCACGATGGCGATCTTGGCCTGGTCGACCTGAAAAGTGGCATCCGGATCGGCCTTTTCCTTGTTGATGAAATGATCGATTCGCGATACCCAGGTGGTGCCCCGGGGAAACAGCGCGGGAAATGCCTTCGACAGGGTAAAGATGAGCATAATGCAGGCAATCCCAAGAATGCCGAGAGAGAACATGTATTTCATGCTGATCCGGCCGATGAACATCAGTACAAGGCACGTGACGAACAGGATGGCAGCGGTCGAGAAGTTGGCCGGGAGGATCAGGACCGTCACCAGGATCACCGGGATGATGACCGGCAGAAAACCCTTGCGGAAGTCTTGAACCAGCTCCTGTTTCTTGCTGAGCACGCGGGCCAGGTACATGATCAGGAACAACTTGGCGACATCGGAGCTCTGGAAGGTCAGGTTGACGATCGGCACCGTCAGCCAGCGGTTGGCTTCGTTGAGGTTGGTGCCTGAAACAAGGGTCAGCAGCAGCAGTGGCACCGTAAGGAACAATCCGATCTGCGAAATGCGTGAAAAGTAGGTGTATTTCACCAGGTGGGTGATGTACATGAGTCCCAGCCCGAAGGCCAGGATCATGAACTGTTTGAAGACGTAATATTCGGTGTTCCCGTGCTGCTTCTTATAGGCCAGGGTCCCTGTGGCGGAGTAAACCGCCAGCAGTGAAAGGATGCACAGGATCACCACCACGATCCAGATCACTTTATCTCCCTTGATTTCCCTGACTGCTTTCAGCATGTTTTTCCTGTGTTAGAGGTTCTTGACCGCTTTGCGGAAGGCCATGCCCCGTTCTTCGTAGTCGGTAAAAAGATCAAACGAGGGACACGCCGGTGAAAGAAGTACGGCATCGCCGTTGTTCCCAAGGTAATAGGCGGTCTCCACCGCTTCATCCATGGACCGGGTGTCGGTCATCGGCAGATTCAGATCCCCGAAGGCTTCGTGGAGCCGTGTGGTGTCGACGCCCAGGCAGATGATCGCCCGGACCTTGGTCCTGACCAGCTGGCGCAGGGTCGAATAGTCATTCCCTCCGTCGACGCCTCCCGCGATCCAGATCACCGGACGCGACAGGCTTTCGAGGGCGTACCATGTCGAGTTCAGGGTGGATGATTTCGAATCGTTGATGAATTCCATATCGCGGATCACCGCCACGAGTTCCAGCCGGTGTTCGATCTGTTGAAAACCGTAAAAGCTTTCCTTGATGAATTCTTTCCGGATCTCGCGGATCTTGGGACCGATGGAGGCCGCCAGCGATTGGTACGGCGTCATCTTACCCTGGGTGGCCAGTGCTTCAAAAGTCATGGTGGTTATCGGAGTTTAAGTGTGACAATACTGAGAACGGCAAGCATGATACCGACGATCAGGAAGCGCATTACGATCTTCGATTCATGGTAGCCCGATTTCTGGAAATGATGATGGAGCGGCGACATCTTGAAGATCCTACGACCCTCTCCGTACTTGAGCTTGGTGTATTTGAACCAGGTCACCTGCATCACCACCGAGAGGTTCTCGACCAGGAAGATCCCGCAGAATATCGGGATGAGGATCTCTTTCCGGATCAGGATGGCGAACACCGCGATGATCCCCCCCAGGGCCAGGCTTCCGGTATCTCCCATGAAGATCTGGGCCGGGTAGGAATTGTACCACAAAAAACCGATGCAGGCGCCGACGAAGGCTGAAATAAAGATGGCCAGTTCGCCGGTGTTTGGTATGTACATAATGTTTAGATAGTTAGCAAACACAATATTGCCCGAAACGTAGGCAAAGACCCCCAGCGTAAGCCCGACGATAGCCGATGTGCCGGTCGCCAGTCCGTCGAGTCCGTCGGTGAGGTTGGCCCCGTTGGAAACCGCGATCACGATGAAAATGACGATGGGGATGAAGATCAGCCAGGTCCACTGTCTGGCGCCGTCACCCATCCAGGATATCAGCCGGGAGTAGTCGAATTCGTTGTTCTTGACGAAAGGGATGGTCGTTTTTGTTGATTTTACGGATGTTTTGGAGAAGATCCGGCTTTTATCCGATGCCGGTTCCACCTGGAAAACATCCGAAGCCGGCACGTAGGCTGACTGTTGTACCCGTTCACGGATGACGATGTCGTCGCTGAAGTACATGGTAATCCCCACGATCAATCCGAGGCCGATCTGGCCAAGGACCTTGACTTTTCCGGGCAACCCTTTTTTATCCTTCTTGAAAACCTTGATATAATCATCGAGGAAGCCGATCAGGCCCAGCCAGGCGGTGGCGACGAGCATCACGAGGATATACAGGTTGTTCAGTTTGGCAAAAAGCAGCGAAGGGACCACGATGGCTGCAAGAATGATAAGTCCGCCCATGGTGGGGGTTCCCTGCTTGGCGATCTGTCCCTCGAGACCCAGGTCGCGCACCGTCTCACCCACCTGTTTGCGCCGCAGGAAGTTGATCAGCCGTTTGCCGATGATCATCGAGATGAACAGGGAGGTGATCAGCGCTGCGGCCGCACGGAAGGAGATGTACTGGAAGACGCCGGCTCCCGGGAACGCAAGGGCTTTGTGAAGCCAGATGAACAGGTAGTACAGCATAGGCTTAACGGTTTACTGGTTTCTCAATCCCGAAAATTTCGCGCAGCACTTCGCGGTCGTCGAAAGGGTGTTTCACCCCCCGGATCTCCTGGTATGTTTCATGACCCTTTCCTGCCACCAGGATGATGTCGCCGGGCCTGGCAAGGGCACAGGCGGTCCGGATGGCCTCCAGCCGGTTTTCGATCGTCAGCACTTTCTTCCTCATGTGGATCTCCACCCCGGCCTCCATCTCCGCCAGGATGGCGGCAGGTTCTTCAAAGCGGGGATTATCGGAGGTCAGGATGACCCGGTTGCTGAGGGTTGCGGCGATCCTGGCCATGACCGGACGCTTGGCGGCATCCCGGTTTCCTCCCGCCCCCACCACGGTGATCAGTTGCTCATGGTGTGCGCGGATCTGGTTGATCGTATCGAGCACGTTCTTCAACGCATCGGGGGTGTGGGCGTAATCGACGATCGCAGCGACCCGGTCGGGGGAGATGATGGCGTTGAAACGACCTTCGACGGGTTCCATCCCGGTCAGACGGCGGATCACCTCCTCGCTCTCCTCCCCGAGGAGGCAGGAGGTGGCATACACGGTCAGCAGGTTGTAGGCGTTGAATGTGCCGATCAGCCGGAACCAGGCATCATGGCCGTCGAGATTCAGGTGCATGCCCTGGAAGGAGTTCTCGAGGATCCGGCACCGGAAATCGGCCATCGCCTGCAGGCTGAGGGTCTTGCGGGTTGCTGCGGTATTCTGGAGCATCACCCTCCCGTTCTTGTCATCCCGGTTGACCAGGGCAAAGGCCCCCGCGGGCAACCGGTCGAAGAACTTTTTCTTCGCCTCGCGATAGGCATCGAATGTCTTATGGTAATCGAGGTGGTCGTGGGTCAGGTTGGTGAAGATCCCCCCGGCAAACGACAGCCCGGCGATGCGTTCCTGGTCTACCGCGTGCGACGAGACCTCCATGAAACAGAAGGTGCATCCCTGGCGTACCATGTCGGCGAGCAGTTCGTTGATCCGGAGCGGATCGGGTGTGGTGTGGGTGGCCGGGGATTCGGTGCGGCCAACCACGTTGCGGATGGTGGAAATAAGCCCTGCGCTGTATCCGAGTTCCGAAAAGAGCCGGTGAAGCAGGGTGGCGGTGGTCGTCTTGCCGTTGGTGCCGGTCACTCCGACCAGCTTCAGTCGTTTTGATGGTTCCCCATGAAAACGTGAAGCCATGCGTCCCAGTTCCCTGGCGCTGTTACCCGCGACCACGAAAGTGACGCCCCCGGGCAAGGGTGCGGGAAGATGTTCGCATACAACCGCACAGGCCCCGCTGCTGATGGCCGCGCCGATGTAATCGTGCCCGTCGGAAGCCGTACCGGTCACCGCCACGAACAGGTCGCCCGGCTTCACCTTGCGTGAATCGAACTGCAGCCCCGTTACGGGGATGTCCCCGGGTCCGGTGATCCGGCAGTCGGGTTCGGCCGATACTATGTCGCGCAAGGTCATCATGCCGGCAACCTGGTTTTATCGGGTTTGAGCTTCAGTTCGATCACCACCGGCATTCCCTTCCGGACCTGTGTTCCCGGGCCGATCGACTGCCTGGTCACGGTGCCCTTTCCGTTCACCAGCACATTCAGCCCCTGCTGTTCGAGCAGGTACAGGGCATCTTTCAATCCCATGCCGCACACATCGGGCATGATCCCTTTGACAACGGGCTCGGGGGAAAGCAGGAACCCGTTTTCCGACGGGAACGCTTTAGCCCAGGCGGTGCGGGCGTTCTCCGGGCGGGACTTGAAATCGAGCAGGGAGAATGCGTCGGCCAGGTCTTTCATCTGTCCCGACTGGGAGACGGGCCACCGGGCCGAGTTTGAATCTACCGGCAGGGGAATGAGGATGTCGGGCCGGATGGCATAGAGTTTATCGGACAGTTCCCGGAAAACGGGGGCCGCAACGGCGCCGCCGTAATATTTTCCTTTACGGGGGTTGACGATCACCACGATCAGGGAATACTTGGGATTGTCGGCCGGGAAGTACCCGACAAAGGAGCCTTTGTACTGGACCTGGTTTGTGCCTTGGCGGTATCCGCGGTTCCCGGCTGCGATCTGGCAGGTACCGGTTTTCCCGGCGATTTTGTAATGAGGGGTCTTGATATTGGCCCCGGTACCCTCTTCCACCACGCCTTCGAGAAGGGTGCGGGCTTGCCGGATCGCCCATGGCGATACGATCTGCGGGTTGATCACCACCGGGTTGAAGCGCTGAACCACCTGGCCGTTTTTCCGGATCTCCCTGACGAACAATGGCTTCACCATTGCACCGTTGTTGGCAACTGCATTATATAAGGTGAGGAGATGGATGGGGGCCA
Organism: uncultured Prolixibacteraceae bacterium; assembly: GCA_964455285.1. Taxonomy (GTDB): domain Bacteria; phylum Bacteroidota; class Bacteroidia; order Bacteroidales; family FEN-979; genus CAIVAT01. The sequence continues at coordinate 35,286 of CAYVVG010000024.1, forward strand.
GGGAGATCTCATAGCCGATCGACATCCAGGGAAGGGAAAGGGCCGACCAGTAGCGGCTCCGGGTGGTCTTGATATAGGGCCGCCCTTCACCGGCGATCTGCAGACCCAGGGGGCGGTTGATCCCGATGCGGTATAATCCGTCGATGTAACGCTGGGCTGAGTCGGAATAGGCGGTATAGATCATCCGGGAAGTTCCGACATTGGAGGATTTCTCGAACACCTGCTGGGCGGAGATGGTTCCCAGCCCGTGGTGGGAATCCTCCATTTTTCGTCCGGAGTAAAAAGTGATGCCGCCGAAGCAGTTGACGGGGGTGGTCAGGTCGATCTTGCGGTCGTCGAGCGCCACCAGGAACGAAGCCAGTTTGAAGGTCGAACCGGTCTCCTGGCTCTCTCCGATGGCGTAGTTGAAGATCTCCTCGTAGGTGCCCTTTTTTGTCAGCCCGAGGTTGGCCATGGCACGGATATAGCCGGTCTTCACCTCCATGAGGATCACGCAGCCGTGGTCGGCGCTGTCGGCGATCAGCTCTTTTCGCAACGAGCTTTCGGCCAGGTCCTGCAGGTTGACATCGAGTGTGGTGAAGATGTCGTTCCCGTTCTGCGGTTCCACTTCGTTCTCGGGATCGACCGGCACCCAGGCCATGCCGCTGATGCGCCGCATGAGACGCTGGCCATTGACTCCCTGGAGATTTTTGGTGAAGGAGCCTTCCAGCCCCACATAGACTTTTTTATTGCCTTCGCCGCTCTCATAGCCGATGATCCGGCGGGCGAGCGACTTGTAGGGGAGTTCTCGGTCGTATTGGGCGAGGACAATGAGACCCCCTTTGAATTTTCCCCGTTTGAAGATCGGGAAATGACGGATCTGGTCGAGTTGGGGATAGGTTACATCACGATGGATCAACAGGTACCGGTTGCTGTTCCGCCGGCCGTCCCACAGCATGTCGCGGTAGGCGGAAGCCGGTTTGTCACCGAACAGGTTTGACAGGCATAGGCTGAGTGAATCAACGTGGAGGCGGAAAAAATCGTCGGTAATGGAGTCGGTCATCACGTCCATCCTCACCTCGAAGATCGGGATGGATACCGCCAGCAGGCTGCCGTCGTCGGCCAGGATGTTGCCCCTGATCGCTTCGGTTTCGAACATGCGGATCTCCTGCTTGTTGGCCATCTCGAGGAATTTCTCTTTTTCGAACTGCTGGATCATCACCACCCGGGCAATGATGAACAGGCCGAATAACAGCACCCCCAGGTAGACCAGGTAAACGCGCACCAGTATGTCTTTTTTGATCTCTTTCACGGGGTGCCTGTTTTTCCCGGAGCAAGTGATTCGCCGGAGTAGAGGATCTTGAAGGGGGGCATATGGGTCTCTTTCAGTCCTTGTGAAAGCGCACGCCGCGAGATCTCCGACTGCCGGCCCTGGAACATCAGGGCTGCCTTTGTCGTGATGTATTCGTAGCGCAATTCTTTCAGTTCGGTCTTCGTCCGTTCAATGGTCTTGAATTTCTTTTCCGTGTAATAGGTGTTGGCGATATAGACCATGGCCAGAAAGGCCAGGTAGAAGATGAACGGGAGGTTGCCTGTCACCCATTCCCTCGAGAGGTAGTCGCCGCCCAGGAACTCCTGAACGGCTTTGCGTCCCTTGTTGGTCTTGCGGGTCGCCCTTACCGGGTCAGCGGGAGGAACAGCCGCTTCGGTTGCCCGATCCGGCATCTCATCCTCTCCCGGGGTCGTGTTACCGGCAACGGTTGCAGGCTCGTCGATGTATTTCCTGTTTTCCCTGATCATGACACTTTCTCTGCTGCGCGCAGCCGGGCGCTGCGGGCACGGCTGTTTTGCCCGATCTCATCTTCCGTGGGAACGATCACCTTCCGGTTGATGGCCCGGAGGGGTGACAGGAGATTCCCGTAGAAGTCTTTTTCAATGGTTCCGGTTTCGTTCCCGGCCCGGATGTAATTCTTTACCAGTTTGTCCTCCAGCGAGTGGTAAGAGATCACCACCAGTCGTCCGCCCGCCTTTAAAGCCTGGACGGACTGTTTCAAAAAATCGCCCAGGGCGGCGGTTTCGTCGTTCACCACCATCCGCAGGGCCTGAAACATCCGGGCCAGGTATTTGTTCTCTTTTCCCCGGTCGGCGCAGGCGGAGCCGATCTCCACGAGCTCCGACGTGGTTTCGATGGACCCTTTCCGGCGAAATTCGGCAATGCGGGAAGCGAGTTTCCGGGCGTTGCGGATCTCGCCGTACCTGGAAAAGAGAATGACAAGGTCCTGTTCGCTGAATTCGTTGACAATGGTCCGCGCGGTCAGCGGTTTTTTCCGGTCCATCCGCATATCGAGCCTCCCGTCGAACCGTGTGGAGAAGCCGCGTTCGGCATGATCGATCTGGTGCGACGATATGCCCAGGTCGGCGAGGATGCCGTCGCAGGGGGCGGCCCGGTGAAGTTTCAGGAAATTTCGCAGGTAGCGGAAGTTGGCATTCACCATGACCAGCCGGGGGTCCTCGATGCGGTTGGCCAATGCCTCTTCGTCCTGGTCGAAGGCGATCAGCCGGCCGTCGCCGAGCCGGGCTAATATCTCGCGGGCATGACCTCCTCCGCCGTAGGTGGCGTCGACATAGGTCCCTCCGGGCCGGACGCCCAGCAGGGCGATGCTTTCTTCGAGCAAAACGCTTTTATGGTAGGTCATCTCCGGCACTTATATTCGGGTTCCCCATTACTTTCTCGGCCAATTGGGCAAAATCTTCGGGTTCTTTCGAAACCAGCTCCAGGTAGGTCTTTTTATTCCAGACTTCGATGCGGTCGGAGTAAGCGAAAAGGATGATCTCGCGCCCGATCGAAGCGTAGTCGAGCAGGGACTTGGGCAGCAGTAACCGGTTCTGGCTGTCGAGGATGAGCGGTGTGGCGCCATTGTTGAATGCCCGCACGAACTGCCGGTGATCGCGGATGAACAGGTTGAGCTGGTTCATTTTCCGGATGGTCTCTTCCCAGACATTCTGCGGGTAGAGTACCAGGCAACCCTCAAAACCGCGGTTGATGACAAACCGGTCATTCGCCTCCTGCGGGATCTGCTTTTTCAGAGCAGAAGGAAGGATGATACGGCTTTTATCGTCAAGCCTGCATTCGTATTCGCCGATGAGATTGGTCGTGGCCACCCGCTTTTTTTTCGAGTGTAAATATAGATAAAAAATCTCCACTCCCCTCCACTTCACTCCACTGTTGATAACTTTTTTCTGTTCCGGGAAATTGAAATGGGTGACGGGGTCACGAGGTGACAGGGGGACAGGGTAACAGGGTAACAGGAAAGCAGGGTGGTTGGGAAGTCAGAAGCCGAACGATCTTCAGCTGCTCGCCCGTCCGCTTACATGAGATCGGACCAGCCGGAACTACCGGTGGAGGACCATCAGGCGGACCGAGGAGGATCCGGCTCGCAGGAGATAGAGTCCCGAAGGAAGGTCAGAAACATCGAGGGTGATTTGCCCCGAGAGGGAAAATGTCCGGACCGGCCGGCCGGTGATGTCGGTGACTGCGCCGCGGACCGGGAATCCGGTAGCATGAGAGGTTATGAAAACCCTGCCGTCGGCCGGGTTTGGGCTGACTGAGAATCCTTCCGGGGCTGGTACGGAAGGCACTGAAATTCCGGGATGGATCGTGGCAGGCACCCGCCGGGTAAGATAGTTCAGGCCGCCCGCGAAATTCCCTGTCAGGAGATCAAATTCCTGCGGGTCGGTAAGATGGCCTGCGGCCGGGGAGGTCTGCCAGCCGAACAAGGTATCGGACGGATTGGCCGATAACCAGGGATAGAGCCCTCCGGTTTCGGTGAAGAGTCCCTGGAGGTTTCCGTCGATCCCTTCAAAAAGCCTCAGCCTGCCTTCGTCAGAGCCGGTCACCAGGAAGGTGGAACCATCGGGTCGCCGGGCAAAACAGGGCACACTGAAGCCGTTCCACGAGAGCTGGTAGTTGGTGACATCGACCCCCCCCAGGTTATCGGTGGTAAACGTGAAGACCGGTCCGGTGGGAGTTCCCGTGTTCCAGTAATAACTCAGCTTTCCGTCCTGCCTTCCGGCTACCAGGTCCGCCAGGCCGTCCTTGTCGAGATCAAATAACTGCGGTGTGCTGAAACGCCCGGGCCGCAGGTTTTGCCAGCCGACGACCGGCGGATCGAACACCGGCACTCCCTGGGCCATTCCCGATCCGCGGTAAAAGATCAGGGCGGAGTCTTCCCGCCCCACCAGGAGATCCATGATCCCGTCACCGTCGACATCCCCGGGTGCCGGGTAGGCGCCGTGCAGGCCCAGGTGCGAAATCCCGGCCAGGTCGCCGGTGACATAGCTGAACACGGGAGCCATGGCGGTCCCGGTGTTACGGAAGTAGGCGATGCGGGAGGTATAGTAGGAGTGCAGCACAACCTGCTGGTAATCGGACGAATCATACCTGCCATAATTGCCCACCAGCAGATCCGTAAGCCCGTCACGATCGACGTCGAACAGTACAGGGTGCGATGCAGTTCCGAAATCCATCATATCATCGCGGAAGAGCGTACCGGGTTGTCGTTCGAAGAGGGGCTGTTGCCGGGTTCCGGTATTTTTGTAATAGCTGATGCACTGGTAGTTGTCGGAGGTGTGCAGCGCCGGATCGAAAGGGGAGACCAGCAGGTCATCGAGTGAGTCGTTGTTGATGTCGAGCAAACAGGCCGCCGGGAATGAGAAGAGCCTGACGGGATCGGATGACGGAAAGACCGTGTCCATAGCGATCATGTGAGCCGAATCGGGCGTTCCGCCGTTGAACAGTGCGATCAACCCGGGAAAATCGACATCTCCCAGCACCAGGTCCTTCAGCCCGTCGTGGTTCAGGTCGATCGCCAGCATCGTCGATCCCGTATGCCTCTCCCCCGATCGCTCCGGGTACATGGTCCCTCGTGCCTTGTCACATCCTGCATTCAGCACGATTTTGTTCCCCGATTCGCTTTCCCTGAACTTTCCCCAGCACGGGTCTTCCAGCCGGAAGTCAAGACTGTCGCAGGTGCCGTATTTCTCCATCGACAGGTTCCGGTGATACTCCACAAAGGATCCGAGCCCGAAGAAGGTCAGGAGATCGAGGTCGCCGTCGCCGTCGATGTCGGCTATGGCCGGGTAATCGACCGGTGTGACCAGGATGCCCACTTTCCCCGTGTAATAGAACGATTCGAGAAGCCCGGTGACGGGCGTGAATTTCAACGTGTCGTCCGAAACATTGCGGAACACCCTTACACCGGCATTTCCGTAAGTGAAAAGATCCATTCTTCCATCGCGGTCGTAGTCGGCCGTAATGACCCAGTCGTGGAGGGGAGGCAATGCCCGGGCATAGCCGGGTTCGAAGTCGTAACCGACCGAACCGGGAGTGCCCAGGTTCAGGAAGGTGAGGGGCCGGTTGCCATGCCGGTCGAACAACAACAGGTCCCTGCGGCCATCCAGGTCGAGGTCGATCGCACAGAACTGGCATGCATTCAGTCCTCCCGCCCAGGGATAGCGGAGCGTTGCCGCGGGCTGGCCGTGACCGGGTCCCGGTTCGGCCGAAACAGGGATGCACCCGGCAAGGAGAAAAAGAAAAGCAATGATGACCTGCATTTTCATGGCCCCGCAAAATTACCCAATCTTGCCTACATTTGCACGTAATACCGAACCCATTGCCGGAGACTGGAGTTCTTATCCGGGATTGTCAGCTGGTAAACAGCGGCATGGTAAAATCGCATTATCAAATTATCAAATTATCACAGATGCATCGAATTCTTGTCATTGACGATGAAAAAAGCATCCGGAACACGCTCCGGGAGATCCTGGAATATGAAAAGTATGCCGTGGAGGAGGCTCCCGACGGGATGACGGGTCTGGAGATGGTCAGGCAGCAGAAATTCGATGCCATCCTCTGTGATATAAAAATGCCGAAGATGGACGGGATCGAGGTCCTTGCCCGGCTGTTGGAATCCACCGATGCGCCGGTCATCATGATCTCGGGCCACGGAACCATCGATACCGCCGTGGAGGCGATCAAGAAAGGCGCCTACGACTACATCGCCAAGCCCATCGATCTCAACCGGTTGCTGGTCGCACTCCGGAACGCCCTCGACCGGAGCCGGCTGGTGGATGAAACAAAAATCCTGAAGCGAAGGATAGGTGCTGCCTACGAGATGATCGGACAAAGCGGGCCCATGGTACAGATCCGGTCGATGATCGCCAGGGTGGCCCCTACCGATGCCCGCGTGCTGATCACAGGCGAAAACGGAACAGGCAAGGAGCTGGTGGCCAGGCATCTTCATGCACTCAGCAACCGTTGCAACGCACCGTTTATCGAGGTCAATTGCGCCGCCATCCCATCGGAACTGATCGAAAGCAACCTGTTCGGACACGAGAAGGGTTCCTTCACATCGGCTATCAAGCAGCACAAGGGGGATTTCGAGCAGGCGAGCGGGGGTACGCTTTTCCTCGATGAGATCGGCGACATGAGCCTGTCGGCCCAGTCGAAGGTGTTGCGGGCATTGCAGGAGAATAAGATCACACGGGTTGGTGGAGAAAAAGAGATCCCGGTCGATGTCAGGGTCATCGCCGCCACGAACAAGAATCTGAAGGAAGAGATCGCCAACCGCACCTTTCGCGAAGACCTCTACCACCGCCTCAGCGTCATTGTCATCGAAGTGCCTCCGCTTCGTCAGCGCCCCGACGATATTCCCCTGCTGGCGGGCCAGTTCCTGGCCGACTATTGCGCCGGCATGGGCAAGCCAGCGATGGAACTGGCACCCGAAGCCATGGATGCGTTAAAGGAGATGACCTGGACGGGCAATATCCGTGAGCTGAAGAACGTGGTCGAAAGACTGGCCATCCTGTGCGACAGCCCCATCGGTGCCGACGATATCCGGCGCTTCTCCTCCTGATCTCCCTGTTTCGCTATTTTACTATTTCACCACCTCCATGGTGAACGAGTAACTGTACTCCCTCGCCGGCAACGTGTACTGTTCATGCGTCCGCGCACCCCAGCTGTCATCGCCCCCCACGCCCATCTGGCCGTCGTCCACATTCAGATCGATCCAGGGTCGCTTCACCAGATCGTGCAGGTGTTTCCCTCCCTGTTTAAATCCCTTCAGGTCGTCATAATCATAAGGCAGGGCGCTGAAGCAGAATTCCGGGTCGCCGGTGATCCGGAGTGCCGTTCCCTGGTCCGACGTAAGGGTAACCCAGCGCACTTCGGTGCGATATCCGTTTTCCTGCGGCCGGATATATGGGGTGAAAAGTTCACCGGGAGTGCTGTGGTAGATTCCGAAATACGAAGCCGTCTTCCGGTCGCAGTAATTCTCCCAGGGTCCCCGTCCGTACCAGGAAACCTGCCGGAAAACGGGATTGACCTGCATGTTCAGCCCGACCCGCGGGATCTCCGGGAGTTTCTCTTTCAGCGGCTTCAGCGTCGAACGCACCGTGATCTTCCCCGTCGGGCTGATGCGATAGGACACGGTTCCCGTGGCTGTCGAATCGGGATAGGCAAAATGAACCGACAGCACCACTCCGGCGACCGGGTCCGTACTTACCTCCGTGCCGGTCACCCGGCGGCTCTCCGATGCGTCGAACCAGGGTTTGCACCGTACGAACATCCGGTTACCTATGTCGTTGTCGGTGGGAGCCCGCCGGAAGTTGGGCAGTGGACCCCGGATGAGGATCTCGGTCCCGCCTGTTTTCCATGAAGTAAGGGTGCCGGTCGTCTTATCGAAAACCACCGAAAATCGGTCGGTGGTCACGATGATCGTTTTTCCCTCTTCCTTGTGTGTGATTTTTGGAAGCCGGGTGGATGGTGAAGAAGGGGAAACAGGCTTGCCAGGCAGGAAAAATTGCGCCGAAGCCAGTTCATGCCCTTCGGGCAACAGCCCCCGGGTTCGGGTGGTTTTCAGCTTCAGGGTAACGAAATTCTCCGAGGTCACGGGAATCTGCTCCTCCGTCAGAGGGATGCCGAGTGCCCGGCTATCCCCGGGGGCCAGGGTGAAGGAGGGCAATGAGCCCGTACGGATCACCTTCCCGTCGCTCAACATCTGCCACTCGACACAGGTGCCTTCCAGGTCGTAAAAGTCGTACCTGTTTTTCAGGCTGAATGTGGGTTGAAGCGGGTTGACCTGTTCGAACCGGGCGCACTGGTAGACCTTTTTCACCTCCCAGTAGCCCGGATGCGGGGTACGGTCAGGAAATACGAGGCCGTTGCACATGAAATTCCCGTCGCTGGGTACGTCGGCCGGTCCGAAGTCGCCCCCGAAAAGGTAACTGTCGGGAACGGCAGGGTCATCCGACGGCTTCAGGATACCCTGATCGACCCAGTCCCAGATGCAGCCTCCCTGCAATTGCGGATACTTTTCGATCACCGTCCAGTAGTCCTGAAAATTGCCGGTGCTGTTGCCCATGGCGTGGGAATACTCGCACAGGATCAGTGGCCTGAACTGCCGCGAATATCCGTACCATTCGAGGTCGGAAGGTCTCCAGTACATCGGGCAGAAAATGTCGGTGTTGGCGCCCTGCTCAGCACGTTCATAGCATACCGGACGGCTGTGGTCGCGGTTCTTGACCAAGTCGTAGGTGGCTTCGAAGTTGCACCCGTTGCCTGCTTCATTGCCCAGCGACCAGATGATGACACTGGGGTGGTTCTTATCGCGCTCCACCATACGCCGGGTCCGGTCGAGGTGGGCGGCCATCCATTCCGGTTTGTTGCCGAGGGTGCGATGGGGTGAATAACCCATTCCGTGCGATTCGATGTTCGCTTCGTCGATCACGTACAGTCCGTATTCGTCGCAAAGCTCGTACCAGTAAGGGTCGTCGGGATAGTGACAGGTCCGTACCGTATTGATATTCGCTTCCTTCATCAGCCTGACATCCTTCAGCATCAGATCGCGAGAGATCACGTGACCCTTTACGGGGTCGTGTTCGTGCCGGTTCACCCCTTTGATATAAACCGCTTTCCCGTTCACCAGGAACTGGCCGTCCTTCACTTCGGTGGTGCGGAATCCGGTGGCGCAGGAGGTCGATTCGAGGATGCGGCCGCCGGCATCCTTCAGGGTGAGAACCGGGTAGTACAGATTCGGGATTTCGGCGCTCCATTTGCGGGGGTCAGGGATAAACCAGTCGAAAAGGAGGGTGTCCTCCTTCCCCTCTTCCGGGGTGAATTCGAGGGTCTCGCTGAGTTCGGGTGTGGTCTCCTTCTTTGAACCGAACAGGGAAAGGGTTAGGGTGAAGACAGGCCGTGCATAGGGGCGGTCGAGGTCGGGCGGGGGGTTGAGCCCGCCCCCCCTGACCATCGCGTACACTTTCAGGGTGCCGTGCCGGTAATTCGAGAAAAGTCCGGCCGTAACCGAGAAATCGCGGATGCGGGTGGGGGGGGCCGACCACAGGTAAACATCACGGTTGATCCCGCTCATCCGCCACATGTCCTGGCATTCGAGATACGACCCGTCCGACCACCGGAACACTTCGAGGCACAGCCTGTTCTTTCCCTCTTTCAGGTATTTCGTAATGTTAAACTCGACAGGTGTTTTGGCATCTTTGCCCATCCCGATCCGCTCGCCGTTCAGGTACACGTAAAAAAACGATTTCACTGCGCCGAAGTGAAGGAACACCTCCCGGCCTTTCCAGTCGGCCGGCACCTCAAATTCCCGGATGTACGAGCCCACCGGGTTGTAATCCTTCGGCACCGCGGGAGGATCGGGTTTCATCAGGTGCTTGAACTCGTATGGGATGTTGACATACACGGGGTACCCGTATCCCTGGATCTCCAGGGTGGAGGGTACCTCGATGTCGTTCCAGTTACCGGCATCGTAGCCCTCGCGGTAAAAATCAACGGGACGTTTTTCCGGGGTTTCCGACCAGCGGAATTTCCAGGTCCCGTTCAGCGAACGGTACCAGGGGGAGGTGGCCGGGTCGTTCTGCAGCGCACTCTCTGCCGACGGGTAAGGGTAAAAAGTGGCGCGGGGTGGTTCGTTGTTGATCCCGGTAAGCCGGGGGTTTTCCCAGTCGGGAGGGGAAGGGGACTGGGCGAGGGCGGAGGAGGAAAGGAGAAATAGCGAAATGGCGAGGTAGCGAAATGGCGAAAATGACTTCATGACTGTTCCGTTTAAGTAAAAAATCATTGTATAAGATCCTTAAGACCGGTCACACTGGCAACCCGGTTCGGGTCCGTGGCGGTATGTTCGAACTCCGACTGGCCGGGAATTCCCATGTAAACGGAGGGTTGCCGGAAAACCATTGGGCTGGGGACCTGGCGGTCGAGATGGATATGGAGCTCGGTGGCTCCGGTTTCCTGCGCTATCTTCTTGAAATTATGCTCCTTTACTCCGCTTCCGGGCATGATCGCGATCCGGCCTCCTGCACGGGCAATCAGTTTGCTGATCAAAGGGATGCCTTGTTCTGCGGTGGGTTGTTGCCCCGAAGTAAGAATTCGTTCCACGCCCAGCCGGATAAGGTCTTCCATGGCGCGGAAGGGATCAGGGGTCATGTCGAAGGCGCGGTGACAGGTGATCCCCATCGGCCCGGCAAGGCGGATCAGGACTTTCATCCGGTCTGTATCGATCGTACCGTCGGACCGGAGGATCCCGAAAACAACCCCGTCAGCACCCGCTTCGAGGGCCACGCGGATATCCTCCTGCATGATCTCGAACTCCTCCCGGCTGTAAAGAAAATCGCCACCTCTGGGCCGGATCATGACATACAGCTTGATATCCAGCCACTTCCTTGCCAGCCGGATCGTGCCGGCGCTGGGGGTGGCGCCCCCGTCGTGCAGGTTCTCGCACAGCTCCACACGCGCGGCGCCTCCCCGTTGGGCCTCAACCGCTGACAGTGCCGAATTCACACATACTTCGATGATCATATCTTTAATTTGCGGTCAGTAC
>CAYVVG010000025.1:0-44914 GCA_964455285.1 uncultured Prolixibacteraceae bacterium
AGTTAGACCTAATCTGTTTGCCAAATTCTGTCCAACTATTTAAGGGGCTAAGACAATGAATAAAAAGAAACAGACAATGATGTTTCTTAGCCAGGTTTGCATACTGGTCCAGAAAGCGCCTCACCTGGTTATTCGAATTAGAATCTCCTCGATCGAATAAATCCATGTAAGAATCACAAATAACCAGATCAGCTGGGTTGTTGCTCAACTCGGCATCAAGCCGCTTGATAATATCCTTGGTGTCAAACAGGTAGGTCAGTCTGCTAAGTACTCGCTTATGATGCTGTTCATCACCAAACTGCTTGTTAATCAACGCGGCTGTCGCTTCAACATCATCCTCAGTGCTGACGTAAATCACTCGACCTCTTGGTATCGTAAGATCAAAGCCTAGAAATTCACTGGCGCCACTGGCAACAGCGATTGCAAGTTGTCGGGAGAAGGTACTTTTACCGCTATCCGAACTACCAACCACAGCCACTAATCCAGTGGCCGGCAGAAAGGGCTTAACAAGGGTTGGGACTTCGACTATCCCCATCTCAAGCAATTCACGTGCAGATACAAAACCTGCAACATGCGCCGTGTCGTCATCTTCTTCTGTTGTATCATCATCGGAATCCACAACTGGAGCCTCGGTCGGTTCTTCGCTCGAATCATCGCTGATTACAGGTCCGCAAGCTAGGACAACATCACCATTTGCTTCAGATTCTACAACTCTGGTATCATTCAACACGGGTTCTGCTGATGAACAATCCTTCAGTTGAATGATAGCTGGTAGAACAGATGACTCTGAGTTTTCAGCTAACGTTTCCAGCGATGCACCTTCAGTAATGGGTTTGGGTTCTGTCAGAGGATCATCACTATTGATGACACACGTATCAGCATCCTCAGATGGTTGGCTCTGTTCAACTGATGGCGACTCAACAGGGTCGTCCAGTGTAGATAGCTCAACAACCTCTTCTTGGTCTTTCTGATCGTGCGATGCCGAACTATCATCATTACCAGGCAAATCCAGATTTAATTCGTCACTGATAATACGCAAAACATCAGCCTCAGAAAGATCATCGTCCTGTTTGATCAACCGGCAGAAGTCAATAATATCGCCATGTATTTGCTTGTTCACCATTGAGAATGAGAACACCCATTCTCCCATTCTGAAAATGATGCTGAACGACTCATTCCCAGGAATGGTTGGATGAGTAGTCGCCTTACTAAGACCGAAGACATAGTCAACTTCCAGGTCAGGTAAATGACGTAAATAATACGCAAGTCCGCTGTTGGTACGTGCTAGGATAGCTGCCTTAGTTAATGTTGCAGGATTACTTGCTGACATTGGCACCTCCTTTCTTTGCGAATGATTCGACCCTGAAGCGATTCAAAAACGATTCAATGTCTGCTTTCTGGAACATGATCTTGTCGTTCACTTGCGTGAAACTTAACAAGCCATTGTCCCTGTATCGTTGCAGCGTGCGTTTTGATACACCGAGCAGTTCACATGCTTCTGTGATTGTGTACAGCGGTTTGGTGGAGATCCCCGTTGCTAATTGCTCCACCTTCTTGTCGAGAGCTTCGAGTTTTTGCATAAGAAGCCCAAGCTCTTCCGAGGTTATCAGATTGATGTTCATAAGAATAGGTATTTAATGAAGGATTCTGTTGCTTGTCCTCAAACGTTTGATGAAGCAAACATACAGCCGTAATGCACTGATTATCAGAGCTAAAATAAGATAATCACCAAATAACTGAGAAAACCAACAAGGAAGGGAAGAAGAAATACAGAGTCAGGTGCTGAGCTAAGATAGATTTTAGCTAGCTGAATAGCTTGAGAATGCTGTCAATGGCATCTATGGATTTAATGCTGGGGTCATTGTTATTCTTGAGAGTATCAAGGAATGGCCTATCGAACTTGTTTATAAACAGCTGCTTAACAACATGCCAATGACGTTTACGATTAGTTTTGATAAGAAACTCAGGAGGTTCACCGGTTTTTAGCGATAGAATCTTTGTAATAAAGTACCATAATTCATCATTGGTTCCACTCCACACAACTGGCTTAGTGATGCGTCCGCGGAATCCATTGACAAAGTTGATGGGCCTCGACTTCTGACCATCAATAAAACGATTATCAGCCTGTAAGCGGTCATAAAGATCATACAGCGAATCAGTTCCTTCACCCTGATACTCAAACTTGTCCACTACTTGAGGCTTTAACTCTTCTGCTGCCGGTGGATATTTACTGACAATATACTTCTCTAATTCGCTGAGAACTAGTTTGGCGTGTGCATCAACTCGCGCAGTAAAGTAGAGAGAGCTGCCTGGAATGAGTTGCGATTTGAGTTCATGTAGCTTGTCAGTGAGATAGTTAAGCTTTGGTTCTGTTGAGTAGGGCGAACTAGGATTCTTAACTAATTCATCTATAGACGTTATTACTTTACGTTTTTCCTTCTCAAACGCCTTAACCACCCAATCATCAAAATACTCCTCAACAGTTGTTGTCTCTGAATACGGACGTTCCGCATCCTCTACATCAAGGACCGCAGTAACGACCGTTCTACGGATACCGGTAGCTGGATCAAAAACCCAAACCCTATCACCCCACTCCGGCCCGTAGAATGCAGTAAGCACAGGATTTATACTTCCCCTCTCTACTTGTTGCCGGTACAGGTCGCTACTGGTTGTGAAGGCAAGGTATAGATTATCCAGATACGCGGAAAATGGGCTGATGATCGCCTTTATCTCATCGAGTATTCTATTCTCATCAATCATATCGCTGGTTTCAATCATTAAAAACATCCATTGCCCGATCCAACTCACTATTGATGATCTTAGCGTAAACCTGCGTTTCCTTTAGATCAGCATGACCAAGTAACTTCGATACATACTCAATCCTGATCCCCTTGCGTAAAGCAATAGTCGCAAACGAATGTCTGCTGACATGGAAGGTAACCTTCTTTGTGATCTCTGCTCTCGAAGCTATCTCTTTGAGGTTTTTATTACACAACGCTGTCTTCTTACCTATGAAGTTGTGCAGCTTCATCGGGGTATCAATATCCTCCTTACTGGTTATGTATGGGAAGATATAGTCATCAGGCGATGTCTTACCATCATTATACCTGGACAGAACGTCAAGGGCTTTCTGTGGCAGTTTAACCATCTGAGTACCACCTGTCTTCTTCATTCTAATCACCAGCCGACCATCGACAATATCCTTCCATTGCAGCGTAAGCAGGTCCGAAATCCGCACTCCACCTGCATAGCATGCGAATACAAACATATCCCTGGTATGCTGATAACCGGGGGTCTCGGACAAATCAAGAGCCTCAATAGCCTGAACTTCTGTCTCTAAAAGGTAGCTACGCTTCGAGGACTCTGTCTTGAGTGTCAGTTTGAGGAACGGGTTATCATCACGGGACATCTTCTCATCTCTGATTGCATCATTAATGATCTTCCGGATGATACGCAGATTACCATGTATGGTGTTCTGGCGGTTCTCTAATTCTGTTTTGCAGTATTGCTCGAAGTCCTCAAGGTAGGTGTGATCAATCTCATTCAGATACAACGGCTTATTCTCGTTGTAATCCCGTAGCTTCTGAATAACTGCATTAGCTCGCTTATACGTTGAAATCTGACTCCCATTCAACAAGGCATCGGTGTATCGTTTGGAATACTCGAAGAAGTCGACAGGCTCGACACCGACGATCTTATCCTTCAGTTTTCGTGCTGATATCGTCTTTACCTTAGCCTGTTCGTCAACAACGACGGCCTCCGCATCAGCAACCTTCTGGGCAATGAATGCATTCAGTCTACCTGAATTGCGGTGAGACTTCTTAACTTTGCAACCAACAGCATCCCAGTCAGACTCTTTAAGGTAGAGTCCTATGGAAACGAAGGTCGTTTTTCGGTTCTTAATAACACGCAGGTACAAGGGGCATTCCCCCTTACCATTCAGTTTTGATGTTCGGAGTACTACTTTTACTGAGGCCATAACGATTGAGTTTCAAAGGTAGAAATAGTTCAGATGGGTACAACAATTGGTACAACAAATACGTCTTTTTCTGGCTTTTCGTGTCGCCAGACGCACCCATCACAACATTGTATAATACTGATTATGTACGTCTTGAATTTACAGAGACGCCAGCAGATGACACTAAATTACTCCCCTACGGGCTACCGAGACAGAGATTAAGCCGCAGTAAATTAAACACTTACGGCGGTTTTTTCTTTTTGTGGGAAGAATGAGGGGACGTCAGCAGATCCGGACACCTTACCCCAGGCAAGCGGAGGAATGTTCGGGGTCATTTTGAAATATTTCCTCTACCTTTGCCTTTTCACTCACCGATGAACCTGGTCCGATTTCTTTGCGGTCCGCTCCTCCTGCTCGCTGCCGTTGCCTCCTTCGCCCAGACCGATACCGAATTCTGGTTTGTGGCACCCGAAGTGTCAAAAAACGATCCGCAGAATTTCGACATCCCGATATATTTAAGGATCACGGCTTTTAACTCAGCGGCCACGGTGACCATCTCGCAACCGGCCAATCCCTCCTTTACCCCGGTTATTACCAGCATAGCCGCCAACGGATTCGCCACCGTCGACCTTTCGCCAAACCTCGAGATGATCGAGAACAAACCGGCAAACACCATTTTAAACCACGGCCTGCACATCGTTTCGACGGCTCCGGTGAGCATCTATTATGAGGTTGCCAGCACTTACTGCCACTGCAACCCGGAGCTGTTTACACTGAAAGGCAGGAACAGTCTCGGGACGAATTTCCTTGTTCCCACACAGAACCACTTCTACAACCAAATCAATTACAACCCGTTGCCATACAATGCCTTCGACATTGTGGCAACGACCAACAACACCCTGGTTACCATCACCCCAAACAAGGATATTGTCGGTCATGCAGCCGGAACTCCGTTCTCCATCCTGCTGAACCAGGGCCAGACCTATTCCGCCCTGGCCATCTCACAGCTGGCGTCACAACATCTGTTCGGCTCGCGCGTGATCGCCGACAAGCCGATCGCCATTACCATGACCGACGACCTTCTGTACGGAATTACCGGGTGTGCCGATATGATCGGGGACCAGATCGTGCCGGTATCGATCACAGGACAGGAGTACATTGCCGTGCAGGGCAACCTCGCCAATGACGGGAACCGGGCATTTATCCTGGGCACCGAAGACAACACCCAGGTATTCACCAACGGGGATCCGACTCCCGTGGCCACCATTAACACGGGCCAGGTGTACAATCACCCGATCGTCATTGCAGCCTCCTATATCACGACCGACAAACCCGTATATGTGTTCCAGACTTCAGGATTCGGATGTGAACTGGGCGGAGCCCTGCTTCCCCCCATCGTGTGCACCGGTTCGGATCGTGTCGTTTTCACCCGGACCACCAGCCAGTCACTCGGACTGGTCATCAGCACGCTCAACGGGAACCAGGGTAATTTCCTCGTCAACGGCGATCCATCCATGATCACAGCCTCCCATTTTTCGCCGGTCCTGGGAACCAGCGGCAACTGGGTCGCAGCCAACCTCATGCTGTCGCTGGCCCAGATCCCGGTCGGCACCATCGTTTCCGTGACCAACACGACCGGTTTATTCCAGCTTGGCCTGCTCATCGGCGACGCGGGCGGAGGATGCAGCTATGGCTTCTTTTCCGATTTCTCACGATTGAACCTTGGCCCCGACCTGACCATGTGCCAGGACAGCATCCGGGTGCTGGATGCGGGACCCGGCTGGAACTCCTACCTCTGGAATACCGGTGCGACTGCACAAAGCATAACGGTGAACGCAACCGGCACCTATTCGGTAACCGTTACCGATCCCGGTTGCACCCTGTACGACACAGTCGTGGTGACCTACATCCCCCTGCCGGTCGTTTCTCTCGGCACCGATGCGACGATCTGTGCAGGACAGACCCACACCTTCGACGCAGGCATGTGTTCAGGCTGCACCTACCGGTGGGACAACCTGACCACCGGTGCGGTGAATGTCGGCAACACGCAAACTTACACAACCGGTACTGCGGGGACCTATCGTGTCACAGTGACCAACCAGGCCGGCTGCAGTGATGGCGACACGGTGCAGCTATTTACGGTGCCTCCCTCGATGGCCAGTGTGACCATTTCGGCGGATGACACCACCGTTTGTGCCGGCACCGCGGTCACCTTTACCGCCTCGTCCGTCAATGGCGGATCGGCACCGGTGTATCAATGGAAAGTCAATGCTCTCAATGCTCTCAATGCAACCAATGCAGTTTATACCTATATTCCGGCTGACGGAGATACGGTGACCTGTGTGCTGACCTCCAACGCTGCCTGCGCCACAGGAAGCCCGGCCACTTCCGGCCCGGTTACCATGACCGTCAACCCGACCCTGGCGGCCTGTGTCAGCATCACTGCATCGGACGACACCGTGTGTTTGGGAGAATGTGTCACTTACACTGCCAGTTCGCTGAATGGCGGACCAAACTCCCGGTTCATCTGGCTGGTGAATGGCAAACAGGCCTCCCGGTGCCCGGCATGCAATGCGGGGACAAACGGACTGGTGGCCTGCTTCCCTTTTACCGGCAATGCCCTGGATGCGCTGGATACCTCCCGCGATGTCAGCATCCAGGGTGCCACCCTGACTACGGACAGATTCGGGAATTCCGGTGCTGCCTACAGTTTTAATGGCATCAGCGATTATATCAGGGCCAATTCCACGAACCTTCCGACTGCCGAACGGACCATTTCATTCTGGTTCAACGCCAATTCTCTGGCCACACACCCTGTCCCGATCGCTTACGGAGGAGAAGGCTGCGGGAAAACCTGGTTCCAGGGGATCAACCACGGGGGGAGTGGAAATTATATGCTTGAATCGCATTGCGAAAACAATTTCTTCCAGTGGATCTACCCGGCAGAACCGACGGGAGACTGGTACCATTGGGTGATAACTACGGCCACCGAAGGGTGCAAGATGTACGTCAACGGTGTCCTGGTGGCCTCAAACAGCAATTATGTCACAGGCACCTATGTCGAAAACAAGGATCTCTCCTTTGGTGTCTGTGTCGACGGAAATGGTTTCGCGCCTTACACCGACTCCCAGGTAGGGTATTTTAACGGGAAGCTGGATGATGTAACCATCTATGACCATGCACTACCCCAGGAGGAGATCGTGCGATTATACCAGGGGAATGATTCGGTTTTCACCTATCGTCCGGAACCGGGTGATTCCATCCGCTGTGTACTTGTTTCCAGCGAAGCCTGTGCCATCAATCCGTCCGACTCATCCAATGTCATGGCGACCATTGTTCGCCCGTCCTACATACCGGGCATTTCCATCTCCGCTTCAAGCAATCCTTTTTGCGCCGGCACTTCGGTGACATGCTCCGCCACCGTTACCAATGCCGGTCCGGCGCCCTCCTACCAATGGATGGTCAACGGGAGCCCAGCGGGAACCGACAGTCCGACATTGACATTCTTTCCTTCGGACGGGGATACGGTTTCCTGCGCGCTGACTTCTCCACTATCCTGCCTGACAGGCACCGCCACCTCATCAAATGTCATAATCCTGACCGGTGCTCCCGTCCTGCCGGTCAGCGTGACGATCACAGCCTCCGAAAATCCTCACTGCCCGGGAACGCCGGTGACCTTTTCGGCCACCCCCTTCAACGGAGGATCATCGCCTGCCTTCCAGTGGAGAGTTAATGCGAACAATGCGGCCAACGCTACCAATGCAACCTACACGTATGTCCCTGCTCCCGGCGATGCGGTGACGTGCATGATCGATGCATCGGAAATGTGCGTTTCCGGGGATCCGGCTTTATCCAACACAGTCACCGTCAGCGAGTACCCGGCACCGGTCGTCACCTTCACCCTGTGTTTCGATTCGGTCACCATGATCGGTGCACGGCCATACCAGCTCAAAGGAGGCCTCCCCTACGGAGGGCAATACAGCGGGCCGGGTGTCGATCCGGCTTCAGGGATTTTCACTCCCTCTGCCGCCGGTGCCGGCATACAACCGATCCTCTATTCATACAGCAATGTTCACCATTGCACCCGCACGGGAAGTGCCCTGATCCATGTTTTCCCATCGCTCCCGTTCACCTGCGGCAATCCTATGACCGACATTCGTGACGGGGGGAGTTATCCGACAGTCATGATCGGTAACCGATGCTGGATGGCGTCCAACCTTGATTTTGGACTTTCCATTCCCGCACATGTGTTGCAAACCGATAACTGTACCCCGGAAAAATATAATGCGCCATTTCCGGCAGGAGCACCGGCATCGTTTTATCAGTGGGACGAACTGATGGGTTATTCGATGACTGAAACTTCGCAGGGACTGTGTCCGCCTGGCTGGCACATACCCTCCTCTGCCGAATGGGATATCCTGCTGGCAAACCTCTACGGGCCGGGACAAGCCGGCAGTCATTTAAAGGATCACTTGGCCGGATGCGGGTTTAACGCGCTGCTGCCGGGCCTGTTGTATATCAACGACCGGTGGGCTTTCAGTTCCGGGACCGAAGCAAGTGCCATGTTCTGGACTTCAACCCAGGCAGGTGATGCAAGGGCGCTGGCCCGGGGCCTCAACGAACACAATCCCAGTGTATCGTTCTATCCGGCAGTCCGGAGCCATGCATTCAGCGCCCGGTGCCTCCGTGATTGAAGGGCCCGGGTTTTCACCTGGCGGGTGATCCTTACCGGAGCACGATCTTCCTAAGCAGGAGACCCTCGGCAGAATTGATCCGCAACAGGTACGTACCCCGCGGAAGAGCGCTCAGGTCGATCGGATACTTATCCTTACCCGCACAGGTCAACGAAGCAACCACCTGTCCTTCGAGGGTGATCACTTCAATGTCCATTTGCATCAGCATACGGTCGGTCGAGCTGATCGTGACTATGCCGCCGGAAGGATTCGGAAAGATCAGCACATTGGCCATGATCTTCTCCGGCATCCCGACGGTCCCCTCCTGAAAGACAGTCACCGCGACGGGCGTGATGCCGCTGACCGACACGGTGATGACTGCCGTCCGGGGATCGGGGCTGGTGTTCTCTTCATACGAAACATCTAGGGTGCTATTGCCTGATCCCGAAGGGGTTACGGTGCACCAGGGAGAATCGGATAAAGCCGTCCATGAACTGTTTGAAGCAACCGAGAAGTTGGTAGTGCCGGCAGCAACCGTCACCACACGGTTATCCGGTGTGACCATCAGGGTCGGGGCAACACCCGCCTGGGTGACCGTAACGACCACCGGGCCGAGACCGTTAACCACGACTGTGATATTTGCGATACGCTGGGTCGCCGAGCTATTCTCCTGGAAGGTGGCGGTCAGCGACCCGCTACCGGTTCCCGAAAGGGTAACCGTGCACCATCCCTGGTCGCTGCTTGCGGTCCAGGCCGAATTGGTGGTGACGGTGAAGGCAGTGTTGCCTGCCGGGGCAGTCACATTCTGGTTTGACGGGGTCACCGACAGTGTAGGCGTCACGCCAGTCTGTGTGACTGTCACCACTGCCGGCGTCAATCCTGCCACCGTCACGGTAACATTCGCAAAGCGGGTAGTCGCTGACGTGTTTTCGGTGTAGGTCGCGGTGATCGCCCCATTACCTGTTCCCGATGGGGTCACCGTGCACCAGGTCTGGTCGCTGGAAACGATCCAGGCGGAGTTTGAGGTCACATTGAAAGTGGTATTCCCGGCAGGCGGTGAAACAGTCTGGTTCGAGGGAGTTACCGACAGCGTCGGAGCGGCTCCAGCCTGCGATACGGTCACGGTCACCGGGCTTACACCCGTAACGGAGATCGTGATGTTGGCCACCCGTGAAGAAAGGCCCGTATTTTGCGCATAGGTCGCGTTGATCGTTCCGTTGCCCGTTCCTGACGGAGTCACCGTGCACCAGGTCTGGTCACTCACCGCAGCCCAAGGCGATGTCGTATTTGTTACGACACTGAATGTGGTCACACCCGGCGCAGCGGTGACCGATTGATTCGCGGGAGTCACGGATAGTGTCAGCACATCCCCGGCCTGGGTCACGGTCACCACGACTGGCGTCAGTCCGGTCACCGTCACGGTGATATTCGCCGTTCGGGAAGTGGTCAGGGTGTTTTGGGTATAATTTGCCGTAATGGTGCCGTTGCCTGTACCCGATGAGGTGACGGTGCACCATGTCTGGTTGCTGGCGACAGTCCAGGAAGAATTGGAGGTCACGGTAAAGTTTGTGGTTCCCGCAGGAGCC
The DNA here is from genome assembly GCA_964455285.1 of uncultured Prolixibacteraceae bacterium. Classification (GTDB taxonomy): domain Bacteria; phylum Bacteroidota; class Bacteroidia; order Bacteroidales; family FEN-979; genus CAIVAT01. Next base: position 10,218 of record CAYVVG010000025.1, read on the forward strand.
GTCACGTTCTGGTTCGACGGGGCTACCGAAAGGGTGGGTGCCGAGGTGGAACCGGTGATGGTCACATTGTCGATGGCCCAGGAATACCCGTATGTGCCGGTGTAATTCCATTTGAACTTCACCTGTGACTGGCCGGCGACCGCATTCACCGCCTGGTTGAAAGTGGCGGGGTTGGACGACGATGTGGTGGTGAACTGCTGGATCTGGGTCCAGGAGGTTCCGTTGTTGATGCTGTAGGAGAGGGTTCCCGATGAGCCTGTGTAGGATTTGAAATAGTGGCTGAACTGCAGGTTGACGCTGGTATAGGTCGAGAGGTCGAGGGTGGGGGTGATCAGGTCGGCATTCTGCGAGTTCCCGCTCCCGTATGTATCACTGTCTAAAAAAGCATAATTGCCGGTGAGGGCAGGCAAGGGAGTTTGTGTCGTCATCACCCCGAACTGCCAGATCTGCCCATTTCCCTGGTTGTCAACCTGGCTCCAGCAGGAAGGAATCGTTGTGCCGGAAAAGGATTCGCTGAAGGGCAGGGTATAGTTGCCGCAGAGCGTAGTAAAGGTAAGGTCGTTGCCATAGGTGGTGGTGGTCGCATTGGTGGCATAAGCCCGGATGTGGTAGGTCGTGTTTGAAGCCAGGCCGGAGAGGTTGCTCGTGAACACGCCCGTCCCCGACCCGTCCGTAGTATGGCTTCCCGCGATGGTCGGGTTGGAGGAGGTTCCCCAGCAAACACCCCTTGCGGTCACGGCGGAACCTCCGTCGGATAGCACGTTCCCCCCCGAAGTGGCGGCAGTCATGGTTATGGCAGTAGCGGTGGTTGTGGTCACGGAGGGCCCGCAGGGAACAAAGGTCATGTTGTCGCCGTTGGTGGTCCCGTCACTGTTGACCGCTACCAGGCGGTAATGGTACATCGTGCCGGCAGTAAGCCCGGTTATGGGAGCATTCACGGTTACGGCAGCATTGCCCGCCCCTGCACTGGTAACGGGCGTATTGGTTCCGTAAGAAGTGGTCGTTCCGTATTCGAAATGGTACGTGGTCGCCAGCCCGCTCGGGTTTACCGTCCCGTTCAGCGTTGCCCCCGTACAGGTGACATTGCTGGCTGCGGTGGTGCTCACAACCGGAGTGTTCGCCCAGCGGAAGGAGGCGATCCGGGTCTTCCAGGCGGAAGAAGAGGTACTGGTGTAATATTCTGTAGTGTACCAATAGGTTGCTTTTGCCGAAGGATCACAACTCATGGCGCTGTAGTCGCCCCAACGGGATCCGGAACTGGTCTGGGATCCGCCCCCGTTGTAGATCCCTTTTTCAGCAATGGTCATCTGGTTCAGTGCATCATTCTTCCTGCGTCCGGTATAACGGATAGAAGGATACAGGGCAGACCCCGAAACCGAATAGCCCAGCGCCATGTTCCCGCTTGAATCCTGGGCGATACTGCCCATCCAACGGCTGTTGTTATCTGAAAGAGAATAGGTTCCCTGCTGATAGACCGACCAGGCCCCTGAGGTCTTGCGCAATTCGTACCACCGGATGCCGGCCACCGAGGCGGAGATGTCGACGGTATGGTTGCATACCATCGAGGAATAGGTGCCGAAATTCCGGTACTGCAGGCGATACATCATCCGGTCGTTGATCACGTCGAGTTTGACCGAAGTTCCCGGTTGGGTGATACCGGTGATGTTGGCCGTATAACTGTTGACTGGCAGAGAAAGGAAATTGGTGAAGGTGGAGTTGGCGGTGTTGGCCCAGTCGACGTGAAATTCATACACCCCCAGGTGATCGCTGGAGCCCCCGTCATAATTATAGAGGAAATAATTGGGCGGATTCCCGGAGGGAAACGGGCCGTCGCAGTCGGAAGGCAGAAGCCCGAACGCTTCATCCGACGAAGGTTTGGTAAAGGTCACCATGGCAGGTGACGGGCTCCCGGCGAGCATCAGCGATCGGTTAAAGGCCACTGCGGCAACGCCTGCCCAGTTGAACGCACCCGCTGAAAAACGATTGACCGACATGTAATAGGCATCGCCCCACACGCCGAATTTCGGGTAGTCGGGCAAATCGGTAAATGAATACTGGTAACGGTACCATGAACCGGTGGGGTCGCTGGTTTGGCTTACGGCAATCATCATGTAGTAGGGACCGTTGGGATAAAATGGCAGGGAAAACTGCGAGAACAACCAGCGATCGGCCTGTTCATCATACAACACCACCGCATCCCCATCGTTCGAGTTATTCGGAAGCCCGTTGAAAACCGAACTGTTGGCCAGGGGACCGACCAGCAACGTCCCGGTTTTGGTATAGATCGAATAATGACAATTAACCACCTGGAAGTAGTGATTGGGCCCCACATCACCATGGGTGTCGGGAGGAGTGTATCCCTCGGTATTCGTATTCCCCTGAAAATTGACCAAAGTGGTATCCATAGGGATCATGCCATCCACTGTCTGCAGCCCGGGATCTGACATCCCACCCGGTTGCTGCCCCGCCGTATTCGGCCGGACCCGGAATTTATTCCTGACAATACCGTCCTTCCATGAAGTGGAGGAAGCTGCGGGAGCGTGTTTGACCATGTCACGCAGGGGAACGGATACATCAAAATAGACCGGCAGCTGAACCGTGGGACCGGTGACGTTGTTCTGCCCGTAGGCACTGCCGGTAAGGATACACATCATCAGCAGGGAAGCAAGGAAAGTTCTTCTCATAAACAGGTGTTAGCGGGTTAGTGGTTGTGGATGTTAGACTGCCGGACGAAAAAAACCGTTGCCTGGCCTTGATCGGCTTGGGCGGATCTCTGCCTGCGAAGGTAATTAATTCCGGGAATTGAATTACCACTGACCTAACATTGTGCATGGCGGCAATTTGTTATATTTGTAAAAATGTCTGTCTGTCATGCCAACAACCCACAACCAATCCCGGGAAATCGTCAGGACCATTATCGAAAAAGGAAGCCTGAAACAGGAGGTCTATCACCAGACACTTTCCACTTTCGGCCTGTTCAAGAAAGAATGTGAACGATTCGTCAGGCTGAACCGCGGAAAGGTCAAAAAAGCTCGTTATCCCGTGCTTTTTGAATACTCCGAGCGAAGCATGTTCGAATTCCAGGTCAAATTCGGGTCCGACATCCTGATCTTTTTCATGCACACGAACGTCTTCGAGATCCCCCGTGATCACCTGGTGATGAAAAGCAGTTACATCCGCGAGGACAAAAGCCGGTCGTATTGTGGTATCGTACACATTTTCAACTTTCTGGCCGATTCGTTCAAATACAACCGCACCAACGATGTCGGATACTGCATCGGCCGCATCTTCATCAACCGGGAGAATCACTATTTCACGGAAGGGAAGAAAGAGATCGGGCTTCTGTTCAACGATTTCCCCCGGAAGGTGATGGATGCAAAAGCGATCCGGGCCATTCTGGAATCGGCGATCCTGTACACCCTGAACTTTGACCTGCTCACACCGCCTTACGACAATATCAAGGAGGTGACGGTGGCTGAGATGCAGACCACGCTCGACACGGTATCGCTCAAAACGGGGAAACGGCTCGGTTTCCGGTTCCAGGCCGATACAGAATGATCAGGACTGGCCGGCGCTTCAGTGAAGGAAATTTCCGACCAGTTCCCTGATGGAGGCATAGGTTCCGGGAAGGATCTCAGGCAGATCTTCTTTGTTTATCCACTCCACCCAATCTATATGCTCGCTCGTTTGCGGCTTCAGGGGGTCATCCGGCCGGCCCCGCATCAGGAACCATCTGGTCGTCTTCAGGCACCATTTTGCTCCGGTGTTATAAATATGGCGGGTAGCCTCAAGTTCCTTCACGATTTTCAAACGTACCAGCCCCGTCTCTTCGTTCACCTCGCGCAGCGCGGCGATATGATCCGCAGAAGGCCCGTCGGGGTTTCGGCCGGCTTCCCGCCGGTCGTGCTTATCGACCTTTCCCTTGGGAAGGTCCCAGTGCCCAAGCCGGTGAATGAAAAGGTATTGACCCTGTTCATTGCCGACCAGACCTCCGGCGGCCGGGACGAGGGTAAAGAGGGATTGCAACAGGGCCGCTGCAGCACCCGGTGAGCCAGGTCCGCTCTCCGGGTCCGTGATGATCCACCTGGGCCTGTGGAGGTCGGACAAAAAGGTCATCCAGTCTTTCGCGACAACTTTCCTTTTAAGGTCTCCCGTGACCAGGTCCCGTGGGGTCAGATCGCCCGGAAGTGAGGGAAGTATCTCGATCGTGCGCTCGTGGAGGAATATTTTCATGGGAACAATCAGAGGAGCAAAATTACGTTTTTCATCGCATGGGTCTTCCGGCCCGGGGCATTTTGTTACCTTTGCAACCGCTTTCACCCATGCCCGCCCCCTATAAGCGGGGACGGGCGCGGGGCACAAACCTGACCGTATGATCTATAACAAGGAAGTCGCACTAAAAACAGCCGAGCTGCTGCTGAAGATCAAAGCAGTGAAGCTCAACACGAAAGAGCTCTTTACCTGGGCCTCGGGAATACAGTCGCCCATCTATTGTGACAACCGGGTAACCCTCTCCTACCCGGAGATCCGGACCTTCATCCGCCAGAATTTTGTCAGGGCCATCGAAGAGAGCCAATTCGGTCCGGAAGCGATCTCCGGGGTAGCCACAGGGGGTATTGCCCAGGGCGCCCTGGTAGCCCAGGAACTGGGCCTGCCCTTCTCTTATGTCAGGACGGGCAAGAAGGATCACGGGTTACTGAACCAGATCGAGGGTGAAGTCAGGGAGGGCCAGCGCACCGTGGTGATCGAAGACCTGATCTCGACGGGAGGATCGAGCCTGGGTGCGGTGGCATCGTTGCGGTCGGCCGGGTGCAACATCAAAGGCATGCTGGCGATCTTCACGTACGACCTGCCGGCTGCCCAGCAGGCCTTCCGGGAGGCTGATTGCGCGCTGATCACCCTGACCGATTATGACCACCTGATCCAGAAAGCGCTGGAAGTAGGGTACATCCAGCCCGACGGGGTGCGCATCCTCCAGGATTTCAGAAAATCGCTGGGTTCAGCTTAGGAATCTGCTTAGGAACCAGGCATAAAAGAAAAAGGGCGGCCTCACAGTCGCCCTTTTTCTTTTCGTGCGGCAGCAACCTGCCGCGCATATGAACTTTACAATTTGACGATCTTGCCAAAGCCGCTTCCCATGCGAACGACATAGGTGCCCGGGGTAAGTCCGCCCATCTCAACCACTGTCGATACCTCGCCGCGGGGCTGGTTGCCCAGGATGCGGGTGATTACCGTCCGGCCGGTCAGGTCAAGAACGGCCACCGTGATGCTGCCTTCGGCCGGATTTTCGTAACGGACCGTCATGTTATCCGACACCGGGTTCGGGCTGATCCGGAGGCTTCCTGTGGCAGCCACCCCGTTTTTACCAGGTTCGATCCCGACAACAGCATGGCTGGTTTCCATAAAGATCCCGCGACCATAAGTCGAAGCGTAGATCACACCGGTGTTCACGACACGGTAATCGTGCATTACCTGTTGGCGGATCTCGGTAACGGGAACGATTCCTATGTTCTTGCCATCAGCCGTCCACGTCGGATTTCCTGAACCCAGGTTCGTCGTTGAAAAGACACCAAGGTCAGTACCGACCATTGCGGTATTGAGATCGCTCATCTCGAGCAATCCGGTAAACACGGGAGATTTGGGAAGGTTTCCCTGTATCGATACCCAGGTCGGGTCGGCTGAACCGGCGTTGGATGTGTAATACACATAATCCTGGTTTCCGTAATTGCCGAGTGTTACCAGGACCTGGTTCGGGTTGGTCGGATGGATGGCGATTGAGGTGATATCCCTTCCTTTGAATGGAAGGTCGTTGAATTCGGTGACCGTGAGGACACATTGTGAGCTCAGGATATTGGCGGTGGCGGAATCCCAGGCATTGACCAGTCCGGTAATACGGACCAGGCGTCCCTTGGTGGAACCCGCCCACAGCGTGTTCAGATCGGCCGAAACCTGCAGGGAGATGACTGTGTCGGCTACAGGTACTGCTTCCTGATAGATCAGGTAGTAATCGGGGATTTTATTAAACCTCAGAAGATCGCAGGTCATATAGATTCCCGGAAATCTTGCGGTCGGGCCCACGTTGTTGTTGGTGGAATCGCCGTAGAGGAAGAAGCGGGTAGCGAGAGGATCGGGCACCTTGATGGTGTCGCCTTTACCGATCGGAGCAGCCGTGTAATACGGGAACAAGACACGGTTCTGGCCGCTTTGCACCAGGATGGTGCTTCCGGCGGGAACCGGATCGGGATCGGCAATGAACTGGGCGCTGTCGCGGACGGTGCCGAACACCTGGCCCTGGTTGTAAGTTTCCCACAGTTTCATGGGCACATGGTCGGTCGTAAAGGCGTTGATCCCCTTGTAAAAGAGCGTGGTCGAGTTAATGTCGGTAAAGTCCTGCCTGCGGATCCTGAGGGTTCCTTCCTGGGTGTATACCGCAACACGCTGGTCGATCTTTGACCATTCGCACGTGCCGCCGTTTCCGCAATAATTGAATGGCTGGGGTTGCTGGCTTGCACCGATCTTGGTTTCATCCGTGCGCCATACCTGGTACCCGTTGTGCGGAAAGCTGGTAGCTGACGGGCAGAAATATCCCATGGCCAGGGAACCGATCCGGTCGCCGCCGCCCATGACATAAGATTGCTGAGCGGAGAACGCAACCGAGTTGAACTGAGCCGATTTAAGGTTTTTGTTGCTGGTCTGGAAGGTGATCTGAATGGCATCGCGGGTACCCACCGAAACCCCACCGTCGGAAGCGATGACAAGTTGATTGGGGTGGTTTGGGCGGAACATGTAGCTATGGTGATAAAGCGGGACCAGGTAAGGGCTGTAGATGCCATCGTCGCCGAAGCTGACCTTCTCCCAGTTAAAATATCCCGATTCCTGAACCTTTTCCCCGTACCACATGTTGGAGCCGCCGAGGTACAGTTTGTAGGGATCGGTCGGAAACACACTGATGGTGTTGGCATAGCACCCGTTATTAGTGCCATAAGGTTCAAAGGAAGGGTTGGTCGGGAAGACCACGCTCCAGGTGGCCCCTTTATCGGACGACATGAAGAAATTCAGCATTTTGCCATCCGGCGCGATAAAACTGGCGTAGATAACATTCACATCGGAGGGGGCAATGGCAAAAACCATCCAGTTCATGCCCGTGCTCGGAAGCGCGTTAGCGTTTCCTGTCGTGAGGGTGACCCAGTTATTCAGGTTCCCGCCGTCAGCGATAAAGGCGGCGTCATCGATAGCCGCGATCACGGTCCCGTCGGAGCCGACACAAACGTCCATGACATATCCGCTTTTCGCTTTGGTCCAGTCCTCGCCGTTCTCGCTGTAGTAGAGACCACCCTGGGTGCCAGCGTACAAACGGCCGGAAGGGGCAATCACCAGTTTGGACACCGCGATGAAATCGGGGTTGGCAGAAGTGGCCGGTATCACCGTGAAGGTCGCTCCACTGGAGGAACGGTAGATCCCGGTCCCGGGAAATTTTACTGTTTTACAGGTAGTCACGCCCGTTGCAGCATAGATTGTACCATTGGAAGCCTGAACCAGCGAAGAGACGTTGAGCGCCCGGTCGTTTTCGGCGGCCATCGGAAACCAGGTAAGACCCAGGTCGATCGATTTCCAGACGCCTCCGGAAGCTGATCCGGCAATGAGGGTGGTGGCGGTGGCATCGGTATTGTCGAAGATCGCGCTCCACACCATGCCTGTGAAGTTGTCGGGGCCGGCGGTCTGCCAGTTGAGTTCAGCGGTTCCGCCCGAGGATTTCAGGTGGAGGGTCTCCGCCTGCTGGCGGGCCTGGATGACATCCGCCGGGTTCACGGTACCGGTCACCTGGTTGGCGCGCATACGCTCCCACCAGGATCCGTCAGGTTTCCGGGTGTCCGGGTTCCCGGGCTGACCGGCCAGTGACGCCACCGAAGAAAACAGCAGGGTCAGACCAAACACACAAGTGATCAGGCTAAGTGGTAAAAATCTATTTTTCATAACACACTTTTTTATTTGACTTATATTTCGGAAAGTTGAATTTTCTAAACCCGCGATAATCAATGGTTAGCAGGGCCTCTGAACCCTTTGTTTTCAAACGAACAAATATAAAGCAAAATTAATATCCTGCAAAATAATTTTATGTATGGCGCAATTTCTTCGCCCAACTGCGAAGATTGTCCGGAGAGGCGGGAAGGGGGATCAGAGGGTCTCGAGGGCGCTTTGGGGCAGCCAGCCCACGCTTCCATTGGCAATACGGATCTCGTACCAGTCATTGATCCTGTCGGTTAACCGGACTTTGGTACCCTCGTGAAGTACAAAGAGATCCGTGCTTTTCTCATCGGGAGAGCTTTTCACTGTTATGGTCGGGGCGACCAGTACTGCTTCCTTCACTGTGTACGAAGACCGGTAGCCCGACCAGGCGAGGACAAGCGTACCCGCCGACAGGAAAAGGAGCACTGCGGCCGACCAGAAACCGGCTTTTCGGAGCACCAGCACCCGCGAGACCTGGTAAAGGACCAGCCCTAACAGGGAGGTGATGAACAGAACGACTCCGGCGAGGGCCCAGGTATCGACCGGCATCAACCGCACCAATCCGTAATACCAGCGTTTGTAGAATAGTTCCGGAAGCGGCTCGATCTTATCGGCGATCTTGGTGTTGGCCACATTCAGGTTGAAACTGATGTCTTCATTTCCAGGATCCAGTTTAAGGGCGCGTTCATACCATAGGATGGCATGGGTGAAATCGTTCTGTTTGAAGAACGCATTCCCCAGGTTGTAAAAAAGTTCCGGGGATTCATAGCCGGCATCGGCGACCCTCTTATAAAGACCGGCTGCTTCGGCGTACAATCCGGCGGCATAGGCTTTATTGGCTTTCACCACCGTCGATTCATGCACGGAGCCTTTTCCGGATTGCGATGCGAAGAAAAAGCACATCGCCAGGCTGATAACGATCATCCGTTTCATCGCAGTTCCCTTTCCATCTTAGTAATGATATCCAGCGCTTCGTTGTATATGCGGTCCATGTTGATGGATTTCCCCCCGGGGGCGAAGCGGCAGAACTCGGTGTTATTCAGCGTGTCGGTGAACTGTGAGATGAGGGTTTCATCGACATTTTTCCGGACCAGGGCTTCATGGACCGAGTCGATGCTCAGCTCGGCCAGGGGAATTCCGAATTTGTCGCTGAGATAACCCCATAAAGCCTGTGAAATGGCCACGTAGAAATCGTCCTGCTTGTCCGATCTCCGCAACTGTTCGGCGGTCTTAAGCCGTTTCCGGGCGACCTTGGTGGCCCGCAGGTTCTTCATCAGCACCGTATCGCTTCGCCGGGCCGCAAGCTTTCGCCAGAGCACCAGGAAAACCAGGAAAAGAGATAGCGGGACAACGAGCAGGAGCCAGAACGGAAGGGAGGGAAAAAACCGGCTTCCTGCCGGTACCAGGCGGATATCGTTCTCCCGGATGTGCCGGATATCGCTCCCGATATACTTGATATCCTCCTTGTTGGCCCCGGAGTATGTCATCACCGCTCCCGCTTCGCCGGTTCCCTTCTCCACCTCCAGGGTGTAATCGGGGCTGGTCAGTGTGACATACCGTTTTTTATCCAGGTCGAAATAGCTGAAAGACACCGGTTTTATGTTGAATTTCCCGGCTTTTCGCGGGATGACCAGGTATTCGAAAACCTGGCTGCCGGAGATCCCGCCCGCCGAGGATTGGATATCGCTGGTCACCTTTGGGTCGTAACTTTCGAAATCGGGCGGAAAGGTCACATTCATCTTGTCGATCAACTGGATATTTCCACGGCCGGTGACGATACATTTTAATGTCACGGCCTCGTTGGTCTTCAGGCGTGTCTTATCGAGCTCCGTGCGGAAGGTGAAACTGCCGACAGCCCCACTGAAATCGGCCGGCTTTCCTGCTTCTGGCAATGGCTGAACGGAAATGATCAGGGGATTCGACTTGAGGGTCTTCTCCACATTGGCAACCCCTGAATTAAAAAAGGAATCGTTGAAGAAATCGTCGAAAAAGGGATCTCCGGTCCGGGTTCGTGTTTGCCTCCTGACCTGGGCTATGCAGTTGAGCTCCAGGGGATCAATGACCAGTCTGCCGCTTTTGAGTGGGAAGAGAGCTATCTTCCTTACATCCGCGACCACGTACTGCTCCCCGTCGATCACCTGGGTGGTCTGTTGCAACTTGTCGTTCTCCTTCATCAGGTTCTGCGACCAGAATCCGGAAAAGGAGGAGAGCTTGGATATGTTGATCTGTGCGATCGGTACTTTGGTGAAGATCCTGTAGGTGACCACGATCCCCTCTCCCTGCAGCGGCGAAGACTGCGAGGCAAAAGCTTTCACGTAAACATCGTTGGCGCCGATCCCGCCACCCGATGGTGCCGGATTGCTGCGGGTACCACCGGTCCCCTGTCCCCCTCCCGGTGCCGACCCCTTTACCACCTTGATCGTCAGCGGACTGGAAGAGACCTGTCGCCCGTTCACCGTCACAGTGGCGGCCGGAATGTCGAAACTCCCTTCCCGGGTCGCCTGGAGCAGGTAAGTATAGGTGTAGGTGATGGTCATCGAAGTAGTGCCGTTGACGTTCCGGATGCTGGAGCTCGTGCTCGTATTGGGGCCGCTGATCACGTTGAACCCCTGTATGTTGGGCCCCCTGAAACCGCTTCCCTGCCCGTTGAGAATGAAATTCAGGGTAAATGTCTCCCCAACCGCCACCACCTGCTTGGCCTGGGCCGTCAGCCTGACATCCTGCGAAAATCCGGCCAGACCCGCCAGCACCAGCAGGGTGCATAAGGAAATCATGAATGCTCTTGCCATAGCTACTGTTCTGTTACCAATCCTTCTCGATTCCGACCACCTGGACTTTGGCTTTCTGTTTCTTTACCTTCTGCATGGTTTGCTTCTCGTCATTCTTCAGCGCCTCCAGCATCCGTTCGGCGTCCTCCTTGCTGATCTTTTTCTGATCCTGGGGCTGTTTTTGCTGGTCATTCCGTTGCTGCTGGTCCTGAGGCTGTTGCTGCTTGTCCTTCTGATCTTTCTGATCCTCTTTCTTATCCTGGTTCTGCTGTTGCTGCTGTTGCTGTTGTTTCTTCAGCATCCTTTTTGCATACTCCAGGTTGTATTTGGTATCGAGATTTTTCGGATCATTCAGCAGGGCATTCTTGTAAGCCTGGATGCTCTTTTCATACTCCTTTGCCTGCAGCAATGAGTTCCCAAGGTTGTGAAAAACCTTCGACTGCACGTCGCGGGAGTTTTTCTTTTCCGCCAGTCCCGAATAGATCTTGCCCGCCTCCTCGAAATTATTGTTCCTGTATACAGCCGTACCGAGGTTGAATTGTCCCCGGGTCGACTCCCGGTTCAATTCGAGCGCTTTCCGGTAATCCTTTTCCGCTGCCTTGAAATCGCCTTTCTCAAAGTTCCGGTTCCCCTGGCGGAGCAACCGGTTCTCCTTCTGGGCAAATGCGACGGATGTGGTCCATGCCAGTACGATGATCAATATCCCCGTTCTCATTTTCCTGCCAGTTCAAAGGGCTTAAAACGCCTGATCCATTTGGTCTTACGCTCGAAAACGAAGAGGTCGGCAATAAGTATCAGAAGCGCCAGGGCGACAAAGTACTGGAAACGGTCTTCGTAATCGCTGTATTGCTTTTCTTCGATCTCGGACTTTTCAATGCGGCTGATATCATCAAAGATTTTTCCCAATCCCGTTTCGGAGGTTGTCGCCCTCACATACATTCCTTTTCCCACACTGGCCAGCCGCTGCAAAAGAGTTTCGTCGAGCCTGGTCATGATGGTCTGTCCCTGGCTGTCCTTCCGGTAACCCGTTTGGATATTGCCGGAATACACCGGAATGGGCACCCCTTCGGGCAATCCCATCCCGATGGCATAAACGGTTATGTTCTTTTTCACCAGCGCTTCGGCCTGCTCAAGCACGCTGCCTTCATGGTCCTCGCCGTCGGTGATCACCACGATCGCCTTGTTGTGCTTCGACTCCCCAAAACTGTTGGAAGCCATTTCAAGCGCATCGGCGATGGCGGTTCCCTGGGTGGGAACAATTCCGGTGCTGATCGTCGAAGTGAACATTTTGGCTGCGGCATAGTCGGTGGTGATCGGCAATTGGGTGTAAGCCTTGCCCGCGAAAACAATGATCCCGATCCGGTCGCCCTCGAGGTTGTCGATCAGCTGCATGATCGCCTGTTTCGCCCGTTCCAGCCGGTCGGGCTTGATGTCCTGCGCCAGCATCGAGTTTGAAACGTCGAGGCAGATCATCAGATCGATCCCTTTACGCTTTACCTTCTCCAGTTTCGATCCCGTTTGGGGATCGGCCAGCGCGACAATGAGCAGCGCCAGCGCCACCGAGGCCAGGATGAACTTCAGCAAGGGTTTTGCCACCGAATAATCCGGCATCAGGCGCCGGATGACGCTCCATTCACCATAACGGGCCAGGGTTTTCCTCTTCCATACCAGGAAAAAGACCAGGCACGCGGTCAGCGCCGGTATGACCAGGAAAAGGTAGAAATAATATGTGTGCGCAAAGCGGAACAAGAATCCAGGTTTTTAGTTACGGAATACTCTTCAGGTAAACATATCGCAGGCCCAGTTCAAGGGCGATCAGAACAAAGGCCAACAGGACAAGCGGGAAAAATTCTTCTTTCTTCTTCCGGAATTCGGTGACATCGATCTTCGATTTCTCCAGTTTGTCGATTTCCTGGTAGATGGCCCTGAGTTTGGAATTGCTGGTAGCGCGGTAATATTTCCCGTCGGTACCCCGGGCGATCTCCTGCAACAGGGCTTCGTCGATCTTCACCTCCATCATCTGTGTCTGCATTCCGAAGGGAGTCTGCACCGGATACGGAGCCTGTCCCATGCTGCCAACGCCGATGGTATAGATCCGGATTCCGAAAAGCTTGGCGATCTCAGCAGCCGACCGGGGATCGAGCGATCCCATGTTATTCACCCCGTCGGTGAGAAGGATAATCACCTTGCTCACTGCCTTGCTTTCCCGCAACCGGCTGACAGCCGTTGCCAGTCCGTCGCCCAGCGCCGTGCCATCTTCGATCATCCCGCTTTTGATATCCCGGAACAGGTTTTTCAATACGGAATGATCGGTCGTCATGGGGCATTGAGTAAAGGTCTCCCCGCTGAAGATCACCAGCCCGATCCGGTCGTTCGGTCGCCCTTCGATGAATTCCATGGCCAGGTCTTTCGACGCTTCGAGGCGGTCGGGTTTGAAATCCATGGCCAGCATGGAGCCGCTGACATCCAGCGCGATCACAAGGTCGATTCCCTCCACGCTGACATCCTGCCGGCTCAGGCTGGTTTGCGGCCTTGCCAGCGCCACGATCAGCAAGGCAACGGCGATCATTCTCACGACAAAAAGTCCATGGTACAGGTAGAACCGCAGATTCCTTCCCACACCGGCAAATCCTTCTCCCGTGCTGATCTGCAGGTCGGCCGTGTATTTTTTCTGCCTGAAAACATACCAGGCCACCAGCGCGGGGATGAGCAGGAGCAGGAACAGCACGCCGGGGCTGGCAAAGGTGATTGTCTTCAGCAGGCTCATGCGGCACGGGTTTCGTTCACAAAATCAATTCCCTCCTGGAGCGATTGTTCATTCTCCAGCGCCAGCGGCTGCACTTTGGCGAACTTCACCATGTCGGCCAGGGCAAGCACTTTCCCGAGTTTTTCGAGAGCCCCGGCGGGACAATCCGGGTGCTGTTGCAGGCTGTCTCTGATCTCCCCGGTCGTTTGTTCGAGCGCAGGCACCCTGAACCGGTCTTCGATGTACCGGCGAAGGATCCCGGTCAGCTCGGAATGATATTCCTTGATGCGGCCAGACTGCCATAACTTCTTAATTCTCAGCCTTTCTATTTCCTGCAAAGCCAGTTCGTGCGGAGGTAGAGCCACCTTCGGTCTCAAGGTCAGGATCGGCTCCTTTTTCTTTCTTTTCCGGATGTACCATACCAGGGCTGCCCCCGACAGGAGGAGCAGCAATCCGGCCAAAATCCAGGGAAGGGCTTCGCGGAAGGAGAGCGGAACCCGCAGGGGGCCGGCGATGGCTTTGATCGCCTGGGTCGTGTCGACCTGAACCGTGTGCACAGCCAGCATCATCATTACGGAACCTGCCACAAGTTGGGTCGTATCGGGCGGGATCCGGTGGGGGAATGAGATCGCAGGAATGGTGTAAAAACCCGAGTCATAACAGGTAAGGTTCAGGTGCTGGGTAAGGGTGATCCCTTTTTTATCGGGGGTGAAGGCGGTATCGATCTTTCCCCGCCCGATCACGGTGATCGACCCGAGGATCGTGTCGGGGATCATCGGCCACAGCACCTGCGAACCCGCAGGTCCGCTGTACCTGAGGGTCAGTCCTACGTGGTCGCCGATCAGCATGGCCGCGGTGTCGAGGCTGGCCGACACGCTCACCTGCTGACCGCGGCCCGGGGCAACCGTCAGGATCAGGACCAGGATTCCTATCGTTTTTAACGCTCTCATCCTCATCGTGTTATCTGCGAGCCTCCCTTTTCCTGAACAATCCCATCAGGGGCTTGATGTAATCCTGGTCGGTGGCGATCCTTGCGGTATCCACACCGCTTCTTCTGAACAGGTCGTTCAGGTACCCGTCGTGCGACCGGTACCAGTTGTCGTATTGCCGCCGAACCCGCCGGTCGGACGAATCGATCCAGAAAAGCCGGCCGGTTTCGGCATTCTTCGCCCGCATCAGTCCGACATCGGGCAGTTGGGTCTCCCGTTCGTCAAAGATGCGCAACGCGATCAGGTCATGCTTTTTATTGGCAATCTTGATCGCATCTTCGAAGCCCCGGTCGAGGAAGTCGCTCAGGACGAAAGCCGTGCAACGCTTTTTCAGGGCGTTGGTCAGGAACCGGAGGGGTTCTGTCAGGCTGGTGGCCCGGTTCTGCGGTTCAAACTCGATCAACTCACGGATGATGCGCAGGATATGTGAAGTGCCTTTTTTTGGCGGTATGAATTTTTCCACAGTATTGCTGAAGAAGATGACACCCACTTTATCGTTGT
Source organism: uncultured Prolixibacteraceae bacterium (assembly GCA_964455285.1). Taxonomy (GTDB): domain Bacteria; phylum Bacteroidota; class Bacteroidia; order Bacteroidales; family FEN-979; genus CAIVAT01. Next base: position 25,229 of record CAYVVG010000025.1, read on the forward strand.
TCTGGATGGCACTGAAGGCCAGCACGGCCGCGATCTCGGTAATGGTATCCTGCTTGAAACCCCTGCGTGTGCCAAACTGGTTGGAACCGCTCACGTCGATCAGGAGCATGACGGTCAACTCCCGTTCCTCATCGAATATTTTGATGTACGGATGGTTGAACCTGGCGGTGACATTCCAGTCGATGTTGCGGATGTCGTCGCCGTGCTGGTATTCGCGAACTTCCGAGAAGGCCATACCCCTTCCTTTGAAGACCGAATGATACTGTCCCGAAAAGATCTGGTTGCTCAGACCCCGGGTCTTTATTTCGATCTTGCGGACTTTTTTAAAAAGTTCCGAGGACTCCATCGGGCATTCGGTCGAAGAGGTGTAACAGTAAATCAGTGATCAACTCATTGATACGGTGCGCAGTACCCGGCATCAGGGCACTTCGACGGTATTCAGGATCTCGCCGATGATATCTTCGGAGGTGATGTTCTCCGCTTCGGCTTCGTAGGTCAGGCCGATCCGGTGCCTCAGCACGTCGAATGCGACGGCCCGGATATCCTCGGGGATCACATACCCGCGGCGCTTGATGAATGCGTAGGCTTTGGCAGCCAGGGCAAGGTAGATGCTGGCACGGGGCGAGCCGCCATAGCTGATCAGTCCTTCGAACTTTTTCAGTTTGTACTCGGCCGGGTAACGGCTGGCAAATACGATATCGGTAATGTAATTTTCGATCTTTTCGTCGAGGTATACCTCCCTGACGATGGCACGGGCCCTCAGGATATCGGCGGTATTGATGACCTGTGTGGTATTAGCCGACTCGTTGCCGATGTTCTGGCGGATGATCATTTTCTCCTCTTTCTTATCCGGGTAACCAATGACCACCTTCAGCATGAAACGGTCCACCTGGGCTTCGGGCAGCGGATAGGTCCCTTCTTGTTCGATCGGGTTCTCGGTCGCCAGCACAAGGAAGGGTTCCGGAAGGCGGAATGTTTCATCCCCGATGGTGATCTGCCGTTCCTGCATGGCTTCGAGCAGGGCGCTCTGGACCTTGGCCGGACTGCGGTTGATCTCGTCAGCCAGCACGAAGTTGGCAAAGATCGGCCCTTTGCGAACGCGGAATTCTTCGTTCTTCTGGCTGTAGATCAGGGTTCCCAGCAAGTCGGCCGGAAGCAGGTCGGGGGTGAACTGGATGCGGCTGAACTTGGCTTCGATGCAGTTCGCCAGCGACTTGATGGCAAGTGTCTTGGCCAGCCCGGGAACACCCTCCAGGAGGATATGACCGTTTGCCAGCAATCCGATCATCAGGCGTTCGATCATCTGCTTCTGCCCAATGATCACCTTGTGCATCTCCATCGTCACCAGATCGACGAATGCACTCTCTTTCTGGATCCGTTCGTTCAGTTCTTTGATGTCGGTTTCAACCATATCGATGTTGCGTTTGAGGGTGCAAATTTATAAAATGTGCTGGTCATGGTGACATCGGAGCTGTTAATAATTGTTACCGTTCCGTTAAAAAAATGTTAAGGATTCAGGAGCCCCCGGTCACTCGTGGTGGTATGACTCACCGCGGATGATCGTCAGTGCCCGGTAAAGCTGCTCGGAAAAGAACAGCCTTACCATCTGGTGTGAAAAAGTCATCCGGGAAAGGGAAAGCTTGTAGGCCGCCCGTTCCTTCAGCGAAGGGGCAAAGCCAAAGGGTCCTCCGACCACGAAAAGCAGGTTCTTCCCTCCCGACAGGAATTGCCGGTTGAGGAAAGCGGCGAATTCGACGGAGCTCATCTCCCTGCCCTGCTCATCCAGCAGCACGAGGATATCGGCCGGGGCGATCCTTTTCTCCAGATGGAGTGCTTCGCCGGCCAACTGGGCAGCCAACGGCAAGCGGGCGAGGGACCTGTCGGAGGGGACCTCGATGATCTCAAAAGGCACATACCTCCGCACCCGCGTTTCATACTCGCGGATGCCGCTGCGGAGGTATTCCTCCTCCGTTTTCCCGTAAACGAGCAGCCTGATCTTCATACCGGATGCAAAGATGCAAATTCCGGCCCGATTTTAGTTATGGATATGAGACATTCCGGGGGATCTGCGATAAAAATCGAATCCCGTTATAGGATAAATGGTGTAACTTTGTAGGATCAACATGCTTAACAAACAACGGCCATGACGATCACGCGAATATTGACGGCTTTCTGGATCGGGTCCCTCCTGCTGCTCTCCGGCGCAAGTGCCGCGCCGGGGCCGGATGAGACGCTGGTGCAGGTGACCGCTGCCATACAGGCTGGAAACGCCGCGGAACTTGCGAAAAAATTCAATAATATGATCGATCTGACGCTCCCCGGGTACGACGACACTTACAGCCGGGTGCAGGCAGGCCAGATCATGAAAGATTTTTTCGCACAGAATCCGGTGAAGAGCTTTACCATCTCCAAATCGGGATCGTCGCCCGACGGGTCGCGGTATCACATCGGTACGCTGGAAACCACACGGAAGAGCTACCGCATCTATTTCACGCTGAAGATGGCCGGAGGGCAGGATTTGATCCACCAGTTCCAGGCGCAGGACAACTGATCTACATGGACACTGAATCGATCATCGCTCAAGCCCTGGCCGAGGATACCGGCGACGGCGACCACACCTCCCTGGCCACCATTCCTGCCGGGGCGACCGGCAAAGCCAGGCTGCTGGTAAAAGACCATGGGGTGATCTGCGGCCTCGGACTGGCGGAAAAAATTTTCCGGCAGGTCGACCCGGCCCTGACCATGGTTTCCTTCCTCCACGACGGGGATCTGGTGGCACCGGGCGACATCGCCTTTGAAGTGACCGGCCCCGTCGCCTCGATCCTCGGTTCGGAAAGGCTGGTACTCAATTTCATGCAACGCCTGAGCGGGATCGCCACGGAAACCCGGAAAGCGGTGGGGCTGCTGGCAGGGACCAGGACCCGCATTCTCGACACCCGGAAAACAACACCGTTGCTGCGGGGTCTTGAAAAATATGCCGTCAGGACCGGCGGCGGCACCAACCACCGGATGGGTCTCTACGACATGATCATGATCAAAGACAACCATGTCGATTTCGCCGGGGGGATCATTCCGGCCCTCGGGGCCGTGCAACGGTACCTTCGGGAAACCGGGAAAAATATCCCCGTCGAGATCGAAGTACGGAACCTCGGGGAACTGGACCTGGTGCTCGGTCACGGCGGAGTGGACAGGATCATGCTTGACAATTTTTCCGTTCATGACCTGAAGGAGGCGGTTACCCGCATCGGAGGCCGCTTTGAGACGGAGGCCAGCGGCGGAATCACCACCGACACCCTGCGTGCCTTTGCCGAAACCGGTGTGGACTACATCTCCATGGGAGCCCTCACACATCACATCCGGAGCCTGGATATGAGTCTGAAGGCCGGATGACCTCCGGTACCTGAACTATGATCTTAATTACGCGTCTGATCCGTTGGTTTCTGAGTTTACGGCCCGTAGCCTGGGTCCTGCGGATGTCGCGCAGCCTCGTCCTTCCTGGTTTTAACGGCATCCCCATCTACGATGTGGCGGTTTTTTTCTTCCGCGGCCTGACCCGGGGCTACCTCACCTCGCGGGCGGCAGCCATCTCCTTCTCCGTCTTTCTCGCGATCTTTCCTTTTCTGATCTTCCTGTTCAATATCATTCCCTTCATACCCATCCGGGATTTCCAGGTCCAGCTTCTGTCACTGATACGCGATCTCCTGCCCGAAAGCGCTTTTGAAACTGTCAGGGAAACGATCGTCGACATCGTGATGCGCCCGCGCAGCGGACTGCTGATATTCAACCTGGCTTTATCGCTCTATTTTTCCACCAACGGGGTGAACAGTCTCATCGAAGCGTTCAATAACACCTACCATCGCATGGAGACCCGGCCGGGGCCTGTCCAATACCTCGTTTCACTCGTAATTGTACTGACAAACAGCCTGTTGCTGATCCTTGCCGTGGCATTGATCACCCTGTGGCCCGCCTTGCTGGAACCGCTTCTTCCGGGACCCCTGAAAAACAGTGCAGTCATCGTTTTCCTGCTTGAGGTTGTCCGCTGGCTGATCATCCTGTTCCTGCTGCTGGCCGCCATCTCTTTTCTGTATTACCTGGCTCCCGCCGGAAAGAAACATTTCCGTTTCATTTCCGCCGGCTCCGTCCTCTCTACCCTCCTGGGGATCGGGACCACCCTGGGGTTCAATTTTTACGTGGACCATTTTTCAAGCTACAATGCCCTGTATGGTTCCCTCGGAACCCTGATGATCGTCCTCGTATGGATCTACATAAATGCCATCACCCTGATCGTCGGTTTTGAACTCAACGCCAGTATCCAGTCGGCCGGCAAACCGGATCTGACCCGGTAACTGGAAAAGAGCGGGCCGGATTTTTTTTTTTACCTTTGTTCCATTCACCCTTCAGGTCATCAGCGACCGGCGGATATGAAGCCTCTGTCAACCATCATTCTCCTTCCCCTGGTCATCGCCGTGTTTGCGGCGCCGGATGCCTCCGCCCGGGTGCCGGGAAGCGACACCCCCAAAGGGGTAGATTCCCTGAACAGGCTCGCCGAACGATCGCTGGAGCGAAACCTCGATTCAGCCAAATATCTTGCCGACAGGGCCCTGACCCGGGCCATCCATCTGCAGTACATGGCGGGCCAGTTCGAGGCGCGAAACACACTTTCCAAAGTCTATTTTCAGAAAGAGGATTACGAAAAGATGCTCGACCAGTATTTCAACATGGTCGACCTCTATCCCGATCACGATATCCCGCACCTCGTGCAGGCTTACGACCGGATCACCCAGTTCTTTTTTCAGATCATCAAGGATTACAACCTGGCGGAGAAATATCTCAACATTATGATCCGGGTGGCACGACAATCGGATATTCCCTCCATTCACGGCCAGGTCTTTCTCTGCCAGGCCAAGTACTATCTGGCCCGGAAACAATGTGATACGGCCATCCGGTACGGGTTCCTGGCCCTTCCCTGCTTCTCCGGAGCGAAGGATCTGAATTCGGAATGCGGCGTACATAAACTCCTGGGCGACGCCTTCGTTCAACTGAAGAAATACGGAATGGCCGAATACAATTACCGGCAGGCCATCGGAATAGCCAACCGGACTGCCAACCTTCCGGAGATCGCCATCCTGTACACCCGGATCGCTCACATCTATCAGGTGACCGGGGTCAACGGGAACAACCTGAAATACAACCTTGCCGCGCTGCGGCTGCGGATGCAGACCGGGCCTCCCCGGCTGATATCCTCCTCGCTGCTGAATGTAGGAGAAGCTTATTGGCTGCTGGGAAAAAAGGATTCGGCCTACCACTACCTGCAGGAGTCTCTGCAACTGGCCGAACAGATCAGGAGTACCGACCAGCTGGAGACCGTATATTCCCAGCTTTCCGATTTTGCGCGGGCTGAGCAGCGTTATGCCGATGCGCTGAAGTACTTCCGGATCTGCTTCGATTACCGGACAAAAATGCACAACGACAGGAACCGTTCAGAAATCCGGATCCTCGAAGCCAACCGGTCGATACGGGCCAGCGAGGGACAAGTCGATCTGCTCCGGCAGGAAACCACGATCCAGGACCTGGAGATCCGGAACCGGAGGGTCCAGATCCTGCTTTTCGAAGTGGCACTGCTGATCATGCTTACGCTCATATTCTTTTCGAATACCGTGGCCCGCAAGAACCGGCGGAGAAAAAATGAACTCCAGGAGCTGAACAACCAGCTGGCCGGTGAAATACAGACGCGCCTGGAGGCCGAAAGCCGGCTCCGGCGAAGCGAAGAGCTGCACCGCTTCCTGGCCGAAAACACCTCCGATGTGATCTCCCTGTTCGACGCCAGGATGCACCGGTTGTATATCAGCCCCTCCTGCGAGAAATTTTATGGATATTCCGCCGATGAGATCCTCGGGATGGAAGGGATGCAACTCATCGCGTCCTCCTACCAGGCTGCCGTTGAGGAAAAGATCCGGGAGATGTTCCGCACCGGGCGTTCGGTCAAGACCGTTTACGCGATCAACCGGAAGGACAGTTCCGGGTTCTGGGCCGAAGCCACCTACAACCCGGTGACCGATCCGGTCACCCGCGAAGTGAAGCATGTGATCGCCATCGTCAGGGATATCACCGAGCGCATCCGGTACGCTGAGGAGTTGTCGGAAAATGCCCGCCAGAAGGAGTATCTTCTCCGGGAGATCCATAACCGCGTGAAGAATAACTTTGCTATCCTGGTCAGCCTGATGAACATGCAATGCGATGAGTCGGCCAACCCCGAACTGACCGGCTCCCTCTCCGGCCTCCAGTTGCGGGTCCGTACCATGTCGCTCGTCCATGAACAGTTGTACCAGACACAGGAGATCAGCACCATTCCTTTCGACAATTACCTCCGGCATCTGACCCTGATCATCTCAAGTTCGTTTAACAACCGGCGGATCAACCTGCAGACCGAAACCCACCCCTGCTCCGTTCCCATTGAGATGGCCCTTCCGCTTGGCCTGATCACGAACGAATTAATTACCAACGCTTACAAGTACGCCTTTCCCGGGGAGCGCACCGGGAACATTAAGGTCAGGTTGTATCCCGAAAACGATCGGTCCTACTGCATTTCCATCACCGACGACGGGATCGGCCTTCCGCAGGACTTCAACACGACCGACAACCGTTCGATGGGCTCCCAGATCGTTCAGATCCTTGTGCAGCAGATCGAAGCCACCCTGGAAGTCGCAGGTAATGGCGGGGCCTGTTTCCGGATCCTGTTCTCACCCTCCCAAGCAGAAAAACCATGAATGTACCACAATCTCCCGTTGCCATCATCGGGGCCGGGACCCTGGGAACCGCCCTGGGCAATATCCTGGCAGAGACCGGGCGTGGCGATATCCTGCTCCATACGATCGAGCCCGGTGTTGCCGAAGATATCACCGGGATCCATATCAACCGCAAATATTTTCCGACCCTCCGGCTGAACCCGGCACTGCATGCCACCACCGACAACCGGAGCCTGGAGGACCGTCGTATCCTGTTCCTGGCCATCCCTTCTGTCAGCATGATCGGGTACCTGGAATCGATCCGTCAGCATATCGCCCCGGGTGCGATCCTGGTCAACCTTGCCAAAGGTTTTGGCGCCGGAAACCGGACCATCGTCGAATGTCTGCCAGAGCTCTTCCCGAACCCGCTGATCACGATGAAAGGGCCCAGTTTCGCTCGCGAGATCATCAACCGGCTGCCCACCGGATTCACGCTGGGGTACCGCGATCCCGAACCGATGCGGACGGTAGCACAACTGTTCGAAGGCACCAATATCCATTTTGACGAGTCCGGCGACATCCGTGGCGTCGAGATCCTGAGCATCCTCAAAAACATCTACGCCATCGCCCTCGGAATCGTCGACGCCCAGTTCAACTCGCCCAACCTGCGGTTCCTGATCCTGACGAATGCGTTCCGTGAAATGCGCCAATTGCTTCATTTTTACGGAGGAACCGACGACACCCTGTTCAACTACTGCGGCTACGGAGATTTCACCCTGACGGCGCTGAACGACCTGAGCAGGAACCGCACGCTCGGACTGCTGATCGGGAAAGGATTCTTTACCGAACATGTGTCGCATGAGCTGGTGCTGGAAGGAAAAACCGCTGCCGGGATTTTCTACCGCGACCTGGCCGCTTCCGTCGATGTGGCGGAAAAATTCCCGATCATGGAGGAGCTGCACCGGATCTTCCAGGAGAAATATGACATCACGGCGTTTGTTAATAATCTGCTTAAGTAATTTCTTTGTATCTTTGCAGGCTCTTTCGGGGCTGACTGGTTTTGACAGCAGGAAAGTGGAAATGTAAGCATGCCGAGTCCTCGTAAACCGACCTCGTAAAAAGTCAGTTTTCACAGCCAATAACTGGCGACAATTATTCTTACAGACTGGCTGCCTGATTTTAGAAATCAGCAGTGTCTTGTCTCCCGGGAAACCCTTCTCAACGGTGTTCCGGACGAGGCATCGCAAAAGTTGAGATAATCCGGGCGCTGTTTCGCCGTTCGGGTGAAAACACTGAAACTAAGGATAGGGTAGGCCGGCCCCCGGCCAGCTTTATCCCGACAACCAACCGGGGGATAAGCATGTAGAAAGCCTTTTGACTGCCTGTTTGGACGAGGGTTCGAATCCCTCCAGCTCCACAGATTATTTAATGACTTTGCTTCTCATATCGATGTTGTATGTTGTTAGGTAATAAGATCGTCGTAGTTCTGCCCGCTTACAATGCCGGAAAAACGATCGCTCAAACCATCGCTGAAATCCCGTTCGACCTGGTGGACGAATACGTTGTGGTGGATGACGCCAGTACCGACAATACGGTTGAAGTGGCAAATTCACTGAATGTCAAACACCTGATCCGGCATGATCGCAACAAGGGTTACGGGGGTAACCAGAAGACCTGCTACAATACGGCCCTCGATCTGGGAGCCGACATTGTCATCATGCTGCATCCCGATTACCAGTACACCCCCAAGCTCATCCCCTCCATGGCCTACCTGATCGCGAGCGGCCTCTACCCGGTGGTGATCGCCTCCCGGATCCTGGGGAAAGGGGCTCTGAAAGGAGGAATGCCGATGTATAAATACATCGCCAACCGCTTTCTCACCTGGACCCAGAACTTCCTGATGCACCAGAAACTTTCCGAATACCATACCGGTTACCGGGCCTTCTCGAGCAAAGTCCTCCGGAAAGTCAATTATCCCGAAAATTCCGACGATTTCGTGTTCGACAACCAGATGCTTGCCCAGATCTTCCACGCTGGTTTCGATATCGCCGAAATCACCTGTCCCACCAAGTACTTTCAGGAAGCATCCTCCATCAACCTCCGGCGAAGCATCAAATACGGGCTCGGCGTCCTCAGGACCTCCTTCGCCTATTTTTTCCAGAAGTCGGGCCTGGCCTCCTTCCCGATCTTTAAAACCCGGTAGCCCTGATGTCAAAAAAACCGGCCCCGGGGAAACGACAGCCTGCCGGAACGCCCGCCAGGACGGGCAAGCCCTTCGCCGGCCGGAATTTTCTTCCCCATTGGCTGATCCTGGGGTTCGCGCTGATCCTTTACGGGAACACCCTGACCTACGACTACACCCTCGACGACCTGATCGTAATCAAAGAGAACGCCTTTACCAAACAAGGCTTCGCAGGGATCGGGAAAATTTTCAGCTACGACTCGTTCACGGGGTTTTTCGGGATCGAGAAAAAACTGGTGGCCGGCGGCCGCTACCGCCCCTTCTCCATTGCCACCTTCGCCATTGAATATGGCCTGCTCGGCGGTCCCAACCCGTTCGTCAGCCACCTGATCAACATCCTGCTCTATGCCTTTACCGGAAGTCTCATTCTACTGATCCTTAACCGGTTCTTCAAACTTCCACCCCGTCGTCCCTGGTACCTGGGAGTCCCCTTCATGGCCGCGATCCTATTCCTTGCCCACCCCCTCCATACCGAAGCCGTTGCGAACATCAAAGGCCGCGACGAAATACTGGCCCTCCTGTTCTCCCTCTCTGCCCTGCTTCTCACCCTGCGCTATTTTGAAAGAAAAAGGATCTCCGACCTTGTCGCGGCAAATATTGTCTTCTTCTTTGGCGTCCTTTCGAAGGAAAATGCCATCCTGTTTGCGGTCATGATCCCTCTCAGCGTCCACTTTTTCACCGCTGTTCCGCTCCGCCGGAACCTGACCGTTTCAGCCACACTGGCCGCCACCGCCCTCCTCTTCGTCGTGATCCGATTTCTGGTCCTCGGCTATTTCAATTCGGGTGAACTCCCGCGTGAACTCCTGAATAACCCGTTCCTGTTCGCCTCCGTCTCAGAGAAGTTCGGAACCATACTTTATACGCTGGGATTGTACATCAAACTCCTCTTTTTCCCGCACCCGCTCACCCACGACTATTATCCTTACCATATCCCACTCGTTCCGTTGACCGATCTGAGGGCCATCGTGCCCCTGATCATTTACCTGGCCCTGATCATTTACGGAATAACAGGCCTTAAAACAAAGAGCGTGGTTTCCTATGGCATCCTCTTCTACCTGATCACACTCTTCATTGTTTCAAACCTGGTATTTCCCGTTGGCACCTTCATGAACGAACGGTTCGTTTACATGCCTTCACTCGGGTTCGTGATCATCCTCGCTTACCTGGCCGCCGACCGGCTTCCCGCTGTCATGAAGAATGAAAAAACATGGAGCCGGGTGATCATCCCCATGATGTCGGTCATCGTCATTTTGCTCACGATCCGGACCTGGACCAGGAATCCGGCATGGAAAGACAACTTCACCCTTTTCACCACCGATGTCAGGGTCTCGGCCAACAGCATCAAATGCAACGTATCGGCCGGCGGTGACTACCAGAAGAAAGCCGAGCAGGAAAGCGACACCGCACTGAAAGCAGAATATTACCGTCGCTCCATCGCGTTCCTCGAAAAAGCCCTTCAGATCTATCCCAGGGCAGGCAACGGCCTGCTGCTTTACGGCAATGCGCTGGCCATGCACCGAAAAGATTACAAGGGAGCGATTGACCAGTACCTCAAGGTGCTGGAATACGAACCCATGAACGGCAACGCCCGGTCCAATGCGCTGAAGGTCATCCAGTCGCTCGACGGACATACAGAATCGGCCTACAAGATCGCCACCCTGCGCCGCATGCTGCAAGCCGCTCCCGATAACCCGGAGGTCTGCTACCTGCTCGGGAAGCAATATGGTCAGTTCGAAGGCAACCTCGATTCATCCCGGTATTTCCTGGAACGATCGGCCGGAACAGACCCCACCAATAAAGCCGTGTTTAAGGACCTGGGGATCGTGTACAGCATGCTCAGCGACTATCCCCGGGCGTTGGAAGCATTCTCCCGTGCCGCCACCCTCGATCCGGCCGATCCGCAGATCCGGCAGAATATCGCCCTGACCCACCAGCTCATGAACAGCAAAAACCCGGTTCGGCGGTGAGAGGGGCTTCTTGCCCGCAGGTTATCGGCCTGGTATCAGCACCTTAGCCTTTCCGGGCATGCCCAGTCGCAGGTAGGTCGCTGCCAGGTTTTGACGGACCCGCAGATCGCCCGGGTTCAGGTGCAATGCTTTTTCAAGGATTTCAGCTGAGTGCACAAGATCCCCCTTCATCGCAAGGGCCACCCCCAGGTCGCTCAGGCATTCCGCCCGGGTGCTGTCGATCCGGCAGGCCCGGTAAAAACAACGGATGGCCGAATCGATCATTCCCATCTGCTTGCCGTAAACCAGCCCCCGGTTGTAGGACAGGTCGTACCGGTCGCCTGTCACCTGTGCCAACCGGTCCAGTTGCCGGATTTTCTCGTCCGGCGAAGGCAGGTGGTTCAGGGCTACAAAGAAGTTTGCGATCGCTTTCTCAAACCCCCGGCTGATCTGAAGGGTTTGAAGGTACATCTCCATGGATCTTTTATGGTCGCCCGCTTCATAACAGGCATTGCCTAGCAGGAAGGTTTCGGTCTCGGTCCGGTTCAGCCGGGCCGCCTTCTCCAGGTATGGTATCGCTTTGCGGGCCAGCTCCCTCCTCCGGGCCTTATCGGTCTCCGACTGCGCCCGGATGAGGTATTGCTGACCGGCGCCTTTGTTGATCACCGCACTGTTCGCCGATGTCTGCACATCGTGTGTATAAAGGGTGAAGTTGTCTTTCCAGTCGGTGTTCCGGACTATGGTTCGCACCGAGAATACCAGCAGTACCAGGGATGCCACCAAAGGAACCCACTTCCTGAGCCGGTCGCGTGATGAAAAAAACGCGACCCCCCAACCGCAAAGGATCGCGAAGCCCACGGAGGGGATAAATAGAAAACGCTCACCCATGAAAGGTCCAACGATGAACGGCAGGTTCGAAACGGGAAAGAGAGCTGCCAGGTAAAAAAGTATCCCGAATCCCGCCGGGTGCCTGCGGATGGCAAGCACGACTCCCGAAACCGTGAGTGCCAGGTAGAGGGCCAGGGGAACCAGCGCCCTCGGATCGCCCATGCCGACGTAAGGAATATGAAAAGGATAATAATCGATGGTCAGCGGATGGGGAAATACAAGCAATTTCAGATACAAACCCATCGTGTACAGGGTGGTGCCGTACCGTTGGGAGACATCCTGCGCGTACAGGAAAGAATTGCTCAGGATATTGTCGGCCATGGCAGGCCTGGCCTCCCATCCAAGCACACCCTGGCGGATCAGCAGAAACGCAGTAAATCCGGTTACAAGGGCAACAACCGGCCAGGCCATGGACCTTACCGGGATCTCCCGGTACCGGAAAAAGATCAACGATAAGGGGATCAGCACCAGGAAAGGGGCGGCACTCTCTTTCGACATCAGCGCCAGGAAAAGGTAGCCGCCGGCTCCCGCGGCATGCCAGATGCTGCGCTTGCCGGCATACCGGATCGCCGAGTTCCAGGCGAGCAACCCGAACAACAGCGCCAGCAGTTCGTCCCTCCCTTTGATGTTCGCTGCGACCTCGGTGTGGACCGGGTGAACGGCAAAGACCACTGCGGTCATGAGCGACACGCTGGAAAAAATGTCGCTGAAGCGCCGGAAATGATTCCGTTCCCGGAAGAGCCTCTCCATCACCCGGAACAGCAACAGGCAGGTGAGCCCGTATAAGATGACATTGACCAGGTGGCTGACCCCGGGAACAGCCCCGAAAAACTGGTACTCCATGCTGAAGGTCACCAGCGAGAGGGGCCGGTACCGGCCGCCGCGAAACAGGTTTTTCTGTCCGGTGAAACCCGTAAAACTGTCGTTGAGGAGATGCCCGGAAATTCCCGCAAGCCCCTGACGGGTAAAGGCATTGCCCTCGACGACACTGTAATCGTCGTAGGCATACTGGTTGGGAACGGTGTTCAGGTACAGGGCGGCACCGATAAGGAATATGGCCAGGGAAATGTAGTTTGGCTTCATTGTTTCGCTTTTAGTCCTTCCATGAAGTTTTCGGGCACCGGATAAGCCAACGCCCTGGCCCTGATTGCCATCTGGTATGCCTGGCGATAGTCGCCCATTTCGCTCAGCGCTATGGCCGCGTTGAAGGGCGCCATTCCCCCCGACGGGTTCAGGTTCATGCACTGACGGTAATCGTCCAGTGCCTGCCGGTATTCCTTCTCCATGTACCAGGATACGCCCCGCTTCAGATAAAAATCCTCACTCGGCGGCATTCGTTCGATGAGGATCGTGAACTCCCCGATCGCGTCGCGGTAACGCCCCATATCGAAATAGGAATAGGCCCGGTTCTGCCTGACTTGCAAACTGCCGGGATTCAGGAGGACTGCCCTGTCATAATCCTGCAGGGCCCGTTCGAATTGTCCGGACTTGAAATATGTAATGGCACGGTTCAGATAGGCCTCATGATTCAGGCTGTCGAGAGCGATCGAACGGGAGTAAGCTTCCAGCGCCTTCCCGGTTTCATTGCGCAACGAGTAGATATTACCCAGGTTACTGTAACCCCTCGGATCGTCTTTTTTCAATTGCAGGTAAACATGATAATCGGCAAGAGCTTTCTCGGTCTGGTCCATGGCACCGTAATAATTGCCCCTGTTCCGGTAGGCCACATCGGTGCCCGGATATTTCCTGATGACATCGGTCCACAGGGTTTCCGAGTTTTTCCAAATTCCGATGCGTTCCCTGGCCAGGAACACCATCCACACGGCGTAGAGGATCGTTGCCGCAGCCAGGAGCCACCGCATCCGGTAGCGCCATCCTCTCTTTTCCAGGAATGCCTGGTCGAGATTCCAGCCTGCGATAAAGAACAACCCGATCGCGGCGATGTAAGTGTACCGGTCGGCCATGATGGCACTTCCCACCGTGATGAGCTGAAGTACCAGGACCAGGGAAATGAAAAATAACAGGGATCCGAAAACGATGACACGGGTTTTGCGGGCCAATCCGTACACGATCAGGGCAAGGAGCAGCACGACGGCAGGGGCAAAATAGAATACAAGCGGCAGGTGCCCGGTTGCCGTCAGCGACGGGTAGGGATAGAAAGCCGAGAGTTGTATGGGAATGATCAGCTTATACACATACATGACCAGCCCGAAGGATCCGAACAGCAATCTCTCGAACAAAGAAATGGTACGGATGTCGGCCACTGCAATGTCTGACTGGATCAGAAATGTGGTCAGGCCGATGGCGCCGCCGGCCAGGAAAAAGGGGATCTTTTCCAGCCAGGCACGCAGGGTCAGCCGGCGTCCGGTAAACCAGTCGATCAACAGCAATATGAGTGGAAAAGTGACGGCAGCAGGTTTTGACAGAAGAGCCCCTGCAAACAGAACGAATGTCAGTGCGTAAGACCATATGGCAGGTTTTGCCGCATAGGCAAGGTACGGAAGAAGGGCCGATAAAAAGAAGAGTGCATACAGGACATCCTTACGCTCAGAGATCCATGCCACCGATTCAACGTGCATCGGGTGAATGGCGAACAGCAACGCGGTCAGGGCTGCGGGTATCCACCGCCACCGTGAAAGCGCCAGGATAACAAAATAGAGCAGCAGGGTATTGATCAGATGCAGCAGGACATTGGTGCGATGGAACCTGCCTGCATCCGGGCCTTCGGGTTGTGGTTGAGCAGGCTTGCCCCGCATGGCGGCCCTGTAATCGGCGGCCAGCGAGATCATGGTCAGAGGATGGTAGTTGGAGGCCGCCGGATGCAGGAAAAATGACCGTGCGGACTCAGCAGGAGGCAGGGTCAGGTCCTGGTTTTCCAAAATGTAAACCGGATCGTCCCAGTTCGTAAATCCGTGCTCCAGCGACGGACGATAAAGAAACCAGGTCAGCAGCAGAATGAAAGGCAGCGGGATCAGCGACAAACCCGCGAAGGGTCTGTGGATTGCAGGTGCAGGAGGTCTCTTGCCCCTATGGGATCCCCTTGTCATTGGCACGAACGGATGTATTCCTCCGGGACTTTTACCCCCTTTGACCGGGCCGTCAACGCGTCCCCGAGAGCCATTGCGCGGTTGCCGAGTGTTTTGTGGGCCTGTGACCGGAAGTAATAATAATTGCCGAAGGAGGGTTTCCTCCTTATCGCTTCATCGAACCAGGGGAGGCTTTCTTTCGTACGGCCCGACCGCTGGTACGCCAGCGCGATGCTCATGCACACCCGTTCGTTGCCGGGGTCGATTCGGAGGTAACGCTTGAAGTCGGCGATCGATTCGTCGGTTTTTCCAAGCCCGCCGTATGCCACGGCCCGGTTGGCAAAGGCGACGGCATTCGATGTATCAAGACCGATCGATCGTGTTAAAAAATAAACCGCCGAATCAAACTGGTTTCTCCTCACATAAAGCGCACCCAGGTTGGCCATGCCAAGAGCGTTGTCCTGTTTGATACTCATGGCGCGGAGATAGTCCGCGTAAGCCAGGTCATCCTCGCCCCTTTCAAACCGGATATTGCCCCGCATCAGCAGGATCTCGGCATCTTTGCTGTCATGCGACAGCGAGACATCAAAGTCGGCCAGGGCCTTGTCATTTTCATTCTGGTCGCGGTAATAAAGGCCGCGGCAGGCATAGGGGCGCGAATCTCTTTCAGGGTATTTCCGGATCACATCCGACCACAGGGTCTCGCTGTTCTTCCACACGCGGGTCCGGTAAAATGCAGTGACGGCAAGGAAAACCGAGAAACCGGCCGCCAGAACCCACGCAAGGTGCCGCGCCCTGTGATTCCTTTCGCACCACTGTTGCATCCCCCATCCGACGATGAACACCAGGCCAAGATAAGGTACCTTGGTATAACGGTCGGCAAGGAAACCTGCCCCGGCGCCGAAGATCTGAAGCATGAAGACCACGGAGAACAGGAAAAAGAGCATGCCAGTAAGGATCGCCCTTGTTTTCCTTACTGTCAGAAAAACCGCGACACCCAGCAAAACGATGAATACGGGAGAGAGGTAATACAGAACCGGCAGCATGTTTCCGCTGGCAACCGGATAGGGATAGAATGCACTCAGGTGAAGGGGAGCGACGAATTTGACCAGGTATGCGCAAAAGGTGTACATCCCGAAGAAGGTCCGTTCCGACAAAGTGAATATCTCGTTGATCTTCAACGCTCCGACATGCTTCAGTACGAATATCCCGGCGATGCCGAAGATCAGCGACAACAGGAAGAACGGGATCTTCTCGGGGATCATCCGTTTCAGGTCCTTTCGCAAAAAGAAAAAATCGACCACCAGCAGGACGAGCGGAAGAGAGACTGCCTGTATTTTGGAAAAAAGGGCCAGGATGAACACCAGGAGGCTGCCCATATAGACGATCCGGCTCCGGGATGGATCCGTGACATAATATATATATAACAGCAGGGATCCGAAATAAAAAACCCCGTAAAGCAGGTCCTTCCGTTCGGTGGCCCAGGCGACCGACTCGACTCCCATTGGGTGGATACCATAGATGAGTGCGGCCACGGCTGCAAAGGCCGGGGCCAGTTTTAGTTTGATCAGGATCCGGAATACCAGGCCGGTACAAACCAGGTGCAGAAACAGGTTGGTGGCGTGAAAAGCCACGGGATCGAGACCGAATATCCGGTACTCGATTGCATACGAGAGCAGGGGCAGCGGCACGTAGGTTCCTCCCACCTGCGTGGTGAACATGGCCCGGAGTGAAGCGAGCGACAGTTCACGGATCACCGGGTTGTCCACGATATAGGATTTGTCATCCCAGGTGAGTATAAAATCGTTCTTCAGGGTGGGAAGGAAGGCAATAAATGTCAAAATAATAATAACAATCATATAAAGTGTCTGCTCTGACACGAACCGTAACGAGCTATTCGATTGCCTGACGGCCAGTGATGGCCGGACTTCCCGCCGACGGGGTTTCGGACTGCTTTTCTTCATCGGATCAATAGATCAGGAGTCCGTTTTCAACCGCGACCTTGACAAGTTGCGGAGTGTTTTTCAACTGCATTTTTTTCAACAGGTTTGATTTATGGCGTTCGACCGTTTTGTCGCTGATGAATAGTTTTTCAGCGATTTCCTTTGTCGAATGGCCTTCGGCCAGGTATCGGATGATCTCTATCTCGCGATGGGTGATCTCCCGGAAGCGGTTCCCGTCATCCCGGGGTTGTGCCTTATAATCCTGGAGCATGACGTCGGAGCAGGTGCTGCAGAAGAATGTCTGACCGGCATGCACGCGCCTGATCCCATCGTGAAGTTCCTCTACCGAGCAATCTTTTGAAAGAAATCCTTTGGTGCCGTGTTTCAGCATTTCCCGGATGTAGTAAGGATGGTTGTGCCGGGAAAGGGAGATCAGTTTTACCCATGGCATCTTTCCGTCGATCACCCGGCTGACCTCGATGCATGACATCCCCGGTTTTTCAAGATCAAGGAGGAGGATGTCTGGCTTTGTTACCTCCAGAAGGCCAAGCAATGTCTTTCCATCGCGGGCTGTTCCGACCACAACAACATCCCGGAATGTACCAAGAAGAGCCAGGATTGAATGCAGTATGATCCCTTGACTTTCTGCTACGAGCATTCTGATTATCGGGGTGTTGTCGTGTTCCGCTTCCATACGACCTCAAATTTAACAATAATTAACGTTAATTTAATTGAAATTTGAATTTTTGTTCCTATTTTTGATTTGAAAACTAACCTAAATATTCCATTATGGGGTGACTGTTTCCGGGAGGCAAAATTAATAAAAATACATGTATTTGGTCATTCGGTGACGTAATTCTCAAAATGATTAAAAGTTTTTACCAATTCCTGAACCTATTGAGAACTTTTTTTTCTAATTTCGTTTATTGTTTGAAATAAAATAGAAAAGAAACAGCATCGATAAATTAGCAGATTTTCAGTATGTTATGTTATTACTCTAACAAGACATATTTGAAAATGCTAGTTTTTAGATAGTTGTTATACTTTGTTTCTTCACTGACCAACAAACCAGACGTAAACCAAAAACAATTATGCCGATTCATGAAATTTACATTCTCCTCGAACTTCCGCCGTAGTCTGCGGAAGTGCATTGGATAGGAAATTTTCAACCCCACTATATTTTGCCCAATGTTAAATAAACCTAGTTCAAACTAATCAATTCGTTATGAAAACACTTTACCTGAAGACAACAATGAAGATATTAAGGCTGTTGCCAGTCTTAATATTCTTTATGCTGGCTTTGTCATACACTGCCAGATCGCAAACAGTTGCAAAAACACCTTTGTGTTATGGGGAGCCCATTCAGCTTCTGTGCAACTTCCCGGCAGGCTGTGACAACCAGTACGCAACCTTCCACTGGGAAAATTACAGTGGCTCCTGGACCTCATCCGAGAGGGATCCCATCATCTATCCTCCAGGCTCACCTCAGAATCCTCTGGGTATTGGCTACGCCTCCGACAGATTCTACCTTTCCATGCAGTATGCTCCTCCCCCGGGAGGTTTCTACGGTGGACGTGTCGTGGTGACCGTTCTGGCCCCCATTGTGATCACAGGAACAACGACTCCGGTTATATGCTACGGGTCGCCGACCGGCACGATCACTCTGACGGTAACGGGCGGAAAAATTCCCTATACCTACCTGTGGAATGACGGAGCTGTTACGAAAAACCGAACCGCTCTGACATCAGGCACCTACCAGGTCACCATCACCGACGGGAACCTGTGTACGCAAGCCTCGAGTGAATTTGTCATTGTGGAATCGTCCACCCTGCTGGAACTGGCCGGAACCTCCCTGCCTGTTTCCTGCTATGAAGGAAGTGACGGATCCATCGACATCACACCGACCGGGGGTCATGCTCCCTACACCTATCTGTGGAGCAACAATGCGACCACCGAGGATATTTCCGGATTGACAGCCGGTTACTATTCCGTCACTGTAACCGATGCCGACCTCTGCACCGCAACAGGCAGCTATTTCGTGCAGCAGCCAGAAAGTGCCGTGTCGGTTACCGGGGAAGCAGTCGATGTACTGTGCTTCCAGGGCAGCGACGGATCGATCGACATCACCCCTGCGGGTGGTACCCCCGGATACACCTACCTCTGGAGCAACAATGCCACCAGCGAAGATGTTTCCGGACTGACAGCGGGCACCTATACCGTAACGGTCTATGATGCCAACATGTGCACCACCACAGGCACCTATACGGTCAACGAGCCCCTGCTTCTGACCGTTACCGGTGCACCGGCCGATGCACTCTGCTACGGATCGTGCAACGGTTCCATCACCGTAACCCCCGCCGGAGGCACCGCCCCCTATACCTATTTATGGGACGATCCTGCCGGATCGACCGGCGAGACAGTGAGCGATCTGTGTGCAGGTACTTACACCGTAGTCGTCACCGACTTCAACGGTTGCACCGCCACCAACAGCTGGACGATCGGACAGCCGACCCCGGTTGCCGTTTCCGGCAGCGCCACCGATGCCTTGTGCAAGGATGGCTGCGACGGAACGATCTCCATCACTCCCAGCGGCGGCACAGGTCCTTACACCTATGAGTGGAGCAATATGGCGACCACCCAGAACCTGATCGACCTCTGCGAGGGCACTTATACGGTGATCGTTTACGACGCCAACATGTGCTCCGCTACCGGCAACTGGACCATCGGTGCTCCCGCAGCACTGGCCGTTACCGGTGAGGGCACCCCGGCCTCCTGCTTCAGCTATTGTGACGGATCGATCGGCATCACCGTTAGCGGTGGTACCGAACCCTACACCTATATCTGGAGCGACCCTGCCGGATCGACCACCCAGGATGTCACTGGCCTTTGCGCCGGCGACTATTCCGTGACGATCAC
>CAYVVG010000026.1:0-17232 GCA_964455285.1 uncultured Prolixibacteraceae bacterium
GAAGATATATCAAGCTTTTCAAAGAACATTTAACAAAAACAACGCAACGCTAGTGTTTATATATATGTTATTTTTTGCAAAAATAATAAATATTTAATCTAAATATATTTTTCCGCCCTTATTTTCTTCCCGCCTGGCACCAGGAGGAACGGGCCGGGGGGCCGGAACGGGGAGGCGATATGCAGGTGATGGGGGAAAAGCATCCCGCGGTGGGTTGCCGAAGGGAGCCGGTACGCTTACCGGTTCAACCGGAGCGGTTGTCGCGAAATAATCTCCAAAAAAGAGAAGAGGCGACTCCTTTCGGAACCGCCTCTTCTCTTGGTTCACGCGTCACGTGTCACGCGTCCCGCATTTACTCCTTATTGAAGCGTAAACTTGATGGGCAGGTTGAACTGCACGCGCACGGGTACGCCGCGCTGCTTGCCGGGGATCCACTTGGGCATCGATTTTACCACGCGGATGGCCTCTTCGTCGCAACCGCCGCCGATGCCGCGGAGCACGCGCACGTCGGAGATCGAGCCGTCGACCTCGACCACGAAGGTCACGAACACCTTTCCCTGGATGCCCAGTTCCTTGGCTTCTTCGGGATACTTGATGTTCTGCTGCAGGAAGGAGATGCGGGCCTCTTCGCCGCCCGGGTATCCGGGCTGCTCTTCGACCACGGTAAAGATCTCTGCCTGCACCGGGGTTTCAATGACTTTGGGGCCCTCGTCTTTCACCTCCACCTCCACCTCTTCGGTGGGCACTTCGGTATTGGTTTTTGCCGACAGGTCGTCCTGCGTGGCAAGACCGGTCTCGATCGTAGTATCCTCCACCACGATGGGTGCGGTGAATTTCACCTTTTCCACCAGCGCTTCAGGCGGGGGGGGCGGTGGCGGAGGGGGCGGGGCCTCCTCCTGGCGCAGTTCCTTCATTTCCACGCCGACTTCCTTCTCCTTTTCCCTCACGAGCTTGCTTTTGCTCATGTAGGCGTTGATCAGCGGATAGGCGACCGCGATGGAGAGCAGGAACAGGCCGACGATCATCGAGATCGTCACGTACTTCCTGTACTTTTTTCGCAGGAGGTAGGAACCATATTCCTTGTTACGGTTCTTGAATACGATCTCGTCGAGGGGTTCTACACGCTGTGTTTCAATTGACATAATCTGTTTTTTAAAAAGTGTGAAACACAAATTCCAATTTTATTTCGGAGAGGTCTTCAGCATCTCGATCTCGACCGCGTTCAGGTCGACAATGGCATAACTGGCAATGTTGCAGATGGCCATTTCGTCGATGATGTTGACGATGTCCTTGTACTTCGCCTTTTCATCCGCCTTGATCAGGACGATGGGACCGTGTTTGTCCTCTTTCTTCATCCTCTTGATCTCGTTGTCGGCGGTAGTGTCTGCCACCACGAATTTACCTTTTACCCGGTCTTCGCGGTATTGGGCGATCTTGCTGAAAAGGTCCCGGTTTTTGAAGAGCAGGACCTTGCGGATCCCGTCTTTGCTGAAGTCGGTTTTTACCAGCGTAGGAAGGGGCGGTTTTTTCGGATCTGCCATTCCCATGTAGTAATAAACCTTGTCTTCGCCGGTGAGCAGAATATTCAGTGTACGGATGGCAGCGATCTGCGGAGCGTCCTTGGGCTGGTCGGTTTTATCCTTTTCCGGCATGGTGATCACCATAACCTTGGGCTTGCTGAACGCAGTCGTAAGCATGAAGAAAGTGATCAGCAGGCACATCAGGTCGACCATGGGGGTCATGTCGATGCGTGTGCTGTGCTTCTTCGGCCGTCGCTTACCTCCCTTTTTCCCTTTATCCTCAACAATTAATTCAGCCATGTTGATTAATATTAAGTATGAAAATCACCATTATTCGCTGGTCGGAACATCCTTCAGCAGGACCTCTTCCTTCACCAGGTTGGTTACGAGATTGAATTTGTTGACCTTGTTATCCTGGAGCAGGTCCATGACCTTTTTCACAACCATATAGGGAGTTTCGGCATCGGCTTTGAGCGCAACTTCCGCTCCCGGGTTCGTCAGGCGTGCCATACGGACCCACCAGGCCAGCTGGTTGTCGATCGAATCGGTCGGAACGCCGGTCTGTAACTTATCCCGTTCTTTGGTTTCGACGGTGTTGATCCAGGCCTTGAAGTTCTTCATCGGCATCCCGAAGGCGGCCAGTTTTTCGAACTTGCTGAGTTCCTGCGGAGTGAAGGTGATCTTGTACTGTTCACCCATTTTTTGCAGCAACTTGGTGCGGAAATGGGTGGAGGTGTCTTTCCCGTTGTCGATGTTGAAAAAGACAAGACTGTCCTTGGAGATCAGGATCGTCATGATGTCGTTGTCCGGCGCCTGCTTCTCCGAGATGGAGCTGGGTGCCGCGATCGGCGTCACTTCGGAAGGACGGAACGAGGCGGTCAGCAGCAGGAAGATGAGGAGCACGGAGAACAGGTCCACCATCGGGGTCATGTCGATGTGCGGTGTCCTTACCGGCGGTTTTATTTTTGGCATGGTATTCTGGTTTTAAATGATAAATACACAACAAGATGTACTTAATAAGTGGGGATGCCAAAAATATTACTTGGTAGAGGCTGCAAATGACTGCACAAGGCTGAATCCGGCTTCGTCAATTTTGTAGGTGAAACTGTCGATCTGGGTTGAAAATGAGTTGTAAAGAACGATGGCGAGCAGTGAGCCGGCAATACCGAAGGCGGTGTTGATAAGGGCTTCGGAGATACCGGTAGCCAGTGCGAGGGCATCGGGTGCGCCGGCCTGGGCGAGGGCACCGAATGCGCGGATCATCCCGAGCACGGTCCCGAGCAGACCGATCAGCACGGAGATGGAGGCGATGGTCGAAAGGATGACCAGGTTCCGGGAAAGCATCGGCAGTTCGAGGGCAGTCGCCTCTTCAAACTCTTTCTGAAGCGCCAGGATCTTCTGATCTTTCACCAGGTTGGGGTCCTTCTGAAGCGCGCGGTAACGGAGCAGTCCGGCTTTCATGACATTGGCCAGCGAACCTCTCTGTTTGTCGCAGGCGGTAATGGCATCCTCGATTTTATCATTGTCGAGGAGGTTCTGGAGGTTCTTCACGAATACATTGATCCGGCCCTTTCCTCTGGCCCGGGTAATGGTGATGAAGCGCTCGACCGAAAACACGACCAGGATCAGGTTGACCATCATGAGCAGGGGCACGATCATCCCGCCCTTATAGATCATTCCCAGGTAGTTGCCGGGCAACGGGGTTCCTTCGGGGTTGTTTCCTTCAAAGTTGATGGGGTTTCCCATGATGTACTTGTAAACCACCCAGGCAACAATGAATGAAACGACCATTGCGACCAGCGTAAATGTCGACCGTAAGGCTTCACCGAGGGTTCCGCCTTTGTTAGTGTTCTTGCTCATCGGTAAATTGTTTTAGATTATAAAATGAATTAATTAAAGGATTTTCAATTCATCAGGCCGGCAAAGGTATGAAAGTTCAGCCTGAATTCAAATACCCGGTTATTTAACTTTCTGACGCAGCAGATCGATCACCGGCTTCACCATGGTCACCTTTTCGTCGTTGGGGTTGACCACGGTCATCCGTAGGTAAAAATCGAGGGCCTTCTGTGCCTCCTCTTTGTTCTTCTGATCCATCGAGTACTGGCTGAAATGATAATAGGCCAGGTAATCGAAAGCCTCGAAGCGGTCTTTCATGTATTTCACGGTGTCAATCTGTGTCTTCTCCAGGATGGCCAGGTACACCGGCACGGCGAAACCGGTCTTGTTGAATCCCTTGGGATCCTTTTCGTCGAGGTTCGACTTCGCCCGGGCGCGCCAGGAGAACCCGGGGATGTATTCGGGCTGGGCCAGGTTGAACATAGCCAGGTTGGTATCGGCCTTCGTATAGTCTCCCAGGCTGTAGTACACCTTCCCCAGGTTGTAATGATCCATGGGAATGGTTTTTTTCAGCCCTACCTTCATTTCGTACAGATCACGGGCCTTGTCATATTTCTTCACCTTGGTCCAGCAGAGGGCCGCTTCCGAGATGATATCGGCCTTGGCGGTATCCATGGCATACGACTTCATCATGAATTCGGGGGCGAGCGAATCCTGTTTCAGCTTGGCCAGCGACCGGCCGTAATAGGCGTAATCGAGCGCCCGGATCTTGTCGGGGCGGGCTTTGGCGACGAAGGTCCTGATGTATTCCAGCCCCTTGTCGTACTGCTGGGTCTCGAAGTAGGAATAGGCCAGGGCGCGGTTCACGTCGTTGTCGTCGGTATCCACCTTCTTGATCTCGTTGAGCTGGATGATCGCTTCGTTGTAGTCTTTGAGCTCGATCAGGGTGTTGACATACTGCTTGCGCGCGGCGGTGTTGCGCGAAAGCTCCAGGAACCGCTGGAAGTTCTTCTTGGCCTCTTCGGGGCGGCCGGCGCGCGACAGCAGCGACCCCAGCTCCCGGTAGGCCGGGGCAAAAGTGGAATCGATCTTCACCGCCTCCTGGTAATAGTTCAGCGCCGTGGTGTACTGGCGGGCGCGCAGCCACAACTGTCCGATCCGGAGGGTGGCTTCCGGCGAGGCCGGGGCAAGCACTTTGGCCTGGTTGTAGTTCGATATGGCTTTTGATCCGTCGTTCAGCAGGTAGAAATACACGTCGCCGCGTACGATATACAGCTCCGGGTTTTTCGGGTCGAGCTTCTCGGCGCGGCGGAGGTAGTCGAACGCGCTGGTGGTGTCGCGATGGCTCGCAACGACAAAGGTTTCGGCGAGCTGGATCAGGACCACAGCCTGGCGGGCGGGGTCCATTTTGATCGCTTTGTTCGCCCTGGAGGGGAGCAGGGCCCTTGCTTTTTCAAACTCGGTGCTGGCACCGGTGTAGTCTTTCATGATCAGTTTCAGCCCGCCGGTCCCGACCAGGTTCAGCGGGTTCGCGGGATCCTGCCGGAGTCCCGTCTCATAGATCGCCAGGGCGGAATCGGCCTTTTCCTTAAAAGATACATTCAGTGTATCGGAATAATATTTCTCGAGGCAGTTGCGTCCGTAATAAAAATAGAGATCTCCGTTGGCCGGCTCCTGGGCGATCAGTTTTTTGAACATCGAAGCGGCTGAGGAGAACTGTTCGCTTTTGGTGAGCTTGATGGCGCTGTTCAGATCCTGTGCATAAGTGCGGGCGAGAAAAGGAACGAACAGCAACAATCCCATGCAGACACCGGCTTTCTTTGTAACGCTTGACATATCGAAATCTCCTCTGTTAGTTAGTGTTTCAATTCAACTATGCGGACGGGCATGGCCGCGGGGACCATTCCCGAGCGAAGTACGATGAGCTGACCCTTCTCGCCGGCGATGAACGACGAGAAACCGTAGGCAAGTCCGGTATAGGGCTGTCGATTGATGCAAAACACCTCGCGGGTGAATGGGTAGGATCCATCGGCAATATAGGCCTGGAACGGCTGGTAATAGCGGGTGGCCGGATCGATCTCTCCCTCTGGCGAAATTCCCGCCACCTGGATCCGTTTCAGGAAGTCGTGCGAAACCGTGTCGGCCGGGTCGCTGATCCAGTTCACGCCCACCACGCCGATGGCGTTCTTGTGTTGTTCGACATAGCGGATGACCTCGGCGTTGTTGTTCGCGGCCATGCAGGTGGACGGGAAAGAGTCGATGGCAAACCTTTCGCGGAAATAGCGGGGATTCGACGATTTAAAGTGATCGAAAACGACCACGATATCCTGCAGCTGTGACTTTTTATTGATCTGATCCCAACGGGTGATCTTCCCCTGGAAAATTCCCTGAATGGTCCCGAACAGGAAGGTTGAATCGGGATTTTCGTTGTTCACGATCAGCGCGATGGCATCGAGGGCCACTTTGGTGACTTTCGGGATGTAATTGCGTTCGCGCAGGTAGGCTACCTGGTCGTCGCTCAGGTTGCGGCTGACGATGATCAGCGGAACCGAATCGTTCATGAAATCGTTGATCACCTCCGCTTCCGGCCTGAAAACCGTGTCGATGTCAGCATACTTGTACATGGTCTCAAATGTAAAGCGCTCCGCCTCGACCAGCAACCGGTAGGATTCATCGACCCCCACCCGGATCTTTCCGGCGGTGGGCGTGTCGGTTGTTTTCTTATCCCCCGGTCCTCCGCAGGCGGTTGCCAGTATGACCAGCAAAATCCCTGCCAACCCGGCCGGAACCAGGGTGCTTTTTTTGCTGTTTTTCATGGCTTTCATGCTTAAAATCAACGGTTTCTTGAGAAAGAACACAAATTTAAGAATTTTATTATTGCGGCTTTCAAATAATCGGTAAAAAAGGTGGGAATAACGGGGAATAGGGCGGCATTCCTGTTCAATCGTCCGATGAATCGTCCGATTCCCGGTGTTTGGTCCAGAGACGGGCCATCCGGAAGGCTCCGTAGAGAAAAAGAAAAACGGCGAAGATCACACGGATCTCCCGGGAAAGGTGCTGCATGCGGGGGCTGACGAGCACAAACACGCCGAGGGCGAAATAGAGCAGGATGACCGCCCCGGAAAACCAGGTGGTGAATTTTTTCATCATCCGCGTTCGAAACGCCAGTAAGGAAGGGCCTGATCGCCCTGCCACTGGTTCCAGTGAGCGGGCGTTACGGTCATGCCGTCTTTACGGCGAAGCTTCTTCTCATAAATCAGCACCACGGGCAGGACAAGAATATCCGTGATCCCGATCACAAAGGTGCCTGGCTCGGTTCCGTCCTTGGCCTTTTCCTTCTCCATTTTCACCTCATACCCGTTGAAGGCCAGGATATCTTTAATAAAGGCCGCCCGTTCGGGGGAAACCCCGGTTTCGACTACGGAGCAGCGGGCGCCTTCGATCTCGGCGATCGTGTGTTTTCCTTTTAACATTGCCATGTTGAATATTTTAATACAACCCGAAGCTCAGGTTGAAGATCATCTCGTAGATTATACTGGCAAACCCTACAGCGGCAATACCTGCCACACAAAGGAGCAGCCCGAGTCGGGTGTAATTGTCGGAGCGGAACCGGGCAATGGGCATGTCGCTGCGGTTGAGCAGCATGGCCTTGATCACCAGCAGGTAATAATAGAGCGAGATGATGGTGTTGATCAGGGCGATCAGGGTAAGAATGTAATAGCCCTGGTTGACCGCGGCGGTGAACAGGAAGAACTTTCCGAAGAAGCCGGCCAGCGGGGGAATTCCTGCCAGGGAGAAGAGAGCCAGCATCATCACCAGGCTGAGGTTGGGATTGGTGCGGTAGAGTCCGTCGTAATCGCTGATGTTCTCTTTCCCGGTGCGGTTCGAAATGATACCGACCACGCCGAAGGCTCCCAGGTTGGAGAAGATGTAAACCAGGGCAAAATAGACCACCGTGGTCATCCCGAGCTGGCTTTGCCCGATGACGCCAAGGAGGATGAACCCGGCCTGGGCGATCGACGAAAAGGCAAGGAATCGCTTGAGATTCTGCTGCCGCATGGCGAAAAGGTTACCAACCGTGATGGTGAGGATGATGATCACATAGAGCAGGTCGCTCCACATGACGGCGATCTTGGTGAAAACGGTGTACAGGATGAGCGTGAAGATGAAGACGGCCGCTCCTTTGGAAATGACAGAGAGGTAGGAGGTTACATTCACCGGGGCCCCTTCGTACACGTCGGCGGTCCAAAGGTGGAAGGGCACCAGCGAGATCTTGAAAGCCATGCCCGAGAAGAAGAAGATGAAGGCAAGCACCTGCAGCGGGGCGCCGGTGATGAGGGGGGCCACATCCCTGAAATACATGGTCCCGGTCGTTCCGTAGATCAGGGAGAGACCGAAAAGCAATACGCCCGACGAAAGGGCGGAGATGAAGATGAGCTTGACGCCCGCCTCGGCCGATCGCTCCTTCATGCGTTCGTAGGCGGCCAGAGCGGCCACGGGAATGGTGGCCAGTTCAAGGCCGATGTAGAACATGAGAAAATCGCCCGAAGAGATCATGTAGTTCATCCCGATCAGCGTAGATAGCATGAGGATGAAAAACTCGCTGATCCTGTCCTGGTTCTGGGGCTGCTTCAGCCAATCGACCGACTGGATGAAGACGATCAGCACCCCGATGTTCAGGATGTTCTTCATCATCATGGTCAGCCGTGTTGACTGGTACATTCCGCCGAATAGCTCTCCGGGGGTTCCGGGGAAGAGCCCCGCCACCGTCACCCCGGTCATCATCAGGATCGCCGGGAGGATGATCTTCTGTTTCCGGCTGCCGGGCAAAAAGATCTCGACGATCAGCAAAATCACCGTGATCGCGATCAGCAGCAGTTCTTGTCTCATTATCAGCATCGCTCAGAAATTTTTAAACTCTTCATTAATCACTAACACACAACACCCTATTCACTATCCACGTACGGACGCATTACAATGCGTCACTACCACTCACTCTTCACTCTTCAGTACGGACGCATTGCAATGCGTCCCTACTCTTTATTGTCCCCCTGCGGCCGTCATCAGTTTCTGGACCACGGGGCCGAGGCCTCCGTTGATCATGTCCGACAGCCACAGCGGGGCCATCCCGATAAAGGTGATGCCGGCGATCAGGGCCACCACGCTGATCTTGTCGTACCATTTTGCATCGGTGAGTGTCTCGTATTCCGGATTGCGGATCTGCCCGAGAAGGAGAATACCTACCACACGCAGGATATAAACCGCTGTCACCACGATGGAGGAAGCGGCGATGATGGTCGCCACCCGGTGGAAGGTATCGGCATTCTGGAACGCCCCCACAAAGATGGTCATCTCGGCCACGAACCCGCTGAAGCCGGGAAGGCCGAGGGAGGCGAGACCGCCGATCACATAGGCGACGGCCAGGAAGGGCATCACCTTCATCAGGCCGCCCATCTCATTGATATAACGGGTGTGGGTGCGTCCGTAGATCATCCCGATGAGTGCAAAGAAGAGGGCTGTCATGATGCCGTGCGAGATCATCTGCATGATGGCGCCGTTCATGGCGGTCTGGTTGAACATCAGGATGGCGAACAGCACCAGTGCGCAGTGACTCACCGAGGAGTAAGCGTTGATATATTTAAGGTCTTTCTGCCAGATGGCGCCAAGGGCCCCGTAGATGACCCCGATGGTCGCCAGGATCAGGAATATCCAGCCCATTTCGTGCGCGGCCTCCGGGAGGAGGAAAACAGCCACGCGATAGCAGCCGTATCCTCCCAGTTTCATCAGCACGCCGGCGTGAAGCATCGAAACCGCCGTGGGGGCCGAGGCATGACCGTCGGGCGACCACGTGTGGAACGGGAACATGGCTCCGAGAACACCGAATCCGATGAAAAGCAGGGGGAACAGGAATCGCTGGATATCCATCGGAAGCGTCTCTTTCGAGATCCGGATCAGGTCGAAGGTCATCGGCCCTCCCTGGGGAGCGGAGTTGATGTAGAGCCCGACAATTCCCAGAAGGATGAAGGCGGATCCTCCCATCAGCATCAATGTCAGCTTCATGGCCGAGTAGTGACGCGGGCCGCTTCCCCAGATTCCGATCAGCAGGTACATCGGGATCACCGCCAGTTCATAGAACAGGAACATGGTGAAGAGGTCGAGGGAGATGAAGAACCCGAACACGCCGGAAGCCAGCAGGATGAGAGAGGTGAAGAACTCGCGGGGCAGGTCGGTGATGTCCCAGCTGGCGAAGATCCCGGCGAACACCACCAGGGCCGTCAACCCGATCATCGCCACCGAAACGCCGTCAACCCCGACGTAGTAATGGATGTTGAGCGTTTGGTACCATACATAATCCTCGGCAAAAAGCACCTCGGCCATATTGCCCGCCCTGCGCTCTGCTAAAAACATAAGGATCAGCGCAATGGCACTCAGCAACTGGAGACTCATGCCAACCACGGCAACCCACTTGACCTGCTGGTGGTTCTTGCATGCGAGGATCCCGGCGACGGTCAGCAGGGGGATGATGATAAACAAGGTAAGGCTCATTATTCAGGAGTATTAATGGATCTGGAAATAGGTGAATAACAGAACGAAGAGCACCACGCCGGAGATGAACACCAGCGCGTACTGCTGAAGCTGTCCCGATTGCAGTTTCTTGATCCGGTCGGAGGCTTCGTTGGTGATGAACGAGATGCCGTTCATCGAACCGTCGACGATGTGCCGGTCGAACCAGGCGATGGGACGCGACACGTAATTGAAGATGATCTTTTTGGTGATGAAAAGATAGATCTCGTCGATGTAGAATTTCCGGTACGCGGCGCGGGCGAAGAACCCAAGGGAGGTGAATATCCTGTCGGGGATGTTCGTCTCCCTGCGGTAAAAGATCATGGCGACGATGATCCCGCCCAGTCCGGCGATCACGGCGGGGATGGCAATGCCGGCTTCGAGGTGCGAGGCGAAGGGCATCCGGTCGGAGGAGACGAAATGGGAGAAGGGAATGAACCCGGTGACGGCGGTGGCCGCCGCCAGGAGCATCAGCGGGAGGGTCATGGTGAGCGGCGCTTCGTGCGGCGTGTGGTGATAGTGCTGCTCTTTGCCCCAGAACACCGAGAAATAGAGGCGGAACATGTAGAAGGCGGTCAGGGCCGATACGGTCATCTCCACCCAGTAGAGCATCAGGCTCCGTTCGTGACCGGCGGCCAGGATCTCATCCTTGCTGAAGAATCCCGAAAGGGGCGGAACTCCGGCGATGGCCAGGCAGGCGATGAGGAAGGTGAGATGGGTGATGGGAAGGTGCTTCCGCAGTCCGCCCATATCGTTCATCACATTGCTGTGCACGGCGTGGATGATGGCGCCGGCGGCAAGGAAGAGGAGCGATTTGAAGAAGGCGTGGGTGAAGAGATGGAACATCGAAGCCATGTATCCAAGGCCTTCGTGCCCGCCGTACCCGGAAACCCCGAGGGCGAACATCATCATCCCGATCTGCGACATGGTGGAGTAAGCCAGCACCCGCTTGATATCGAATTGGGTGCAGGCGATGATGGCGGCGAAAATGGAGCTGAACGCGCCCACGTACATCACCACGTCGAGGGCGACCGGGGCGGCGAAAATGTAGATCGGGAAAAGGCGGGCCACCAGGTACACGCCGGCCACCACCATGGTGGCGGCATGGATGAGGGCCGACACAGGGGTGGGGCCCTCCATGGCGTCGGGCAGCCAGATATGCAGCGGGAACATCGCCGACTTGCCGGCGCCTCCCATAAAGACGAAGATCATCGACCAGGTCATGGTGGAGAGGCCGAGGAAAGCGACACCGGTACCCGAGGTGAAGGCCGGACTGTTGGCCCCGGTCAGGGTCAGGAAATCAAACGTGCCCGTGGCGAACGAAAGCATCAGGATCCCGATGAGAAATCCCAGGTCGGCAAAACGGGTGACGATGAAAGCTTTCTTTGAAGCGGCCACCGCCGAATCACGGGTGTAATAGAAACCGATCAGCAGGTACGACGAAACGCCCACCAGCTCCCAGAAAATGTACATCTGGAAGATGTTGGTTGCCACCACCAGTCCGAGCATCGAGAAGCTGAAGAGCGAAAGGGTCGCGAAGAACCTCATGAATCCCTTCTCGCCATGCATGTACCCGATGGAATAAACATGCACCATGAACGAAACCGAAGTGATCACGATCAGCATCATCACCGCGATCGGATCCAGCAGGATGCCCATGTCGATGTGCAGGGTGTCGGTCAGGTTCAGCCACCGCATGTTGAAGGCGAGGAATTTCTGGAAAGATCCGTCGGCCGCCTTTTCCAGCACGAAGAAATACTTGTACGCCGTGATGAGCGACAGGATCCACATGACGAAGAGCCCGGAGGTGCCTGCGATCCCGGAGACCAGGGGCTTGAAGCGGTTCCCGAAAAGGCCGATCACCACGAACATCACGAGGGGTATCAGCAGGATCCAGACAGTAAAGCTGAAGTCGATCATACAGGGTCTAATTAGGGTGTTATCTACTTTATGTTATTGGTAACTATATATTTACCTTTTACTTGGCAAGGCAATAGGCAGTAGGCAGTAGGCAATAGGCAAAACACTGGAAATAAAACTATTGCCTATTGCCTGTTCCCTTTTGCCTAATATTTCAATTCATTCATGTTTTCCACATCGATGTTCACCAGGCGCCGGTAAATGTTGATGATGATGGCGATGGCCACGGAGGCTTCGGCGGCGGCCACGGCGATGATGAACACGCTGAAGAACATGCCTTCCAGGTGATCCGGGTAAAGGATCTTATTGAAAGCCACGAAGTTGATGTTGACCGAATTGAGAATGAGTTCGGTCGACATGAGCATGGTGATCAGGTTCTTGCGTACAAGGAACCCGTAGATCCCGACAAAGAACATGAGGGTGCCGGTGATCAGGAACCAGGTTAAAGGAACGCCTTCAAACATATCTGCAGGTATTTATGCGGTTAATCTTTCCGTTTTTTGGCCAGGATGATCGCTCCCACCATGGCGGCCAGCAGCAATACGCTGATCACTTCGAAGGGCAGGGCGTATCCGAATTTTTCGGTGCTGATGAGGCTGTATGCGATCTCGCGGATGTGGGTGCGCCCGGTGCCGGTTTCGGCGGCGGGCGGGAACGGGTGCTGCAAGATCGCGACAATGACAAGGGCCGCCCCGGCCGCAGCAGCGATCAGCGCGGGTAATCGTTTCGACAGCGACGGCAGTTCAAGTTTTTCGGCGATATGGCTGGTGAGCAGGATCGAGAAGATGATCAGCACCACGATGCCGCCGGCATACAGGGTCAGCTGGATGGCCGCCAGGAAGTTGAAACGCAGCAGGAAGTAGAGTCCGGCGGTGGCCACCAGCACGAACAGCAGGTAGGTGGCGGCCCGGAGGATCCGGCGGCTGGTCACCGTGAGGATCGAGAAGACGATGATCACAGCCGAAAAGAGGGTAAACATCAACTGGTTTGCTGTCATTCTGCAATGTCTTTAATGATGGATGATCCGGGTTTATTGAGGATTTTGGTCAGCT
This sequence comes from uncultured Prolixibacteraceae bacterium, assembly GCA_964455285.1. Lineage (GTDB taxonomy): Bacteria > Bacteroidota > Bacteroidia > Bacteroidales > FEN-979 > CAIVAT01. Next base: position 12,893 of record CAYVVG010000026.1, read on the forward strand.
TCGACCGGTCGAACACGGCATGTTCGAACTCCTGGCCCCACGCCAGCGCGTCGGAGGGGCAGGCCTTGATGCACAACCCGCAGAAGGTGCACATGCCGAGACGGTAGATGTGCTTGTCGATGATCCGCTTTTTTTTGCCGTCGGGCAGGTCGATTTTGGCCTGGACGATGGTGATCGAGCCGTTGGGGCAGGCGGTTTCGCAAATTCCGCAGCCGGTGCAGCGGTGCTCGTTGTTTTCGTTGTGCGGCATGATCACCTCGCCCTTGAACCGGTCGAACATCTCGAGGGTCTTCCGGTTTTCGGGATACTGCTGGGTCACGATCGCCCCGGGGCTGAAAAAGTATTTTCCGGTCACCTTCATGCCTGTGACAAGCGACCTGAGGGCGCGGAAAATATCTGCGAAGTAGTTGAAGAAACTGTTCATAGTGCTAGAAATGCCAACCCATTAATACGATGAATGCCATGATGAGAATGTTGACCAGGTTGATCGGCAGGAGGTACTTCCACTCCAGGGTCAGAAGCTGGTCGATGCGCAGGCGCGGGAAGGTCCATTTGAACCACATCATCAGCCAGATGACGAAGAAGGTCTTCCCGATGTACCATACAAAAGGCGGGATGTAATCCATGATCTGGTTGAAACCGGCCCATCCGCCCACATGGAAGGGCATCCATCCCCCCAGGAATACGGTAGCGGCGATCGAGGCAACGATGAACATGTTCATGTATTCGGCCAGGAAGAAGAAGGCGAACTTGATCCCCGAGTATTCGGTGTGGAATCCCGCGGTGAGTTCCGATTCGGCTTCGGCCAGGTCGAAGGGTCCGCGATTGGTTTCGGCGGTGCTGGCGATCAGGAAGATGATGAAGGCGATGAAGGAGGAAATGTGGCCTTTAAAAAGGAACCAGCCGCCGGCCTGGCCCTCCACGATCTCCGAGAACTGCATGGTGCCGGCCAGGATGATGATGGTGAGCAGCGAAAGGCCTACCGACAGCTCGTAGCTCACGATCTGGGCGCCGGAACGCATCGCGCCGATGAGCGAATACTTGTTGTTGCTCGACCACCCGGCCAGCAGGATGCCGACGACGCCGAGCGAGGACACCGCGATCACATACAGAATGCCGATGTCGAAATCGATGGCGTGCAGCCCTTTGGCGAAGGGAATGGCGGCAATGGCCATGAACGACGCGATGATGACGATGAAAGGTGCCACGTTGAACAGGAGCTTGTCGGCGTTCTTGATGGTGATCAGTTCCTTCAGCATCAGCTTGATAAAGTCGGCGATGGTCTGGAAAAAACCGTAAGGGCCCACCCGGTTCGGCCCTACGCGGTTCTGCATGAAGGCGCAGACCTTTCGTTCGGCGTACACGAGAAACAATCCGACCAGGGCGTAGAAGATCAGGATCGCCAGCCCGATGATGACCATTTCGACCGTCACCGCCCAGAAAGGCGAGAGGTTTTCCCGGAGGAAGGCATCAATCCATTGGTTGAATGGCGTGAAATCGTAAAGGCTGAAGTTCATGGATGGATTTTTATCGGTCAATATCAGGTATAACGTAATCGAGGGATCCGCCGATGGCCACGAGGTCGGCGATCTTGCATCCGCGGCTCATGTAGTCGAGGGCGCTGAGGTTCGAGAAGTTGGGCGAACGGAATTTCATGCGGTAGGGCGACTTGTTGCCGTCGCTCACCACGTACACGCCCAGTTCGCCGCGGGCGGCTTCCACGCGCTGGTAATACTCGCCTGCGGGCAGCTTGAGCACCGCCTTCATCTTTGCCGTATGGTCGCCGGCCGGGATGTTGTCGATCAGTTGTTCGAGGATCTTCATCGACTCGCGCATCTCCTGCATCCTCATCCTGTACCGGGTGAGGGTGTCGCCTTCGGTGCCGAGCACCTCGGTGAATTCCACCTTGTCGTAGGCGGCGTAGGGATGGTGCTTGCGCACGTCGCAGGCGAAACCCGACGCACGGCCGCTGGGACCGGTCACCCCGTAGCTGATGGCCATCTCCTTCGAGAGCACGCCGACCCCGCGGGTACGTTCCTGCATGATGATGTTCCCGGAAAGGATGTCGTCGTAATCCTTGATCTTCTTACGGAAATATGTAATGAACTCCTTCACCCGGTGCTGGAAGTTGGGGTGGATGTCCTGCATCAGTCCGCCCGGTGTGTAGTAGCTGTGCAGCAGCCTCGATCCGCACGATTCCTCGAAGATGTCGAGGATCTTCTCGCGGTCGCGCAGGCCGTAAAAGTAGCAGGTGAGCCCGCCCAGGTCCATGCCGAAGCTGCACCACCAGAGCTGGTGCGAAGCGATGCGGGTCAGCTCGTCGATGATGGTGCGGATGTAGGTCACCCGTTCGGGGACCTCCACCTCGAGCGCCTTTTCGACCAGCAGGCAAACCGCATGGTTGTTGATGTGGGCCGAAAGATAGTCCATCCGGTCGGTCAAATGGATGATCTGGGGATAGGTGTCCTTTTCGCACATCTTCTCGATGCCCCGGTGGATGTAACCGCAATGGGGCTTGAGGTTCTGCACGATCTCGCCCTGGAGCGACACGACCAGCCGGAGCACCCCGTGGGTCGAGGGGTGCTGGGGGCCCATGTTGATGTGGTATTCCTCCTCCTCAATGTTCCTGACGGGCAGGTTGATGACTTCTTTCATACCTTATAGTTCTACGATGTTAACTTCATCCACGTAATCTTTGCGGAGCGGGTGTCCTTTCCATCCCTCTTCGAGGAAGAACCGGCGCAGGTCGGGATGGTGGTTGAATTTCACCCCCAGGAGGTCGTACACCTCCCGTTCGTGGAGTTCGGCGGTGTGCCAGAGGTCGCATACCGTATCCACCGCACCGTTCTCCCGGTCGGCGGTGCGCACCTTGAGCACCAGCTGGTGCTTGTGCACCGTCGATTCCATGTGGTACACCACCTCGAGGTACTTGACATGATCGACTCCCGATAGGCAGAAAAGGTAGTCGAAGGCGAGGTCGGGATCGTTCTTCAGCGTCACGGCCAGGTCGTGCATCTGTTCGGGCGGGATGACGAAGGTGAGGAATTGCTTGTTTTCCTGGAATTCCGCACCGGGGACCAGCCCCAGGATGCGTTCCTTCAGTGTTGCGTTATCCATCGGAAAAAGATCAGTACAGTTTCAGGTTTTCGGTTTTTCTCGGCTCCCGGAGGGTCTCCAGCTTGATCTTGCGCTGGAGCTGCATCACGCCGTAGAGCAGGGCTTCGGGGCGTGGCGGACACCCGGGAATGTACACGTCGACCGGGATCACATGGTCAACCCCGCGCACGACATGGTAGGTGTTATAGAAGAAAGGGCCGCCCGAAACGGCGCAGGCCCCCATGGCGATCACGTATTTGGGGTCCGACATCTGGTCGTAGAGGCGTTTGAGCACCGGGGCCATCTTGTTGACGACCGTGCCGGCCACCACGATCACGTCGGCCTGGCGGGGGGAGGCGCGGTACACCTCGATGCCGAACCGCGAAAAATCGTGCCGCGAAGCGCCGGTGGCCATCATCTCGATCCCGCAGCAGCTGGTGGCGAAAGTCAGCGGCCAGATCGAGTTCGACCGTCCCCAGTCCATGATGGCGTCGAGTGTCGATACGATGACATTTCCGCCGGTCTTCCTGAAAAGGTCCAGGGTTTCGTTATCGCGGAAATCCGCTTCCTTCATGTTCTTTATTCCCATTTCAGCGCTCCTTTCTTCCAGGCGTAGAGAAGACCCAGACCGAGGACGAAAAAGAAGATCACGATCTCCACAAAGGCCACCATGCCGAGCTCCTTCATCACCACCGCCCAGGGGAAGATAAAGACGCTTTCGACGTCGAACACCAGGAAGATGATGGCGAACAGGTAATACCCCACGTTGAACTGGAGCCACGTAAGCCCCTCGGTGGGAATTCCGCACTCGTAGGCCTCGGCTTTCTGGGGATTGGTGGAGTTGGGCGCGACATAATGCGCGAAGACGAGGGCGAACGCCACCAGGAAAGCACCCACGACGAAGAACAGGATCAGACTTTCGGCACTCATAGTGAATCATTTAACAGATAAGTGGGCAAAGTTAGAAATTAATCTGTAACAACCTAACCGGATACAGGCAGGATTATGGATATGATGCGGTTATATTAATGAATATCAGCATATTAATAAAACAGCTCCGAGAAATCTCATAGGGAAGGTTGATTTATATCAATGCGGGCAATGCAGGCAACGCAGATTAGTTCCTTATTTGCCGTGACCTTCGCCGGGTATACGTGAACAAGGGCGTTCGCCAGCCTGCCGTTTACTCCCCCGGGTCATTTCGATGGAAATAAGGGAATAAGGTCGGGACAGAGGGGGCGGGA
>CAYVVG010000026.1:17332-44075 GCA_964455285.1 uncultured Prolixibacteraceae bacterium
GTTCTCAGGCCATTCCCCCAACGGTTCATAGCAACAAACCTTAATAGCCCGGATGCCCATTAACACCGGAACCTTATTCCCTTATTTGCCGTGACCTTCGCCGGGTATACGTGAACAAGGGCGTTCGCCAGCCTGCCGTTTACTCCCCCGGGTCATTTCGATGGAAATAAGGGAATAAGGTCGGGACGGAGGGGGCGGGATGCAAACCATGCCGTTCGGGATCACGGTTCCGGGTATCGATCGATCGTCATCCCGTGGACTTCCTGTATCTCCTGGATGCGATCTCGTAGGGAACATAATGCACCACGGAAAACAGAAGATTTATGGCGGCGATGACAATCAAAAGCATCCAAAGCGCTTCCAGGCCCATCTCCCTCTTCTGCCCGGTCATCTCCTCCCATGCTTTGGATGCGACCGACCGGCCGTATCTGGAATCGAGGGAATGGCCCCGGGTTTTTATGAAATCGCCGAGCCCGTTTTTATCTTTCATCGCGTACTCATCAAACAGACTGAAATCGATTGAGGCGGAGCGCAGCGTGATCCCGGCCCGGATCTTTTCCGTGGCATGCTCCGGAAAGAAAAGCCGGGAAGGAACAAATTGCCAGCCAAACATTTGAAAAAAGAGGAGGGAACCCCCAAGGACGCCGACCAATTGTTGCCTGCGAAACAGCCACATTCCGTATTGCGACAGGTGGTACTCCGCCACCATCTGTGACTGCCGGCATTGCCTGAGGGTGATCCAGGTATTGACTGCGGGTGTCAGTATGAGAAAATGGAACACGAATACAGACATGAGGGCTATCGAAGCTATCAATGGATTACTGACTCTTGGCATAAGAAAACCCACCAGTATCATAGTAAACATTGAAATGAAGAAGATCAGGTGAAGCCATAGGGTGGGTTTCTGTCTTTTTTTCATCGACTGCGCACCAAAGAATTTAATTCTGGCCTCTCGTTTATCTATTTTTGACAGGAAGTAGGCAACAATGATCCCGGGAATGATGAGCGCAAAAGCACAACTGTATATAATCATTACTGCTTTTGCATTTGCCCTGATTTGCAAGGTTTTAAATTCCGTCAGGGCGTACCGGTAAAGCTCCAGCAGCCGGGTGCGGTTATCCTGAAGATTCTCCTGTTCGTCAGGGGATAACCTGATCCCGGTCTCACCCGGGATCGGTCCCATCAGTGCCATTTCACCCTCCCGGACCACCTGTTCTATTTTGTCTTTTTCTTCCGGTTGCAACCCCTGCCGGGTGTCCTTCATCAGGGAAGAAAAAAACCACCCGAAATAAAGGACAAAGATTGGAACCATTACCGGCAGCAGATATAAGATTCGTCTTTGGGCAACTCTTTTTGCAGCTTTTTCCAGCCCTTCGAAAATGGTATCATGGGCGAGGAGGATCGCGGATGTGGGGTTGCCTGATTTATCTTCCGTCCTGATCTGCTGAATGATCTCCAGGTCCGACAACACATTCAGCAACCGGTTGTTGCCCGCTTTCAACTTCGACAGGAGCCGGGGATTGTTCTTTTCCAGCTGCTCCTCCGTCAGGTTCATATCCCGCGACTTCCCCATGGCGGCCATCAGTTCGGTGCATAGTTTCCGCAACTCCTTGTCCCGGCCCAGGCGGCGCCCCAGGAACCGGGTCGTGATCGTCCAAGAAGCCATTCCTTTGAGGTCTCCCGGGGCGATGGCACCACCGGCGATCTTATACAGCACCAGGGGAGTCCGTAAAGAGGGTGCGAGCATGGCGATGATCTCCGTCGCCTCACCGGTGGCGATCTTCAGGGTCTTCAGCATTTTCAACCCTTCCTGTTCCGAAAGGGTCCCGATCTCGTAGAAATCCTTGCCGCCGGGCCGGTAATAAGCCTCTTCGATGACATCTACCGGCAACCTGTTCCCCGGGAGGAAGAACGAGAGGGAATCGGAACGGAAGGTGATCAGCATTTTAAGGGTTCCCGAATGCCGGTGATCGGCCAGGAAATGGTTGATGTTGCTGAACAGCCGGCTGGCGTCCCTGCCCCGGGCCGTAAACTCGTTGAGTCCGTCGACGACGAGGATCAGCTTGTCTGTTCCCGTGGAATCGAGGTATTGCAGGATATCGGCAAAATCCCCCCCGTAACCCACGTACTCTGTGATCCACCGGGCGAATTCCTTGGGCTTCTGGATCCGTTCGGGAAGTTCCAGTGCCCGGATCAGCATCACATGTTTCCCGGCACTGAGCAGCGTACGGATAAAATGCACGACAGAGGTGGTCTTCCCGCAACCGGAACTTCCCGAAACGATCAATGCCCGGCTATCCCTGTCGTCGACAAAGGCTGAAAACTGTTCTTCCGGTCCCTTCCGGTGAAAGTAACTGCCCGGCTTGTAGATGTTGTTATTCTCGATGTCCTCCAGGGCTTCCGTGGTTTTTCTCCGCAGTTTTCCCAGCACCTCTTCAAGCTCCACATCCTGCCGTTTCGACCACACCCGTTTCTTTTCCAGCATTGCCTGAAGCCTGTCATCCGGATGTCCGGGTTTGTAGACCGCACCTCCCACTCCGACATATTCCGGCTTGAACCGGGAGTCGATGTGTTCCAGGATGTATTGTTCGCTGTCAAGGTCGATGAGCGTGATCTGGGAAGCGATCCGCGGCTTGTCCGACAGGAACAGCGGGTAAAGATTCAGGGAACGGTCGCCGCACCAGAGAAAGCATTTCGACAAAGGAGCCTGGACGGGAAGATCCGGTTTTGGGAAGCCTGAGGTGCCGCGAAGAACATACGGGCCGGCATCCGGTTTCCGGTCGAAATGATACACCAGGTCGTATTTCCAGATGGGTTCAAAAAGATGCCAAACGACCCGGTGCAATCCCACGATCCGTGGCTTCACCAGAAGTTTATCTTCTTCCGACGGACTTTTCCCGTGCCCCAGCATTTTATTCCGGATCATGACCAGCAGGGAGAGAATGCCTGCGTTGTGGGAACGTAAATTGGTTTCCGGCCAGGAGATCCTTGCCTGGAAGTCCCCTTTTTCCGTGACTTCGAAAAGCTCGTTCATCTCCCCGATGATCCTTGTGCCGTCGGAGGCGCAACAGGTCCTCAGCAACCGCAGCCAATGCCCTTCGCTCATGTTGATGCGGAAATTCTGCAATTGTTCGTTGATGTCGTAGTCGGGTTCGCCGTGCGATTGCAGGTAATCGGCTGCGGCCACCACTGCCAGGTATTTCAGCACCATGTGGAGCGTGTCCTTCAACAGGAAATCCCAGGGGTAATCATCCCTCCGCAGGCACTTCAGATGAAAGGCCAGCGGAAAGGGAAGTCTTTCCACAAGGGACGATTCCCAGGCATCGTCGAGTGAAGCCATGAGCGATTCCAGTTTGGGAGTACAAAGGATCTCGATCAAAGGAATGACTGTTTGGCAAATGGATACCTTCTATTTGTTCATCCCGTTATCAGCATGGTAAAAGTAATGAATGCATTCAATGCAGAAAATGCTGTGATAAGAAATTCACAATTATTCACTAACTTTGAAAAGAGATACTGAAACCCATGGACTCACACGATTTGATATTCACCAAAATAAACCCTCACTATTTCTGGGATGTTGACCTATCAAAATTGGATGATGTTTCGGCATCCCGCCTGATTATTGAACGTGTTTTTACACTCGGGGATATCCCTGAAATACAACAGGTGATTCAGTTTTATGGCGAAATCAAAATTGTTGAAATTCTGTCCAACCAGCCCTATATTGATCAAAAGTCTTTGAATTTTATTTCAAAACTATTTAACAAACCGTACGAAGAATTCAGATGTTATCAACGATTGCTGTCGAACCCCAAACCCTGGACCTTATAAAGTCTTTGCAGGACAAATCTTATCTTCAGGGATTTCACCTGGTCGGGGGCACCGCCCTTGCTTTAACTCTTAATCACCGGAGATCAGCCGATATTGATCTTTTCTCCAATTTCGATTTCGATGCTTGTGAATTACTGGAAAAAATACATCAAGACTACCCTTATCAACTGTTTCACACCGCTTCAAACACCTTGAAAGGTTGCATTGGAAACATCAATGTTGATATTCTGGCACACCGCTATAAGCTTATCGCCGAAACGGAAAGGGTTCAGGGAGTCAGGAATTTATCTCTGCCTGATATCATTGCCATGAAGCTGAATGCGATTTCCACCAGCGGACAACGTTCAAAAGATTTTATTGATATCTACTATCTCCTGCCAAAGTTCAGCCTTGAAAAAATGCTGGAATTCTATAAAGAAAAATACAATCAGCAAAATACAGCCTTCGTCCTGAAAAGCCTGATCTATTTCAGGGATGTGGATCTTGCTGACTGGCCTGTGTTAATCGTAAATCCCAATTTGGCCTGGGCCGATGTCAAAAAGCGGTTGGAGGAGGTGGTTCTGAATTTGGCACGTCATGGATGATTTGGGTCGACTTAAAATTGAGCTTTATGAATGCTGTTTCATCTATATGTCCAAAGTGCGACGGAGCCATGGTGCAGGGATTCCTCCCCGACAACTCCCATGGAGATATTTATATCAGTTCCTGGTTTGAGGGCAAGCCTGAAAAATCCATCTGGTTCCGGACAAAGAAACCCAAGAAACCAGGCATTCCGATTGGGGCATTCCGTTGTAAAAGCTGCGGATATCTGGAATTTTACTCCGGCGAGAAGTTTGCGGCGGAATAATCTGGGAAATTAAATTCGGTTCCGGAAATCTTGTAACACTTGGAAATACAGAAGCATTTCAGTTTCTGAAGACAAACCAAAATTTCCTGATCGTCAGGGAGGATGAGGATTATTGTTTTTGATTTATTATTCACCCGCGTTGTCCAATCGCCAGGACAAGTTTTTCCGGGTTCACCGGCTTTGACAGGAACCGGACACCGGTTTGTATTAATTGCTTAAGCGGGTTGCATTCAACTGCTGAAATAAAAATAACACGGAAATTGATTTTGTCTATTGACTGAAGAAGGTCTAACCCGTTACCGTCACTCAGGTTGAAATCGAGCAGGACCAGGTCCGGTGCGAGTTTTCGAATGGCTTTGATCCCTTCAACCACGCTGGAGGCTTCCCCCACCACAGTCACCTGCGGACAGTTTAATTCCAGAAGTTTCCTATAGGTGTCCCTGTTGTGGATTTCGTCGTCGATGATGAGGGTGCGGAGCATACTATGCAGTCGTCAGTCGGTATTATTAACTACCGACTGCCAATTATAGACTTATTTTTGAATTGTCATCAACTCCGAATAAATTGTATCGTCGGCTATTACCCTGGCTAAATATACTCCTACAGGTATCTGCAGGTTCAATTCATGGTCATTATTTAAAAGGTTTTTGGAGAAAATTATCTGTCCTTGCATGTTGAATATACTCACAAGCAATGAATGATGAGTTCTATCGCCAATGTCAAAGTGAATATTGCCTGAACTTGGATTGGGAAAGACTTTGAAATACGCATTTTTCCCTGATTTCGAGGTAATTTCAACAGTGGGATCTACATATATTTCAACCCTTGATTGGGGAATCCCTATTGGAGGAGAAGTGTAGGTAAAGCCTCCTGCGATCAGCATGGCCGTATCCACCGCCACCACTGTATGATTATTCAGGCGGTTTGGTAATGTCATGACCGACCAAACACCTGTCAAAGGATCGTAAACGTCAATTATATCACTATCTGTTACCCATTCTCCATTCTGAAAAGTACCTCCTCCAACGAAATATGCTTTCCCATTAACGGCAACAGCTTGATGAGTTGCAAATCCCCGGGCAAGCGAAAGACTATCTGTTATCCATGTATCGGTTGCATAATCATAAATATCTACCCGGTTGGAGGGGACACCATTGGCGGTCATTCCTCCTGCGAAAAGCACCTTGTTCCCAACAGTGCAGGCCCCAATAAAACCTCTTGCCTGCGACAGGCTCGCCGTGTCCCATGTACCGGTACTGAAGTTATAGATATCCACGCGGCTATACCAGGAAGTGAGCGCAACCGTGCCTCCTGCAAAAAATGCCAAATCACTCACTTTGGCACAACCCATATTGCCCCTGGGTATTGAAAGGTTTGTTGTTGACCATTGATCAGTATTCATATTATAAACATCCACTGCATCAAAAGATGTACTTGGAGGTACATCATGTCCGCCGGCAAAAAGAATCAGGCTGTCATTGCTAACAGCCGACAGATCAAAACGCGGGATTGAAAGGTTCTCTACAATCCAAACACCCGTTAAGGTATTATAAATATCGACTGTTGAAAAAATCCCTGGTAGTCCAGAAAGTCGTCCACCGGCAAAAAAAACCTTGCTCCCACAGGTAACACCATTTGTAAGTGTTCTGGCAACCGAAATGGAGTCCAATCGCCATTCCCCGGTTTTCATGTTATAGATTTCAACTTTTTTACTGGCTACCCATGAAGTGCCTGTCTTAATTGATCCTCCGGCGTAATAAGCCTTTTCCCCGGCTACGGCTCCACCCATTTGTATTGTGGCAGCCGATAAATATGTCGTTGTCCACTGTCCATAAGAAAAATGAAAACAACTTATAAGAAGGATTGCTGAAAGTAAAAGTTTTGTTCTCATGGTTGTAAATATTTAAGGTTATCGATTTTGACGGAAGCCGGCAGGCTGCTGACTTGCTAAAAACAAAAATATAACCCTCTCAAGGTCAAAATGAGCTCATTACGAGAACGATGTGGACTGTTTAGTGAACGTTGGCCACTTCCCTTTTTCCGCAGGAATCCCGCGTGCCGTCGCCACGCAGGTTGTTCCAGGTGAAGGACCTGTTTCCTGCCTGCAGGAGCAGTTTGACATTTAAAGAGGGAATAGAAGAAGGAAAAATCGGATGCGTTTATTGAGAACTGTTTGCGAATATAGTACTTAGTATAAAAAACCAAACAACCACAACGGAATGCGATTGAGTGAGCCTGATTCAAGATCATCCAGTGCAAGAAAAGCATTCTCATTTTCTTTAATCTGGCTTTGGTCTTTATTTTTTCCGCCGATTTCAAAAATGTATTTATCATCAACCTGAAAATCGCCTTGTTTTGGATATTTTACTGCATGATCCACGGATAATTGATTGACAAAAAATGTTTCCCTTACGTTTCCTTTGTTTGTCCCCGGTTCTCCCAGCGCGAAAAGCAGGTTTGGATTTGACATGTAAATCTTCTCAGGTTTGGTGAGCATGCTTATTCCTTTTGATTCGGTATAGATCATAATGATCAGTCCTGCATCAGCCAGATAGTGCAGATAATTTTTCAGGGTATTGCGTGCAATCCCGGTACGTTCGGCAAGTTTTACAATATTGGGTTTGAATGGAACACTCCGGCTTATGATATAAAGCAGCTGCTTTATTTTATCAATTTTCGAATAATCAATTTCTGCCATGTACGGAAGATCTCCTTCAAGTATGACATTGACAATTTCTTTAAGCCGTAATGGATAGGTAGCGCTGTTTTCGGATGCGAAAGGAAAATAACCGTATTGCAGGTATTCATTGAACTTTTGAATGGGCTTGATCCTGGCCCAAACCGTTTCGGCCAGATGTTGGTGGTCATCCAGGATCTGGGGAAGTGTAAAAACCTGGAATTCAGGTCCCCCGGTGTAATGGATATATTCGCGTAAGGAAAGTCCTTGCATGGAATAGATTACTGCACGTCTCGAAAGATCACCCCGGGAAGACTCCATGCGCAACATAGACGAACCGGTGAAGATAATTTTTAATTCCGGGTACCTGTCATAGGCATTTTTAAGCTCTTTTGCCCAGTTTTCATAGTGATGCACCTCGTCGACCAATAATATATTGCCCCCGTTTTTTACGAAAGCATCCGCTGTTTCAAGAAATGAATTTTCAGTGAAATACAGATCGTCAAGTGAAATATAAAGGGCATTTTTATCATGGAGACGCAACTTCAAATATTGAAGAAGAAGCGTTGTTTTACCAACCCCTCTTGCGCCTTTAATGCCAATCATCCGGTCGGGCTCATCAAATTTTCCAATGATTTTTCTTACAAAATCTACTTTTACCGATGATTTGAGCTTAGCTGAAATCTCATACAAAACATCCATATTTGATCAATTAAGATGACAAATATAAGCAATATTTGGTTAATTGATTAACCATTATTTGTTTTGTAAAATTATTTTTCAAGCCGTTAAAGAAATTCCCTTACGGGGATCCCAAATTCCACCCTTGTACCAATTCTCTGTCCATCAGGATCCTTGAGGTCAATAATCTCCATCCTGATCTTCTTTTTCAGCTTTTTGTTGAGGGCATTCAGGCGGTCGCGGGTGATGGATGTGGCCATGGAGCGGTGCCGGGATGTTTGTTTTGATTCAATTTCCTGCGCTTTCTCGCGTCCTACGCCATCATCTTCTACCTCAAACCGTATAAGGTCATCCTGTAAATGAAAGCGCACATTGATGTGGCCCGGAGTTTCTTTGTGTTTGATGCCATGTTCGATGGCATTTTCAATAAAGGGCTGCGCGAGCATCGGCGGGATCCGCATGTCCTCTTCATCGATCATCTCATCCACCGTGATTTTATAGTCAAATTTCCCGGCATACCTTACCTTTTGCAGTTCAAGATAATTTTCGATAGTACTGATCTCCTTCTCAATCAGCACATACTCCTCTGTTGAGTTATCGAGGATATTCCTGACCAGCTGGGAGAACCGGGAAAGGTAGATGCTGGCCTGGTCGGAATGTTCATTGATCACGAAATTCTGGATGCTGGCGAGGGAATTAAAGATGAAATGTGGGTTCATCTGGGCCCTGAGCAGCCGCTGCTCCATATTTACCGACTGTTGTTCTGCCCTGAGTTTTCTTCGCTGAAAGATTAGCAGCAGAATCAGGCTGACCAACAAAATACCTGCACCTGAACTGATGAAAACCAGCCTGCTCCTGGATAATTTCATCTGTTTCAACTCATTGTCCTTCGCAAGGATAGTGATTTTCTGATCCTGGCGTTGGGCTTCATCTTCGGCAATCATCAGATCGATCTGTTTCCCTTGCTGGGATGCATACATGGAATCTCTTGTCTGGTACGTCAGCTGGAGATAATGAATTGCGTCCAGGTATTCTGCTTTGGCTACAGCCAGCCTGAATCGAAACTGGTTCATGTGATATTTTGAACGCATTGCCATAAAATAGTCCATGATCTTACCAATAGCATTGGTAAGGGCGCCCTGTGCCGGTGTGGATTTCCATTCGCGGAAAAAGAAATCATTCAGTCTGTCTCCACAGAGGTCCAGGTGGTCTTTTGCTTCAGCATATCGCGTTGCATTCAGATCGAGCATCGCCAGGTCGATGAGGACCGCCGCCTGCAGGTAACCGCAATTGAATTCCCGGCTGGCTTTAAATGCTTTTTCATAATAATGCCCTGCAAGTGAAAGGTCCCCGGTCACTTTATAAAACGGGGTGAACCAGTCATAATAGTTACCCAGACATAGATTGATGATCGTTATCAGCCCATCGTGTTTAATTTCAGATGCCAAAGCCATTGCTGAATCACAGTAATTCATCGCCTTATGTTTTTCCGCCGGTGATATTTTACTGACCGTATAAAACCCCGCGATCTGCGCAAGTGAGTACCCCTCTTTATAACGATCGTGATATTTTCGTGAATGATCCAGCATTTTATAACCATAAAATAAAGCGCTATCAGCAGGCCCGTATTTTAAAAAGAACATCGTCATACTCATTGCATCGTAAACATCGTAAAAGGACAGATCATTCCCCGCTGACTGATAATACCCGAGTGCCTTGCGGTAATAGCCGGTTGCTTTGTCGGCCCTCAGGATCGCGAAATTAATATGGCCCATCATCATGTTCAAATCGCCAAGCTCTTTCTTATACTGGCCTTTTTCCAAGATCGGTTGTGCTGATAAATACGATACAAAGGCGTTTTTAAAATCCAGTTTGTAATAGTATGCATTACCTGAATTATATCTTGCCAATCCGATACCTTTCTGATACCCGGTATTGGCCGCCAGGCGTGCTGCCCGGGAAGAAAAAAAGATTCCTGAATCGAAATTCAGCGGTGCATAGCAGGAGGCGAGTTCATTCAGGATATCAACCTGTTTTTCTATGCCGGCCCCTTTCATTATTTTTTGCAGGCTGTCAATCTGACGATGGAACCGGAAGGGAAAACCGGTTTGGGAAAAAAGAATACCGTGTGATATCAGAAAAGAAAAAAGAAGCACAATATTCCGCATATTTCAGCTTTTTACTACTTCGCCATTTCATCCAGCAATCCCAGCATCTCCTCCCGCTTCCTCGATGCCACCGGGATCTTCATGTCATTGGTCAGAATAATATATCCGCCATCCTGCTTTTCAAATCGCTTGATGTGTGACAGGTTGATCAGGTGGGATTTATGAACGCGGTAAAAGCCGTACCCTGTAAGCATTTCTTCGTATTCCTTCAGTGTTTTTGCCACCATGATGTGTTCACCGTCGGTCGTGTTAAAGGTGGTATAGCAACTTTCGGATTCAAGGCTGACAATGTTTTTCAGCTCCAGCAGGTGGATCTGGCCGGTCGTTTTTACAATGATCTTCTTATCCTGCCTGGCAACAGATTTCAGGTTCTCAAATAATGCATTCATCTGCAGGTTGATATGATCCCTGATCAGGAAGGCGGCCCGGTCGACAGCGGCGATAAGATGTTCGGGGTTGACTGGCTTCAGGAGGTAATCCACTGCACTGAAGCGGAAGGCCTGCAAAGCAAACTGATCGAAGGCTGTAACAAAAATGATTTGAAAATCGATCCGGGATAAGGATTGCAGCAGATCGAATCCGGTACCGTCATTCATCTGTATATCAAGCAAAACAAGGCCGGGATGCTGATCACGGATAACCCTGATACCATCGGCAACGCCAATGGCAGTGCCTGCAACCATAACCTGCGGACAATATCTCGCCAATAACTTAACGAGCGAATCGCGGACATGCTCTTCGTCATCGATAACTACAACTCTTATCATGGTCTTTTACCTGATAATAAGAATTGTGAAAGATACAATAATTACATTTTAGAAGCAACTTCCGCCCGGAGTCGCACAATTAAAATTAAAACAAATACCTTTGAATGCAACAATCATGGAGCAACCTCTTTTTATCTACTTCTTTTCCGGCACGGGCAACGCCCGGAATGTCGCGAAATGGTTTGCCGGAGTGGCACAAGAAAGGGGCATCCCCTGTGAAACCGTCAACATCGCGAACACCGACCGGCCCCCGGATAAGCCCGTTACCGGCTCATTGACCGGATTTGTCTCCCCCACGCATGGATTCAACTACCCCCCGGCGATGATCTATTTCATTTTCCGTTTCCCGCGGGCGAACGGGCAACGGGTATTCCTGATGAACACCCGCGCGGGGCTGAAGCTGTCGAAATGGTTCCTCCCCGGGCTGAGCGGGCTGGCACTCTGGTTCTCGGCGCTGGTTTTGCTGTGCAAGGGCTACCGGATCGCCGGAATGCGCTCCATCGACCTGCCCTCCAACTGGATCTCGCTGCACCCCGGGGTGAGGGAAAAGGTGGTGGAATCGATCTTTGACCACTGCAAGGCGATCACGACCCGTTTTGCGGGGAAGATCCTCGACGGGAAAAGGGTGTTCACGGCGTTTCGCGACATCGTTCAGGACCTCCTCATTTCGCCCATTGCCATCGGTTATTTCTTTGTCGGCCGGTTCATCCTGGCAAAATCCTACTATGCCTCCGAAAAATGCGACCATTGCGGTATCTGCATATCCGGCTGCCCGGTGAAGGCGATCCTGACAGTCGACGGGCGCCCGTTCTGGTCGTACCGCTGCGAAAGCTGCATGCGTTGCATGAACACCTGCCCGAAGCGGGCTATCGAAACGGCGCACGGCTACATCATCGGCATCATGTGCCTGCTCAACATGGGCATCATGGCCTGGTTCTGGCAGGGGGTCGGCCGCTTCGTCACGATCCCTGCGGACAACGGCTGGGCGCAAACGGCCGTCACCCTCACCGGATGGGTCCTGACCTTTTTCGTAATGGTCGTATCCTACCGGATCTTTCATTACCTGCTCAGGGTTCCGGGGATAAGAGAGCTCTTTTATTATACTTCCGCCACCCGGCTGGCTTTCTGGAGAAGGTACCGGGCGCCGAAATGACCGGGACCGAAAACTACTCCGTTTCGAACGTCAGGGTTCCGTTGACCACCAGCGATTTATTCGTAGCTACCGTCAGGGTTGCTCCCGACTTGACGGTCAGATTGTTGCACACGGCCGGATTTTCGGCGGGCTGATTCACCACCGGGTCATTGGCGACATCGGGAATGATCACATTTTGCGACGCCGTCGGAACCGTTCCACCGGCCCAGTTCCCCGGGGTGTTCCAGTCGGTGCTGACCGCCCCTGTCCAGGTCGGGCCGTATGTCGCCGTGACCGAAACATTATCGAATCCCCAGTAGTATTCATAGGAACCGGTGAAGTTCCATCTGAACAGAACCTGGGAATATCCGGCCGCCCCGGGAATAACCATGCTGAAGTGTTCCGGGTTTACCGTAAAGGTCGTGGTCCACTGGTCGAGGGTAGTCCAGCTCGCTCCGTTGTTTGTGCTGTACGACACCGAAGCCACGGAGGATGTGTACTGCCTGAAGAAATGGTCGAACTCCAGGGTCACAGTGGTATAGTCGGTGAAGTCGAAAACCGGGGATATGAGGTCGGCATCCTGGTAACCCGACGCCCCGTAAGCGTCGCTGTTCAGGTAAGCGTAGTTGCCGTCAAGGGCGGGTGAATACCAGCCGAAGGCCTCGTCAATCCGCCCGAATTGCCAAATCTCGCCCGTCGCGGCATGGTCGGCCTGTGTCCAGCACAAAGGGATGTTTGTCCAGTAAAAATCCTGTGCATAGGGAGGATCATGAGCCCCGCACAGGGTGGTCCCGTTGTTAATGATTCCGGAGGAATAAACATCTCCCGTCATCACCGACCAGGCTTTGTAATAATAGGTTGTTTGCGGGAAGAGGCCGGTATGGCTGAAGCTGAGTCCCGATCCGTTATAGATCACCGTCCCCCCGCCGGTGAGGGAGCTGCCGGGAGCATAGGAGGTCCCGTTCACCGGGTTGCCGAAAGAATTGACCGCATTCACGGCAATCATCACGGGGCTGTTGGAAGGATTTTTGGTCCATGACAGGTTCATCTGGGTGGAACTTGCCGGTGTGACCGTAAGACTTCCCGGCCGGTTTCCATCGCAGCCGATCACGCAAAACACGATATTGCCCCCGTTCTCTTCGATGTCGATGAAGGCTTTGCCCGTGTTGTTCCCCGCCCACGATTTCTGGCTGGGGACCGTCGCATCGCTGAAGGTTGTGACGTTTCCCGATCCCGGCCAGGGACAGGCATCCGTCTGGATGTTCGATACGGAGCTCAGCATGATCCCGTTGGCCGTAGACGAACCCGCCGACATCGGGTACATTCCCTGGTGGGGGCCGGCATTGATGGAATAGGTGTTCGAGGCAATGTAATCGCCATCGACATGGTAGATCAGCATCCCGTGGCCCGGACAGTATGCGTTGAAACCGGTAAGTTGTTTGTTTTCACACAGATAATACTCGCCAGGCGTCGTTGTGTTGACCTGGATCACATCCGGGTAATAAACGATATCGCGCAATGTGATGTCGGCATTGGAACTCACCACCGTGGCTGTGATCCACAGGTACACTTTCGATTTGGTGTAGGCATTGTGTTGCGCCGGGGTGTCTCCGCCGTTGTTCCATGATCCGCCGGCCATCAGGTCCCATGATCCGGTACCGTCGTACTGCCCGTTGGTGCTGTAATCTGTGTCGTAATAATCGGGAGCTCCGAGCGAATGGCCGAACTCATGGCAGATCACCCCGATGGCGGTGATTGTTGTCCCGCTGTTTCCGCGCAATTCACAGGAACAGGCGTACCTGGCGATCGACCTGCCGTCGAGCGTGACCGGTGAAATATACCCTGCATGCGCCCAGATCGCATCGGCGCCGCCACCGGCCTCTTCGCCGTACCCGGCATAGATCACATAGATGCCATCGACAGCCCCGTCGTTGTCGTTGTCAAAATCGGCATAGTTCACTGCCGGGTCGGCCAGGTAAACGGCTTCGGTGATCAGTTCTCCGGCACGGTAATCATCCCAGGGGGTGTTGGTCCCGTAATAGGCCATGTCATGAGCCGCCGTATAAGGGCCCACGACCGTTGTGTTGAGCGTGAATTGCCCGTAAGAATTTTCCAGGTACACATCCCGTACGCTTCCCGTGGCGTTCCCCGCATTGTATCCCGCCTGGTTCATCAGGTTGTTGAAATCGGTCTGTGTTTTGCTGAAGGCCAGATCGGTGTATCCGACCAGGATCACCAGCAGATTGTTCACCCCGGTATGGTTGAATCCCGTGGTGGCGCCGGGTTGCCGCTGTTTTCCCATCGATCTCAGGTATCCGGCCTGCTGCCGGCTGTACCGGAGATTTTTCTCCGTTCGCGATAACAGCGAAATTTCCGGCAAATCCCGTTCGCCGGCATCATGGGCCAGCATGCCTGAGGTTGTCAGATCGCCGTTTACGGCCCGTACGGCATATTCCCAATAACCCGCACTGTTCCGCAAAAGGGTGTAGTGGTCGGGGGTTTCCGCCCACCTGACGTATTCATCCCCCATCATGCGGAGTGTCACGACATAGCCGTCGGATTGTCTGAATTCGAAGGGGACGGGCGAAGCCTGTACAGCATATGCACGGTTCACAGGATTCAGGGTCATCGCCGACAGGAGAGCGATCATGAAAAGGGTGCTGTTGGGAATTCTCATACTTTGTAAAAATGGATTACAACGTAAAGTTACTTGGTGACAGGCATTCCGGGTCTCACATCGGGATGAAAATTTTGCGCGTGATGGTCTGTTCAGGGGTGACGATTTTAACGATGAAATATCCCGCCGGACAAGAAAGGGTAACAGCATCGTCGGTTCCTGAAATTGACTGGCGGATCACCTCTTGCCCCAGGATATTGAAAACCGACAACTCTCCCTCCAATGGGCAACCCTTATCGCTCTTTATCCTGATTCTTTTCCCTGTGATCCAGATGGCAAAACATGGCCGGCTGTCATCATTGCCAATCCCAAAAGGCGCTCCGAAGTGAATCCGGAAACGTTCCGGCTGCTCCCAGGGTGAAGCCGTGAAAGAATATGCCGGATTGCTCTTCAGATCCTGGGTCGTCCCGGTCTTCAGGTCCTCCAGGAAAACCCGGCTACTCAGTGCGAAACCGCCGATCCCCGGGGCCGTGAGGGTGTACCCGGCGGTTGTTCCGGCCTTTATGCTCACGGGGATCACCAGTTCGGCCGTGGGTTGGGCATACCGTACGATCGAATATTCCTTTCCCGAACCGACCGACCAGAGCTCAGGCGCCTCATCATAGAAGCTGCGCAGTTTTTCGCTGCCGCCCGGAACGAACGCCGGGTTAAAGGCAATGACCATTTCGTCGCTGTATGAATTGGCATTGGTGGTCAGGTGCAATCTTACCGCACCGGGTTCGTCATCTTCGCTCTTTAGCCACGGCTGGGTGCTGTGCGCACGCACGGCATCGGTCATGCCCAGGGTTCCCGCCGCAGCTGCCTTCACGAAAAAGGCCTGCCCCGGTGCAATGTACCGGCTCGTACCATTGGTGCCCGATCCGGTGCCCGAATTGAACACCCCGTAATTGCCGGCATTGTCGTTATAGATCCAATAGTCGTACCCGCTGCTGTTGAGGGCCAGGTTACCACGGCTCCAGCCGCCCGTTGCCTGCCAGTCAATGGCCGACGGATAGGGGTTGCCGGCCAGGTTGAACTTGTTCGAGGTCACCGATAATGAATAGCCGACGCTGCCCTGGTTGAGATCTCCCGTAAAGAGGTGGGTGACGGGCGATCCTGCGGTCCAACCGGTGTTGTAGGCCGCCAGGTAACCACGCCCGGGTATCATCACAGGGGGAGTGGCGGATCCGAATCCCGCATTGCTTCCTGCCTCGTCGATCGTTCCGTTGTTGTATTCCCCGTTCTCCCTGCGCAGGTTCACCCAGTAAAGCCCCGTGGTGGTGTCGGTATTAGGGTTCCAGTAATAGAAATCCCAGTTCCAGGGAGCGGCCCCGAAACTGAGCGGCGAGCCCGAGGGTGCCGGGGCAAACGAGTTCCAGACGGGTTGTGCCGACACCGGTGAAGAGAGGAAATGCCATTTCCAGTCGTTGGCTATGTGCCGCTCCGCCGTTGCAGCGACCGCGCTGGTAACATGGATCAGCGATCCCGTACCGGTCGCATCCGATTGGATCACCAGCCCGGTATTGCCGGCATGGTTGGTGAGTAGGCCGTTTACCGTAAACTGTCCGTTGGAAGCTACGGTGACCGATCGGCCGGAATTAATGGTCAGATCGGCCGTAGTAACGACGCTTGAAACGGTACAGGCTCCGTCGATGATCGTGTTACTGGCCGATGCCGGCACGGTGCCGGTGTTCCAGCGGGCGGCGTCTGTCCAGTCGCCGGTTCCCGTGAAGGTCGGACCCGCCACGGTCAGCACGCCCGAAACATAGGCACTTCCGTCCCAAAATCCTCCTCCGCCTGCGCTGTATCCCCCGTAAACGTAGGGGGATGACCCTCTCCTGTAGCGGGTGGCATAATACCAGGTTCCAGGGGAAGAGATGGCGGCGCCCAGGTTGGCCATGTATTCATCGTTGTTGCCGGAGTCGGTGTTGTAGGTAGCCGGTACCCAGTTGGTCCAGCCTGATGGATTGGTGTTTGCCGTGCTGTAGCCAATCCAGCATTGCATGCCGGCTCCTGCTCCTGCGCCGGGTGTAACGCCGCCCAGATAAACCTGGCCGTAAACAGTATAGGTTACGCCAAGCACAATGTTTCCGCCGGCTGGCCATTGCAGGTTCCCCCAGGTGACGGAAGGGACCGGCTCAGCCAGTTGAATGTCGCCGAGCGTCGCACTGGCAAGACCGGTCACCTGGGTGGAGGTGGAGGTGCGAGTCCCAAGGGCCGGATAGGACCATGCGCCCGACGCATTGATGCCGGCATTGAGGTTGCCGGTGAGGGTTCCAGCATCGAGATCCCCGCTCACAAAATTCAGTGTGGCCGTACAGGAAGTAAAAGAAACCGTTGCCGGGAAGGACCAGTAACGGTTCACGCTTAAAGCGCCGTCGAGAGTGGACGTGCCGGTGGCGGGATGATCGCCGGTCGTTGTCTTCATTGAAATCGCGCCTGTTCCCGTAATGCTGCCTGCCGGGAACGACAGGGATACCGGGGCATAGTTGGTTGCATCCCCGATCTGAAAGGTTCTGTTATCGACAGAGGTGTTCCCTGACCAAAGATATTTTTGCAGGGTACCGTTCACCCAACCGTTTGTTCTGACAATGACATTATACACGTCATACACTTTGCCGGTGCCCGTAGTAGTCACAACTCCGTTGGTAAGCAGGATGGAATTGTCTGCCCGGAGCTCCGTGCTGAGCGTAATTCCTGATGTATTGTCAATGTTTAAACCTCTTAACCGGGTGTATGTCCCGCCTCCTACAGCCTGCAGCGACGACCCGTTGAATGTCACCATGGATGACGCACTGGAATTGGTAAAATCAAAGCTGCCATACATGCTCCAATTGCCTTTTACCTCCAAGACCGAACTGGCTGCCGACATTTTCAGGGTGGCTCCCGAAAGGATTGTGATGTCCCTGCAATACGCCACCGTGGTTGTTGATATATCCGGCATATTGGAGGCGCCTGCCGGAATGATCACATCGGTGGCGGCCGTCGGTACGCTGTTGTTGCACCAGTTTCCCGCTGTATGCCAGTTGGTGCCGGCCGTCCCGGTCCAGACCCCGGAACATTCCATCACCTGAACATGATCGATTCCCCACATGTAGGAGCCCGTCGCATCATCAAAATAGTTCCACCTGAACTTTACGTTGCTTTGTCCGGCGGCGCCGGGTACCAGGAGTACGACGGGTGTATTGTTCTGGTCGGTGGTGTAGGTGGCCAGCAGGCTCCAGTTAAGCCCGTTGTCGGTCGTGTAATACACTCTGGCAATGGAACTCCAGGAAGCATCGCCATCGTAATGCTGGTTGAACTTCAACAGCGCGGTACTGAACGATGAAAGATCAAAGGGCGGTGAAAACAGGTCGGAATTGAAACTGACCGAACTTCCCGGGGTGCTTTTAAAATATGCATAGGGGGCCGTGAGGATGGTGGGAGGGTTGTTGGTATTGGTGGTACTCCCGAATTGCCAGCTGCGGTTTCCGGTATGGTCGATCACCTGCCAGCAATCGGTGTTTTCGAATGTGCAGGTGTAGGGGAAGGTGGAGACCGGCGGACAATCGGTGGTAGCGTCAACCGGGCCTACTCCTGCCGAATACTGGTTGCTTCCGTTCACCGACCATATTTTGTAATAATACCGGGTGGATGGCGATAGTCCTGTATGATTGTACCCTGTGGCGGAACCGGTATACAGAATCGTTCCGCCGCCGGGCAGGGTGTTCCCTGCCGAATATCCTGTGCCTTCGGCCGGTTGCCCGAAAGTACCGGTCGACGACCATGCCAACAGGACATGATCATTGGATGTATTCTTTGTCCAGCCCAGGTTTATTTGTGCAGAACCTGCCACAAAAGCGGAAAACCCGGTCGGATCGGTCACGTTCACCTGGGCCAGGTCGCTCTCCCACAACCCGCGTCCGTAAGTGGCCGCTTTTATGCGGCTGTTGGCGGAAGAAGCGTCATAATAGATGTCCAGTTCCCGCACGTCTACAGGGGGGAGCCCGTTGCTGAATAGCATCCAGTTCGACAGCGTGGCATCTTTGTACCAAACACCGGTCTGGTTACCGATGTAGATCCCCTCGTTGCTGTTTTTATCCATAACTACCGTGTTGATGAACAACGAGGGCAGGTTGCCGGTGATGTCGGCCCAGGTGGCGCCTTTGTCAGCCGACCGGAAAACTTTATAATCGGTGGTGGCAAAAACAATGGAAGAATTGGAGGGATGGGCTTCCAGGTCGGTCGGAGTGCTGCCCCCCGGAAGGGTGCAGGCGGCCCAGGTCACCAAGCCGGCGGCATCCATGGCGTTGTCGGTTCGTTTCAGCGATCCGGAACGAACGGCATACAGCACGTTCACATCGGCCGGGGATTGCTCGAGCACCCGGCAAGTACTGGTTTCTCCCGACGAAATGGCCGACCAGGTGACCGAACTGGCTGTAGAGGCCTTGACATTGGCCGAACGCCACACATTCTTGTAGCCCAGGAACATGTAGTTCGGATCGGTTTCGTGCAAGCAGAACGGGTACATCCAGTGGCTGGTTTCGCCGATGATCCCGTTCGAATTGAAGTTTGCAATGGTACTGTATGAATTACCGCCGGTAGCCGTCCGACGAAGGACACCCGTCGTGCTGGCATTGTACCTGTAATTGGTGTTGGTATAGTCGATCGCCCCTTCGCCGGCATCGCCTCCCGCGACCGTAGTGAATGCACTGCCGTTGTTGAAGGCCGCCCCGTTATCCTGGTACCCGTTGATGGTCATGGCGCTGCTGGTGGCGGATTGCCCGATCTTATAAACCTGAGCGATGGCGATCCCGGAGGAGATCTGGGTCCAGTTGGTCCCCCCGTTCGCCGTCCAGTACAATCCCCCGTCATTGCCCACATACAATCTTCCGTTCAGAGGGTTCCACTCATACCAATGCTGGTCGGCATGAACCGATTCGGCGCAGTTGGCCGTAGGATCGGAGGGGGCGAAATTGCTTCCGACCCAATGGCTGATGGGAGCCCAGGTCGCCCCACCGTCGGTGCTTTTCCAGTTGTTGATACTTCCCACAAACACTGTGTTGGCATTGTTCGGGTCGACGGTGATACACAGGTCGTAGGTGGCCTGGGTGGAGGTGCCGCTGCCGTCGCACTTGTAATCGAAGATGTTCGGGCTGGTGGAGCGGGTGGTGAAATTAACGCCGTAGTCTGTGGACCGGAGAAGGGCCGAAAAGGTGTTATCCGAGGCTTTGATCTGGACCAGGTACACACAGGCAGGATTGGCGGAGGAAACGCCGATCACCATGCGCGATCCGGCCGAAGGAATGCCGTTGGAGGCGGAAAGCTGCGTCCAGGATTCTCCTCCGTCGGACGACCGGTAGAATTTCCCACCCTCGGTGGCATACACGATGGCGGGATTCCCCGGATTGTATCGGATTTCCTTGTAGTGGCTGGTATTGTTCGATTTCTGGGTCCAATGGGAGCCTCCGTCGATGGTTTTATAGATGCCTTTACTGGTGGCTGCCAGAATGGTGTTCGGATCGGAGGGGTGCATGGCCAGGCCTCCCACAATCGAATTTCCCATGTTCTGGTTGACCTGGGTCCAGGAGACCCCTCCGTTCGTTGATTTAAAAACGCCTATCCCGGGGGCGTCGGAAGCGTCCCGGTCGCCGGTCCCGATGTAAAGGATCGCCGGATCGACCGGATGCACCAGGATAGCCGATACCCCGAGTTTGGGAATGTTGGCCGAAAGATCGGTCCAGGTCGATCCTCCGTCGGTCGATTTCCAGATCCCCCCGGAGGGCGCCCCGATAAAGATCGTAGCTGCGTCGGTGGGATGGAAAGCCACCGCATTGATGCGCCCCATGCCGGTCGGTTGGCCGGTGGAGTTGGTTGGATAGGCGACCGGGCCTACGATCGTCCAGTTCCCGGAGACAGAACTCATCCCGTCCTGTTCGCTCATGTACTGGTCATACTGTTGTTTCACATAGCCCGGCGACTGGAGTTTTCCGTCGGGCAGAACCCTCGATTCGTGGATGTATTCCCATCGCTTAAAAATCTTGTATCCAATCCCTTTCTGGGTGATGTCGTACCGGTTATAATACGCATTGGCGGCCTTCACGATATCCTGGAACCTGGCACCGGGGTCCTGCATCATTTCCAGCCAGTCCAGTTGCCTGCGGTTGTTGTCATTCGGTCGGATATCCTGCGCCGGAACCGGAAACGACAGGGCCAGTATCAGGCTTAATGAAAAAAGCCCGGAATAAAAAGGGAACAGGATTTTCACTTTCATTTCTGATTTTTTTGTTAAACTGAAAATAACGGGGGATACTGCGGATGAACCGGGATCGACCGGTATTTCCGGGTATGGCTGTTCTGAAGCCTATCCCTGAAGACTGGAATCCTGCATTTCCCCGCAGTGATGTCATTCACACAGCCAAAATTAGCCAACCCTTCCGGGGCGTGGAGAGGAGAAATGCGGACAAAATGCGGACAAGCGCGATAAATTATGTCTATGTCAGGGTCAATACCTTGCCAGGTAGGATTCCAGCGGGATATCGGGCGTCAGGTTCATCTTTTTCCGGATCCGGTAGCGGGTCTTCCGGATCGCCTCCTGGGTCACATTCAGGTTCCCTGCGATCTGCGAACCCGACAGGTTGAGACGAAGGTATGCGCAGAATTTCAGTTCCGATTTGGTGAGGGTGGGATGTGCTTTGACCAGGTTGGCATGGAATGATTCATGAACCTGGATGAACTGCTGGTTGAAGAGTTCCGATTCTCCCTTCTGGTTCAGCTGACTTTTAATATTCGAGAGGATCTCATTGACCTGCTGAAGGTGGTCTTCCCCGGCACGGCGGCTGAACGCCTCCCGGATCCTTTTCCCGATGTCGGTCAGGAGTTCGTTTTTCTGTTCCACGTTCATTACATGCACCAGGAGTTCCCGTTCTTTGTGCCGAAGTTCACCGGCCATATTCTCGATCCGCAGCCGGTCGATTTCCTGGTCTTTTTTCATGGTCCCGATCTCCAGGTCCTTGATTTGCCGGATCTTCTCGGTAAGTTGTCTGCTGTTGCGAAGGTTCCGGCGCTGCAGGAACAATACGGTGATCAAAAGACCGATCAGGATCACCGACATGACAAACAGGGAAATGAACAACCGTTTTATTCTTGTTTCAGAGGTTAGCCGGGTCTGTTGCTGGTCGATGATCCATTTTTTCTTTTCGTTCTGGTATTGAAGGTCCGATTGCATCATGTCGCTGCGAAGCCTTCGGTTGACCATGGAGTCTTTCAGCGCGGCAATGGCTTTTCGTTTGATCAGTTCTGCCCGGTAATTGCCTGCTATGGAATCGGCCTGTGCAAGGAATTTCAGCGCTTCGGCCTCTGTCTCTATATCATCGATGGCCCGGGCCATGGTGACGGATCTGTTCAGCCATCCGGCAGCCGATTCGTTCGCCCCCTGCTTCAGCAGCAGCTCGCCTTTAAACCCGCAAAGGGTGGCAAGCAGCACCGTATCCCCCACCGGCCCGGCGATTTCAATGGCCCGGTCGAGGAAAACCATGGCCGAATCGTCGTTCCCTTTTTCCCTGTTCAGCATGGCGAGCTGGAAATAAATGATCTGAAGTGCCATGCTGTCGTTCATGTTCCTCAGCTCAATGACAAGGGCATGGTAAAGATCTTCAGCCCTGTCATAATCGCCCTTTTCCAGATACATTCGGGCCAGGTTCCCCCGGTTCTCGATCAGGTAATAGAGATTCCCCGCCCGTTCATTGATCCGAATGGCTTCCGTGAAAAAGTGCTCCGCACTGTCAAACCGGTGACTGTCGGTCTGGTACACGCCCAGGATGTTGTACACCTTCACAATGCCGGCACTGTCGTGTTCCTGTTCGAAAAGCAGAAGTGCCTCCAGGTAGAGTTTGAACGCTAGGTCACTATCGTCGTTCATCCGGATGCTGGCTGTCCGCTCCAGACACCTGGCTTCGAGAAGTTTAAAATGATTCCGGCGGGCAATCTCCCGGGCTTCGCCATATTTTTCCAGGGCCTCCCTGTACCGGTTCTGGAGGGAGAAAAGGTTTCCCTGTTCGAAGATAGCGGTCGCTTCTCCTTCCGCGTAGCCGCATCCCCTGGCAAGGGCACCGGCCTTCAGGATCACCTGTAAAAGGCTGTCGGGATTGTCGAGCCGGTTGCGTGGGAGCTTACCCAGGATCCGGTTCACTGTCGCAGTATCCCTTCGCCAGGCCGGACCGTTGCCTTTGAAGTCATTCGTACGCTCTCCTCCTCCCTGGCAGGAAGCCAGGAAAGCTGCAACGGCGACAGCGATCAGACAGATGTTCCTCATGGTTCATTTCCCGCGGTAACGGTACAAATTTCATGAAAAATCCGTATTCTTGCGGAAAAACATGATATTACCATGAAAATGAACCCTGTTGACCAATATATAGAAGGCTCCGCCGCCTTCGCCCGTCCCATCCTCACCCATCTCCGCGACCTGGTCCGCCGGGCCTGTCCCGAAGCGGAAGAAAAACTGAAGTGGGGATTTCCGCATTTCGATTACAAGGGAGTGTACACCAGCATGGCTGCATTCAAGGAACACTGCGCCTTTACTTTCTGGAAGGCGAAGGAGATGAACGACCCGCATGGGTTGCTCGGCGAAAGGGAAGAAAAAGCAATGGGACACTTCGGGCGGATCCGTTCGCTGGCCGACCTTCCTCCCGATATCGTTTTGCTTGAATATCTGCAGCATGCAAGGGAATTGAACGACCGGGGAGTGAAGCGCGTCACCTCCCGGCCCTCCGCGGCTGGTCCTGATTCCCTGGGGGTTCCAGCCGGCCTGGCCGAAGGCCTGGACAGGAACCCGGCGGCCCGGAAGCACTTCGACGCATTTACCCCGGGCAAACGAAAAGAGTACATCCTGTGGATCACCGAAGCTAAAACAGACGCTACGAGGGAGAAACGCATCGCCACCGCAGTCGAATGGATCGCGGAGGGAAAGGTGAGGAACTGGAAATACCAGAAGTGAATTCAGGCAATGCAAACAATGCAAACAATGCAAACAGGGGCGTGTTTTTGGAACAGGGGTGTTTTATCTTGAACGCGAGACTGTTTTCAGGATGGTATTGATGCAGCCTGATAATATCCGCACCCAAATCGAGGCTCTTGTTATAAATCACATTATTGGTTTTCATTTTTTCTGCTTAATCGGAAAAAACCAAAAAAGTGATACCCGTGTCGAAAAATATTCCCAAAAACCGCATCTTTGCATGCACCCATTCAATGCATTGTTTGCATTGTTTGCATTGACTGCATTGTTTGCATTACCTTCATTGCCAGCACTATATGATAAAGCTGCTCAATTCCCTGATCTCCGACGACCTGAAAGAGGTTAGCTTCGCCTGCGACATTGAAAAATGCAAGGGGGCCTGCTGCATCGAAGGAGATGCCGGGGCTCCTCTGGAGGAGGAGGAGATCTCGCTGCTCGAGGATTACATGGACCGCATCAAGCCCTACATGGTTTCAGCCGGAATTGAAGAGGTGGAACAGATGGGGGTTTTTGACTATGATGCGGAGGGTAAGTTCGTTACCCCTCTCGTCAGCGGCCGGGAGTGCGTCTTTGTTTTTACGGAAAACGGGATTGCACGGTGCGCGATCGAAAAGGCCTACCAGGAAAAGGCCATTCCGTTTCCAAAGCCCCTGTCCTGCCATCTCTACCCGGTGCGGATCAAAAAAGCCGGTAGGACCGACCTGGTCAATTACCACGAATGGCCCATCTGCAGCGATGCGGTTGAAAACGGAAAAAAACTGGACCTTCCCCTGTACCGGTTCCTGGAAGAGGCGCTGGTAAGGAAATACGGGAAACCGTGGTATGACCGGCTGGCTAGGTTATTGCGTTAGCCCCCCCGCTCTGGGCCAGGGCTGCCCTTTTTGCGGTAGCCAGGGCGGCAAACTCCTTGTCCATCATGAAGAGTCCGCCGCGGTCGTCACCGGCCAGCTTGATCTGGTCGAGGATGCTGCGTACCGTACTCTCTTCCTCGATCTGCTCGGTGATGTACCACTGGAGGTAGTTGGCCGAAGTATAATCTTTCTCCTTCACGCACACGGCGTACAGTTCGTTGATCGACGATGAGATGAATTCCTCGTGCTTCAGCACCTGCTGGAAAACATCGGGCAGGGATTTGAATTTCGCGCCCGGGGCTTCCAGGGCCGGGATGACGGCCGTACCCCCGCGGTCGTTCAGGTAGTGCACCAGCTTAAGCATGTGGATGCGCTCCTCCTCGGTCTGGGTGTAGAGCCAGTTGGCGGCCCCGGGGAAGCCGTTGCGTTCGGCCCAGGAGGCCATCGCCAGGTAGATCCGCGATGAGTGTTCTTCGCGTTTGATCTGTTCGTTTATTGCCTTTTCAACGTTCTTTGCGATCATGATGTTCGATTTTTAAATAAATCAAAGTACAACCTTTTGATAATTCAGGCAATCATTTCGCCATTTCGCTACCTCGCTACCTCGCTATTTATCCCTTCAACGCTTCCGCTCCCGATACGATTTCGAGGATGGCGTTGGTGATGGCATTCTGGCGGGCTTTGTTATACGAGATGTTCAGTTCGCGCAACAGATCCTTGGCATTCTCCGTGGCTTTCTGCATCGCCGTCATCCGGGCCCCCTGTTCGGAAGCATAGGAGTCGAGCACGGCTTTGAAGAGCTGGATCCGCAACGTTTTGGGAATCAGCTCGCGGACAATTGTCTCCTTATCGGGTTCGAAAATATAGTCAGCCTCCGTCTTGTTCCCCTTAGACTGGTGATTGGCGACTGGCGACTGTGGGTTGTTGACTGCCGACTGTTGACTATTGTCCCCGGGCGCGACGGGAAGATATTGCTCGACGATCAGCCGCTGCACTGCGGCATTCTTGAACTGATTGTATATCAAATCGATGCGGTCATACTGCTGATCGGAAAATCCTTTCATCAGCTTTCCTGCCAGTTCTGAAACGTTGGCGAAAGTCAGTCGGTCGAAGAGTTCGTCGTGGGATTCGACGACGTTGAATTTCCGCTTGCGGAAGAAATCGGTCGCTTTTCTCCCGATGGTGATCAGGGCAACCTGGCCGGCCTGGTGCTGCGCATGATAATCGGCATGGATCCGGTTCACCGCCATTTTAATGACGTTGGAGTTGAACGCGCCGCAAAGTCCCCGGTTGGATGCAATGATCACCAGCAGGATCTTTTCGGGTTTCCGCTCGGCCGAATAGATGCTTTCCTGCGAGTTTTCGATGCTGGCACTGAGGTTTTGCATGATCTCGCGCAACTTGGCGGCGTAAGGCCGAAGTTTGAGGATCCCCGTCTGGGCCCTGCGCAGTTTCGAGGCCGCCACCATTTTCATGGCGTTGGTGATCTGCTGGGTCGATTTGACCGAAACGATCCGGGTGCGTACTTCCTTGAGTCCGGGCATGGGGTGTTATTTCTTTTCCTCGTACTTGCGGGCCAGGTCCAGCGCCGTTTTTTCCATCGTCTTCAGGTCCTCGTCGGACAGTTTTCCTGCCTTGAGGTTGGCCAGCACTCCGGCGTGATTCACTTCCATGTGGTGCAGGAATTCGGCTTCAAAATTACCGATGCTCCTCACCGGGACATTGCGCAGCAGGCCGCGGGTCCCGCAGAAGATGATGGCGATCTGCTTTTCGACCGGCATGGGCGAATATTGGGCCTGCTTGAGGATCTCCACGTTCCGGGCTCCCTTGTCGAGCACGGCTTTTGTGGCCGCGTCGAGATCGGATCCGAATTTCGAGAAGGCCTCGAGTTCGCGGTATTCCGCCTGGTCGAGTTTCAGGGTGCCGGCAATTTTTTTCATCGATTTGATCTGGGCATTTCCCCCGACGCGCGACACGGAGATCCCGACATTGATGGCCGGGCGGATCCCTGCGTTGAAGAGTGCGGTTTCGAGGAAGATCTGGCCGTCGGTGATCGAAATGACGTTGGTGGGGATGTAGGCGGATACATCGCCCGCCTGGGTCTCGATGATGGGCAGCGCCGTGAGGGAACCGCC